>NZ_PGFF01000001.1:2400000-3000000 GCF_002797715.1 Diaminobutyricimonas aerilata | reverse complement strand
CAGGGCCCGGGAGGTGACCGCGAGGGCCGACTGGTACGCGACCTCCTGCATCTTGAGGTCGAGGATGGTCTTGCCCAGGTCGACGTCTTCGACGCTCAGGCGCTGGGCCTCGAGCGAGACGGATTGCTCCATGGTGAGTCCCTTCGCGCGCTCGAGTTGAGCGTAGCGGGCGCCCACCACCGTGTGCTCGCCCCACACCGACTGCAACCGGGCGTCGATCGAGTCGAGGTGGGCGCTCACGTCGGCGGTGCCGCCGCGCACGTCCGCGACGATCGTGTCGATGAGCGCGAACGCCGACGTCGCGCCGGTTCCGTACACGGCTGCGCCGTCCGCGTCGACCCGCACGGTGCTCGTCGCGTCGACGCGGCGTTCGACCGTGCTGCCGGCCACGCCCGTGTACGACAGGTCGGGCCGGAAGGCGACGCCCTCATCCGAGTTGCCGGCGAAGACGCTGCGGCCGAGGTATTCGGTGTTCGCCTGGGCGAAGAGCTCGCTGCGCAGCCCTTCGAGCTCGACCGCGATGGCCTCCCGCGCGACGGGCGAGAGCGACCCGGAGTTGGAGGCCTGCACGGTCAGGTCGCGCACCTTGACGAGGATGTCCGTGGTCGCGCTGAGGGCGCTCTCGACCGTGTTGAGCCATCCGGTGCCGTCGGCGATGTTGCGCGAGAACTGCGCGTTCGCGGCGATCTGCCCGCGCACTTGCATCGAGTCCGCGGTGCCCGCGGGGTCGTCGGAGGGCTTCGAGATGAGCTTGCCGCTCGACGCCTGATCGCTCAGCCGGGTCAGTTCGGCGAGGGCGACCTGCAGGTTGCGCTGGGCGGAGCTCAGCTGCAGCTGCCCCGTGATGCGGCCGATCATCGGATCACCTTCCCACCACACCGGTGCGGTTGATGAGCACGTCGAGCAGTTCGTCGACGGCGGTCATGACGCGAGCCGCGCCCTGGTAGGCGTGCTGGAACGCGATGAGCGAGGTCGTCTCCTCGTCGAGGTCGACGGAGGCCTGCGAGAGCTGCCCCTTCACCGCGGCGGCCGCGGCCTGCCCGGCGAGGGTGCTCTGCTGCTTCGCGGTGCGCGCGACGACGCCGATGCCGACGACCGCATCCGACCACAGTCCGTCGGGGCCGTCCGGGCCGGCGAGCTGGGCGATCGCGTCGGCGACCCCGCCGTTCGCCCCGCCCGTGCCGGGGGTGCCGGCGGCGATGCCGTCGACGTCGGTCGGGACGACGGTGAGACCGCGCGCCGGGGGGAGGCCCGCGGTGAGGGCGAAGAAGTCGTGTCCCGTGGTGCCGTCGGGGGCGGCGCCCGTCGTGTGCAGGGCGTTCACGCGGGTCGCGAGATCGAGGGCGAGAGCGTCGTAGGCGGCGGCGGTCTCGGCGAGCACCCCGCCCGACCCGCCCGCCGCGGGGGCGAGCACGGCGAGGTAGCCGGCGATCTCCCCGCCGTCGATCGTGGCGGACTCGCCGGGCCGGTCCGCCCATTCCACCCGCACCGGGGCCGCGCCCGCTCCCGCGAGTTCGGGGGAGCCGACGGCGGCGAGGCGGCGCACGACGTCGCCGGCCACGAGGGAGTTGCCGTCGACGACGACGTCGATCATGTCGTCGCCGCGGTCACGGACGGTCGCTCCGGTGAGCCCCGAGAGTTTCGTCGCGAGGGTCGAGCGCGCGTCGATCAGCTCGTTCGCGGTGCCGCCGCCGGCGCGGATCTGGCGGATCTGCTCGTTGAGCAGCCCGATCTGCTCGGCGGCCTGGTTCACCTCGGCGACGGTGGTCGACAGCTCGGTGCGGGTCGAGGCCCACTCGTTCTCGACCTCGGTGTATCCCTGCGCGATGCGGCCGGCGAGAGTGGCCGCGTTCTCGAGCAGCACGCCCGCCGGCGCGGGGTCGCCCGCGCGGTTGGCGACGCCCTGCCAGCCGGACCAGAACTCCTGCAGCGCGCGCGAGATGCCCTGCGTGCCGGGTTCCCGCAGCGTCGCCTCGGCGGCGCTCGCGGCGGTGGAGCGCACCGACCAGTGGCCGGCGGCGGACGCGGTGAAGCGCACCCGCCCGTCCAGCATGCTGTCGCCGAGTCGCGCGATCCCGTCGACCGAGACCCCTTGGCCCACGCGGAAGCCGGAGCCGAGCAGCCCACCGTCGACCCCGGGAACCGCCGAGGTGATGACGCGCTGCCGGGTGTAGCCGGCCGAACCCGAGTTCACGATGTTCTGCCCGACGACGTCGATGCTGTTGCGGGCGGCGACGAGGCCCGTGTACGCGGTGTTGAGCGAGCCGAACGTGCTCATCGGGTGGTGTCCATCGGTCAGAGGTCCTTCTCGAACAGGTGCGCGGTCGAGGGGCCGGATGCGGTGGTGCCGCGGGTGTCGTAGGTTCCGGCCTCGGGATTCAGGCGGGCGAGGGTCTCCTGCGTGCTGCGCGCCGCCGCGCGCAGGTACTGCACGTTCGAATCGCGCACGCCCGCGATCTGGGCGGTGAGGTCGGTCAGTGCTGCCAGGTGGGCGGTGAACACCTCGCGCCACGCGTCGTCGGGGGCGCCGGAGATGATGTCGCGCAGGGTCGCGTCGTCGCTCGTGCCCCACTCGTCGGCGAGGGCGGCCACCTCGACGGAACGCTCGAGCCCGGCGGCGCGCAGCCGTTCGAGCACCTGCTCCACCTCGCGGGTGGCGAAAGGCAGCCAGCGGCTCTTGCCTGCCGTGAGCAGGAGCTGCTCCTCCTCGAGCTTGAACAACAGCATCTCGAGCAGTTCGCGCTCCCGCCACAGCAGCGTCGACAGTTCGTGGGCTCCCACGTGTGCACGCTCCTTGAGGTCGGTCATCCGAGTGTCCCGCTCGCTTGTGGTGGTGGCGCTGACCGGTCGGCCCAGCACAGGAGACTGTCGGCCGCTCCGAACCACGCGTTAGGAGCCCGTGCGAGCGGGGAGGCCGAACTGTACCGCTTGCTGAGCATCCGTCGCCAGTCGAGGACGCGACCAGTTGTGGGGACTGTCGGCCGAGCGCCCGGGCACGCCAGCATTGGGCACGCCGAGAGATCCCGGGTGCGTTCATCCCGAGGCGGATTCCCGCCGAGCGCCCCGAGATGCCCGTTCGCCGCACCAGTGCACCGCATCCGCTGCATCGAACGACAAGGGGACCCGTTGGACCGCGAAGAGCGCAACCGACTCGTCGTCGAGAACCTGCCGATCGTCGGCTACCTCGTGAACGACCTCATGTCGCGCGCGACCCATCTCTCCCGCGACGACCTCGCCTCCGCGGGCGCCCTCGCGCTCATCACCGCGGCCGACTCGTTCGACCCGTCGCTCGGCGTGCCGTTCGGCGCGTTCGCCCGCCGGCGCATCATCGGCGCCTTCGCCGACGACATGCGCTCGGCCGACTGGGCCACCCGCACGGTGCGCAAGCGCATCCGGGAGACCCTCGCGACGCAGGAGGCGCTGAGCGCCTCCCTGGGCCGCAGCGCGACGATCGACGAGATCGCCTCGGCGCTCGGCATCGACCGGCAGCAGGCCGCGGATGCCCTCGCCGACGCGTCCCGCACGGTCGCCAGCCTCGACACCACGATCGCGGACACCGTCGCGGCGGAGATCACGACGCCCGAGGAGTCGGTGGTCGAAGCCGAACGCACCGGCTTCGTGCGCGCCGCGGTCGAGGCCCTGCCCGAGCGGATGCGGTACATCGTCGAGCAGATCTACTTCGAGGACCGCACGGTGAAGGAGCTCGCCGAGGAACTCGGCGCCACCCACTCCGCCATCTCGCAGCAGCGCTCCGAGGCGATGCGGCTCATGCGCGACGGCATCGGCACGCACTTCGCCGACGACGACGCCGCCCCGACCGAGATCCACTCCCGCGTCGCTCCCTCGCGGCGCACCGCCTACCTCGCCCGCCTGGCGGAGTACTCCGGTGCGCGCGCCGCGCAATCGCTCAGCGCGGAGTACGCCCGCACCCAGGCGTCCTGACGCGGTCGCAGAGGAATCCGCGCCGCGCTCCTAACGCGTCCCTGCCGTCGACCGATAGCAGGGATCGCCGGCCCATGGATGGGCCGGTGTACATCACCCGGATCATGGAGGAATCGACATGGGTATGCAGATCAACACCAACGTCGGCGCGCTCAACGCGTACCGCAACCTGTCCAACACGCAGAACGACCTGAACAAGTCGCTCGAGAAGCTCTCGAGCGGTTTCCGGATCAACCGGGCCGGCGACGACGCCGCCGGCCTCTCGATCTCGGAGGGCCTGCGCGCGCAGGTCGGTGGGCTCAAGGTCGCCGCCCGCAACGCGCAGGACGGCATCTCCGTCGTGCAGACCGCGGAAGGCGCCCTCAACGAGGTCCACTCGATCCTGCAGCGCATGCGCGACCTGTCGGTGCAGGCCGGTAACACCGGTGGCCTGAACGACGACGCGCTGTCGGCGATCAAGACCGAGATGGACGAGCTCGCGCTCGAGGTCACCCGCATCTCCGACCAGACGAAGTTCAACGGGAAGTCGCTGCTCGACGGCACCTTCGACGGTGACTTCCAGGTCGGGGCGAACACGGGCGAGGCGATCACCGTCGCGATCGCGACCGACACGGACGCGACGGGCCTCGGCATCAACGCGCTCGACGTCACCGCCGCGGGCGGCTCGGACACCGCGCTGACCGCGATCGACGCGGCCATCGCGACCGTCTCGGGCATCCGCGCCGACCTCGGTGCGAAGCAGAACCGCTTCGAGTACGCGATCAAGTCGATCAACGTCACCGCCGAGAACCTGGCCGCGTCGGAGAGCCGCATCCGCGACACCGACATGGCGCAGGAGATGTCGTCGTTCACGCGCGCGAACATCCTGTCGCAGGCCGGCACGGCGATGCTCGCGCAGGCGAACCAGCTGCCGCAGGGCGTGCTGCAGCTGCTCGGCTGACCCATCCGACCGGCGGCGGCGCGCTGAACGGCGCCCGCCGCCGGTCGACCCACCCACGCGAAGGAGGATGAGCCATGGCCCTCGGCATCGACGGTCTGGTGAGCAGCTTGCCGACCGGGCAGCTCATCGATTCCCTCATGGACATCGAGGCGACACCGCAGAAGCTGCTCAAGAACGCCGCCTCGAGCACCCAGCGCCTGCTCACCGAGCTGCGCGCCCTCAACACGCAGATCGCCGCCCTCGCCGAGAACGCGAAGGCCCTGCCCGGCAAGACCGGTTCGCTCACCGGAACCAGTTCCGCCGCGAGCGCCACCGTCTCCGTCGGGGCGTCCGCCGGAGTCGGCACCCTCTCGGTGCGCGTCGACCGGGTCGCCCAGTCGCAGGTGTCGGTCACCGCGGCGATGAGCACGTTCCCCGAGCAGCCGGCCGTGCTCACGGTGCGCGCCGCCGACGGCACGCTGACGAAGATCACCGCCGCCTCCTCGTCGCTCGCCGACATCGCGGCGGCCGTCAACGCCGCCGACATCGGCGTGACCGCCACCCGTGTCGCCGCCGGCAGCGGACCGGGCGGCGAGCCGCTCCACCGGCTGCAGTTCGCCTCCGAGACCACGGGCGACGACGCCGCGTTCCAGGTCTTCATCGGCGACGAGGCGGCCGTGACGGCGGGCACCGCACCCGACCTCTTCGCCCAGCCCGGTGCCGCCCATGTGAGCGTCGCCCGCGACGCGGCGGTCACGCTGTGGGCGGGCACCGCCGCCGAGCAGACGGTCGAATCGTCGACGAACACGTTCACGTCGCTACTGCCCGGCGTCGACGTCACCTTCAGCAAGCCCGAGCCCGACCCGGTCGTGATCACGGTGTCGGGGGACCCGGCGGCCACGAAGAAGGCCGCGGCCGGCCTCATGGAGTCGCTCGGCGGCATCCTCGCCACGATCAAGAGCAAGACCGCCGTGTCGACCACGGGCACGTCGGCCGCCGGCAGCATCTTCACCGGCGACGTCACGGTGCGCACCATCAAGGACGCGCTCGTCTCGGCCGCGACCTCGCCGGTTGCCGGGATCTCGCCCTCCTCGATCGGCATCTCCATCACCCGCGACGGCACGGTCGACTTCGACGAGGAGAAGTTCGCGAAGGCGCTCGCGGCCGACCCGGAGGGCACCGAGGCCGCGCTGACGGCGATCGCCGGCCGGGTGGAGACGGCGGCGTCGGGCATCTCCGACCGCTACGAGGGCACCCTCACGGGCCGGATCACCGGGCAGCAGAGCCGCGCCGACGACCTCACCGCTCAGATCTCCGACTGGGACCGTCGTCTCGCCTCACGCCGCGCCACGCTCGAGCGCACCTACGCCGCGCTCGAGGTGCAGTTGAGCAGCCTCAACGCGCAGTCCTCCTGGCTCTCGTCGCAACTGGCGACCCTGCCCTCCTTCTCGCGGAGCTCATCGTGACCCTGACCCCGTTCGCCTCGGCGCGGAACGCCTACGCCCGCGACGCCGTGCTCTCGGCGACGCCGGCCCGCCTGCTGACGATGCTCTACGACCGGCTGCTGCTCGACCTCGAGCGTGCCGCGATCGCGCAGGACGCCGGCGACCACGCCATCGCGAGCACGCAACTGCTGCACGCCCAGGACATCGTCGCGGAGCTGCACGCCTCGCTGCGCCCGGACCTCTGGTCGGGCGGACCGGGGCTCCAGGCGCTCTACACCTACGTGGCCATGCGTCTCGTCGAGGCGAACGTGCAACGGGATCCGGCCCGCACCCGCGAGTGCATCGCGTTGCTCGAGCCCCTGCGTCAGGCGTGGCACGAGGCCGCCGCCACCCCGTCGACCGCCCCGGTGCCGCACAGTGCGTGACGCACCGGGCTGGGCGGAGGTGCTCGACCTGCTCGAAGCGGATGCCCGTGACGAGCTGAGCGCCGAGGCCGCGGACTGGCATCCGCCGGCCGACCTCGGACCGCTGCCTCCCGAGCTCATCGACCGCGCGAGGGCGGTGCTCGCGCTGCAGCGCGCCCGCGCCGCCGACCTGGCCGGTCGGCGCTCGTCCGTCGCGGCGGAGCTCGCCGCCGTGCGCGCCGTGCCCACCGACGAGCGCGCCTCCGTGTACCTCGACACGAGCGGCTGACCCCCCGTTCGGGGCGAAACCCCCTCACCTCCTAACGGCCTCCACCGCCTCGTCGATAGCACTCGGCGAGCAGGGATCGCTCGACGAGCAGGCCAAGGATCGGCCGACCGGAAACCGTACTGGGACGGGCTTCTTCGTGTTCGATTCGATCACTCTCTCCGCGCTGACGAGCGCCCTCGACGGGCTCGCCGAGCGTCAGCGCGCCATCGCGAACAACATCGCGAACGTCAACACCCCGAACTACCGCGCCAAGCGCGTCGCGTTCGAAGACGCGCTCGCGCGGTCGGTGCGCGCCGGCGACGGCGACGTCGCCCCCACGACCCAGCGGTCGCTCGAGCCCACCCGGCTCGACGGCAACAACGTCAACCTCGACACCGAGACGCTCTCGAACATCGACACCGTGCTGCGGTACCAGTTCGCCGCCCGCGCGGTCGAGGGATCGTTCACGAGCGTCCGCACCGCGATGAGGAGCAACGGATGACCTTCGACGCCATCGGAATCGCCGGCACGGCGCTCACCGTGCACCGCAAATGGCTGGACGCCGTGTCGGACAACCTCGCCAACGTCAACACCGTGCGGGCGAGCGCCGACGAGGCGTTCCGCGCCCGCTACGTCATCGCCACCGAAGGCGAGGGCACGAGCGGCGTCTACGTGAGCGGCGCCGCGTACGGCGACGCCGCCGGTCGTCTCGTCTACGAACCGGATCACCCGCTCGCCGACGCCGAGGGCTACGTGCGCTACCCCGACATCGACATGTCGGCGCAGATGGGTCAGCTCATCACCGCCCAGCGCGGATACCAGGCGAACGCCGCGGTCGTCGACCGCGCCCGCGAGACCTACCTCGCCGCCCTGCAGATCGGGAGGTCCTGATGCCCATCGACGCCGTCTCCGCCGTCTCCGCCGCCGTCACCTCGGTGCAGCCGACGCGCGGCACCCAAGCGACCTCGGGTCCGGACTTCGGCGCCGTGCTCGCCGGCGCGATCGACGAGGTGCAGGCCCAACAGGCCGCATCCAACCGGCTCGCCGTGCAGGCCGTGACCGGTGACCTCACCGACATCCACGACGCGACCATTGCCGCGACGCGCTCTGCCGTCACCCTCGAACTCGTCGCCACCGTGCGCAACAAGGGCGTCGAGGCATTCAACGAGATCATGCGGATGCAGGCCTGATGCCCGCGCAGGTCACCGGCGTCTTCCGCCGGCTCGCCCACGCGGTGCGTGAGTTCACCGTCGCCCAGCGCACCATCGCGCTCATCGGACTCGCGGCGGTCGTACTCGGCGGGATCGCGCTCGGCACGTGGCTCACCCGCCCCGCGTTCGCGCCCCTGTTCTCCGGTCTCGCCGCCTCCGACGCGAGCGAGATCGTCGACCAGCTGCGCACCGACGGGGTGCCGTACGAACTCACCGACGGCGGCTCGACGATCATGGTGCCCGCCGACCGGGTCGACCAGGAACGCCTCCAGGCCGCGTCGGCCGGGCTGCCCAGCGCCGACACGGGCGGCTACGCGCTGCTCGACTCGATGGGTGTCACCTCGAGCGAGTTCCAGCAGTCGGTCACCTACAAGCGGGCGCTCGAGGGCGAGCTCGCGACCACGATCGAGGCGCTCGAGGGCGTGAGCACCGCGTCGGTGCGGCTCGCCATCCCGGAGGAGACGGTCTTCGTCGAGGAGGCAGCCGATCCCACCGCCTCGGTGTTCGTCGACACGGAGCGCGGCGTCACGCTCACGAGCGAGCAGGTGCAGGCGATCGTGCACCTCACCTCGGCATCGGTCGACCGGCTCGACCCCGACAACGTCGCCGTCGTCGACGCGGAGGGCACGGTGCTCTCCTCCGTCGGTGTCGGCGCCGCGGGCGGTGCGGCGCAGCAGGCGAGCGACTACGAGAAGCGGGTGCAGGAGTCGGTGCAGTCGATGCTCGACCGGGTCGTCGGATCCGGCAACGCGACCGTCGTCGTCACGGCCGACATGAGCGCCGAGACCGCGCAACGCGTCGAGGAGACCTTCACGACCCCGGAGGGTGCCCCGGTGCTCAACGAGTCGACCACGAGCGAGAACTACGCGGGCGGCGCGGGAGGCGGCGCGACCGGGGTGCTCGGACCCGACAACATCGCCGTGCCCGGCGGGGCCGACGGGCAGGGTGAGTTCACCTCCGACTCCGCCACCCGCAACAACGCGGTCAACAAGGTGACCGAGACCCGCAACATCCCCGCCGGAGCGATCGACCGGCAGACCGTCTCCGTCGCACTCAACGAAGAGGCGCTCGACGGGGTGAGCGCCGCGAGCATCCAGGATCTCGTCGTCGCCGCGGCGGGCATCGACATCCAGCGCGGCGACGCGGTCACCGTCGAGTCGGTGCCGTTCACCACCGCCGGCGCCGACGAGGCCGCCGCCGCGCTCGCCGAGGAACGAGCCGCGGAGGAGCGCGCGGCCACCACGAGCCTCATCACCACCGGCATCGTCGTGCTCGGCGCGATCCTGCTGCTCATCACCGTGATCGCGATCGTGCGCCGGGCCCGGCGCCGTGCGACCGACCTCGGTCCGCTCGACGCGGGCGCCCTCGACCCGCTCGTCGACGACACGACCGCGCAGCTCGAGAGCGCCGGCATCACCCTGCCGATGCCGACCCTGCCGACCGCGCCGACCGAGGCGCTCGTGCTCGAGCCCACACCGATCGACCGCGTGCGCGCCGACGTCGACGCGCTCGCGAGCGCGAGTCCGGAGCGCACCGCCGAGTTCCTGCGCAACCTCATGGACGACCGGCAGCCGGTATGAGCGACCGCACCGCCGCGCTGAACGGCACCCAGAAGGCCGCCCTCGTGCTCATGCAGATGAGCCAGGACCGCGCGGCCGAGGTGATGCGCCAGTTCACCGAGAGCGAGGCGGAGGAGATCACCGCCGAGATCGTGCGACTGCGACGGGTCGACGTCGAGACCGCGGAAGCCGCGCTCACCGAGTTCCACGAACGCGCGCTCTCCGGCCGGCGCCAGGCACGCGGCGGCCGTGACGTCGCCGCGGGACTGCTCGAGGCGTCGTTCGGCAGCGAACGCGCGGCGGGCCTGCTCGACCGACTCACCTCGACCATGGCCGGCAACCCGTTCGAGTTCCTCGAGGCGGCCGAACCCACCCAGGTGTCGACCCTGCTCGACGGCGAGCTGCCGGAGACGATCGCGCTCGTACTCGCCCACCTGCCGGCCCCGCACGCCTCCGCGGTGCTCACCCGGGTGGATCCGGAGTTGCGTGCCGACGTCGCCCAGTCGATCGCGACGATGGGCAGCGCCTCCCCGGATGCGGTGGCGGTCGTCGCCGACACGCTGCGGCACCGGGCGCGTGCGATCGTCGTGCCGCGCGAGAACCTCGACGTCGTCGGGGGAGTGCAGCCCCTCGTCGACATCATCAACCGCGCCGACGCGGCGACCGAGCGGGAGCTGCTCGCCGCGCTCGACGCCCGCGACCCGGCGCTCGCCGACGAGGTGCGCTCCCGCATGCTCACCTTCGCCGACATCGTGCGGCTCGAATCCCGCGACGTGCAGCAGGTGCTGCGCGGCATCGACGCGGCCGTGCTCGCCGTGGCGCTCAAGGGCGCCGCCGAGCAGGTCGTGCAGGCGGTGCGCGGCAATATGTCCGAGCGCAACCGCGAACTGCTCGACGAGGAGATCTCGATGCTCGGGCCGGTGCGCAAGGCCGAGGTCGACGACGCGCGCGGCGCGGTCGTCCGCGCGATCCGCGAACTCGAGGCCACCGGCGCGATCACCGTGCAGCGCGGCGACGAGGACGAGTATGTCGCCTGAGCCCGCCTTCGCCCCCGTCAGCTACCCCGTGCTGCGCGACGCCGAGACGGATGCGGTGGCCGAGCGGGCGCGCATCCGCGGGCACGCGGAGGGGTACGCGACCGGTCGCCGCGCCGCGGATCGGGAGCTCGCGGCCGAACGCGCACGGCTCGCCGACGACGCCGAGCGCCGGGAACGCCAGGGTCGCGAGGCCGTCGCGAGGGCGGTCGCCGCGCTCGACGCCGCGCGGGCCCGCGTCGAAGCGCTCGCCCTGCCCGCGCTGCACACGGTCGACGCCTCTCTCACCGCCGCGGCCATCGAGCTCGCCGAGGCGGTGCTCGCCCGCGAGCTCACCGACCACCCCGGCTCGGTGCGCGACCGCCTGCGGAACGCCCTCACCGGTCTCGACGCCGCGGAGGTGGTGGCCGTGCGGCTGCACCCCGCCGACCGCGACCTCGTGAGGGCCGTCGACACCGGCCCCGCGCATCCGATCGCCGCCGACCCGGCCCTCGCGCCCGGCGACGTCGTCGTCGAGCTCGCCGACGGGCTGCTCGACGCGCGCATCGACGCCGCCCTGCGGCGCGCCCGCGCCGCGCTCGCGGAGGCGGCATCGTGAGCGCCGCCGTGCTGCACCGCCCGACCGCGCTCGACCGGGTCACCGACGCGGCCCGTCCGCTGCGCAGCGGGACCGTCGCCGCCGTCGCCGGTCTCGGCATCGAGATCCGCGGGCTCACCGCCGGCCTCGGCGACCTCGTCACCCTCGGCGACGGGCTCCGGGCGGAGGTCGTCGCGGTCGCCCGCGACTCGATCACCGCGATGCCGCTCGACCGCACCGACGGGCTCGTCGCCGGCACCCCCGCGACGACGGCACGACGGCGGATGCTCGTGCCGACCGGTCCCGCACTGCTCGGGCGTGTGCTCGACGCCACGGGGGCGCCCCTCGACGACCGCGGACCGCTCGGCCAGGTCGACCGGGTGCCGGTCGACGCCGACGCTCCTCCCGCACTCGACCGTGCGCGCATCCGCACCGCCCTGCCGCTCGGCGTGCGGGTGCTCGACACCCTGACCACCGTCGGTGTGGGGCAGCGGATCGGGCTGTTCGCCGGTTCCGGGGTCGGCAAGTCGTCGCTGCTGTCGATGATCGCGCGCGGCACCGCCGCGGAGGTGTCGGTGATCGCCCTCATCGGCGAGCGCGGACGCGAGGTGAGGGAGTTCCTCGAGGACGACCTCGGGCCCGACGGTCTCGCCCGCTCCGTCGTCGTGGTCGCGACCGCCGACCAGCCCGCGCTCATGCGCGTGCGCGCCGCGTTCACCGCGACCCGCATCGCCGAGGCGTTCCGGGATGCGGGCAGCCACGTGACCCTCATGATGGACTCGCTCACCCGCGTGGCGATGGCGCAGCGCGAGATCGGCCTCTCGGTCGGCGAGCCGCCCGCCACCCGCGGCTACCCGCCGTCGGTGTTCGGGCTGCTCGCCCGGCTGCTCGAACGCGCCGGCACCGGCCCCCGCGGGTCGGTCACGGGCATCTACACCGTGCTCGTCGACGGTGACGACCACAACGAGCCGATCGCCGACACGGCCCGGTCGATCCTCGACGGTCACGTCGTGCTCGACCGTCGGCTCGCGGCCGCGGGCCACTTCCCCTCGATCGACGTGCTCGGCTCCGTCTCGCGCGTCGCGTCGCGGGTGAGCTCGCCGGAGCAGGTCGAGCTCGGGCGTCGGCTGCGACGCGTGCTCGCCGCGCGACGCACGGCGCAGGACCTGCTCGACGTGGGCGCATACGCGCGCGGCGCGAACCCGCTCGTGGATGCGGCGGTCGACCACGAGGCGGCGATCGACGCGTTCCTGCAGCAGCGGGTCGACGAGACCGCGAACGCCGAGGACTCGTGGGCGCGCCTCGCGGACCTCGTCGCGACGATGGGGGCGACCTCATGAGCCGGCTCTTCCCGCTCGCCGGGCTGCTGCGCATCCGCCAGGTCGAGAAGGACCTCGCCGCCGCAGAACTCGCCGCCGCCCGCGCCGACGCGGCACGCACCGCCCACCGCCGGCGCGCGGCCCGGAGCGTGCTCGCTGCGGGACCGTCGCAGCCGAACTCGGCCGAGACGGTGACCGCGATCGCGGCCGCTCGCGCGTCCACATCGAGCATGCTCGCCGATCTGGGGGCCCTCGAGGCGGGCCACCGGCAGCGCATCGACGAAGCACGAGCGGCGCACGACGAGGCCCGCGGACGACAGCTCGCGATCGAGAAGCTCGGCGAGCGCTTCGCCGTCGAACAAGGCGTGCTCGAGGCGCGCGCCGAACAGGGCGTGCTCGACGAGCTCGCCGCACGGGCGTGGCATACACGGAACAGGGGGAAGGCATGAGCGTCACCGAGGCGATCGCGTCGATCCAGCAGATCGAGTCGCGGCTGCAGCAGCTGTTCGGACCGCAGGGCACCACGGCGGCACCGCCCGCGTCGACGACTCCCGCATCCGCCGCCGACTTCGCCCGGGTGCTCGGCGGCCAGGCGCCGGCGACGGGCACCCCGGTCGCCGGCAGCGGCCAGCTGACCGGCGACAGCATCGTCGCGGCGGCGAAGAAGTACCTCGGCGTCCCCTACGTCTTCGCCGGGGAGGATGCGAGCGGCATGGACTGCTCCGGCCTCGTGCAGCGCGTCTTCGCCGACCACGGCATCGACGTGCCGCGGCTCGTGCGTGACCAGAAGAACCTCGGCACCGAGGTGCCGTCGCTCGCCGAGGCGCGCCCCGGCGACCTCATCGTCACCGGCGGTGGCGGCCACATCTCCATCTACGCCGGCGACGGCATGGTCATCCACGCGCCCTACCCGGGCCGCACCGTCTCGCTGCAGAAGCTGTGGGTCGGCGAGGACGGCATCGACACGATCCGCCGGATCGCCCCCACCCAGTCCGCCCCGCCCGCGCCGGCGCCGATCGCCCCCGCGGCGACGGACGTCACCGCGCTGCTCGCGTCCGCCCTCGGCGGCTCGGGGCTCGGTGGCTCGGGGCTCGGTGGCGCCGGGCTCAGTGCGGGTCTGGGCGGCGCCGGGCTCGGCGGGTCGGCCGCCGGTGCCGGCACGATCGCCCGACTGCTGGTCGCCCAGTCGGCGCTGCTCGCGGGAGCGCGCTCGTGACCGGCCCGGTCGGAACCCTGCTTCCGCCGGTGTCCGCGCCCGCCGCCGCATCGTCGTCGGGCGCTTCGGCCGCGGGTGCGTCGCCGACGGGGGCCGAGGAGTTCGGCCGGATCGCGGCACAGGTCGCCCTCGCGCTCGACGCCGATCAGTCGGGTTCGGGAGGAACGGCCGCGGAGGGGTCGACGTCGGAGGGGGCAGAGGTCACCCCGGCGGACGCCGGCGTGCCCGCAGCCGCGGTTCCCCCGACGTTCCTCCCGATCGCCGTCGAGGTGCCGAACGTCTCCGTCCCCGTACCCGACGCCTCCGTCGCCGTGCCGGTCGGCACGGACGCCCCCGATGGCGCGAACGCCGCGGTCACGTCCGCCGTCCGGTCGCCGTCGGTGGTCACCGAGGGCGACATCGCTACGCCGTCCATCGCGGCATCACCGGCACCGGCGGCGCCCGCCCCGGCCGCAGCGCCCGCCGCCGAGCAGGTCGCCGGGACCACCGCAGCCGGCGCCTCGCCGGCGCCCCCGTCTTCCGCGTCTGCAGACCCCGCGTCGGCGAACCCCTCGAACGCTCCAGCCCCGCACGAATCGGGCGAGCCCGCCGCGCAGTCGGGCGCGCGCGCAGTGCCCGCGTCTCCGGGCGGGCCGCCCGCCGGCGCCGGCGAACCGGAGGGCGTCGCCGCGTCGCCACCCGCGCAATCCGCCGCGTCGCCCGACACCGCATCCGCCCCGCAGCGACGACCCGTCGAGCCGGTGGCCACCGCCGCGGTGACGACGACCGCCGCCCCGGCCGCCCCGGCGACGTCCGCTGCGGCCGCTGCGGCCCCGCCACCTGCCGCCGCGCCCGCGCACGCCGACCTCACGCCGCAGCTCGTGCGACCGCTGCTCGCGCTGCGGCACGCGGCACCCGGCCAGCACGTCATCACCGTGCGCGTCACCCCCGAAGCGCTCGGACCGGTCACCGTCACGGCGACCGTCGGCGTCGACGGACTGCAGCACGTCGAACTCCTCGCCCCCACCGACCAGGCCCGCGACGCCCTCCGCGCCCTCCTGCCCGACCTGCGCCGCGACCTCGCCCAGGGCGGTGCCGGCGCCGCGCTCGACGTGGCGGCGGGGGACTCCGGCGGCTCCGACCACGGCGACCGCGCCGGCGACCGCCGACCCGCCGCGCACCCCGCATCCGTCGTCGAGCCGACTGCCGTGCCCGACGCGACCCCCCGCATCCGCCCCACCGATCCCACGACGTCGCTCGACGTCTACGCCTAGGAGGACCCATGCCCGTCGACGGTGTCGCATCCACGACCGCGCTCTACTCCACCCCGCCCACACGAGCGCCGAAGCAGAAGATGGACGGCGAGATGTTCCTCTCGCTGCTGGTCACCCAGCTGCGCGCGCAGGACCCGAGCTCGCCCATGGACACCAACGCGATGATCTCGCAGACGAGCCAGCTCGCCTCGATGGAGCAGCTCACCACCCTCACCGGGCTCAACGAGGAGGGGTTCTCGCTGCAGATGCGCATGGCGGGATCCGCGCTCATCGGCAAGACGGTGAGCTACCTCGACGCCGACGGCAGCACGAAGACCGGTGTCGCGTCGTCGGTGTCGTTCGCCGCGGCCGTGCCGACGATCCGCATCGGCGACAAGGACGTGCGACTCGACGCGATCTCCGCCGTCACCGACACCCCGCCGGCGGCACCGACGCCGCCGGCCTCCTGACCTCCCACCCACCTCATCCAGAAAGGCGGCACCATGCTCCGCTCGCTCTACTCCGGCATCTCCGGTCTCCGCTCCCACCAGACGATGCTCGATGTGACCGGCAACAACATCGCCAACGTCAACACGACCGCGTTCAAGGCGTCTGCCGTGCGGTTCCAGGACACGCTGTCGCAGCTCGTGCAGGGCGCCGGCGGCCCGCAGGAGACCGTCGGCGGCACCAACCCCGCCCAGGTCGGCCTCGGCGTGCGCGTCGCCGGCATCTCGACGAACTTCACGCAGGGGTCGACGCAGGCCACCGGCCGCTCGCTCGACATGATGATCTCGGGCGACGGGTTCTTCACCGTGCAGGCGGGCGGCGAGACGCTCTACACCCGCGCCGGCGCATTCGACATCGACCCGCTCGGACGCCTCACCTCCGAGGGTGCCCTCGTGCTCGGGTGGAGCGCCGTGAACGGCGTGGTCAACACCGGCGGCGGCATCGGACCGATCACCATCCCGCGCAACGCCGTCGCCCCGGCGGTCGGCACGGATGCGGCCACGGTCGCCGGCAACCTGCCCTCGGATGCGACGGTCGGCACCGCGCTGACCCGCGACATCCAGGTCTACGACGACCTCGGTGGCGCCCACACGCTCACCCTCACCTTCACCCGCACGGCCGCCGGATGGGATGTCGCCGGCAACGACGGCCAGGGCGGCACCGCGACCGGCGCGATGACGTTCGTCGACGGCGAGCTCGCCACCGGCGGAAGCCTCACCGTCGGGGGCGTGACGGTCGACCTCTCCCAGGTGACCGGGTTCGCCGAGCTGCGCACGGTCTCGATCAAGCAGCAGAACGGCCGCGAGGCGGGCACGCTGCAGAACTACACGATGTCGAAGGACGGCACCCTCATCGGGTCGTTCAGCAACGGGGCCACACAGCCGCTCGCGCGCCTCTCGCTCGCGACCTTCGTCAACCCCGGCGGCCTCGAGAAGGCGGGCGGCTCCGCGTACCGCGCGACGATCAACTCGGGTGTCGCGACGCTCGGCACGCCGGGCAGCGACGGCATCGGCGAGCTCGTCGGCGGCGCCCTCGAGATGTCGAACGTCGACCTCTCGCAGGAGTTCACCAACCTCATCGTCGCCCAGCGCGGCTTCCAGGCGAACGCCCGCATCATCACCACCTCCGACGAGGTGCTGCAGGAGCTCACCAACCTCAAGCGCTGACCCACCCGCCGGCGCCGCCCGGCGCGCCGCCCGGCGCGCTCGCCGCCGAACGTGCCCGTTCGCGACACGAAACCCGCCCATCCGGGCTCTCCGCGTCGCAAACGGGCACGTTCGCCGTTTCAGAGAACCGCCGAGCGCGTGGGGGTCTCGATACGGCGGCTCCGCCGCGCCCACTCGACCAGCGAGGAGCGCGCCAAGTCGCACTCCGGCACAGTGCGGGCGCGATCGCACTGTGCGCGACTGCGACTTCGCCGCATCCGCGAGCCGCCGGATCGGGGCGAGTGCGGCAGCCCGCACCTAACGGATGCGGCGGAGCGGCCGACAGTGCAGGTCGAGGGGCCCAGGATGGGCCCCCGTCACCGGGGTTCCACGGCCAGGACGGCCGTGCTGAAGGGGACAGGACGCAGCATGATCGTCGTTTCACGACTGAACGGGAGCCGCTTCGCGGTCAATCCCGACCTGATCGAGCGCATCCAGGCGAGCCCCGACACCACCCTCGTTCTCGTCGACGGCACCACCTACGTGGTGCGCGAAGAACTCGACGCGGTCATCGACATGATCGCCCACTACCGGGCGCGCGTCATCGCCCTCGCCCACGCCCCGCAGGAGGTCGCGCGTCCGATCGCGGCGCCGGTGCCGCTGCGCAGCGCGGACGCCCTCGCCGGAGAGGCACGCTGATGGATCCGGCGACCCTGATCGGCATCGTCCTCGCGTTCGGCGCGCTCGTGACGATGGTGTTCCTCGAGGGGGCGAGTCTCGACTCGATCCTGCTGCCGGCGCCGATGATCCTCGTGTTCGGCGCGACGATCGCGGTCGGCATCGCGAGCGGCACGATCCCGGATGCGGTGCAGGCGCTCAAGGCGCTGCCCCGCGCGTTCCGCGGCGGGGTCACCCCGCCGCAGGAGGTCATCGACCAGGTGGTGGGATACGCCGAGCGCGCCCGCCGTGAGGGTCTGCTGAGCCTCGAGCAGGAGGCGGATGAGGTCGACGACCCGTTCGTGAAGACGGCGCTGCAGAACATCGCCGACGGAACCGACGCCGAGGATCTGCGCACGCTGCTCGACGACGAGATCGCGACGCGGGAACGCGTGAACCGCTCCGCCGCGAAGTTCTACACGACCCTCGGCGGCTACGCCCCGACGATCGGCATCATCGGCACCGTCGTGTCGCTCACCCACGTGCTCGAAGACCTTTCGAGCCCCGAGAAGCTCGGCCACTCGATCGCCGCGGCGTTCGTCGCCACCCTGTGGGGCGTGCTGTCGGCCAACTTCATCTGGCTGCCGATCGGCACCCGCCTCGCCCGGCTCGCCGAACTCGACGCCGAGCGGATGACGCTGCTCATGGAGGGCATGGTCGCCGTGCAGGCCGGCCACCAGCCGCGGATGCTCGCGGAGCGGCTGCGCGCGCTCGTGCCCGCCCACCAGCTGCCGTCGACGACCAAGGCGGCGGCGAAGGAGTCCGTGCCGATCGAGCAGGTGCTCGGATGAGCGCGCGGCGCCGCCGCGCCGCGGGCGGCCACGGCGGCGGTCACGACGGTCCCGACGAGCGCTGGATGGCGTCGTACATGGACATGGTGACGGTGCTCATGTGCCTGTTCATCGTGCTGTACGCGATCTCGACCGTCGACCAGGACAAGTTCGTCAAGCTCAAGGCCTCCCTCGCGACGGGGTTCGGGCAGGAGTCCTCCGAGACGGTCGACACCGCATCCGGGGTGGTCGTGCCGCCGGAGGCGGTCGACGAGAAGGGGGAGGGGTTCATCGACGCCTCGACCCCGCCCACCGAGAGCGTGGTCGAGAACGAGCCGACCGCGGCCGAACTCGCCGAGCTCGAGGTCGACAACCTCGAACAGCTCGAGGAGCAGTTGCGCATCCGCCTCGAGCAGGCCGGGCACGCGCAACGCGTCGAGTTCTCGATCGACGAGCGCGGTCTCACCGTGAAGCTCGTCGGCAGCGAGACGTTCTTCGACGGCAACAGCGACGCGCTGCGCCCGATCGCCCGCGAAGTGCTCGACACCATCGGACCGGTGCTCGCCGGCGTGCCGAACCGCGTCTCGGTCGAGGGTCACGCCGATCCGCGGGGCACCTCAGGCCGGTTCCCGACCGACTGGGAGCTCTCCTCCGCGCGGGCGACCCAGGTGCTGCGCCGCATGGTGGAGGCGAGCGGACTGCCGGGCGCGCGCGTCTCGGCCGTCGGTTTCGGCTCCTCCCATCCGCTCGCTCCCGGCGACACCCCGGCCGATCGCGAGCTGAACCGGCGGGTCGACATCGTCGTTCATTCGATGCAATCGGATGCGGTTCGCTCGCTCATCCCGGGCGTCTTGGCGGGCGAGGAGGCGGCCCCGGCGGCTGTGCCCCCCGAACGCGGAGGGTAACGGGCGCCCGCACGCGGCCGATAGGTACCCGCGTGACGGTTCTGGGACACCTCGAGGCACCCGCGCGCGCTCGCGTGCGGCCGGACGCCGAGCCGTACGACTTCCAGCGACCCGCGACGCTCGCGCGCGACCAGTCGCGTGCCCTCGAGTTCGCGTTCGAGACGTTCGCGCGCCAGTGGGGCACGCAGTTGACCGCGAAGATCCGGGTGATCTCGCGGGTGGCGCTCGACCAGGTCGTGATGCAGACCTACGACGAGTACGCGGCGTCGCTGCCGCCGACGAGCGCGATGATCCTGTGCACCCTCGACGGGGCGAGCGCCCGCGCCGTGGTGCAGTTCCCGACCGCCGCGGCGCTCGGCTGGGTGGGGCGGATGCTCGGCGGTGCCGGGTCGATCGAGCCGCCGGAGCGCAAGTTCACGCCCATCGAGCAGGCGATCGTGCGCGCCCTCGTCGAGGACGCGCTCGAGGACCTCGAGTACTCGCTCGGTTCGCTCATCACGAGCGCCCTCGCGGTCGACACGATCCACTACAACGCGCAGTTCGCGCAGGCGGCGGCGACGACCGAGTTCATGATCGTCGCCCAGTTCGTCGTGCAGGTCGGCGACCGCTCGACCGCCGCGACGGTCGCGCTGCCCGCCGACAGCGTGCTGCCGCAGCTGGGCATGACGCCGGATGCGACGCAAGCGACGGATCCGGCGCGGGCGCTGCGCGACCAGCTCGCCGCCGCGCCGGTCGACGTCGCCCTGCAGCTCGACGCCACCGCCGTGTCTCCCGCGGCGATCCTCGGGCTGCGGGTCGGCGACGTGCTGCCGCTCGCGCATCCGCAGCACCGCCCCCTCAACATCGCCGTGGACGGCCGCACGGTCGCCCACGCCGCGGTCGGCGCGAACGGCGCCCGACTCGCCTGCGTCGTCGTCGACACCCTGGAGGTCCCCGCATGACCGCAACCCTGCTCGAGCAGTCCGAGGCGCACGCCGTCGCGGCCCGGCTCACCGACCACCTGCCGCTCCCCGGCCTCACCGCCCACCCGGCCGCCGTCGCCCCGGAGCGTCTCGCGGGCGCCCGGGCCGTCGCCGCGACGTTCGTCGGCTCCCGTTCGGCGGAGCTCGTGCTCGCCTTCACGGGGGACGAGCTCGTGTCGATCGGCGAGGGGGCGCCGCTCGCGTCGCCGCTCGACGTGCTGCGGCCGGCGCTCGAGCGGGCGAGCGACCTGCTCGGCGACGGCGTGCTCGGGGAACTCCGCGAGGCGACGGCGGTCGACGTGCTCGGCGAGGGCGCGACGGTGTTCGAGCTCACGGGCGAGGGCCGCACGGTCGGCTGGTTCGCCGTGCGGCTGCGCGACCGCGCCGCGGCGGCGGCCACGGATGTGTCGAGCCGCCTGGGCCGGATCAGCTCGGTCGAGATGGCACTCACGGTCGAGATCGGCCGCACCCGGATGTCGGTGCGCGACCTGCTCTCGCTCGAACCCGGCTCTGTCGTCGAACTCGACCGCTCCGTCGGCACGCCCGCCGACGTGCTCGTGAACGGCCGCCTCATCGCCCGCGGCGAGGTCGTCGTCGTCGACCAGGACTACGCGGTGCGCATCACCTCGATCCTCGACACCGCTGACGGCGTGCGCTGATCGTGGACACGATCTTCCTTGCGTTGCGGGTGCTCGTCTCCCTCGCCGCCGTGCTCGCCGTCATCTGGTACGTGCAGCGCCGCTGGGCGCGCGGCCGCGGGGCGGGCCACCGCAAGGACATCCGCGTCGTCAGTCGGCAGGGTGTCGGGTCGAAGGCGTCGGTCGCCGTCGTCGAGGTCGACGGCACACGCTTCCTGCTCGGCGTGACCGAGCAGTCGGTCAACGTGCTCAACGCGACTCCGCTGCAGCAGCCGGAGCTGCAGGCGGTGCCGACCGCGCCCGGCTTCGCGCGCATCCTGGACCTGCAGCAGGCCCAGGTCTCGCAGTCGAACGCCCAGCACGCCGCCCCGGTCGACCCGCTGCGGGTCGAGCCCTCCGCGGCGGTCACCGTGCTGCCGACCCGCCGGCAGGTGCGCTCGAGCCTGCAGCGAGAACGCGCCGCCGGTCCGTTCGCCGGCTCGATCCTCTCGCCCGACACCTGGCGCCAGGCCGGCGCAGCCCTGCGGCAGGCGCGATGACCCGAGGGGGCACGGCGACGCGCGGCAGGGGGGTGCTCGCGCGGATCGGCACCACCGCCGCGTTCGCCGCCCTGCTCGTCGTGCTGCCCGCCTCCCTCGCCTCGGCGGAACCGGTCGAGCCGACCGACCCCACGGCGCCGACCGCGCCGGTCACCCCGACCCCGCCCGGCATTTCGATCGACATCACCGGCCCCGATGGCGCCCCGTCGGCCTCCGTGCTCGTTCTGCTCGGCATCACCCTGCTGAGCGTCGCGCCCGCGCTGCTGCTCATGATGTCGTCGTTCACGAAGATCTTCGTCGTGCTCGCGATGACGCGGAACGCCCTCGCCCTGCCGACCATCCCGCCGACGCAGGTGCTCGCCGGGCTCGCGCTGTTCCTGTCACTGTTCATCATGTGGCCGGTGCTCGGCGAGGTGAACACGACCGCTGTCGAACCCTACGTCGAGGGGCGGATCGACTTCTCCGCCGCCGTGGAGGCGGCCTCCGGCCCGCTGCGCGAGTTCATGCTCGCCCACACCCGCGAGGAGGACCTCGCCCTCATGACGCGGGCGGCCGGGCAGGAGAACCCGGAGTCGCTCGCCGACGTGCCGATGCAGACGCTCATCCCGGCGTTCATGATCTCGGAGCTGCGCAGCGCGTTCATCATCGGCTTCGTCATCTTCGTGCCGTTCCTCGTGATCGACCTCGTCGTCTCGGCCGGACTCATGGCCCTCGGCATGATGATGCTCCCGCCGGTGATGATCTCGCTGCCGTTCAAGATCCTGCTGTTCATCCTCGTCGACGGCTGGGGACTCATCGTCACCGCCCTCGTCGGCAGCTACCAGGTGACGTGATGAACGAGAACCAGGTCATCGACATCGCCACGCAGGCCGTCATGCTCGCCGCGAAGCTGAGCGCCCCCGTGCTCATCACCGCCCTCGTCGTGGGACTCGCGATCTCGGTGCTGCAGTCGATCACCCAGCTGCAGGAGATGACGATCTCGTTCGTGCCGAAGGCCGTCGCGTGCGCGGTCGCGTTGCTCGTGTGCGGGCACTGGATGATCACCGAATCGGTGGCCTTCACGCACGACATGTTCGCGCTCATCCCGCGGCTGACGGGCGGGGGTTGAGGTGGAGTTCGCCGTCGACGCCGCGTGGCTCGAAGCGGTCGCGCTCGCCGGGGTGCGGATGATCGGGTTCCTCGTGATCGCGCCGCCGTTCGCGCACAACGGCTTCCCGCTGCGCATCAAGGGGATGCTCGCGGTCGGGCTCGCCGTCGCCGTCTCGCCGCGCGTGACGCCCGGGTACGAGGCGCTCGACACGTGGCCGTTCCTCTCGGCACTCGTGCTCGAACTGCTCGCCGGACTCGCGCTCGGTTTCCTCGTGTACGTGCTGTTCTCGGCGGTGCAGTCGGCGGGCAACCTCATCGACCTGTTCGGCGGGTTCCAGCTCGCCCAGGCGTTCGATCCGCAGTCGATGGTCAACGGCGCGCAGTTCACCCGCCTGTTCCACCTCACCGCGCTCGCCCTGCTGTTCGCGACCGACGGCTACCAGCTCATCCTCGGCGGACTCATCCGCACCTTCGACGCCGTGCCGATCGGCGGCGGCATCGACATGGCGTGGGCGGCGGATGCGGCGCTCGGCGGCATCACGCAGATGTTCGTCGCCTCGGTGCAGATCGCCGGGCCGCTGCTCGTGGTGCTGTTCCTCGCCGATGTCGGGCTCGGCCTGCTCACGCGCGTCGCCCCCGCGATGAACGCGCTCTCCCTCGGCTTCCCGCTCAAGATCCTGCTCACCGTCGTGCTCGCCGGCATCCTCTTCCTCGCGCTGCCGCGCGTGGTGGCGGCGCTCGCCGGTGAGGCGGTCACCCTGCTGACGGGGGTCGGCTGATGTCGGGCGGGCAGGAGCGCACCGAGAAGGCGACGCCGAAGCGCCTCAAGGAGGCGCGCGAGAAGGGCGAACTCGGCACCTCGCGTGACCTCACCGCGTGGCTCTCGGTCGGCGCCGGGGCGGTCAGCCTGCCGTTCCTGCTGCAATCCGGTGCGGACGCGACGACGGCCATGGTCATCGACCTCGGCACCTTCGTCGGCGATCCGGATCCGGAGCGCGCCCTCGCGTTCCTCGCCGCAGCGCTCGGAACGCTCGGCGGGATGCTGCTGCCGTTCTTCGGAGCCGTACTGCTCGGCGCCCTCGGCGGCGCGGTGCTGCAGGGCGGCATCCACCTCAAGAAGTTCGAGGTCAGCGGACGCAACTTCGACCTCGTCGCCGGCAGCAAGCGCATCTTCGGGGCGCAGGCGATGTGGGAGGGGGCGAAGGCCCTGCTCAAGTCGATCGTCGTCGGGGTGGTGCTGTTCGCCGTCGCCCAGGGACTCATGCCGGTGCTGATGACCGCGGGCGGGCTCTCCGTCGCGAGCCTGCTCGAGGCGGCGGCCGGTGGTGTCGGTTCGCTGCTGCAGGCGGCGATCGCCGCGGGACTCGCCCTCGCCGCGCTCGACCTGCTCGTCGTGATGCGCCGCAACCGCAAGCGCAGCATGATGACCAAGCGCGAGGTGCGCGACGAGGCGAAGAACAGCGAGGGCGACCCGCTCGTGCGCTCGCACCGCCGGTCGCGGCAGCTGTCGATGAGCCGCAACCGCATGATCGCCGCGGTCGCCGACTCCGACGTCGTGCTGCTCAATCCCACCCACATCGCGGTCGCCCTGAAGTACGAACCGGGTCGCTCCGCCCCGCGCGTCGTCGCGAAGGGCGCCGGGCTCATCGCCGCGCGCATCCGCGAGAAGGCGGGGGAGCACCGCGTGCCGATGGTCGAGGATGTGCCGCTCGCGCGCGCCCTGCACGCCGCGTGCGAGGTGGGTCAGGAGATCCCCGTCGAGCTGTACACCGCCGTCGCCCGCGTGCTCGCGTTCGTGCACCGTCTCACCGCCCGCGGGTCCGCCGCCGGCGTCCACCGCCTCGCCCCGCAGCCCGCCTGAACCGGAGGAAACCCATGAAACGCATGCTCCCCACGCTCGCCGTGCCGGTCGGCGTCGTCGCGATCATCCTGCTGCTCGTCGTGCCGGTGCCCGCCTGGCTGCTCGACCTGCTGATCATCGTGAACATCCTGTTCGCGCTCGTGATCCTGCTCACCACGATGTTCGTGAAGAAGCCGCTCGACTTCTCGGTGTTCCCGTCGCTGCTGCTCGTCGCGACGCTGTTCCGGCTCGGGCTCAACGTCGCCTCGACCCGTCTCGTGCTCGGCGAGGGCTACGCCGGGCAGGTCATCCAGGCGTTCGGGCACGTCGCCGTCGGCGGGTCGCTCATCATCGGCGCGGTCGTGTTCCTCATCCTCGTCGTCATCCAGTTCGTCGTCGTCACGAAGGGCGCCGAACGCGTCGCCGAGGTGGGCGCCCGCTTCACCCTCGACGCGATGCCGGGCAAGCAGATGGCGATCGACGCCGACCTCAACGCGGGCCTCATCACCGAGGAGCAGGCGCGCGCGCGGCGCGCGGAGGTCTCGGCGGAGGCCGACTTCTACGGCGCGATGGACGGCTCGTCGAAGTTCGTCAAGGGCGACGCGATCGCCGGCATCGTCATCATCCTGATAAACATCGTCGGCGGCATCGCGATCGGCATGCTGCAGAACGGCCTCGGCATCGAGGAGGCGCTCAACACCTACGCGCTGTTGACCATCGGCGACGGGCTCGTGACGCAGATCCCGGCGCTGCTCATGGCGGTGTCGACCGGCATGATCGTCACCCGCTCGAACGCCGAGGCCGACATGGGCACCGCGACCCAGTCGCAGCTCGCGCAGTCGCAGCTCGCGCTGCTCATCGCGGGGTGCGCGGCCATCGTGATGGCGTTCATCCCCGGCATGCCGGTGCTGCCGTTCCTCATCGTCGGCGGGCTGCTGATCGTCTCGTCCCGACGCATCGTGCGCGGCCAGAAGGCCGCGGCGGCCGCCGAAGCCGCCGCCGCGGCGGCCCCGGCGACGACCGCGACGGAGACGACGGAGGACCTGCTCGAGCAGATGCGGGTGCACGCGCTCGAGATCCAGCTCGCCCCCGACCTCGTCGACCTCGTCTCGGGCGCCGCGGACGATCTGCTTGCCCGGGTGCGGGCGCTGCGCCGTCGCACCGCCCTCGACCTCGGCATGGTCCTTCCGCCGGTGCGCACCCGCGACAGCGTCGACCTGCCGCCATCGACCTACGCCATCCGCCTCGCCGGGGTGGAGGTCGCCCGCGGCATCGCCCCCGCCGGTCGCGTGCTCGCCCTCGGCGACGCCCTCGACACCCTGCCGGGCACGGCGACGGTCGAGCCGGTGTTCGGGTTGCCGGGCAAGTGGATCCCCGGTGAGATGCGCCACGGCGCCGAGCTCACCGGCGCGACGGTCATCGACCGCGGCTCGGTCATCGTCACCCACCTCAACTCGGTCATCACGGCGAACGCCGCGCGTCTGCTGTCCCGGGAAGACGTGCGCATGCTCACCGACCACGTCAAGCAGTCGAGCCCGGCGGCCGTCGATGAGCTCGTTCCGGGGCTGCTCTCCCTCGCGGATGTGCACCGGGTGCTGCAGGGGCTGCTCGCCGAACGCGTGCCGATCAACGACCTGCCGCGCATCTACGAGGCGCTCGCGGTGCGGGCGAAGCTGTCGCCGGATGCGGAGGGGCTCGTCGAGGCGGCCCGGGTCGCGCTCGGCCCGGTCGTCGTCGCCCCGCACCTCGAGGGTCGGCTGCTGCGCATCCTCATGATCGAGCCCGCGCTCGAGCAGCACCTGCTCGAGTCGCTGCGGCCGTCGGAGCTCGGCACCCAGATCGTGCTCGACCCGACCCGGCTCGAGGCCGTGATGGCGTCGCTCAAGAGCGCCCTCGACACCGCCCAGCAGCAGGGGCACTCGCCGGTGCTCGTCTGCGCTCCGGCGCTGCGTGCGGCGGTGCGGCGCATGGTCGCCCCGCAGACCGGCGGGCTGCCGGTGCTGTCGTACACCGAGGTCACCTCGGCCGACGCCGACATCGAGACCGTGGGGGTGGTGCGTGCCCTCGATCCGATTCCGGCGTGAGAAGCGCCCGCGCGGCGGCTTCGACGGATACGTGCGGGCGGAGTACGGCCCGGATGCGCGCATCCTCTCGATCGAGGAGGTGCGTGTCGGCGGCATCGCCGGGTTCTTCGCCAAACGCGTGCTCGAGGTGACCGTTGACGTGCCCGCGCCGCACTTCGAGGCGGTGCCCGACCGGCGTCCCGCGCCGGCCGCCCCTCCGGCGCCGGCCGCGCCGCCGAGCGCGACGGGGGCCGGCGGTATCGCCGCGCTCATCGACGAGGCGGACGCGGTCGAACGCACCCTCGTCGCCCCCGCCGTCGCGCCTCCCGCCCCCACCCCGGTATCTACCCAGGGCGCGGCGTTCGCCCAACTGCTCGAGGAGCTGCAGCGGGAGGCCGCCCCGCGCACGAGGACGGTCGTGCCGGGCCGCGACGCGCCCCCGGCCGCCCCGCCCCGTCCCGGCGACCTCGTCGTCGTGGCCGGTCTCGCCGCGGATGCGGTGAAGGTCGCCGCCGCGTTCGGCCGCGACCCCTTCGGCGGGATGCTGTTCGAGGGCGGCGAACTGAGCTCGCCCGAGCGACCCCGGGTCGACGATCGCCGCACGGCCACCGCCGCCCGCGCCCGCGGCGTCGAGTCCGGTCACCGGGTGCTCGTCGCGTACGGGCTCGGCAGCGGAGCATCCGTCGTCGCCCACCTCGACGCCCTGCGGCAGATCGGCGCCGACCAGTTGTGGCTCGTCGTCGACGCGTCGCGCAAGGCCGACGACACGGAGCGCTGGGTGCGCGTCGCCCGGGAGGCGCTGACGGTGCACGCGCTCGCCGTCGTGCACGGAGCCCACACCGCCTCGCCCGCCACCGTCGACGCCCTCGGGCTCCCGGTCGGCTGGGCGGAGCGCGTGTAGTCTGACGCCATGCTGGTGCTGACGCGCAAGAAGGGGGAGCGCGTCATGATCGGCGACGACATCGTCATCACCGTCATCGACGTGCGCGGCGACAGCGTGCGGATCGGGCTCGACGCCCCCAAGGGTGTGCCCATCCAGCGTGCCGAGGTCGTCGCCGCCGTCGCCGAGCAGAACCGCGCCGCCGCGCAGACCGACGACGCGGCTGCCGAGACCCTCGCCGGCCTGCTCGGCACGCTCCCCGCCCCGCAGCCGGCGACGGACGACGCCGCCCGCTGATCTCGCCGGCGCGGCCGCGCCCCTCGAAGAGGCGCCCTCAGGTTTGCCGCGCCGCCGGTATCCTGGCGCGGGGGGATGGGAACTCGTCCCCATCGACATCCTTCCTCGCGCCGATTGAACTGGATGGATCGGTCACGCGCGCCGTGGACGACGAGAACCCGAGGGGAGTGCCAGTGAGCGTCACGCTCGACGTGCCTGAGAAGGAGCCCATCGCCGGACTACTCCCCGACGGCAAGCCGGACCCTGCGTACGCCGCCGCCCTCGGCCTGGTCCCCGCCTCCGCCGGTCGTCGTTCCGCCGCGTTCGCGATCGACGCCGCGTTCTACGCCCTGCTGGCGCTGCCGATGGGGATCGGCGCCGCGCCCGCTGCGCTCCGTCTGATGGCCGACCCCGACGCCGTGTCGGCCGGGCTCGGGCACCCCGACCTGCAAGCGGTTCTGCTCTGGTCGATCATCAGCCAGACCCTGATCGTCGTCTACGTGCTCGTCCAGCTCATCGTGCACGGACTACGCGGCGTGACGGCGGGCAAGGCCATCGTCGGCATCCGCTCCGTCAACGCCCGCACGTTCGAGAAGCCGGGTTTCTGGCGCATGGTGCTGCGCGCGTTCGTGGTCGGTGCTGCGTCCGTCATCGTGCCGTTGATCGGCGCGTTGGTGTTCCTGCTCTCGCCGCTGTGGGACCGCGAGCGGCGCGGGCGCGGCTGGCACGACCACATCGGCGGCAACTGGATCATCGACCGGCGACACGGGGTCGACCCTTTCGACGCCAAGGCGCTGCGGATGGCGCGGAGGCGCCTCAATGCACCGCACGCCGACGAGGTGCAGATGCCCTCACTGGCCACGAGCGCATCGGATGCCGTCCGTTTCGCGGCCGGGGAGCGCTCGCGCGCCGCCGTGGTCGGCGCGGAGGCCCCGGATCACTCGGGCGCCCCGGCTCCCACCGCTGCGCCGCCGCCCGTCCGTCCCGGCTACGTCACACCGCCTCCGATGCCGCCGCGGGCGCCGGACGGCGCCGTGCTCGTCGGCGACGACGGTGCGCGCTACGAACTCACTGGCACGACGCTCATCGGCCGTCGGCCCGAACCCCGCGCGGGTGAGAACATCTCCTCCGCCATCGCGATCGACGACCCCTCCTTCTCGATGTCCAAGACCCATGCGCTCGTGGGCATCGAGCCCGATGGCATCTGGATCGAGGACCGAGGATCGAGCAACGGATCCGCCGTCGTTCCCCCTTCGGGCCAGGAGACGGCGCTCGTGCCCGAGGAGCGCGCGCACGCACCCTGGGGCAGCAGGGTGCACCTCGGTGAGCGGTCCTTCCTTGTCAAGCAGTTCGAAACGGCGGTCGACTGATGAAGCTGAAGCTCGCATACCGGCGCTCGAGTGGCGAGCCGGTGGACATCGTCGTCACGGCGGACGCGACAGCCACCGTCGGCGATGTCGCCCGCGCGGTCATCGAGGCCGATCCCTTCTCGCCGGGCGCGCCCGACCGGTCCGTCCCCCTCACCCTTCAGGTGGCGCCCCCCGAGGCCCCGAAGGGTGTGACCCTCGACCCCGCGTCGCCGATCGGAGACGCCCCGGTCGGGTCGGGCTTCGACGCCGCGACGGTGCCGGCACCCATCCATCCGACGGGGGCCGCGGGCGTCGACCCGCGGAGCGCGGCGGCCGTCGTGCGGGTGCTGAGCGGTCCGGATGCCGGGCTCGAAGTGCGGCTGCCCGTCGGCTCGAGCACCATCGGCCGCGACGCCGGGAACGCCGTCGTGCTGAGCGATCCGCTCGTGTCGAAGCGTCACGCCCGGGTCGAGATCACCTCGTCGACCATCGACGTCGTCGACATGAACTCGGCGAACGGCATCCTGGTCGACGGGGGTCTCGTTCCGCGACTGCGGCTGCCGAGTGGGCAGTCCGTGCTGCTCGGTGACACGCGGGTGTCCATCGTGCTGCTGGCGTCGGCGAGTGAACTCGACGACGGCATCATCGAGCGTGGCGGGGCGCTCCGGTTCAACCGGTCCCCCCGGGTCGAGGCGCGTTACCTCGGGCGTGAATACGACGCCCCCGAGGTGCCACGGGAGAAGGAGCCGCAGCCGTTCAACTGGATCATCATGGTCGCGCCGGTCCTGATGGGCGCGATGATGTTCAGCTTCACGGGCAATCCGATGTCGCTCGGGTTCATCGCCCTCGCGCCCGTCATGGCCATCGGCAACTGGTTCGCGCAACGCAGTCGCGTGGGCAAGAAGACGAAGATCGAGATCGAACGCTTCGAACTCCAGATCGAGGACCTCGAGGAGCAGCTGCAGACGGAGGTGCCGAAGGAGCGGGCGCTCCGGCTCAAGGAAAGCCCGTCCGTCGCCGAGGTCTACGCCGAGGCGCACCGGCTCGGCCCGATGCTCTGGACCCGGCGCCCCGAGCACTGGAACTTCCTCGACGTGCGGCTCGGGCTGGGGGCCATGCCCAGCCGCAACACGATCGAGGACAACGACGCCAATCGGGGGCTCCCCGCCTTCCAGCGTCGGGTCGACGAGCTCCGCGACCGCATGCGGTTCATCGACGGGGTGCCCGTCGTCGAGAACCCGTTCCTCTCCGGCGCACTGGGCGTCTGCGGGGGCGCCGTCGAGGCGGCCGACGCGGTGCGCGCGCTGCTCGTGCAGTACGCCGGGCTCCACTCGCCGGCGGAGGTCGCGTTCGCGGCCCTGCTCTCGCCGACGGTCACCCCCGAGTTCGAGTGGCTCAAGTGGCTGCCCCACACCACCTCCCCGCACAGCCCGGTCGAGGGCATCCAGCTGGCCGACAGTGCCGCGACGGGGACCGCCCTGCTGAACGCCCTCGAGGAGATCATCGCGGTGCGCCGCAAGCAGCTCGGGGTCCGCGAGCTGCAGCGGGGGGCGAGCGACGAGGACGATGCCGCCGCCGCCCGCGGGGCCAAGGTGGGTACGCGCGACGCCGCGTCGTTCTTCACCGACGGGGGCGCTGCGCTCGTCCTCCTCATCGCCAACGACGCGCCGGTCGACCGCGCACGCCTCGTACAGCTCGTCGAGGACGCTGCGGATGCACACGTGTTCCCGATCTGGATGGCACCGGTCCGCGAGGCGCTGCCCGCGGCCTGCCGCACCTTCGTGGACGTGAGCACCGGGCTGACCGAGGCTCAGGTGCACTTCGTGCGGCAGGGCATGGTCGTCGAGCGCGTGGCCGTCGAGGGGGTGTCCGTCGAGTACGCCCGGATGCTGGCACGCCGTCTCGCCCCCGTCGTCGATGCCGGTGCCGTCATCGCCGACTCGAGCGATCTGCCCCGCAGCGTGAGCCTGCTCACGCTGCTCGGCACGGACCTCGGGGCGGAGCCCCGCGCGGCCGTGGAGCGGTGGACTCAGAACAACTCGATCCACGACCGCAGCGGCCGACCGCCCGTGCAGCGCAAGCGCGCGGGTACGCTCCGTGCCCTCGTGGGGCAGTCGTCACCGGACGCGATGCACCTCGACCTCCGCACGCAGGGGCCGCACGCCCTCGTCGGCGGTACGACTGGGTCGGGGAAGTCCGAGTTCCTGCAGGCATGGGTGCTCGGCATGGCCGCCGAGTACAGCCCCGACCGGGTGACCTTCCTCTTCGTGGACTACAAGGGCGGGTCGGCCTTCGCGGAGTGCGTCAACCTGCCGCACTGCGTCGGGCTGGTGACCGACCTGAGCCCGCACCTGGTGCGGCGTGCGCTGACCAGCCTGCGAGCGGAACTGCATCACCGTGAGCACCTCTTCAACCGCAAGAAGGCCAAGGATCTGCTCGAGCTCGAGAAGCGCGGCGACCCGGAGTGCCCCCCTGCCCTCGTGCTCGTCATCGACGAGTTCGCGGCGCTCGCCGGGGAGGTGCCGGAGTTCGTGGACGGCGTGGTCGACATCGCGCAACGCGGCCGCTCGCTCGGCATCCACCTCATCATGGCGACCCAGCGGCCCGCCGGGGTCATCAAGGACAACCTGCGTGCCAACACCAACCTGCGGGTCGCGCTGCGGATGGCCGACGAATCGGACTCGAAGGACGTTGTGGGCGACCCCGTCGCGGGCACGTTCGACCCGGCCATCCCGGGCCGTGGCATCGCCAAGACCGGTCCAGGACGCTTGACGCCGTTCCAGTCGGGCTACGCGGGAGGCTGGACGACCGACGAGCCGGATGCCGTGAGCGTGAGCGTCGCGGAACTGCGGTTCGGCGCCACGCAGGTGTGGGAGCCCCCCGCGCACGAGTCGGCCACGCAGGATGCGGATCTCGGTCCCAACGACCAGTCGCGGCTCGTCGCCAACCTCGTCGAGGCGGCCCGTCAGGCGCACATCCCCGCGCCGCGCCGTCCGTGGCTCGACGACCTGGGGCCGGCGTACGACCTGCTGCAGCTCCCTCAGGAGCGCGACTCCGCTCTCGTCATCGGCATCAGCGACCGCCCGCACCTGCAGCTGCAGGTGCCGACGTACTTCCACCCCGACAAGGACGGCCACATGGCCGTGTACGGGACCGGTGGTACGGGCAAGACGGCCCTGCTGCGATCGCTCGCCGTCGCGGCGGGCATGAACCCCGGCGGCGGCCGGGTCGCCGTGTACGGCATGGACTTCGGAACGGGTGCACTGCGGGGCGTCGAGGTGCTCCCGCACGTCGGGGCCGTCGTATCCGGTGACGACCACGAGCGCATCGCCCGGCTGCTCAAGATGATCCGCGGCGAGCTCGATCGGCGCTCGGAGGCCTACACCGCGGTGAATGCCGCGAGCATCGACGAGTACCGGCAGCTTGCCCGTCGTCCCGACGAGGCGCGCATCCTCCTGCTCCTCGACGGCTTCGGAGCCTTCCGAGCGGAATACGAGACGAACCTCTCGCGGGGGCCGCTCTACAACGCCTTCATGCGCGTGCTCGGGGAGGGGCGACCGCTCGGCATCCACGTCGTGATCACGGCGGACCGGTACGGAAGCGTGCCGACCGCCGTCAACGCCGCGATCCAGCGCCGCGTGGTGCTCCGGATGCCCGACGAGGGGTCGTACGCGGTCCTCGACGCTCCGAAAGACGTGCTCAGCGAGAAGTCACCGCCTGGTCGCGCCATCGTGGACGGCGACGAGACGCAGCTCGCGATCATCGGCGGCACGACGAACGTGTCGGAGCAGACGGCGGCGACGAAGGCGCTCGCCGAGCGTCTCGTCGCGCACGGCGTGATTCCGGCCCCGCCGGTCGGCGCCCTGCCGCGGGAGTTGTCGCTCCATCAGCTGCCCGATGCCGTCGGCGAGTTCCCGACCCTCGGAGTCTCGGACGAAGCCCTCGCGGCCATGGGTTTCGACCCCATGGGCAGCTTCGTGGTCGGCGGACCGCCGCTGAGCGGAAAGACCAACGCCCTCCGGGCCCTCACCCGGTTGGTGCATCGATGGGATCCCTCGGCGCGCTTCTTCCACATCGGTGGTCGTCGTTCGCGGCTGACCGACGACTTCCCGTGGATGCGGAGCGCGACGCGGGTCGACGACGCCGTGGAACTCATCAAGGAGCTCAACGAGGTCGTCGCCGACGAGGACATCCGGGATCGAGTCGTCATCGTGATCGAGAACTTCCCGCAATTCGCCGGCACGCCGGCCGAGAAGCCGCTCACCCAGCTCGCTCAGCTCATCAACCGGAGCGACCACCTGTTGATCACCGAAGCCGACATCACGGCGCTCGGCAGCGGGTTCGGCCTCGTCGGCGACATGAAGGGCGGCCGGAAGGGGATCATCCTCAAACCGGACACCCACGACGGCGACAGCGTGTTCAAGGTGCCGTTCCCGCGCGTCGCGCGACACGAGTTCCCTGAGGGCCGCGGGCTGTACGTGCAGAACGGGCAGGTGTTCCGGGTGCAGCTCCCGCTCGTCTCCGACACCGACCGCGTGGTGGACGTGGAACGCCGAGCTGACGACGTGCCGAGCACCGCTTCGCCGGTCTGAGTCGGATGGGGAGGGCTCCCCATCGCGCACGTGATGGGTGCTCGGTTAGTTTGTGAGCAGTTGATCGCCGGTTCGGGCGGTCGTTGATCGGATCGAAAAGGACGAGTGAGATGACTTTCCACGCGAGCTATGACGACATGGAGCAGACCGCGAGCACGCTCGACGCCGGCGCCGAGGACATGCGGGGCCAGCTGGCGACGCTGCTGGGCAAGGTCGAGGACCTGCTGGGTGAGGGGTTCCAGACGGAGCTTGCTTCGGGCAAGTTCGGTGAGGGCTACCGCGAGCTGAACAAGGGTGTGGGTGACGCCGTCGAGGGCATCTCCCAGATGGCGCAGGCGCTGCGCGACATGGCGCAGAAGACCCGCGAGCACGACGCCGCACTCGCCGGCAACTGACCCAGGGGCGGCGGGCGGTGACCGCCCGCCGCTCCCACCCCCGTCTTTTCGCGGCGATGGCCGCCTCATGCGAAGGAGACGAGCATGGCCGACAAGGTCTGGCTCAACATGCAGGACCTCGACGAGGTGAATGCCGGCCTGAAGGCGGCGATCACCGACTTCAAAGACGCCACCGAGAGCAATGAGAGCGCCGAGGAGGCCGTCGGGCGCCCCGACGACCGGGGTGAGCTGCGCTCCAAGGTCGAGGCGTTCGAGGAGGACTGGAACGACAAGCGCGGCGACCTCCTCGAGAACCTCGAAAAGCTGCAGGAGCACCTGCAGGGCATCATCGACGGCTGGCAGCAATTCGACCAGGACATGCAGAACGCGCTGACCAACCCGGGTCCCGACAACGGCGCCCGGTAGGCGCGGCGAACTACGGAGAGCACCATGACGCTGACATCGCCGGGTGGCCACGAGCTGCGACACCTCGAAGGCCGCCCCGAGGACATCCACACACGCGGCACCTACCTCGTCGAGGTGGGCGAGTCGATGAAGACGACCGCCACGATGCTGACCAAGATCTCGGAAGGCACCGCGCAGATCGCGGATTCGGTCGACAAGATCCGCGAGATCGCGGGCGACATCGACCAGGATCTGCGTGCGGCCGGCGTGCGCTACGAGATGACCGGCGACACGCTGAAGACCTATGCGACCGCGCTGTCGAAGGCGCAGAACATCATCGATCCCATCATCGACGACATCGAGCAGGCCCATGCCGACCTCGAGGCGGCGCGTGAGGCCCGCGACGACGCGGAAGGCGAATTGAACGGCCTGAACCGGGTCTGGGTGTGGGAGGAGGAACCCACGGAGGCCGAGCTCACTGCGGCGCGCGGGGAGCTGTCGTCGGCGAAGACCGCCGTCACCGGCAAGGAGACCGCACTCAACGAGCTGTGGACGACGTTCGACCAGGCGTTCGGCGAGTGGGAGACGGCGTACGACGAAGCGGTCAAGGGCGTGCAGAGCGCCATGGACACCGCGGACAACAACGACGGCGGCTGGGAGATCCTCGACAACGTGCTCGACGTCGCCGGATGGGTGGTGATCGGGCTCGGTCTGCTCGCGCTCGTCATCACCGGCCCCATCGGCCTCGTCATCACCGCGCTCGCCGTCGCGCTCTCCGCGGCCATCCTCGTCGCGCAGATCGTGAAGGTGGCCAACGGGCGGGGATCGTGGACCGACGTGGCGGTCGCAGCCATCGGGCTGTTGACCTTCGGTGCCGGCGGCGCTTTGACCCGGCTCGCCGGCAAGGGAGCGCCCGCCATCTCGACGCTCATCAGCAGCGGCCGCGGGGTGGTCTACCAGTCCGTGCGTGCGACGCTGCCGCGCTTCAGCCTGCTGCACCCGTTCCGCAGCCTCGGTGCCTGGTGGACCGCCAGGTCGATCACGAATGCCGGAACGAAGATCCCGTTGCTGCAGAACCCCCTGAACGCGATCCGCTTCGGCGACGAGTTCGGGCAGTACGCCACCTTCCTCGGCCAGGTCAAGAACAACTTCTCGCACTTCCCCGCGGTCACGCAGTGGCTCGCGAACACCGGCCGGGCCGCGCTGCCCGGTGCCGGCTACCAGGTCGGCTTCACCGGACTCTGGGGTGGGGGCCTCGGCATCGACCTCTCCAACAACTTCGGTGCTTTCGACGGGCTGAAGGACGCCGAGAAGGGCTACTAGGCTCGGGAGACATGCTCAGCACCGATGCCGCGAATCCGTGGCCCCGCTACCGCTACGCCCGGCGCGCGTTCATGGGGGCGGCGCTCGCGATCATCGCGCTGTTCCTGCTCTCGATCGTCGCGGCCTTCATCGCGGGCGGCCGGTTCGGGGAGCTGGACGAGGTGCGATGGCCTCCACTGATCGAGTGGCCGGTCGTGCCGCTGCCGTGGTTCGTCCCGGTCGCGATCTCGCTGGTCCCGCCCGTGGCCGCCGTCTTCCTCGCGGCGGGAGCACGCCGCAGCGACGTGCCCGATCTGTTCTACTTCCTGGTCCTCGAGGTGATCGTCTTCGGGTTCGTCCCGTTCGCCTTCGCCCGGTGGCACCCCATGGAGGGGGGCGTGCCCTTCGATCGTGATGGTGGGCTCGGACTGCACTGGATCGGTGTGCCGTTGCAGCTGATCGGGGCCGTGGCGTTGATCGTCGGCATGATCGCGGCCCGCAAGCGCGGCGGCGATGCCGTGGCCGACGCGACCGTCCGCGCGGCGGCGCAGGTCGACGCCGACCCGTCGACGTGGCTCCAGGTGCCCTTCGAGTATCCGAATGATCGCTGGACGACCAAGGCGGCGTGGATCGCGGATGCCGCCGAGCACGCGGACCGGCACGCGCGCCGCGTGCGCCGCTCGCGACGGCAATGGAGATCCAGCGCCGGGGAGGCGGCGGACACCAAGCTCCGGACCGTGACCACCGTGGGCGCCTTCTGGGCGTTCGACGTCGACGGCGAACCGGTGACGGTCGCGCGAGTCGACACCACGTCGGTGGCCGCGATCGGACGCGGGTCCGTGCGTGAGCTGGTGCTGGCAGGCAGGCAGGACACCGCCGCGCTGCTCCACCACGGAGGCGTTCCGGACGACCGATACGGCGAGGTCGCGTCCGCGGCCTGGGACGCGGTCTATCGTGTGGGCCGCAGCGATCATCACATCGTGACCGCGCGTGCGGTGGGCGTCGTGGACGACATGGTCGTCGCGGCGGAGTTGGTGACCGCGCACCCGCAGATCGCCCACGACCTGCTCGAGCCGCTCGCCGACCTCGTGCGCGCGACGAGCTTCACCCCCGTCCCGAAGGGCACCGCATGAACGCGTCTCTCGTCGACAGCCTCAAAGGCTCGTCCGCGACCCCTGCCTCCTACCGGATCGCCCTGCCGCCCGGATGGCGTCAGTTCACCGCCGACGCGGCGGGAGAGTCCGCGCTCTTGAATCTCGCGACGAACCGCTTCCGGCGTGCCGGGCGGCCGGACGTCGAGGCGGTCGTCCGCCGTCGCGTGACGCAGTACATGGAGGGATTGCGGCGGTCCCGTGCCGTCGCCGTCTACCTTCCCGGACAGCTCGACGACGAGACGCCCGTTCCGATGTCCGTCGTGCTGTTCCGCTACACCGCCGACCCGGGCAGCACGCTCGAGACGGTCGCCGCGCACCGCTCGCGCGGCTCCTTCGGCGTGGCCGACCTGCCGGTCGGCGCGGTGATGCGCTGGGTGGAGCAACGGCAGGGGGTCGAGGGCGACAAAGAGGTCGGATCGCGCACGTTCCACTACCTCATCCCGGCTCCCGGCGACACGCGCCGGGCGATGCTCATGTCCACGGCCGTGCTGCACCTCACCGACGAGCCGGAGGCGGACTACGTCTCGACGCTCGAACTGCTCTCCGATGCGATCGCTGGGACGTTCCGATGGACATGACCGAATACGGCTACCGCCTGATCGCCGACCCGGCGACGTGGGTGCCGGTGCCGCGTGAGTTCCCCTTCGGCGAGTGGGTCGACGCCGACGCCTGGCTCGCCGACGTGCCGAGCCGGCTCGCGGCCGGCGTGACGGACGCCGGGGAGATCGCCGAGTGGTACCGCCGCACCGCGAGTGCGGTGCTCGACGTGCCCGCGCCGCACGCCGGAGTGCAGGAGACCTTCTGGTACCTGCCCCTCGACCGTCTGGAGACCACGCTGGCTCACCTCTCGGTGGTACCCCGCGCCGTGATCGGCGAGGCGACCCTCGAAGACATCGCCACCACGGGAGCCGAGACGGTGATGGCGCCGCGCATCGAGCGGATCCCGTCCCGGGTGTTCGGCGAAGCGGTCCGCGCTCTCGAGACGCTCCCGGCGAGGATCGACGACGCCGACGGCGGAACGGGCGTCGGGATCCTCGGAGTGGCCCGTCTCGCCGCCGAGTCGCACGGCGCGATCTTCCTGATCGAGGTCATCGACCCCTCGCTCGACCGCATCGCCCTGATGCTCGACGACCTGCTCGGGCTGCTCGACTCCATCCGGATCGGCACCATCGACGAGCTCGAGCGCGACCCCGCCTCGCCGGTCTGAGGCGGATGGGGAGGGCTCCCCATCGCGCAGGTGATGGGTGCTCGGTTAGTTTGTGAGCAGTTGATCGCCGGTTCGGGCGGTCGTTGATCGGATCGAAAAGGACGAGTGAGATGACTTTCCACGCGAGCTATGACGACATGGAGCAGACCGCGAGCACGCTCGACGCCGGCGCCGAGGACATGCGGGGCCAGCTGGCGACGCTGCTGGGCAAGGTCGAGGACCTGCTGGGTGAGGGGTTCCAGACGGAGCTTGCTTCGGGCAAGTTCGGTGAGGGCTACCGCGAGCTGAACAAGGGTGTGGGTGACGCCGTCGAGGGCATCTCCCAGATGGCGCAGGCGCTGCGCGACATGGCGCAGAAGACCCGCGAGCACGACGCCGCACTCGCCGGCAACTGATCGAAGTCGTACGACCGGACGGCGGGTGCGCGTGCGTGCCCGCCGTCCGGTCGTGACCGAACGAACCGAAGGAGGGCCCGGGTGGGCGACAGGGTCTGGCTCAACATGGAGGACCTCGACGAGGTGAACGCGGGGCTCAGAGCCGCGATCACCGAGTTCACCGATGTGGCACAGGACAACGACCGCGCCGAGCAGGCGGCCGGAAACCCGGCGGGCCGGGGCGAACTGCAAGCCCGCGTCGGTGACTTCGAGTCCGGCTGGGATCACAACCGGGAACAGCTCACCGAGAAGCTCACCAAGACCCAGGAGCACCTGCAGGCGATCGTCGATGGATTCCGCGAGCTGGATGCGGGTCTGCAGTCGTCGATGTCGGACGCCGAATACACGCTGCTGAACAATCCCGGCCCCGACAACCGAGCCGTCTGAGAGGGAGCGCATCATGACCTTCATCACCTCACCGGGCGGCAACCCGCTCACGGTGCTCGACGGCAACGCGGACGACCTCGACCGCCGTGGGCGGCAGCTCGAGCGGCTCGGGCAGCAGATGGACGCCACCGCCACCTCGCTCGAGCGGATCAGCGACGGCGTCACGCAGATCAGCGACGCTGTGGACAAGCTGCGCGAATCCGCGGGGGAGGTCCACGAGGATCTGAGCAAGGCGGCCGTCCGCTACGAGAAGACGGGCGAGGTCCTGCGCGCCTACGCGGCCGCGCTCGAGACCGCTCGACAGAACGTCGATCCCCTCGTGGACGACATCGAACAGGCCGTCCGCAACGCCGCCGCGGCGCGCGAGGAGGTCGATGCGGCCCAGGGCACGATCGACGACCAGAACACGACCTGGCTGTGGGAGGAGGAGGCGACGGACCGCGAGCGCGCCGACGCCCGCGATACGCTCTCCGACGCAAGGTCGGCACTGTCCTCCGCCGAGGACGCTCTCGAGGACCTCTGGTCCCGGTACGACCGTCACTTCGAGGCATGGTCGAGCGCTTACGACGACGCCGTCGCCGGCATCGAACACGCCCTCGACATCGCGGGCAACGACGACAGCTGGTTCGACGACGCCCTCGACGAGTTCATGACGGCACTCGGATGGTTGCTCGTGGCAATCACCGTCGTCGCGATGCTCTTCCCGGTGACCGCTGCGGTGCTCCTCGCGATCGCGGCCGTGCTCACCGTCGTCAGCCTGCTCGCCAACATCTACCGGGTCTCGCGCGGCAGGGCCACCTGGATCGACGTGGGCCTCGACGTCGTCGGCCTCATCCCCTTCGTCAAACCCGCGGCGGCGGCCATCGGCGCGAGCGGAGGATTCGTCCGCACCTTCACCGCCTCGCTCGGCCCGGCCGCCATGCAGTCCGCCCTCGGCCTGACACGGGACAAGCTGACGCACTACATGACTCAGGGTGTCGCGCAGTCGGCGCGGGGCCCCGTGCTCAGTCAGATCGACGACCTCATGCGTCCCGTTTCCGGCAACGTCGTGCAGCGCGGGCTGCAGAACGTCTGGAACACGATCCTCGGCGGCAACACGCTCACGGCGAACGCGCTCGGCCTGCAGCAGAACGCGCTCAGCGCGATGAACGGCGCCGCGGACCTGCGTCGAGCGATGACACAGTCCGGACTCGCCGACTTGGTGCCGAGCGTCGCGAATCAGGTGCACAACGGCATCAACGCCCTCTTGGCCCTCGACACGCCGGCCCAGCAGGTCGTGCCCGGCTATGGGGAGTTCCGGGACGAGTTCCTGGCGCCGGCAGCATCGTGAGCGGCACGTCGTACGAGTACTCCTTGATCTTCCCGCCCGGGTGGGGCCGTTTCCGGCCGAACCAGGAGGCGGAGCGCCACGTCGTCCACAACCTCACAGAGGCATTCGCCGCGAGCGGTGACATGCGGGCCCTCACGCGATTCCGTGCGCTCGTGCATACGTCGTTCGAGGAGCTGCGTCGACGAGGTGCCGTCGCCGTGCACGTACCCACGGAGACCGTCGAGGGCGTCGCCTTGCCCGCATCGGTGAGTGTGCTGCCCGCCCCGTTCCGCAGCGAGGAGGACGCCGCGCGGTTCGAGGCGGCGCTCACCGCGCGCGGCGCGACGGTCAAGGTGGGCGAAGAGGGGACCGCACGGATCGTGCGCTGGGAGGAACGCACCGATCACGCCGCCGGCGAGCAGGGTGTGTCAGCCCTGTCGGTGGGGTATGTCTTCCCGGCGCCGGACGGCAGTCGGCTGCGGCCGGCCGTGGTCGCCGGATCCATCCTGTACCCGACCGGGGACGAGGAGAATGAGCTCACCCGTTCGCTTCTCGCGCTCATCGACGCCGTCGCAGGGACGTTCACGTGGAGGCGGTCGGAGTGACGGACGCGAAAGCGGATCAGGACGACCTCGACCCCGAGCTGTGGATCGAGGTGCCCCTCACCTTCCCCGCCGGACACCTCGCCGGTCCCGACGACTGGGCTGACGAGGTCGCCCGTCAAGCGGCCGTCCCCGGGGGTGTGCAGGCCGACCTCATCCGAGCCGGCGCGCGAGCGATCGCCTCCCACCCGGGGAACGGTGCTCATCGCCGGTACTGGTACTACCCGCTGGCCGGGCATGCACTGGCGGTCGTGCAGCAGTACCGGCTCGCCCGCACTCCCGCTCTCGAGAACGTGCTCGTCGATCTGCTGGCGGAGGTTCCGTCGCCGTCCACCGATCCGGTGGTCACCGAGCTCGCCCCGCGCTCCGCGGAACGGCTGGTTCGTGTGGCCCGGCTGGCACGCGGCGATGACGAGGAGCCTCTGCCCCGGGTGTACGGCGTCGTCCGTGTAGCGCGGGTGGAAGGCGACCACATCGACATCTTCGAGGTCATCGACGACCAGCTGCCGTGGGTGGGACAGATGCTCGAACATCTCGATGTGCTCGCGGGCGCCGCCACGCAGCAGGCGAATGCGACCGCCCTGTCGCAGCCGAGCGAGGTGACGACATGACGGATGCCTCGAAGTGGGACGCGCTCAGCAATGCGGTGCTCGCCGACGCCACGGTGAACGAGGCTCCCCTCTCCCCTGCAGTCGAGCAGACGGTCAAGGAGATCCGACGCGGTGCGTACTCCCGCGCGGAGATCCTGCTGCGCCTCGAGCGTGCCAGCGCTCCCGCCGACCTGCGCACGAGACTCGATGAGCTCGTGACGTCGCACCAGGCCGAACTCGCGGCCGTCCCGATGCCCGATGGGAACGACCAGACCGCGGCCTGGAAGCGCGCCTCGCCCGCGGTCCGGGCGCACGCCGTCGGGTCCACGACCCTCGCGGTGCTGTCGCCGATCCCCGTCCTTCCCGCTTTCAGGAGAGCCGGGGAGTACATCCTGCCGGTGGAGACCGGTGCGGTGATCTCGGGCGTGCTCGCCCTGATCGCCGCCTCGCTGCTGTTGTGGGGGGAGACCCGTCGCGACCGGACCTTCGGCTCCCGCACAGGGCTGCTGTCGGGTGCGGCGGTGGTCGCCACCCCGATCGCCGTGGCCATCGCACTCGCCGTGGCCGCCGCCCGCGCGGGCGGAGAGCCGTTCGGCGTGACCGGACCTGCCATCGGGGGACTGGTGCTGCTCGCCGCGGCCCTCGCGACGGCCGTGGCGTACGCCGTGCTCGCCGGACGTCATCGACGGGCCGTGCCCTCGCAGCGCACCGTCGATCCGAACCGGGCCCGCGTCGACGCGTTGAAACGGCACGACGAGATCGACCGCGGGATGCTCCGTCGCCTTCGCGACGTCGTCGCCGACCACGCGGACCGCGATGCGGCGGTTCCCACGGCGGTCGCCGGTGTGCGATGGCTCTATCTCGACGGAGAGGTGGACGACGCGACGGCGCGGTGGCTGCTGCAGCGGCTGGCCGGCGGCCCCGCACCCCGAGGCGGTCGCCCGGAGTGAGACCGGACGTCGCGCGGGAGCACGCGGCGGCACGCCGCCGGTGGCGTCCCCGTGGCTGAACCGAGCCGCCGCACTGCCCGGACGCTCGGCATCACCGGCGTCGTTCTCGCGTTCGTGGCGCCCGCCCTGCACGCGCGCTCGTCCCTGATCGGCAGCGACGCCCACGCGCTGCAGCCTGCCGAGGCCACGGTGGCCGCCGCGGTCGTCATGATCGCTGCACTCGTCGCGCTCACGCTCGCCGCGCGTCGACGGGCGAACGACCGCGAACGGCGGGATCCCGTCCTCCCCGCTCTTCTCCTCTTCGTCGTCACCGTCCTGTGGCTGGGCACGGTCGTGATCTCGATCGTGCGCCTCATCGACGAGGGGTATGCCGATCCGCTGACGCGGACGGCGGTGGCTGCGCAGGTGCTCGCGACGAGCGCGATGCTCGGGCTCGCGGTGGTCGCGCGGCGCCGCGACAGCGCGGCCGACCGGGCATCCTGAGCGTCCTACCCCCACAACGCGGACTGTCCGGGGGAGACACGCCGGGTTAGCGTGACACGAGCGAGGCGTTCGGGGGGATCGCCCTCTTCTCGCGACGCATTCCGAGCGGGAGGGGGAACCGTGACGTCGTTGACCGACATCCTCATCATCCGCGGCCTCATGCCCATCGAGAGCCTGGATGCGGTCGCCCAGAACCCTGGCGGGGACGAGGAGCACGTGCGCGGGCTCATCGAGGCGGGTGTCGTCACCGAGGCGCAGGTCGCCTCGGCGCGGGCCGCTCAACTCGGACTCCCGTTCGTCGAACTCGTCGACTACCCCGTCGACCGTACCGCCGTCGCGCTCGTGCCCGCCGGACTCTGCCGTCGCCACGCGGTGCTGCCGATCGGCATGCACGAGGGCCGTCTCATCGTCGCGATGGCCGACCCCGGCGACGTGCTCGCCCTCGACGACGTGCGCACGGCATCCCGGATGCCCGTGCTGCAGGCCGTCGCGGAACGCGGCGACCTCACCGCGGCGATCGACCGGTTCCATCGCGCCGACGGCGAGCTGAACGACCTGACCTCGACGCTCGAGGAGGAGTCGGGCTCGATCGAGCCGATGGGCTCGAGCGCGATCGAGGCGCTGGACGACGACGCGCCGATCGTGCGGTTCGTCAACCTGCTCATCAGCCAGGCCATCCAGGATCTCGCCTCCGACATCCACATCGAACCGGGCGAACAGGACCTGCGCGTGCGGTACCGCATCGACGGCGTGCTGCACGAGGTGCAGCGCGCGCCACGCAACATCCAGGCGGGCGTCATCTCGCGGCTCAAGATCATGAGCGACATCAACATCGCCGAACGCCGCCGCCCGCAGGACGGCCGCATGGCGATCATGCACGCGGGCCGGCAGATCGACCTGCGCGTGGCGACCCTGCCGACCGTGTACGGCGAGAAGGTCGTCATGCGCATCCTCGACAACACGAACACGGGTCGCAGCATGAGCGACCTGCACCTGCTCGAGCGCAACTTCGAGGCGTACCGCCGTTCGTACACGAAGCCGTACGGCATGATCCTCGTCACCGGCCCGACCGGGTCGGGCAAGTCGACCACGCTGTACACGACGCTCAACGCGGTCGCCCGGCCGGAGATCAACGTCATCACCGTCGAAGACCCGGTCGAGTACCGCATGGCGGGCATCAACCAGGTGCAGGTGAACCCGAAGGCGGGCCTCACCTTCGCGAGCGCGCTGCGCAGCATCCTGCGCTCTGATCCGGATGTGGTGCTGCTCGGCGAGATCCGCGACCAGGAGACCGCGCAGATCGCCATCGAGGCGTCGCTCACCGGCCACCTCGTGCTGTCGACGCTGCACACGAACGACGCGCCGAGCGCGGTCACCCGCCTCATCGAGATGGACATCGAGCCGTTCCTCGTCGGGTCCGCGTTGGATTGCGTCGTCGCCCAGCGCCTCGCGCGGCGGCTCTGCGACCGCTGCAAGGAGCCGTACCAGCATCCGATCGACGAGCTCGCGCGACTCGGGTTCCTGTACCACCCGGGGGAGCAGCCGCCCGCCGTGTACCGCCCGGTGGGCTGCATCACGTGTTCGAACACGGGCTACCGCGGTCGCATCGCCGTGCACGAGGTGATGACGGTCACCGAGGACATCGAGCGGATGGCCGTGGCGCGAGCGTCGAGTGCCGACATCGGGCGCAAGGCGATCGAGCAGGGGATGCTCACGCTGCGTCAGGACGGGTGGGCGAAGGTGCGCCTCGGGCTCACCTCGATCGAAGAGATTCTGCGGGTCGTCGCCTGACGGCCCGAGGGGGGACATGAGCATGGACAAGTCGTCGTTCGGGGGCGCCGAAGAGCAGCCCACGCCACCGGTGTGGGGTGCGGATGAGGCCGCGGCGTCCGGCGCGGACGGCACCTGGTCGTCGCCCGCCTGGGGCGCCGACCCGGCCACGCCCGCCAACACATGGGCGACGCCGGACGAGCGGTCGTGGACCACGCCCGCCGAGCCCGTGCAGGCCTGGACGGACCCCGGCGTGACCGCCTGGACGACCGCGGCGAGCGGGCCAGCTCCCGCCGCCGGTGACACCACTCCGGCGGCCCCCGCCGCCGCCACTCCGTCCGCTGCACCCGCAGCGGATGCCTGGACCGCCGCTTCCCGCGACGCGTGGGCCGCTCCCTCGGCTGACGCGTCGTGGGGCGGCCCCCCTTCGGGATCCGGCCCGAAGTACGTGCCGACCCCGGCGGCCCCGCCCGTCGACCTCGGGTACACGGCCCCGCCGGTCGACCTCGGCTACGCGGCGGCACCGCCCGTCGTGCCGCCGCCCGCCGGCTATGAGACGACGACTCCGACGGCGCCGCCGCCGGCCCCCGCCCCCGACCCGATCGTCTTCGGCGGCGCGGACCCCTCGGTCGGCTACGCGGCCCAGAACGCGGCCGCCTTCGCCGTTCCGATGTACGCCACCCCGGCCGCCGAGCCTGTCGAAGCGGGTCACGCGACGGTTCCCTTCGACGAGCTCAGGGAACGCGCGGTCGCTGAGCCCGTCGAAGCGGGTCGCGCGACGGTTCCCGTCGACGAGCTCGGGGAACGCACGCTCGTTGAGCCCGTCGAAGCGCCCCCCACGTCGTACCTCCCGGCACCGCACACGACCGACGCGCCGAGCGCCTACAGCGCCGGTCGTGCGTCCACCGCCGACGCCTCGGTCATCCGCCAGGCGCTGCACCACGTGGTCGCGTCCGGCGCATCCGACCTGCACATCAGCGCGGACGCGCCGCCGATGATCCGCGTCGACGGCGGACTCCGCCCGATCGAGGGCGCGGCCGCCTGGGATGCCGCAACCGTCACCGCCCACCTGCACTCGATCATGACCGAGCAGCAGCGCGAGACGTTCGAGCGCGAGCTCGAGTTGGACTTCGCCTACCCGCTCTCGGACGAGTCGCGTTTCCGTGTGAACGTGTACCTCCAGCGCGAGGCGATGGGGGCGGCATTCCGTCTCATCCCGACGGAGATCAAGACGCTCAAGCAGCTCGGCGTGCCCGACAGCGTGGAGCGCTTCTCGCGCCTGCCGCGCGGTCTCGTGCTCGTCACCGGACCGACCGGCTCGGGCAAGTCGACGACGCTCGCGGCCCTCATCGACCTCGTGAACTCCACCCGTGCCGACCACATCATGACGGTCGAGGATCCGATCGAGTTCATGCACGGCAACAAGCGCTCGCTCGTGAACCAGCGCGAGGTCGGGCAGGACACGAAGAGCTTCAGTGCGGCGCTCAAGCACGTGCTGCGGCAGGACCCCGACGTCATCCTGATCGGCGAGATGCGCGACCTCGAGACGATCTCCACGGCGCTGACTGCGGCGGAGACCGGGCACCTCGTGTTCGCGACCCTGCACACGCAGTCGGCCGCCCAGACGATCGACCGCATCATCGACGTGTTCCCGCCGCACCAGCAGGATCAGATCCGCTCCCAGCTCGCCGCGACCCTGCAGGGCGTCGTCTGTCAGACGCTCGTCAAGCGCGCATCCGGCAAGGGACGCGTCGTCGCGACCGAGGTCATGGTGACGACCCCGGCGGTCGCGAACCTCATCCGCGAGGGCAAGACCTACCAGGTGCCGTCGGCGCTGCAGGCGGGGCGTGAGCTCGGCATGCACTCGATGGACCAGCACCTCGCCGAACTCGTCAACGCCGGCACGGTCACCAACGAGGCGGCGCTCGAGAAGGTGCACGACCCCGAGGGCTTCCAGCGGCTCGTGAAGCGCGAGGACGCCCCGCTGCAGGACATGGGCGTCATCGACTTCGGCGACTCGTTCTCGCGGGGCACCTGATGACCACGGCGACGACGTTCGAGTACAAGGGCGTCGACGGCTCCGGCAAGCCGATCAAGGGCCGCATCGACGCCGCCTCCGAGCAGGCGGTCGCCATGCGGTTGCGCGCCCTCGGCATCGCGGCGACGGGCATCACCCCGGTGAACGGCGGCACCGGACTGCAGCGCGAGATCACGATCCCGGCGTTCGAGAAGAAGGTCGGGCTCAAAGACCTCGCGATCATGAGTCGCCAGGCGGCCACCATGATCGCCGCCGGCCTCGCGCTGCTGCAGACGCTCAACATCCTCGCCGACCAGTCCGAGAACAAGAAGCTCAAGACGGTGCTCGGCGAGGTGCGCACGGATGTGGAGCGCGGCAGTTCGCTGTCGGATGCGATGGCGAAGCACCAGCTGGACTTCCCGCCGCTCATGATCAACATGATCCGCGCCGGCGAGGTCGGCGGATTCCTCGAGAAGGCGCTCGAATCGGTCGCCGGCAACTTCGAGAAGGAGGTGAAGCTCCGCAACACGATCAAGGCGGCGCTCACCTATCCCGTGATCGTGCTCATCATGTCGATCCTCGCGGTGATCGGCATGCTCATCTTCATCGTGCCGGTGTTCGAGAAGATGTTCCAAGACCTCGGTGGCGAGCTGCCGCTGCCCACCCAGTTCCTCGTCGTGATGTCGAAGCAGATGGTGTGGCTCGCGCCGCTGCTCGCCGTGCTCCTCGTCGTCGGATCGGTGTGGTGGGGCCGGCACAAGAACGACGAGAAGGTGCGCCGGGTCGTCGATCCCTGGCGGCTGCGCGTGCCCGTGTTCGGCCACCTGGCGAAGAAGATCGCCATCGCCCGCTTCACCCGCAACTTCTCCACGATGATCGGCTCCGGCGTGCCCATCCTGCGGTCCATCGCGATCGTGGGGGAGACCTCCGGCAACTTCGTCATCGAGAGCGCGCTGCGCAAGGTGCAGGAGTCGGTGCGGCACGGTCAGTCGATCGCGAAACCGCTCGCGCAAGAGCCGGTGTTCCCGCAGATGGTCGTGCAGATGATCGCCGTCGGCGAGGATTCCGGCGCGCTCGAGCAGATGCTCGCCAAGGTGTCGGACTTCTACGACGACGAGGTGCAGTCCACCACGGAGCAGCTCACGGCGCTCATCGAGCCGCTCATGATCGCGTTCTTGGGCATCGTCGTCGGCGGCATGATCGTCGCCCTGTACCTCCCGATCTTCTCGATCATCGGCACCGTGCAGTAGGTGCCCCCGTTTCGGGGGCACTCGCATTGGGGGCGCAATATCGCGTCATTGCCCCCATTCAAGGGATTACCCCGGTGAGTCGCGGTTTCTAGTCTCAAAGAGTCGGGTCATCACCGTTGGGGGGACGGCTCGAGAATCACTCTCTTCGAGAAAAAGGACACGAAAATGATCACCCGCCTGCACACGAATCTGACTTCGTTCCGCGACCGCATCAAGAGCGACGAGAAGGGCTTCACGCTCATCGAGCTCCTGGTGGTCGTGCTCATCATCGGCGTCCTCGCCGCCATCGCCATCCCGATCTACCTGAACGTCCAGGCGACGGCGAAGGACAACTCTGCGAAGGGCACGGTCACTGAGGCAAAGACCGCTGTCGTCGCCTACCTCACGGAGAAGGGCGAACTTCCTACCACGCTCGAATCTGGCGACACCGGGGCGGGCTACAACCCGAGCGACGACATCCCTGTCACCTACAAGCCCAACGTTGCCGCTAAGACCTTCTGCATCAGCGCGCAGTACGAGGGCGGGAAGATCTTCAAGGTCACGGACAAGACGGCCGTCGAAGAGACCGAAGCCGCTTGCGCCTAAATCGCGGACGAAAGCGAGGGCGGGACGCACGGCGCCCCGCCCTCGCCCGGCAAGCAAAGAGTGAAGAGGGCATCGGCCTCATCGAGATCGTGATCTCGATGTTCCTGCTGGCGCTCGTCGCGATCGCGATCCTGCCGCTCCTCATCCAGAGCCTCACCACGACGAGGGACAACGTCTCCCTCGCCACCGCCACTCAGCTCGTCAGCTCCCGGCTCGAGGGGGCGCGCACGAGCACCACGTGTGCGGCGCTGCAGAGCTATGCGGCGTCGGACGAGTCGGTCACCGACCGGCGCGGCACCACCTTCACGAGTGACGACCAGGTCACCTGCAGTTCCTCGGCCGGTTCCGTCGTCTACACCGCCCGGGTCTTCAAGTCGGGCAGCTCGACCCTCGTCTCCACGGCGAAGACCGTCATCTATGTAAGCGGGTGAGACCATGAACAGCATCCGCACCGCCGCGCGCCGAGTGCGCGAGCAGGATGCCGGTCTCACGCTCGTCGAGCTCATCATCTACTCGCTACTGCTGAGCGTGATCGTCGCGATCGGCGGCGGCATGCTCATCTCGTCGATCACGACGCAGCGCGACGTCACCCGCATCACGACCGCGACGAGCGACGGCCAAGTGGTCGCGTCCTCGGTCGAGGAGGGCATCCGCAACGCGGGCGGCTCCACCCCGATCTCCGTCGCGTCGAACTCGTTCGGGCAGGTGCTCAAGTCGCGCACCGCGAAGGTGACGCAAGCGGGTGCCGTCACGTGGGAGTGCCGGGCCTGGTTCCACCGCTTCACCGGCGAGGTCTACACCCGCCGCAGCGCGACGGCGGTACCCACCCCGGCGACGGCCGGCGACCTCGCCGGGTGGACCCTGCTCGCGCAAGGCGTGACGCTCGCGCCCGGCCAGACCGCGATCTTCCAGAGCACCGGCTCGACCGCGGCGCCGAAGGTGCGCGTCGTCTTCGACATCGCCGGAACCGACACGGCCCCGGTGCGCATCGACACCGACATCGCCGCACTCAAGACACCCACGACCGGAACGGCACCCGCCTCATGCGCATGACCCGGTCGCCCCGCATCCCGAACCTGCGTCGACTCCGTCGCGACGACGAGGGGTCCGCCCTCGTGCTCGTCGTCGCCCTCGTCGCGGTGAGCGTGCTCGTCGGCGTCGCCGTCTCGTCGTCGGTGCTCGCCGCGAACAGCGTCACGACGGTCTCGCGAGCGGATGTGCAGGCGAAGGCGTCCGCGGATGCCGGCATCGATGTGGCGTACGGTCGGATCCTCACCGGCTCGTACGACTGCATCGCGCCGAGCGTGCCGAACGGACCGAACTACACCGCGACGATCGAGTACCGGAATTCGGGTGGCACGGTGCTGCCGTGCACCGGATCCACCGTGACCGGTACCCCCGCCTCGGCCGTGATCACCTCGACGGGCCGTGCCGCGAACCGCGGCACGTCGTCGAGCGTCGGCGACACCCACGTGATGCGCGCCGAGCTCACGATCGTGACGGGCCAGGCCGCGGCCGCGCTCGACAAGGCGATCTTCGGCGAGTCGTCGCTCACGCTCACGAACAACACCGAGCTCATCGGTTCGGCCCCCGGCGTCTTCGACGCCGACGTCTATACGAACGGGTCGGTCAACTGCAAGACGCAGGTGCCCATCCAGGGCGACATCCACTCGCAGGTCGACCTCACGCTCGAGAACAATTGCAAGCTCAAGGGCGGCGTCTGGGCGAAGGGCAACATCAACTTCTCGAGCGGTGTGGAGGTCGACGGCAGCGTCTACTCCGCGAGTGGCGGGCTCCTCAACCTCGGTACGGCCCACGTCGGCGGCACCGTCGTCGCGAACGGACCGATCCAGCTGAGCGACAACGGCGGGCGCAAGCCCTGCAGCGCGGGCGGCGCCAGCCACAGCGTGTGCGGCTCGATCGTGAGCCTCGCGGGCGGCGTGACCATCGGTCAGCAGGCGTCCGTCGGCGGCAGCGTGTACGCCAAGGACAGCATCGGCGTCGCGAACCACAACACCAGCGGCTACAACGCCATCGGCCGGAACGCGCTCTCGACCTCGGGCAACCTCATCGGCAATGGCACGTCGAGCACCCAGGGCGGAAAGGTCGGCGGCTCGGTACGCGTGCACGGCGAGATCTCCATCCCTGACGGCAGCATCGGCGACAAGAACCAGACCTGTACGAACAAGACGGGCGACCCGTACCCTGCCTGTGGAACGCTGACGATCCCGGTTCCCGATCCCGCCGCCTCCCTGCCGAACAACCTCGGCTACCCCGCGACCGGCTCGGTGCCCGCGCAGGTGCTTCCGCCCGCCCGCGACTCGTTCCCGAAGATCGCGAGCGATGACGCATCGTTGCAGAAGTGGCGCGATGGTGGGTACACCGTGGTGCTGTACAGCGGTTCTAACTCCTGCGGCCAGGTGAAGACCGCGATCCAGAATGCAGAGACGCTCACCCACAAGACTCTTTACGTCGCTCGCGGCTGCCTCGAGCCAATCAACTTCGACAACGTCACGGTGAAGCTCGGCGCCGATCTTGCCGTCATGAACGCCGGCGGATTCCGCAGCCAGAACAACTTCGAGCTGAAGTCCACCGATTCGACCAAGCGGCAGGTCGCGTTCATCGTGCCGAGCGACGCGGGCTTCGTCTCGTTCGCGCCGGTGCCTGGTGACCCGAACAACGTCACCGTCTCGTGTACGAACACCCAGAACGCCGGGGACATCAAGTCCGACAAGTTCAATCTCGTCAACGTGAAGATGCTGTTGTACTCGCCCTGCAACGTGAGCATCAACAACCACTCGGAGGGCATGCAGGGCCAGGTGTACGGCGGCCACGTCAACTTCCCGGGCAACACCCGCCTCATCTACCAGCCCCTCGACATCCCCGGCGTGACGAGTTCCTCCACCACCGTGAGCACTCCCGGATCCGTGACGCTCACCGCTCGTTACGATGTGGCGGGATGATCGTGGCCGCCGTCGCCCTCGGGATCTTCGGGTCCCTGATCGGGTCCTTCCTCAACGTGGTCGTGTACCGCGTGCCCCGCAAACTGTCTGTGGTGCACCCGCCGAGCGCGTGCCCCAACTGCGGCACGCCCATCCGCGCTCGCGACAATGTGCCGGTGCTGTCGTGGCTCGCCCTCCGTGGCCGCTGCCGCGACTGCGCCACGCCGATCTCGGCCCGCTACCCGCTCGTCGAACTCGCCACCGGACTCGCGTTCGTGCCGGTAACGCTCGTCTTCGGGCCGAGCGTGCTCGAGGCGGGTGGATGGGCGCCGACCGTCGCGGCGGTGCTCGTGCTCGCGGCGTACCTCTTCTTCATGGCGGTGAGCATCGCGCTCACCCTCATCGACCTCGACACGCACACGCTGCCCAACCGCATCGTGCTGCCGACGATCGCCGTGCTCGTGGTGCTGTTCACCGCATCCGCTCTGCTCACCGGCGACCTCGCGCGGCTCGCCACGGCGGCGCTCGGCGCGCTCATCCTGTTCGCCTTCTACCTCGTGCTCGCGATCGCGAGCGGCGGAGGAATGGGGATGGGCGACGTCAAGCTCGCTGCGGCCATCGGCCTCGCGCTCGGCTGGCTCGGCTGGCCGGCGTTGATCGTGGGGTCGCTCTCCGCGTTCCTCGTCGGCGGCGTGGTCAGCCTCGTGCTGCTCGCCAGCAAGCGGGTCGGGCGTCGATCCGGCATCCCGTTCGGCCCGTGGATGCTCATCGGCGCGTGGCTCGCGATCCTTCTCGGCGACCGCATCTGGTCGTCGTATCTCGGTCTCTTCGGCGTGAGCTGACCGCACGCCAATGACTTCTGGGGGGAACAGATGAGTACGAAGGTGGTGGGTGTCGACTTCGGTCGAGACAGCCTGCGCGGGGTCGAAGTGGTCGACCCCGGTTCGGCGCGGCCGAAGGTCGTGCGCTACCACGAGATCGCGCTGCCCGAAGGGGCGGTGCGCAGTGGCGAGGTGCGCGAACTGCACACCGTCGCATCCTCGCTCAAGCGGCTCTGGGCCGAGGGCGGCTTCTCGACCAAGCGCGTCGTGCTCGGGATGGGCAACCAGCGCGTGCTCGCCCGCGAGCTCACGGTGCCGAAGCTGTCGGCGAAGCAGATCAAGGACTCCCTGCCGTTCCAAGTGCAGGACCTGCTGCCCGTGCCCGTCGCCGACGCGATCCTCGACTTCTACCCGGTCTCCGAAGGGGTGAGCGAGAACGGGCCGGTCGTGCACGGACTGCTCATCGCCGCCCTCAAGGAGGCGGTGCTCGCAAACGTGACCGCCGTGCGGCTCGCGAAGCTCGAACCGGTCGAGGTCGACCTCATCCCCTTCGCCCTCACCCGGCTGCTGACCACGCGCGACGACCCCGAGACGGTCGCCCTCATCGACGTCGGCGGCACCACCACGACGGTCGTCATCGCGACCGGCGGGGTGCCCGGCTTCGTGCGCATCATCCCGGCCGGCGGCGACGACCTCACCGCCGCCCTCGCGTCCCGCCTGCAGGTGACCCTCGACGAGGCCGAGCAGCTCAAGCGCACCGTCGGCATGCCGGCGAACCCCGCGGACGCAGAGGAGCACCGCATCGCCGAGGCGAGCTACGCCTCCGTAGGCGAACTCCTCGTGGGGCTGCGCAACACCCTCACCTACTTCGTGTCGCAGCATCCGCAGTCCCCGATCTCGCGCATCGTGCTCACCGGCCGGGGAGCGCGGATGCCGGGCATCCCGGATGCCCTGCACGAGCTCAGCCGCATCCCGGTGGTCTCCGCCGAACCGTTGGCCCGGGTCGAGTTGCACAAGTTCACCCCGTCGGCCGAGCAGACCGCCGGCATGACCGTCGCGCTCGGACTCGCGCTCGGGAGCGCCGCGTGAGCGCCCGCGCCGCGAAGGGCGACCTCGTCGTCGGCGGGTCCCCGCGCGTCGACCTGCTGCCCGTCGAGATCCGCGAGCGCGAGCGCGACAAGGTCGTGCGCCGCTGGATGATCATCGGCGCGGCGCTCGCCGTGATCGTGGTCGGCGGTGCGTACGGCCTGTTCTCGTTCGTCGCGCTGCAGGTGCAAAGCGAACTGCAGCTCGCCCAGGCGCGCACGGATGACCTGCTCACCCAGCAGTTGCAGTACACGGATGTGCGGGTCGTCGAGAACGAACTCGCCGTCTCCCGCGCCGCGGCACGCGTCGGAACCGCGACCGAGATCGACTGGACGGCCTACGTCGCCGCCGCGACCGCCGCGTTGCCGGCCGGAGCCACGATCACCGGTGTCTCGGTCGAGGGCGCGAGCCCGCTCGAATCCCTCACGCAACCCACCGTGCCGCTCGGAGCCGGTCGCATCGCGACCATGCAGCTCACCGCGTCCTTCGGCGGGGTGCCCGACTACGCGACGTGGCTGGGCAACCTCGCCGGCATGCTGGGAGCGTCGGAGGTGATGCCGAACGGACTCACGCAGGACGAGAACGGCCTCGTCGGCATCGCGACCGTGTCGCTCACCCGCGACGCCCTCGTGACGCCCCCGGCCGGCACCGACGGAACGGCCACCGATGCGGACGCCGAACCGACTGTCGACGCCGAGGGGGTCGACCAGTGAGCGTGCGCCGACTGTGGGTGCTCGGCGGAACCCTTCTCATCGTCGCGATCGTGGCCCTCGGCTGGTTCGTGGGGATCGCCCCGAAACTCACCGAGATCGGCACCGCCGCCGGGTCGATCCTGCAGACGGAGGCCGACAACGCCCTCCACGAGCAGCAGCTCGCAGTGCTCGAAGAGAAGTTCGCCGGCATCGACGCGTTGCGGGACGAGCTCGCCGGGGTCGCGACGGCCATTCCGCCGAAACTCGACCCGTCGGGCATCTACCTGCAGCTCAACGACGCGATCGCCGCATCCGGGGCCGGCATCACCAGCGCGACCCTCGGCACGCCGGTGCTCTACGGCGCCCCGTCCGCAGGCGCTCCCGCGCCGGAGGCCCCGCCGGCGGACGCACCCGCCGACGGGGAGGCGACGGATGCCGCACCGCCCGCTGCGCCGGCGCCGGCGATCATCGACCCGCTCGAAGGTGCAGCACCCGTGGACCCCACCGATGCTGCACTCGTCTCGACGGGCAACCTCGTCGCGGTGCCGCTCGACCTGCAGGTGAAGGGCGACGTCGCGCAGGTCGTGAGCCTCGTCGACGCGTTGCGCAACCTCCCGCGGTTGTTCCTCGTGAAGGACTTCTCGGTCGACGGGTCGGGCGAGGAGTCGACGGCCTCGATCTCGGCGTACGTGTACGTGCTCGTGCCGAGCGCATCCGCGTCCCCGGCGACGTCACCTGACACGGTGCCGGGTACCGCTGCGTCCGAGTGAGGCTCTCGGCCGGGCTTCAGTAGACTTCCAGCACAACCGGCCGGAAGACCGCGAGGAGGCGCCCATGAGCGACAGAATTCACCCCGACGCGGTGCCGGAGGATCGGCGCGACATCGACGGCGACGCCACGACGGCGGACGCTCAGGGCGGCGCGGAGAGCGACGCGCCCGTGGACGAGCGACGCGAGCCCGTCGGCGCCGAGCCCGTGAGCGTCGACGACGCCCGCGCCGCGGACGCGCCCGTCGACCACGTGCCCGCCCAGCCCGCCGAGCGCGGCGCGTTCGTCGAGCGCGAGGAGGGCGCCGACGAGACCTTCGTCGAGCGCGAGGAGGCGGTGCCCGTCGGCAACGCGCTCGACCCCGAGGCGCCCGGCGAGGAGCGGCCGTTCTCCGACCTGCCGCCCACGGCCGAACCCCCCGCCGGCCTCCCGCCGACCCAGCCCGCGAGCTACCAGCACGGTGCCGAGTCCGCTCAGACCGACGACACCACCGTCACGGTCGGCGGCGACGACCGCGCCGGAGCGCCGGAGCTCGTCGAGCCGCCGCAGCCCGAGCGTCCCGCGGAACCGACCGCGGTCGCGACGGCGTACACCGCGGACCGTCCCGTCGAAGACCCGACCGCGCCCGACGTGCCCGTCGAGGCGCGCGTCGACGCGGAGCCCGTCGCGCAGAAGCCCACGGAACCCGTCGTACCGACGACCGACCCCGGTGCGGCCGCCACGACCGCGGCGGCCGACACGACCGCGGCACCGACCCTGCCCGACGGTCGCACCGCCGACGAGCTCACCGCGCCGCAGGCGACCGCCGTGTACCCGGCCGCCGCCCCGGAGACCGCCCGCCACGACGTGCCGCCGGTCGCCGACCCGGATGCCGCCCACGCCCCGCAGCGCCAGGTGGTCTACGTCTCCGAACCGACCCCGCCGAAGCGCAAGGGCAACCGCGGCTTCGGCGTGCTGCTCGCGCTGCTGTCGACCCTGCTCTTCGCCGTGCTCTACGCCGCGCTGTCGGTGCTCATCCGTGGCACCGCGTTCGGCGACGTGAGCGTGCGGTTCCTCGCCCAGCCGGGCTTCTACATCCCGGTCGTGGTGTTCGCCATCGCCTTCGTGCTGCTCGTGCTGATCGTCAACCGCGGCGGATGGTGGGCCTACGTGGTCGGCAGCCTCTTCGTCGGGTTGCTCACCTACCTCGGCACGGTGGGCGTGCTGCTCGTGCTGCAGGGCGTCGTGCAGATGACCCCGGTCGAGGCCCAGCGCTTCCTCGTCGGCTACCTGACGAGCCCCATCGTGATCGTGGCCGGCCTCGTCGCCCGCGAGGTCTCGCTGTGGATCGGCGCCGCGATCGCCGCCCGCGGTCGCCGGGTGAAGGCCCGCAACGCGGAGGCGCGCGAGGACTTCGAGCGCGAACGCGAGCAGGTGCGCGTCGAACGTGAGCGGAACGGGTACCGTCCGGCGTGATCGCGCACCGGATGCATCGACGCCGCTCGGGGAATGCCCGGGCGGCGTCGGCGGATGACCTTCGTGTCGGGCTCCGGACCATTTGACCGGCCTGACCGCAGAGGCTAGTATTTCTGCGGTGTGCGCTTTGACGCGCGCCCGATTCCCGGCGAAGTCGGATCGGCCTCGATCCCCACCGCCGTGCCGACCAGCAGTACGAGAAGCATTGTGTACCGCCGGTAGGAACCAGACGAACCCGACACGCCCGCTTTGCGCGGCGAGGTCGGTAGTGCAGAAAAGACCGGCAGTACAACCCACAAGGAGCAAGTCCAGTGCCAACGATTCAGCAGTTGGTCCGAAAGGGACGCAGCGCCAAGGTCTCCAAGACCAAGGCCCCCGCCCTGAAGGCCAACCCCCAGCAGCGCGGCGTGTGCACCCGTGTGTACACCACGACCCCGAAGAAGCCGAACTCGGCTCTGCGCAAGGTCGCCCGCGTCAAGCTGTCGAACGGCACCGAGGTGACCGCCTACATCCCCGGTGAGGGCCACAACCTGCAGGAGCACTCGATGGTGCTCGTGCGCGGCGGTCGTGTGAAGGACCTCCCCGGTGTGCGCTACAAGATCATCCGCGGCGCTCTGGACACCCAGGCCGTGAAGAACCGCAAGCAGGCTCGCAGCCGCTACGGCGCGAAGATGGAGAAGAAGTAATGCCCCGCAAGGGTCCCGCCCCGAAGCGCCCCGTCGTCGCCGACCCGGTCTACAGCGCTCCGATCGTCAGCCAGCTCGTCAACAAGATCCTGCTCGACGGCAAGAAGGGTCTCGCCGAGCGCATCGTCTACGGCGCGCTCGAGGGCGTCGCGGCCAAGAACGGTCAGGATGCGGTCGTCACGCTGAAGAAGGCGCTCGACAACGTGCGCCCCACGCTCGAGGTCAAGAGCCGTCGCGTCGGTGGTTCGACCTACCAGGTGCCGGTCGAGGTCAAGCCGCACCGCGCGAACACGCTCGCGCTGCGTTGGCTCACCAGCTACGCCAAGGCCCGCCGCGAGAAGACCATGACCGAGCGCCTCACCAACGAGATCCTCGACGCGTCGAACGGCCTCGGTGCCGCGGTCAAGCGCCGCGAGGACACGCACAAGATGGCCGAGTCGAACAAGGCCTTCGCGCACTACCGCTGGTAACACGCACTCCCACTCCGCGCTCGAGCGGCGCCCTGTGCGCCGCTCGTTGCGCGTCCAGTGACAACTCCCGAAAGAAGGAACCCCCGTGGCACTCGACGTGCTCACCGACCTGAACAAGGTCCGCAACATCGGCATCATGGCTCACATCGATGCCGGCAAGACCACCACCACCGAGCGCATCCTGTTCTACACGGGCATCACCCACAAGATCGGTGAGGTGCACGACGGCGCCGCGACGATGGACTGGATGGCGCAGGAGCAGGAGCGCGGCATCACCATCACGTCGGCCGCCACGACGTGCTTCTGGAACAACCACCAGATCAACATCATCGACACCCCCGGTCACGTGGACTTCACGGTCGAGGTCGAGCGTTCGCTCCGCGTGCTCGACGGTGCCGTCGCCGTCTTCGACGGCAAGGAGGGCGTCGAACCCCAGTCCGAGACGGTCTGGCGTCAGGCCGACAAGTACGACGTGCCCCGCATCTGCTTCGTCAACAAGATGGACAAGCTCGGCGCGGACTTCTACTTCACCGTCGACACGATCATCAAGCGCCTCGGCGCGAAGCCCCTCGTGATGCAGCTCCCGATCGGTTCGGAGTCGAGCTTCGAGGGTGTCGTCGACCTGGTCGAGATGCGTGCGCTCACCTGGCGCGGCGACGCCAAGGGTGACGTCGCGATGGGTGCGAAGTACGAGATCGAGGAGATCCCGGCCGACCTCCAGGAGCGCGCCGAGGAGTACCGCCAGAAGCTGCTCGAGACCGTCGCCGAGACCGACGACGCGCTGCTCGAGAAGTTCTTCGGCGGCGAGGAGATCTCGTCCGACGAGATCAAGGCGGCCGTGCGCAAGCTCACCGTCAACAGCGAGATCTACCCGGTCTTCTGTGGCTCGGCGTTCAAGAACCGCGGCGTGCAGCCGATGCTCGACGCGGTCGTGGACTACCTCCCCAGCCCGCTGGACGTGCCTGCCGTGCAGGGTCACGACGTGCGCGACGAGGAGAAGGTCATCGAGCGTCACGCCGACGCGACCGAGCCGTTCTCGGCCCTCGCGTTCAAGATCGCGGTGCACCCGTTCTTCGGTCGACTCACCTACGTGCGCGTGTACTCGGGCACCATCGAGTCGGGCGCCCAGGTCATCAACTCGACCAAGGGCAAGAAGGAGCGCATCGGCAAGATCTTCCAGATGCACGCCAACAAGGAGAACCCGGTCGACAGCGTCACCGCGGGCCACATCTACGCGGTGATCGGCCTCAAGGACACCACGACCGGTGACACCCTCTCCGACCCGAACTCGCAGGTCATCCTCGAGTCGATGACCTTCCCGGAGCCCGTCATCGAGGTCGCCATCGAGCCGAAGACGAAGGCCGACCAGGAGAAGCTCGGCACGGCCATCCAGAAGCTCGCCGAAGAGGACCCGACGTTCCGCACCGAGCAGAACCAGGAGACCGGCCAGACCATCATCAAGGGCATGGGCGAGCTCCACCTCGACATCCTGGTCGACCGCATGAAGCGGGAGTTCAAGGTCGAGGCGAACGTCGGCAAGCCGCAGGTGGCGTACCGCGAGACCATCCGCAAGACGGTCGAGAAGTACGACTACACCCACAAGAAGCAGACCGGTGGTTCGGGTCAGTTCGCCAAGGTGCAGATCAAGCTCGAGCCGATGGAGGTCACGGCCGACACGGTTTACGAGTTCGTGAACTCGGTCACCGGTGGTCGCATCCCGCGCGAGTACATCCCCTCGGTCGACGCGGGCATCCAGGACGCGATGCAGGTGGGCGTGCTCGCCGGCTTCCCGACCGTGGGTGTGAAGGCGTCGCTGCTCGACGGCCAGTACCACGATGTGGACTCGTCGGAGATGGCGTTCAAGATCGCCGGTTCGATGGCGTACAAGGAGGCTGCCCGTAAGGCCAGCCCCGTGCTGCTCGAGCCGATCATGGCCGTCGAGGTGCGTACGCCCGAGGAGTACATGGGCGACGTCATCGGCGACCTGAACTCGCGTCGCGGTCAGATCCAGTCGATGGAGGATGCCACGGGCGTCAAGGTCGTGCGGGCGAACGTGCCGCTGTCCGAGATGTTCGGATACGTCGGTGACCTGCGGTCGAAGACCTCGGGGCGCGCCGTCTACTCGATGCAGTTCGAGACGTACGCCGAGGTTCCCAAGAACGTCGCGGACGAGATCGTGCAGAAGAGCAAGGGCGAGTGATCGCCCGGCGGACCGCCGCAAGCGGTCCGCCGCCCCACGGGGCAGGCTCCCTGTCTCGGAACGTAAGTAACATAGGTACACACAAACCCGCAGAGCATCCGGAATCCATCCGGATGCCTGCAGAACGAGTCCTGAGGAGGACCCACAGTGGCTAAGGCCAAGTTCGAGCGGACCAAGCCGCACGTCAACATCGGAACGATCGGTCACGTCGACCACGGCAAGACCACGCTCACCGCGGCGATCTCGAAGGTGCTCGCCGACAAGTACCCGTCGGCCACGAACGTGCAGCGCGACTTCGCGTCGATCGACTCGGCTCCCGAGGAGCGCCAGCGCGGCATCACGATCAACATCTCGCACGTCGAGTACGAGACGCCGAAGCGCCACTACGCGCACGTCGACGCCCCGGGTCACGCCGACTACATCAAGAACATGATCACCGGTGCCGCTCAGATGGACGGCGCGATCCTCGTGGTCGCGGCGACCGACGGCCCGATGGCTCAGACGCGTGAGCACGTGCTGCTCGCCAAGCAGGTCGGCGTGCCCTACCTGCTCGTCGCGCTCAACAAGTCGGACATGGTCGACGACGAGGAGATCCTGGAGCTCGTCGAGCTCGAGGTTCGCGAGCTGCTCTCGAGCCAGGACTTCGACGGCGACAACGCTCCCGTCGTGCGCGTCTCGGGCCTCAAGGCCCTCGAGGGTGACGAGAAGTGGACCCAGTCCATCGTCGAGCTCATGGAGGCCGTCGACGAGTCGATCCCGGACCCGGTGCGCGACAAGGACAAGCCGTTCCTGATGCCGATCGAGGACGTCTTCACGATCACCGGTCGTGGAACCGTCGTCACGGGCCGCGCCGAGCGTGGCACGCTGGCCATCAACTCGGACGTCGAGATCGTCGGCATCCGCCCGACCCAGAAGACCACCGTCACGGGTATCGAGATGTTCCACAAGCAGCTCGACGAGGCCTGGGCCGGCGAGAACTGTGGTCTGCTCCTCCGCGGCACCAAGCGCGAGGACGTGGAGCGCGGTCAGGTCGTCGTCAAGCCGGGTTCGGTCACGCCGCACACCCAGTTCGAGGGCACCGCGTACATCCTGTCCAAGGATGAGGGTGGGCGTCACAACCCGTTCTACGCGAACTACCGTCCGCAGTTCTACTTCCGCACCACCGACGTCACCGGCGTCATCACGCTGCCCGAGGGCACCGAGATGGTCATGCCCGGCGACACCACCGACATGACGGTCGAGCTCATCCAGCCGATCGCCATGGAGGAGGGCCTCGGCTTCGCCATCCGTGAGGGTGGCCGCACCGTGGGTGCCGGCAAGGTCACGAAGATCGTCAAGTAACACCCCGCTGATCGAGTAGGCGCCCAGCGCCGTATCGAGATCAACGAAGGGCCGCATCCCGAGAGGGGTGCGGCCCTTCGTCGTCGTGCAGTCAGTCCTCGCGGAGGAGTCCGGAAGCGGAGGCGACGGAGACGGCCTCCTCCCGGGTGGACACTCCGAGCTTGCGGTAGAGGCTGCGGAGCTGGGATTTCACGGTGTTGGGGGAGACGAAGAGGGTGTCGGCGATCTGGCGAACGCTCGCATCGCCGGTGAGCTGCTCGAGTACCGCGATCTCACGGGGCGTCAGGCGAGCCGCCGACGTCGACACGGATGCGAGGGGGATCAGGGCAGGAGTCTCCTCCAGCAGCGCGCGGAGCCGCCTGCTCGGGCCGGTCGGCAGGGAGACGGCGAGCGACTTGAGGCGCGCGCGGGGCACGAGCGCAAGCGGCACCCGCAGGTCGTGGGTCTCGAGCACGTCGAGCGCCTGCTCGAGGGCGAGGAGTGCCTCGCCGGCACGTCCCGACCGCTCGCGAGCGACCGCGCGCACGAGCAGCAGGCTCGCGAGCGTTCGGGGACTGGCGCCATCCGCTCCGACGAGCCGCTCGGTGAGGCTGATGGCGCGGGCATCGTCGCCGCGCGCGAGTGCGGTTCGGGCGGCCGCCAGCACCACCGTGACGCCGTCGCGGTGGTCGGCGTGCCCGAGAGCCCGTTCCGCTGCGCCGGACTCGCCACCCGCCAGCAGCAGATCCGCCTGTGTGGCGGCGAGCAGATCGCGCATCACCGCGCTCGTCTGAGACCGCCGCGACCGCTTCCGGATGCGGGCGGGAAGCGCCGCGGCAGCAGCCGCTGCACCGCCGTCGACGAGGGACGTCAGGGCGTCGACCGCTGTCATCAGCGGCCAATGTTCGATCGTGTGGTAGTGGCGTTCGAGTTGGGCGAGTTCCGCCCGGGCGGCCGTACCGTCGAAAGCCTCGATGTGGATGAGCGCGCGCGCGAGGTGGAATCCCGCGGCGGAGTACGTGCCCCGCCACCCGGGGATCCGGATGAGCGCTTCAACCTCGTCCGCATGTCGAGCTGCGAGCGGCAGCTCTCCGCGCAGAGCGGCGATGAGCGCCAGCAGGCTCCGCGCATGCAGATGCGCCCACTGCGAGTCGTTCTCGAGACGGAGTGCCTCGTCGAGGTGCGACACGGCGCCCACGAGGTCGCCGGCGTAGAGTCGCGTCGTGCCGAGATGCACGTGCAGGATCGGAAGGAAACCCTCGACTGCGTCCATCTCGAGCGGGGTGAGCGCCTCGACGAGGGTGGCGAGCCGCTGCGCGGTCGTCGCGGCGGCGGAATAGCGTCCGGAGATCCGCTCGGCTGCCAGGGCGGAGGCGTTGCGCCAGATGCGGTCCGGCGTCGAACCGTGCTCGCGCAGGGGTGCCAGACCGGTCAGCAGAACGGTTGCGATCCCGCGCATCCGGTCGGTCGCCCCGCTGTCGGCATTCAGCAGTTGGATGAGAACCGCCCCGAGCACCGGGTGTCGCAGCAGTTGGTCGAACGGAACGGCGCCCATGAGCTCGGACCACTCCGAGCGGTGCAGCACCATGATCCGCCGGAAATGGCGCTGGGAGAGGTGCGCCAGGAACGCCCAGTCGGTGAGAGCGACCGCCTGGCGGCCGGCGAGCACCGGATGGCCGGCGACGTCGGCCCAGCGGGCGTAGGCGCGACGCAGGGCCCGTTGCTCGGCGGGGTCGTGCGACTCGGATCGGGTCAGGAGTGCCGTGCGCACGAACGGCTGGAAACGGAACACCGCGCCCGAGGAGCTCTCGCTCCACGATCCGAGACCTTCGCGCTCCAGCTCCCGCAGCAGCGTTGTGGCGTCGGCATCCGGAGCGAGCGCCTGGGCGAGATCGAGCGTCAGCCACTCCGCCACGACGACGCGCGTGGCGAAAGCCAGAAGTGTCAGGTCGGCGAGTGAGGCAGGCATGGCCGGCTGTTCCGCCATGACCGTCTCTGCCACACGACCGACGGCATCCTCGAGGGATGTCTCCGGGCCGCGCCTGGCGAACTCCAGCTCGACGGCACGCGTCGCGAGCGGCCATCCTTCGAGGTGCTCGTACACGGCGTCCCGCAACTCGGCCGGCATGCGGATCCGGGCAGACAGGAGCGCTGCGCTTTCATCACGGGTGAACGCCAGTTCGTCTGCGCCGATGAGCATGGGCCCGATTCGAACGGCCGCTCCGCCGGATTCGAGCGGAGCGACCGCGCGACTGAGCAGCACGACGGACGACCGCGTGCTCCGCACGAGCCAGGCGATGTCGTCGTACACGCCGGAATCGGCGATGAACTGGCCGTCGTCGAGCACGATCGTCTGCGGTTCCGGCTCGAAGAGCTCCGCGAGCGCCGAATGCAGATGGAGCTCACTGCGCCCGTCGATCGCCGCGAGCGCATCTGCCGCGCGAACGCCGCCGACGGATCGGATGACGTGCTCCCACAGCGCGAACCGAGAGGCGGTGTCGTCGCGGAGGGAGACCCACACGCCGGCGCGATCGGCGTGTGCGGCCCAATCCGCCACGGCGAGCGTCTTGCCGCAGCCCGCCGGTCCGCGCACGATCACCAGCCCGTCGCGGACGCCCTCCTCGATGCGATCGACGAGGCGCCGGCGAGAGAGCTGCCATCCGGCCACGCGAGGTGCGAATCGAATCCGCCCTTGCACATCCCCCATCATTGTCAGGCGACTCTATCGAACGGCTTCCGGCGAGAGCGTGACTCGGTAGCCGGACCGTGCAAGGGGGATGATGACGGAGCCGACACCCGGCAGGGCCGTCATGCCGCGGCTCGCGATGGTGATGACCTCGCTCTATGTGGCGATCGGCGGGGTTGTGGCGGTGCTGTTGCCTGCCCAGATCGAACGCATCGACCCGCAGGGGAAGGTCGCCGCGCTCAGCGCCGCCACCTCCATCGCCTTCGCCGTGACCCTGTTCTCGCAGCCTCTGCTCGGGGCGGCAAGCGACCGTGCCCGCCGTCGGCTCGGCAGTCGCGCGGGGTGGATGCTCGCAAGCGCGCTCGTGGGGTCGGTAGCCGTCGCCCTCATGGGATGGACGGGCACGATCGTCGCCGTGTGCGTGGTGTGGGCCGCGGCGCAGTTCGCACTCAATGGTGTCGACATCACAGCTTCCGCTGCGGTCGTCGACGAGTTCCCGCGCGGTCGCCGCGGCCGGCCGAGCGGTGCGCTCGCGGCAAGCGTCGCGGTCGGCACGGCGATCGGAGCCGTCATCGCGGGATCGCTCGCGAGCAGGGTCGAGCTCGGTTTCGCGCTGGTCGCCGCGATCGCGCTCGTCGGTGCCGTGGCCTTCGTTGGCGTGCGGAGACCGGCTCGATCGGCGCCACGACGGGGTACCCTCCGGCGTCCCGTCGAGTCGGTCGACAGCGACTCTCGAGGTGGCCGCGAGGCTGGTGGCCGCGGCGTGCGTCGATCGCCGGGCGGCGACTTCGCGTGGGCCCTCGGGGCCCGTTTCGCGTTCACCTTCGGACAACAGGCAGTGAGCACCTATCTGCTCTACATCCTCGACGACCATGTGCGGGTGCCGGAGGGGGAGGCGCCGCTGTACGTCGGCGCGCTCACGGCCACCGGCCTCGTCGGGCTCATCGTCACAGCCGCGATCTCCGGATGGTGGAGTGACCGAAGCGGGCGGCGCCGGGTGCTGCTCGTCGTCAGCAGCGTGATCTTCGCCGCGGCCCTCCTGCTGCCGATCGTCGCTCCGGTGCTGCCCGTCATGTTCGCGTATGCGTTCCTGCAGGGTGTTGCACTCGGAATGCACCTGGCTGTCGCCGGTGCCTTGATCAGCGAAGTGCTTCCCGGCGGCGACCGTCGACCCGGGCGCGACCTGGGGCTGGCCAACACCGCCATCAACGGCGCACAAGCGCTCGCGCCGCTCGCGGCGGGTGGAATCGTCGTGGTGAGCGGCGGATATCAGGCGCTGTTCGCATCCGCGATCCTCGCCGCACTCCTGTCTGCGGCGCTCGCTTGGCGCGTGCGGTCGATCGGGTGAACCGGGTGAAACACAGGGTGAAATCCGGGACCCTCATCCGACGGGGCGGTCGGCACACCTGAGAGTGAAAGCGCGTCGCGAGTGCAGCTCGACCGACGCCGGGGGGGAAAGCCGGATGTATGCCGGGTCGCGAGGGGTCGCGTCCGGCCACCGGCTCGAGCCCCATGTCGAGGCACGAGGGGAAACATCGCCATGGGACACACAGCACGAACAGGAACGCGACGACGCGGTCGAATGGGATTGGCGATCGCGACGGTCATCGCCACCGCTGCACTCACTCTGGCCGGGGGTCTTCCCGCGCAAGCGGTCGGTCCCGCTGAGTTGTCGATCGAGATCACGCCGGTCAACCCGACCACAGGCGAGGTCATCACCGAGACGGCGTTCAACCAGCACAACGACCGGCTCGCCTACCGCATCGGATATTCGTGTTCCGTCGCCGAGTGCACCGACGCCGTCGTCACGCTGCCCGCGGTTGCGACCGACCCCACCTACGGTCAGTTCCGCCTGCACCACTACGAGACGTGGACGCCGCCGGCCGGTGGTGGCGCGACCATCACCAACAGCGAGACCGCTGGCATCACCGTGAACCTCGGCACTCTGCCCGCGGGCACGTCGGCAACATTCCAGGTGCAGTACATCCGGTACACCGGTGGAAGCGCCCCGAACCCGCTGGAGGCGGCGTACTTCCCGCCCGGGTATCAGATCGAGCGGTCCGCCACCATCTCGTCGCCCAACGCGACCGCGGATGCGACGGCCGTAGCGTCGCCCGTGACCTGGAACATCCAGATCCCCACGCCGGCCATCGGCAAGGTGGGTCTCACGGCCACGACGCGGCCCGACACCGACTACACCTACCGGATCGCGATGTCGGACGGGTGCTTCGTCAACCAGGGCGCTGCGCGCTGGCTCGCTACAGGTCCCTATCTCTGCGCCGAGAACTTCACCGTCGTCGACACCCTGCCCGACCAGGCGGAGTTCGTCTCCGCGACCGGGGGCGGCGTCTACGATCCTGAGACGCACACGGTCACGTGGACGGGTTCCGGTCCCCGTGCCGCCGGCGGCTGGGGCGTCGCGCTCTACACCGGCTGGTCGACGGGCAACGGCTACGCCAACCGCTTCGTCACCGTGCGTTTCCCCGCCGACGCCTTCCCCGAGGCCGCCGGTGGAGCCGACTTCATCGCCCCGGTGACGAACGACATCGAAGCGACCGTCACCTACCTCGATGACGCCCAGACCACGAAGACGGTTACGGCGTCGTCGGAGAACCAGGTCATCCGCGCCGCTCCGTTCGGGCGAGCAAACCAGACGAAGGACACCACGAGCGACCAGATCATCGGTGGTCAGCGTTTCGTCAACGTGCCGCCCGACACGACGGGCCTGGTGTGCCCCGAATCCGGTCGCGACGACTGGGGTACCACCTGCACGCCGGGGGGAGCGGTGGCGACCTACCCGACCCAGCTCGAGTACTGGCAGGTCGACACCTACAACCGCGGCAACGTTCCCGGTGTGGCGGTCATCACCGACGACGACCTCGGCGACTCGGCACTCCGCGTCTACCAGATCAACACCAGCGCCGCCGCCACGATCGCCGTGACCCTCTCGGACGGCACCCCTGCGAGGGCGACGGGTACCCAGTACGTGGCACCGGCCGGCCTGCGCATCATCGCCGCCACGGTGACATCCGGGCCGATCGCCGGCCCGAACCTCCTTCCCAGCCAGAACGCGGGAACGCTGTTCCGCACGCTCTACCGGTACGAGGTCCCTGTGGGGGCTCCGACAGACGTCGCGTGGACGAACACGGCGACGGCGACCATGAGCTACCCGGAGTACCCGGAGATCGCCGACATACCGATGGAAGCGACCGCCACGGCCAACTTCCGCGACTGGCCCACGGTGACGGTGCCGGTGACGCCTCCCACCTTCGGTGCCGGCTTCGCCAGCGCTCCAGTGGTCGAGGGCGGTGGCCAGGTCGTGCCCGGTGGTCGTGTGACGTTCGGGGTGCGCGGCGGGACGGCGAACATCCCGGCCGACCGCGACGTCTCGCCGCAGTACGTCTTCATCGCCCCCGTGGGGTGGGCGGTCGTGCCCAACTCGGCGTCGTTCCCGGCCGGCTCCGTGCCGCCCGGTGTCGCCTACACCTATAAGGACGTGACGATCGCCGGCGTCACCCGCCAAGCCGTCATCGCCTCGTGGCCGACGGGCACGACATTCGGCAAGAACGTCACCTGGCCGACGATGAACGTCGTGGCCAGCCCGACGTCCGCAGTGGCCGCTGGCACCAACAGCGTCGCCACGGCATGGGCGGGGGACTCGCGCAACGCCTACGAACCGGACACCACCACCTGGAACGTCAAGGTCGTCGACACGACCGACGTCGACGGCGACGGCAACTCGACCGAGGCGTTCGCCGCGGGCAACAGTGCTGCCGTCCTCGTGAGCGGGACCTCGCGGCTCGACACCGTCAAGGAGATCTGCGTCCTCGATGAGGACGGTGCCTGCGAGTGGGTCTCGAACCCCGACATCGTCGCGGGCGTCGACCCCGACGCGACCGACATCACCTACCGCATCACGTTCAGCAACGGCAGCAACCAGACGCTGTCGAACGTGGTCGGCTACGACGTGCTGCCCTACGTGGGGGACCCGCGCGGGAGCACCTTCGGCGAGACGCTGAACGAGGTTACCTCGGTGTCGCCGAACCTGGAGCTCAGCTACTCCGCGTCGACGAACCCCTGCCGTCCGGAGGTCCTGTCGACCAACCCGGGATGTGAGACGGGCTGGACCGGTTCGGCGGATGGCGCGCGTTCCATCCGCGCTGCTCTCACCGGCACGCTCGCCCCCGGTGCTTCGGCGAGCTTCACCTTCACCGCCAGTGTCGTGCCGGGCGCGGCGGCGGACGCCGTGGCGTGCAACTCGGTCGCGAGCGACAGTGCGAGCACGCTCCCGGCCGAGCCGCGGCCGGTCTGCGCCACCACACAGGAGGCCGACCTCGCGGTCACGGTGCCGAGCCGCCTGCCCCTGCAGGCCGAGCGCCCAGGTGTGGTGCCGTTCACGGTGGCCAATCTCGGGCCGTCGGCGAACGCGCCCGCCACCGTCGAGATCGACGTTCCCGCGGGCATCCGCATCACGAGCCTCGACCCCGACGGTTGGGTCTGCGCCGCTGATGAGGTCGAGCCTGACGGCTCGGTGCTCGGGCCGGTGACGCTCTCGTGCGAGCCGGTGACGGCGGAGGGCACGGCGCGCATGCTCGCGATCGACGAGCCCAACGCGCTCGACCTGCCCGCGGTGATCCCGAGCGACGAGCTCGTCGGCGAGGGCGCGTGCTTCGCAGCCGCCGTGTCGGGTCTCATGTCCGACCCGGTCGAGGAGAACGACACCGCCGAGGCATGCTTCGACGTGGTGCAGGGTGACACGCTCGTCGGGCTCACGAAGGATGACGGACTCGGCAGCGTCGCGATGGGTGAGGAGTTCACCTACACGATCGACGTGGCGAACCTGCTCGTCGGCGAAGGGCTCAGCGACATCGTCATCACCGACGAGCTGCCGCCGACCCTCGCGTTCGTCTCCGCCAGTGCCGGAGGCTCCATCGAGGGTCAGGGTGATGCGGATGCCGATGGCCTCCGCGCCGGTGGCACGGTCACCTGGAACCTCGCTTCGCTCGCCGCCTCCGGTCAGCCGGATGCCGACGGTGACGTCGCCGCGGGGGCCGCCGGCTCCACGCAGCAGCTGACCGTGACGGTGCGCGTCGTACAGGCGGCGGAAGCCGTCGGCGAGATCGCCAACACGGCGACGGTGACGACGATCGACCCGGCCCTTCCCGAAGTCGTCCTCACGGCGACCGACGACGACGTGGACGAGCTGATCCGCACCGCTGGTCTCACGCTCGTGAAGACGGCGGACCCGGTTACGGTCGACTCGGTCGGGGACGTGATCACGTACTCCTTCCTCGCGACGAACTCGGGCGACGTGACCCTCAGCGCGGTCGGCGTCACCGAGACGGCATTCACGGGCACAGGCATCGCTCCGGCGGTCACCTGTCCGAGCGAGGCGGCCACGCTCGCGCCCGCTGCGAGCGTGACGTGCACGGCGACCTACACGGTGACGCAGGCGGACCTCGACGCAGGAATCGTGACGAACACCGCGACCGCCGCCGCTACCGCTCCCGCCGGTGTCGAAGGGCCCGTGTCGAACGCTTCGACCGCGACGGTCACGGCGCAGGCGCTTCCGGCGCTCACGCTCGTGAAGTCGGCGGGCGACGCGGTGATCGACTCGGCTGGTGACACGGTGTCGTACTTGTTCCTCGTGACCAACACCGGCAACGTCACGCTGTCGGATGTCGCGATCGACGAGACGGCGTTCACCGGTACCGGTGCTGACGTGGTGGCCGAATGCGCCGACGGGGTACTCGCACCCGGCGCGTCCGTGATCTGCACCGCGTCGTACGAGGTGACGCAGCCCGACGTCAACGCGGGACGGATCGACAACACGGCCGTCGCCGTCGCGACGACGCCGACGGATGCGCCGGTGTCGAGCGAGGCCTCGAGCGCGTCCCTCGTGATCGGTGCGGCGCCAGCGCTGTCGGTGGTGAAGTCGGCGACGCCGACGGACCTCGTGGTCGATCAGGAGGTCACCTACTCCTTCGTCGTGACCAACACCGGCAACGTGACGCTGGACGACGTCGCGATCGACGAGGTCGAGTTCACCGGTTCCGGCGCGCTGTCGGATGTGGTGTGTGCCGCCGGCGCGGGCGCGCTCGACCCCGGTGACCAGGTGATCTGCTCGGCGACGTACACGATCACGCAGGCCGATGTGGATGCGGGCACGCTGTCGAACACAGCGACGGCGACCGCCGTCGCGCCCGGCGGTCCGCTCACGTCGGAGCCGTCGAGTGTGCAGTTGCCGTTCGTGCAGGAGCCGGGTGTCTCGGTGGTGAAGTCGGCGGACGTCGACGGGTACGCCGCGGCGGGGGATGCGGTCGAGTACCGGTTCCGGGTGACCAACACCGGCAACGTGTCGCTCGCGGATGCGGAGGTGATCGAGCAGGACTTCTCCGGCACCGGTGACCTCTCCGCCGTGGATTGCGCGACCGGTTCGCTGCTGCCGGGTCAGTTCGTGGACTGCACCGCCGACTACGAGGTGACCCAGGCCGACGTGGATGCGGGTGAGCTGACCAACAGCGCGACCGCGACCGGTGTCGCGCCGGGGTCGGCCGACCCGATCGAGTCGGAGCTGTCAGAGCTCGTGCTGCCGTTCACGGGTGAGCTCGCGCTGACCCTGACGAAGGCCGGCACGCCGGTCGATGTCGACGGAGACGGCCGCACCACAGCGGCGGACCGCATCCAGTGGAGCTTCACGGTGACCAACCCCTCCGCCGCGACGCTGAGCGACGTGACGGTGGTGGACCCGATGGCCGGCGAGATCGTGTGCGACGCGACCGTGCTCGCCCCGGGCGACTCGGTGGACTGCGCGGCGGTGGAGGAGTACCAGATCACCGCCCAGCAGGCCGCCGCCGGTCAGGTGCTGAATGTCGCCTCGGCCTTCGCGGTCGGCGTCGGCAATGTCGAGGTCGCGGCCGCCGAGGCGGAGGCCGTGGTCGAGGTCGTCACCGTTCCGCCGGCCGCAGCGGGCCCCGGCACCGGCGGGCTCGTCTCGACGGGCGTCGAGGTGCGACTGACCCTGCTGCTGGGGCTCCTGGCCCTGCTCGCCGGTATCGGCCTGTACGTCGCACAGCGGCGTCGGACGCGACAGGCCTGATCGCACGATGTGATCGACGGATGCCCGGGCTCGCGAGTCCGGGCATCCGTCCGCTCCCGGGACCGAGCGGCCCGTCGGCGAACGCGCGCGACCCCAGTTCGGGGGGCAAGGCGTTTCCGCGACCCGCGCGTTCGCTACGTTGATCTCGCGACGACCGCAACTGGGGAGCCGGTCGTCGCAATCGAGCAATGAGGCGACCGGGGGTTCTCGTCATGCAGCGACGATCGGTGGGGCGACGCTCCGCAGCGGCACGAAGAATGGGCACGGCCGCGCGCCGACTGCTGCCACCGGCGCTCGCGCTGGCGCTGGCGATCGGGGTGCTGCCCGCGTCGCCGGCCGCCGCGGCCGGTGACGGGGTGCTGTCGGTGTCGATCGAGCCGATCGACTACGTCACGGGGCAACCGATCACCGAGGCGTCCTGGAACCAGCCCAACGTCGGCTACCGCGTGAACTTCGTGTGCTCCGTCGCGGCGTGCGAGAACACCGTGGTGCAGTTCAACCCGGCGCAGGTGAACCCGTGGGGCATCACGTCGACTGTGCCCCTCAGACTGCTCACCTTCTCGACGTGGACGGCGCCGCCCACGGGCGGCACGGTGACGGGTGACGACGCGAACGGTCGCACGGTCAACCTCGGCACGCTGCCGGCGGGCACATCCGGATCCTTCTCGATCTCGTACAGCACCACGCCGGCGAGGAACGCCAACGCGGCGCCCGGGCAGATCTTCCCGGACGGGTTCCAGATCGCGAACGGCGTCACGATCAGCTCATCGACGGCGGTCGCTCCGGCGCAGGCCGACGCCGCGCCGGTCACCTGGCGGATCTCGACCGTTCCCGCCCCCTCGATCGTCATCACGAACCCCGGCCCCATCAAGCCCGACGTCAACATCAGCCACCAGGTGAGGATGAGCACCGGCTCGTTCGTGCGCACCGGGGGCAACATCGTGGGACGGTCGAACGTCTTCGCGGCAGGCAACTACACCGTGACCATGCAGGTCCCGGAGGAGGCCACGTTCGTCTCCGCCGACCGCGGTGGTGTGTGGGATCCGGTAGCGAGGACCGTCACCTGGAGCGAGGGCACCGTCGACGCGCCGACCTACTGCGCCGCCGGCGGGTGGGGCGCGACGGCCGCCCCGCAGAACAACTGGAACCAGAACGCCCCCTGCTACACCCCGCGCAACGTCGTGCTGAACTACCCGGCCAGTGCCTTCACGAGCGACCCCAGCGGCTGCAACTTCGACGAGACGGTGACGCCGTCCGTCGCGGTGACCGCGACCTACCTCGATGCGCTCCGCACCACGAAAACCGCGGACGCCTCGGCCGCGTACCCGGTGACCTGCTACGAACCGTTCGGACGACTGAACGCGGGCAAGGACAGCACCGCGGACGCGACGGCCGCCGACCGCACCACACGTCTGGTCAACGTGCCGCCCGACGTCTCGGGCGAGACCTGTCCGTCGAGCGGGCGCGACGACTGGAACCGGGTGTGCACGCCCGGCCAGCCGCTGGCGGCGTTCGCCGACAACGCGAAGAGCTGGGTCGTCACCGGATACAACGCCGGGAACGCGCCCGGCAACATCACCATCGCCGACTCGACTCTCGACCTGCCCGGAGCTCCCGTGCACGCGATCCGGGCGAGCGCGACCACCCCGGTTCCGACGATCGACTGGACCTATCGGTGCGGGTCATCCGCCCCGGTGAGCGGGACGACGACGGCGACCACGGTCTCCCTGACCGCTGGGCAGCGGTCGAGCGGATGCCGTTACACCGCGGCGACGGTCACCAGCGGGTCCGTGGCGGGAGGGAACCTTCGACCCGCCGACACCGCGACCGGCACGGCCTGGCAGGTGGTGTTCGACTACAGCGTGACGACCGGTGCGCCGCTCGGGGTGCGCACCAACACCGCGACGGTGTCGATCTCCTACCCCGACACGTCGATCGTGACCCCGTCCCAGACGGTCTCGCGCAACGTGCAGCTGCGCGAGTACCCGAAGGTGGCGGCCGCGAGGCCGACGTTCGCCGCGGCGTTCCCCGTCGCGGCGGTCGTCGCGGGCGGCGGCACGGCGGTACCGGGCCGCGACGTCACCTTCACCGTCCGCGGATCGACCGCGAACATCGCGAACGATCAGGACATCACGCCGCAGTACGTCTTCATCGCCCCGGTCGGCTGGACGATCGTTCCGGGCAGCGCCACCTTCGGCACCCAGACCGTCAGTCCGGGATACCAGATCTCCCCGCCGCGCGCCGTCACCATCGGCGGAGCGCAGCGCGAGGCGGTCGTCGTGACCTGGCCCGACACCACCGTGTTCGGCGAGAACGCCGTCTGGCCCGATCTCAGCGTGACCGCTCGCCCGACCTTCGCCGTGACCGCAGGTACGAGTAGCCAGGCGACCGCCTGGATGGGCGACTCCCGGCACAGCTTCGACTCCACGACGGGCACGTTCAACGGCGGCGTTCAGGATGCGCCGGACGTCGACCAGGACGGTTCGACCAGCGAGTGGTTCGCCTCGGCGACCCAGGCCGTCTCCGTCGGCTCGTCGTCGGCGGCCACGGTGCTGAAGGAGATCTGCCTGCCGGATGGGGCGGGCGGATGCAACTGGGTCGGTGACAGTTCGAAACCGGTGCCGGTCTCGACGACGGCCACCGACATCCGCTATCGCGTCACGATCCTCAACGGGGGCAACACGCAGCTCAACGGCGTCGTGGCCTACGACGTGCTCCCGTACGTCGGCGACGTCGGCACCTCCGATGCGACCTCGTCGACGCCGCGCGGGTCGACCTTCGCCGAGACGCTCGCTTCCGCCTCGAACATCTCGAGCGGCCTGACGCTCAGCTACTCGTCGTCGACCAGCCCGCCCAGGCCCGAGGTGTTCAGCGGCAGCACGACCGGCTCGTGGGGGAGCACGGCGTCGGGCATGCGAGCGATCCGTGCGCAGTACGCGGGCAACCTGGCACCGGGCGCTTCGGTGCGCTTCGAGTACACGGCGACCGTCAACCCCGGTTCGAGCGCCGACGCCCGCGCGTGCAACTCCGTCGCGATCGACACCGCGCAGACCCTGCCGTCCGAGCCGCCCGCCGTCTGTGCGGTGACGGCGGAGGCCGATCTCGAGATCCAGGTCCCCGATCGACTGCCGCTGCAGGAGGGCCGCAATGGCGTCCTCCCGTACACCGTGATCAACCACGGCGGTTCGCAGAACGCGCCGGCCACCGCGGTGCTCGACATCCCGGCGGGCATCCAGGTGCGCTCGCTGTCGCCGCAGGGATGGGCGTGCACGGCGTCGCCGAGCGGCAGCCTCCCCCTCGACGGACCCGTGCGCGTCAGCTGTGTACCCGTCGCGCCGGACGGCACGACCACCACCTTGGCCATCGGGGCGTCGCGCACTCTCGCCCTCGCCGTGAAGCCGCTGTCGGCCGACGGGCCCGTGTGCGTCCCCGGTGAGGTCGCCGGCGCGATGTACGACCCGCGTCCGGCCAACAACACCAGCGAGGGATGCCTCGCCGTCGTGCCGTTCGACTCGGCACTCGAACTGAGCAAGACCGACGGCCGGGACGTCGTCACTCCCGGTGACACGGTGACCTACGAGATCACGGCGACGAACGGCCTCGTCGGCGAGACGGTCGCCGGGGCCGTCCTCACCGACACCCTGCCGGATGATGTCGTCTTCGTCAGCGCGACGGACGGCGGAGTGCACACCGGCGCGGCTCCGGACGGGACGGGAGGCACCGTCACCTGGCCGGCACTCGACCTCGCCGCTGCGGCGACGCCGAACTCCGGTGGAACCGGTGGCTCCGCAGCTCCGGGCAGTTCCGCTGTGCGTGCCGTGACGGTGACCATCGCGGCGGACGCACGCGGCCAGGTCGAGAACACCGCCGCAGTGACCGCGACGGATCCCGCGGACTCGAGTGCCACCGTCCGCGACGAGGCCGCCGACGTCGACGAGTTGCAGCGGCTCACGGTCACCAAGTCGAGCGACGCGGCCCCCGCCGGTGTGCGTCAGGGCGATGCGGTGGCGTACACGGTGACGCTCACCAACGACGGCACGGTGGACTATGCGACCGACGAGGCGGCCCTCGTCGATGACCTCGGCGAGGTTCTCGACGATGCCGCATTCGCGACCGATTCCGCCGAGATTCGGATCGACGGCGGCTCCCCGCGAACCGTCGCCGATCCGGATGCCGGGGGTCTGCTGCGGTGGACGGGCGCGCTCGACGTGGGCTCGCAGCTCGTGCTGACCTACCGGGTGAACGTCGGCGACGCCACCGGCGGCGACCGCGTCCTGACGAACACCGTCTTCGTCGGCGACTCCGCATCCGTGTGCACCGACGGCGTGGATGACGACGGCGACTCGTGCGCGAGCGTGACAGCGACGTTCGCGCCGACACTGCTCAAGCGGGTGGCGTCGCTGACGCAGAACGACGACGGCACGTGGACCACCGTGTACGACCTCGTGGTGACGAACCTCGACCCGACGGCACCGACGACGTACAGCCTGGCCGACGCGCTCGCCTTCGGTGCGGGCATCGAGGTGCTCGACGCGTCCGTGACCTCCGCGCCCGAGGGGGTCGTCCTGACGTCGCCCGCGTGGGCGGGATCCGGAGCCGTCGCTCAGGCGGTCACCCTCCCCGCCGATGGCCAGCACACGTACCAGGTGACCGTGATCGCCGACGCCGGGGCCACCCTCGGCACAGCGGCCGCCACCTGCGTCGCGGGGGTCACCTCCGGCTTCGCGAATCGTGCGACGCTGTCGCTCGCCGACGGTCGCAGCTTCCACGAAGAGGCGTGCGCCGCGCCGGCGGCCCCGGCCGTCGACAAGACGGCCGGTGCGGTCTCGCAGTTGCCCGACGGCTCCTGGCAGGTGACCTACACGGTCACCGTATCGAACACGAACCCGGCGCCGGCGACTCTCGCCTACACCCTCGACGACCTGTTGACCGTGCCGACCGGCATCGCCGTCGAGTCGGTCCACACCGCGGGGCCCGCGGATGCGGCGCTCAACCCCGCCTTCGGAACCGGCGACACGGCGCTCCTCACGGCGCCGGACCGGATCCCGGCCGGAACGGTCGCTGATCCCGCGATCCGGGTGTTCTCCGTCACCGTCGTGTTCGACGCCCGCGCCGGCGCCGCCCCCGCGTCCGGGCTCGCGTGCCCGCCCGCGGGTGACGGCGGCTATGCGAACCGGGTGACACTGCTCTCCGGCTCGAGTGACACGGTGATCGACACCGCGTCGGCGTGCGCGACCGCGCTCACCCAGCCGGTGCCCGACATCCGCAAGAGCGTGGCCTCGTCGTCGATCTCCGGAGCCGGCGACTGGACGCTCGTCTACACGATCGACGTCTCCAACCCGAGCCCGACCCACTCCACGCGGTACAGCCTCGAGGATGAGCTCGGCTTCGCCGAGGGCGTGACGGTGCTCGACGCGGTGATGACCTCGTCGGACGGGCCCACGAGCGAGTGGGACGGCCGGTCGACGACCGTCGTGACGACGGATCACCTGCTGGCGGCGGGGACGACCCACCGCTACACGGCCACGGTCACGGCCGACCCGGGCGATTTCGACGTCGAGAGCGCGGCGGCGGACTGCCGGATCGACGGGGGAGAGTCGGGGACCGGATATCGCAACCTCGCGACGCTCACCTCCGGCGATGTCACGCGAACGGCTGATGCCTGCGAGCCGATCAACGACCCGAGCGTGGTCAAGACGACGGTCGGTGCTCCCACGCAGGATGCGTCGACCGGGACCTGGACCATGCGGTACGACATCACGGTGCGGAACCGCTCGACCACGACGACGGGTTCGATCCCCTACGAGCTGACCGACACCCTCGGCTTCCCGGAGGAGGTCGCCATCGTCGACGTGGCGGTGAGCGGTCCCGCAGGAGCCTCGATCAACCCCGATTTCGACGGAGTCGACTCCCTCGAACTCGCGAGCGGGTCCATCGGTCAGGCGATCGACGCGAACACGCCGACGACCCACACCTACCGGGTGACGGTGCGGTTCGACGTGCCGTCGGGCACGCTGGATGCCGCCCGGTGCGACCCGGCCCAGGGCGGAGGCGGGCTGCGCAATGAGGCCGAGATCCGCGTGGGTGCTCGGGTGTCCGGTGCGGTGGCGTGTGCGGATGTGCCAGACGTGCCGGTGCCGGGGCTGACGAAGTCGGTGCTCTCCCAGGATCAGCAGGCCGATGGCACGTGGGAGGTGCTGTACCGCGTCACGGTGGCGAACCCCTCCGCGACCTCGGCGAGCACCTACACGTTGGATGACGAGTTCGCCCTGGGTGAGGGGATCGTGCTCGACGAGGCGCCGCAGGTCGTCGCGCTCCCGGCGGGTGTGACGGCGGAGCCGGATTGGAACGGTGCTGACGCGACCACGATCTCGGAGGACATCCTTCTGCCGGCTGCGGGGTCGCACACCTACACGGTGCGCGCGATCATCGACTCGGGATCCGTGACCGGGAACGACCCGGCGGGCGACTGCACGGTCGACGCCGGCGAGACCGGCACCGGCTTCCTCAACACCGCGTCGCTCAGCACGGGGATCGCAACCGTCGACAGCTCCGCGTGCGCGACCGCGTGGGATCCGGGTGTGACGAAGGAGCTGAACGGTGTGCCGACGCAGCAGCCGGATCGGTCGTGGTTGCTGTCGTACACGATGACGGTATCCAACCCGTCGACGGTGGGCCTCTCCTATGGTCTGAGGGATGAGTTGGACTTCCCGGCGGACGCCGAGGTGACGATCGTGTCCGCGGCGTCGCGTGCGGGTGGTCCGGCGGTGGAAGCGGATTGGGATGGCCAGACTCAGCTGCAGCTCGTGGCTGACGGCACTCCGCTCGCGCCGAGTACCCTCCACGTGTTCGATGTGACGGTGCGGGCTGTGCTTCCGGAGGACCAGGGCACCGAGCCGGGTGGTTGGGGTAACACCGCCACCGTCGTCTCCGGTGTCGACGGTGTCCTCACGACCGACGCGGTCTCCACTGCCGACGTCGAGGTGCCCGAGCTCGTGGTGACCAAGGCGGTGACCACCGAGGATCCGGTGCTGCGCATCGGCGATGAGGCGGTGTACGAGATCACGATCGAGAACACCGGTGATGGCGACTACACCGCCCTCTACCCGGCCGTGGTGTGGGACGACCTGACGGACGTTCTCGACGAGACCGAGCTGGTGGCCGCTCCGACGGCGACCCCCGAGGTCGGCACGATCACCTCGCACGGCGACCGGTTCGACTGGACGGGCGCGCTCCTGGCGGGCGAGACCGTCACGGTCAGCTACACGGTCGAGGTGACGGGTGGCGGAAACGCGCTGTTGCGGAACGTCGCGTTCCAAGCTCAGCCACTGGACGTGGAGCCCGAGACGCCCGTCGTCGAGGATTGCGAGACGAGCACCGTGTGTGCCGTGACCGCATCCGCTCTGCCGGCGTTGTCGGTGGAGAAGACGGCGAGTGGGTCGAGTGTCGCGCAGGGTGGCAGCGTGCAGTACACGATCGTGGTGACGAACACCGGAGCCGTGGACCTGCCGGCGGATGACCCCGCGGCGATGACGGATGACCTCTCCGATGTACTGGATGACGCGACCCTCGCGGGTGTGCCGACCTCGGACACCGGTGAAGTCGTGATGGATGGCACGACGCTGACCTGGTCGGGCGCACTCGACTCCGGCGATGTGGCGACGATCACCTACGCGGTGAACGTGCGCGCCAACGCCGCGGACGGTGCCGACCTGGTCAACGTGGCCGCGGTCGACGGGTCGCTGGTGTCGCTGACGGTGGACGGGGTGCCCGCACCGCGGACCTCCACCACCAACACGGTCGTCAACGCCCTCGCCGCGACCGGTGCCGTGATCACCACGACCGTGCTGGTCGGCATCGCGTTGTTGCTGCTGGGTCTGCTGACGGTGCTGTACATCCAGCGTCGCCGCCGACTCGGCGCCGAGTAACCCGAACGGACACGAAGGGCCGTACCCCGATGGGGTGCGGCCCTTCGCCGTTCCCGCCCCGCGGGGCAGCATCCGCCGTCGTCGTGCCGCTCCGCGGTAAGGTCGCTCGCATGGCGAAGCGCACGATTGTGACCATCACGGATGACCTCGACGGGTCGGAGGACGCCGAGACGGTGACGTTCGGCTTCGACGGCAAGCGCTACGAGATCGACCTGTCGGAGGCCAACCGGGCGAAGCTCGAGTCTGCTCTGCAGCCGTTCATCGACGCCGCCCGGCCCGCGGGCGGTTCGCGCGGCGACAGCGCGTCGTCCCGGCCTCGACGCGGTGTTCCTCTCAACCTCGCCGCCGTGCGGGCCTGGGCCGCCGACAACGGCCACGAGGTCAACCAGCGCGGCCGCATCCCCACCGCCGTCATCGAGGCGTACGAAGCCGCCCACTGATCGGACACTGTCGAGGGGCCGCATCCGTCGGGGGCGGCACCCACGTCGGTCCGTTACCGGATCGTCACTCGATGCTTCCCAGCCAATGTCAAGGCGGGTTATGCTTCGAGGGCGCCTCCCCTCTTTCGTGCGTGCACGATATCTGGGGCTGAGGGGATGCGCCGAGGGGGGGGACGCGTTCAGCGTCCGTCGCGTCGCCATGGGTGGATTCCCGCGGTACGGCCGCGGGTGGCAACGAAGCAAACGGGGGAACGATGCGCCGGACGACGACGCGCTATTGGCGGGCACTGACGGCGGGCGTTGCGACGCTCGCGGTGATCGGATCGGTGTTCGTGGGGGCGGTACCCGCCTCTGCGGCGACCTACACACTGAGCGCGACGCGCGTGAACTCGGGCACCGTCGCCGCAGACGCGGCCTCCACGTGCGCGACGCAGGGTTCGACCGCCGCCGCGCACTGCGCCGGCATGGACGTGACCCTCGCCGCTACCGACCAGATCCTCCGCACCGGCGACACCGCCCAGGTGCGCTTCGATTTCGCCTTCAGTGGCGCCGACACCGGCGTCGTGCTGCGCTCGACCCTGCCGGAAGCGAACGGTGGCAGTGCAGCCACGTGGACGGGCATTCCGGCCGCCTGTGCCGCCGGTTCCACTCGGACCGATAACAACCGCACCCTGAATTGTCTGATCGCCAACCCCCAGGGCCCTGGCGACGGGTCCGTGACTGCCACGCTCTTCCTGGAGCCCCTGGCGTTCGACGGCTACACCTTCACGGTGCCGGCGCAGATCTCGTCGGAGACGAGTGCCGCCGTCGCGGCGGTGAGCACAGCGACGTACACGTCGTCGAGCGCGCCGATGTACGACGCGCGGAGGAACGTTCTGGCCAACAATCTGCCGGCGCCGTTCTTCTACCGGTCGGCGACCGGCGAGCCGGGCTTCGCAATCCCGACGTCGACGTACATCGCTCCCGCGAAGGTCGGCGGATTCTCCCCGCTCGCCGGACCCGTCACGTGGACCGAGACGATGACCTCGGCAGCCATCGACGTCTCGTCGTACCGCTTGCTGAACTGGGGCAACTACGGCGACGGCTGCGCTGCCGAGGGTACGGCGGCAACGCCGGGCAACGCCGGTTACACCGGCACCGCGCTGAACATCTCGAACCAATACAGCCCGATCGCCGGCGGCCTCTTCGATTGCGCGCAGGCTGGAGGGCCCGGGTCGCCCGTGCAGGTGACCTGGCAGAACCCGCCTGCCGCGTCCGGCGGCGTCTGGGCGGCGGCCTGGCTGCTGCTCTGGGTGCCGCTCGACGCCGTACCGGCGGGTACGACCCCTGCACCGACGATCACCATCACGGCGTTCGACCCGAACGACGTGAACGGCGTCAGCAACTACTTGAGCGACACAGAGCCCGCTACCGCCGTATCCAACGCAGGATCGTTCGGGCAGATCGTGAACGCCGACAACCGTCTGGTGGAGAAGCGCCCGATCAGCGACGCGGCGGTCGGCCCCTACACGGGCAACAGCGCATTCCCCGCTCAGCTGTCGCCCAACCAGACGACTCGGAACGGCTCCTTCGTGTCGCAGGTGAGATTCGAGAACACGGGAACCGTCGTGCAGAATCCCGTGCAGCTGTGCGACGTCATCGACGTCACCACGCAGCGGATCACCCCGTTCGCCACGAGCGCAAGCGTTCCCGCGAACACCTACGTGGTCGCTACGACGACGGGTCCCACGAGCGACCCGATCCTCGCCCCGCCGTATGAGCCGGCCGGCTCGTACAACCCGGTGGCGACCGCCGCGGGCAACTGGGCCGTCGCTCCGTCTTCATATGTGGTCGAGTACGCCGCGGGTGAGCTCGGCGGCACGACCCCGACCACGGCGCCGCTGCCCGACACCGCCTTCACCGGCGTGACCTGTGGCGACGCCGACACCGCGACCGGATGGCACACGAGCCCGTCCGATCCGGCGATCACCGCCTACGCGCAGTCGCTCGGGCTCTCGGACCCGCTGGATGTCGTCAACCGAGTGCGCATCACGTTCCTGGAGGACATCGAGCCGGGTGTCAGTGTCGCCATGAAGCTGCACACGACCACCCGCGAGACCTACCGCGCGGCGACGACGCAGGCCGGGCAGACCATCTTCGCGACGACGCGCATCGGCGACGTCGCCGTGTACGACTACCCGCAGATCACGATCGCGCCATGGACCCCCACGGCCTACACGGGTCCCACGGTCGCCGGGCGGATCAACGTCGACACCAGCGTCGACATCGTGAATACCTCCAAGACGTCCGTGCAGGCGGGCGCTCCCGGCGACAACCGCACGACCTTCACCCTCCGCGCCGCCGTCGCCTTCGGCGAGAACGTCGCGACCACGCAGCCACTGCGAGTGCTGCACCGGCTTCCGGCCGGCATGCGGTACGTCACCGGGTCGGCTTCCATAACTCCCGCACACGTGCTGCCGCAGAGCGACGGCGCAACCATCATCGTGTGGGATCTCGGCGACATCACGGGCACGACGAACGGTGTGACCACCACACCCGACTTCACGTTCACCGCCGAGGCAGACCCGCTCGCGCCGACTCCGAGCATCAACCACAGCACCGCGGTCGCGGAGTCGGTGAGCCCGACAGGGGTGCAGATCGACCAGGATCTGCCGATCGTCGCTTGCGGCGCCATGCTCGAGGTCACCATTCCCCCGACGAGCAACGTGCCCGTGCAGTCGGTCTCGCAGATCCCGCCCGCCGCGGATTACACCGGCTGCTTCGGCCAGCTCCGCAACCGTCGCATGGACTGGCAGCCGATCACGATCGGAAACGCCTTCCTCTCGCTCGCGGCGCTGAAGACCGCGTTCGACTCACAGGTCGAGTCGGGTGCCGATGACGGCGTCGCCGGCGCCGAGGTCGGGTGGAACCTCACCTACGCCAACAAGACGAGCAACACCTTCCCCGGTGTCGACATCGTCGACGTGCTGCCCTACCCGGGCGACGGGCGCAGCCCCGAGTCCGACTTCTCGGGCACCGTGGACCTCAAGAGCATCACCACGACGGATGCGCCTTCGGCGGTTCCCAACGCGCTGCCGGTCTCCGCGACCATTCAGCCCGCTCGCACCGGCACCACGTTCTATGTGACCGGACGCGCTCCGGCGCAGATCGAGCGCGACCCGTACGCCGCGAGCAACCTGCAGGGCGGTTCCACCGTCTGGTGCACGCTCGCGCAGATCGGCGCTGCCGGGTGCCCTGCCAACCTCCCGGCCGTGACTGCGGTACGCATCATCTCGGGACAACTGGCGACGCAGGAGCAGGAGGTCGTGCGCCTCGGCTTCGCGACCGAGGGTGCTGAGGACGGCGACCTCATGACGAACGACGCCGTCGCCCGAGTCGTCAGCGTGACGACGCCCGTCGACATCTCCGGCGACGCGATCCTCTTCGACGCCTCGAGTGTTGCGGGCACCGTGTGGGCCGATATGAATGCCGACGGCGTGATCGACGCCGCGGAAACCGGCCGCCTCGCAGGCGTCGCGGTACGCATCCTGGGCACGGCCACCACGAGCGGCGCCACGGTCGATCGCACCGTGACCACCGCCGCTGACGGCACCTACTCCTTCCCGGGTCTGCCCGCCGGCACCTACACGGTGACCGTCGACCAGGCGAGCGCCCGCGCCCTCAACCCCGCGTACGCCCTCACGGCGGACCCGGACGGTGCGGGCTCGGCCGATGGTTCCTTCGAGGTGACACTGCCGCTCGGCACCGACGTGACCGCGCGCAACTTCGGCTTCGGCACGCAGTCGCTCGCGGGCACGGTGTTCGGCGACGACGACAACGACGGAGCCATCGACGCCACTGAAGAGGGCATCGGCGGCGTGACCGTGACCCTCATCGGTTCCGACGACCTCGGTGCTCCCGTCTCGCGCACCGTCACGAGCAGCGCGTCGGGAGCCTGGACCTTCGACGGTCTGCGCCCCGGCACCTACCAGGTGCTCGTGACCCCGCCGGCCGGCCTCCTGGGCGGCACCAACGTGGCCGGCTCGGCCGGTGGCACCGGCGGTCCCGCCGGATCGAACATCATCGCGGCGGTGCCGCTCGCTCCGGGTGAGAACGGCGTCGGCTACCTGTTCGCCATGCTCGAACCGCGGCTCATCGGCGGGGTCGTCTTCTCCGACCTCGACGGCGACGGCACGCAGGATGCGGGCGAGCCCGGCATCGCCGGCGTGACGATGACACTCAGCGGTGACGCCGACCTGACCACGACGACGCTCGCCGACGGCACCTTCGCCTTCGCGGGCCTCGCCCCCGGTGAGTACACGCTCACCGAGACGCAGCCCACCGGATACCTGAATGGGGAGACCGCCCTCAACGGGTCCGTGGGATCCGTGGACGGCGACGTCATCAGCGAGATCGTGGTCGGCTCGACCAGCGACACCGATGGCTACACGTTCGGCGAGCTGGCTCCGGCGAGCATCGCCGGTGTCGTCTACCACGACCTGAACGCCAACGGCGTGCAGGATGCGGGCGAGCCCGGCATCGAGGGAGCGGCAGTGACGCTCTCGGGCACCTCGGCGGCGGGTCCGATCACCACCGGCGCCGACGGGTCGTACCTCTTCTCCTCGCTGCGTCCCGGTACCTACGCCGTGACCGCGACCGAGGTCGACGGTTACGTCGACGGATTCGAGACCGCTGGTACCGCAGGCGGCGACGTCGACAACGCAAGCGCCACCTCCGACGACATCACCGGCATCGACCTCGGCGTCGGGCAGGCGGCCACCGGCTACCTCTTCGGCGACGTGCAGTCGGCGTCGATCACGGGCGCCGTGTTCGCGGACGCGGACGACGACGGCGTGCGCGACGCGGGGGAGGCGGGCATCCCGACCACCACCGTCACGCTCACCGGCACAACCCTCTTCGGCACGGCCGTGAACCTCACGCGCACGACCGCGGCGGACGGCGCCTATACGTTCGACGGGCTGCTGCCCGGCACCTATTCGGTGGCCGAGACGCAGCCGACCGGCTACTTCGACGGCAAGGACGCGGCAGGCTCGGCCGGCGGAACGGTCGGCGCCGACGTCGTGTCGGGCATCGTGCTCGCCTCGGCGACGCAGGCGACCGGGTACCTCTTCGGTGAGCGTGCTCCTGTCGGTCTGAGCGGCGCGGTCTTCGACGACCTCGACGGCGACGGCGTACGTGACGCGGGCGAAGACGGCGTCGACGGTGTGACCATCACGCTGCGGAACGCAGCGGACGCGATCGTCGCGACCACCGACACCGACGCGTCGGGCGCGTGGAGCTTCCCGTCGCTCGCCCCCGGCACCTACTCGGTCGTCGAGGAGGGACAGCCCCTCGCCGGCTACGCCGACGGCCTCAGCGTCGTCGGTACGGCCGGTGGCACCGCGACCACCAACCGGATCGACGGCATCGTGCTGAATGGCGCGGCGTCGGGCTACCTCTTCGCGGAATTGCCGCTGTCGGCCATCCGCGGCTTCGTCTGGAACGACGCGGATGACGACGGCGTGAAGGACGCGGACGAAGCGCCCATCGCGGGCGTCGAGATCACGCTGAGCGGTGCAGACGACCGAGTCACCACGACCGGTGCCGACGGCTCGTTCACGTTCGCCGGACTCGAGGCGGGCACCTACACGCTCACCGAGGCCGACCTCGACAACTGGTCGGACGGCGCGACGCTCGTGGGCACCGCGGGTGGCACGGCGGCGTTCAACAGCGTGAGCGACATCGTCATCACGCCCGGCACGGATGCGACCGGCTACGGCTTCGGCGAGCGTGCGGCCGAGCTGCAGCTCATCGTGTCGACGCAGACCCAGGATGCGCAGGTCGAGACCGGCCCGTACGTCAAGGTCGGCGACCCGGTGCGCTGGACCTACCGTGTGGTCAACAACGGCGACACGTCGCTCAACGGCATCACCGTGACCGATGACGTGCTCGGCGCGATCGACTGCCCCGCCACCGAGGTGCTGCCGGGAGCGACGCTCGACTGCGTCGCCGACGGCACCGCCGAGGCGGGCCAGTACGAGAACACCGGCACCGTCACGGCGAACGTCGTGCCGCGTTCCGGCGGCCCGGGCATCCGCGCGATCACCGAGCTCACCGCATCCGATGTCAGCCACTACTTCGGCATGGAGCCGAGCGCGACAATCGAGGCCACCGCGAACGGGCAGGACACGCTCGCCTCGCCCGGTCCGGTGTTCGCGAACGGCACCGCGGTGACGATCGACCTCGTGATCCGCAACACCGGCAACGTGCCGCTGACGCTCGACTCGGTCGGCAGCGACGCTCTCGGCGTCGTGGACTGCGGCGGCGTCACGGTGCTCGAGGTCGGCGCAACGATCGAGTGCACCACCACCTGGACGCCGACGGCCGGCAACTACGCCTTCCCGGTCGAGGCCCTGCTGAGCGGGCCCGACGGCACGGATGTGGACGGAGCGGCCGTCGAGACGGCGGTGGCCGCCGACACGATCGTGTTCCTGCAGGTGCTCGAGCCGAACGTGCCCATGCCGACCCCCGGCGACGGTGACGGCATCGCCGTCACGGGACTGTCGGTCGCGTGGCCGATGATCCTCGTCGCCGTGCTCGTGCTGCTCGGCGCCGGTGTGCTGCTGCTCGTCTGGCGGGCGCGGAGCCGCCGCCGCGAGGACGAGTCGGTGACCACCACCGAGTAGTCCGTACGAACGAGAGGGCCGCATCCCGCGAGGGGTGCGGCCCTTCGTCGTGTCTCCGCCGACAGACCCAGCCCCCCGAAATGGGGGTAGGCGCGCCCAGCCGTTTGCCAGGAATTCGTTTTTCGAGGGTCCTTCAATCCGACAGAATGGGGGCAAGTCGGTTCCGGGGGGTCCGGGGTTCTGGGGAGAAGCCGACGAACAGCAGGGGAGATGCGCGTGCTGCGTACGTTCCGTCGTTCCATTCGTCGTGTCCACCGGGGGTGGCGGGTCGCCCTCGTCGGAACGCTGTCGTTCCTGTTGATCGTGACGGGTGCGCCGATGAGCGCGAGCGCGGCCATCGTCTCGGTGCACGAGATCACCGCGAATTGGGCCGCCCCCGCACCGGCGAGCGTGCCGTACGGCGGCATCGTCGTCTCGGAGTGGCACATCAGCACGAACGACGCGTCGCAACCCGAGTCGAACGCGGACGTCGCGAACGTCACTGCGACGCTGACAGCGGTCAACGGCAAGTGGGGCGCCCTGCCGACGGTCTGTAAGACGACCGGCGCGACCCCCGCGTCGTCGATCTCCGCCGACGGTGTCACGCTCGTCTGCAACCTCGGCACCGTGAAGGCTGGCACCGCGACGGTACTCCAGGCCGGAATCCGCCCGACCAGCACCACCGGTGCCGCCCTCTCCGCCAACGGCTCGGTCACCTCCGACACCGCTACCGCTCCGGCGGGCCCCGCATCGCTCGCCCCCAAGCCGATCACCTACAACAACGGCATGGACCTCGTCATCAGCACCCCGAGCAGCAACCCCGCCGAGGGTAGCCAGGGCAGTGCCTACGAGGAGGGCACGCAAGACCGGCAGCGCCTGATCGTGGACTGGGCGATCGCCGCCAACGTCGGCAGCCGTCCGGGGCCGGCGAACTACGCGTTCACCATCAATCTCTCGTCGACCACTCCGGGCGCCGTGCTCACCGGCATCACCCACGAGGAGTGCCGTCCCGTCAACGGTGAGATCGCCGCCGGCATCCCGTTCTCGGCGACGAACCGGCCCGACCGTGCGAACTTCCCCGGCTGCACCATCACGCGCCTGTCGGCGACCCAGTACCGCGTGAACCTCACGAACATCGACTACAGCCTCGCGCGGGTGCCGCTGAAGGACTCGAAGGGCGCGAACCTGCCCGTCGGCCGCAATTACATCGCGTCGGGTGCGCTCGTCTTCAGCAACCCGTACCCCGTCAACGTCACGACGAACGTCGACGTCCGGGTGACCGCTCCGAACTGGACCTACCCCGGCACCACGGCGTCGACGGTCGACCCGGTTGCCAACAACGCCGACGCCATCACGCTCTACGCTCCGGGCGGATTCAGCAATGGCTGGCTCGGGACCCCGGCGTCGTCGCGTTCGCGGTGGGACGACCAGCTCTTCGTCGCCGCCGGCACCGGATCGAACATCACCCTCCCCGGCGCGGGCACGACCATCGCAGGACCGCTGCCGCTGTATTCGCAAGCGACGAGCCAGGTGTGGAACGACTACGTGGGCGCGGGTGGCACCAACCTCGCCGGCGTGTGCACGATGAACCAGACCGCCACGAGTCTGCCCGCGCCCGAGAACAACAACTTCCAGTACCGCTACTTCGACGGCGGCGGATACGGGGCCGGTGGCTATGAGCAGATGCGCTCAATCCAGTACTGGTACACCACGGCGAACATCAATACCAAGACGTTCACGTGCGACCAGGGCACCTGGACCCGCGTCACGCCGCGAGCCGGGTCCCAGTTCAACGACCCGCGCATCTCCAACTCGAACGTGATGGCACTGCCGGCCAACGTCACCGGCCTCAAGGTCACCTGGAATCCCGCCATTGACAAGCCCGTGAGCGTCGTCGTGCGCGGATTCGGCCAGATCAAGGCGAACGCCGTTCCGAGCAACGCCCTCGCCGGTGAGGGGTGGACGGTCGGCTCCTTCAACCTGCCCACAGGCGTCTGGTACAACAACAGCAACATCGCTGCGAACTCCACGGCCACCCCTTGGAGCGACTACACCGGCGCGGCCGGCGGCACGAACGGCTACCGTGACGTTTTCCGGATCGTCGGCAACACCGGAACGATCCGCAAGACCGCGAACCCGACGACCGCCGGACCGGGCCAGGCCGTGACGTATACCGTGCGCGCTGCGACGAACAGCACGACGACCCCGCCGACGAACAGCAACCTCTCGGTGCTGGACCTGCTGCCCCCGGGCATGCAGTACGTCGCAGGCTCGGCGCGCCTCGACGGGCAGCCCATCACGCCCGCGTCGACGACGGTCACCGGTCGAACGCAGCTCACCTTCTCGATCACCAACTCGCCCGCGAACACGCAGCGCGTCATCACCTACCAGGCGCTCCTGCCCGCGACCTCGACCGTCGCACCGGGCACGACGCTCACCAACACCGCCGAGGTGCGCGTGCCGGGTGACAACCGGGAACTCGAACTGCGGCAGGCGTCCGCGTCGATCGTCGTGCCCGCGAACGGCACGACGACGTTCGCGAAATCGGCCGCCGACACCTACGTGCCGTACGCCGGCGGCAGCTCGTCGTGGCGGATGACGCTCAACTCGCTCGATCCGTCGGCGAACACGTTCACCGACACGATCGACGTGCTGCCGTACAAGGGCGACGAGAACGGCACGAACATCGACGGCGGTTACCGCGTCAACACCGTGACGGTGCCTGCGGCGACAGGATGGCGCGTCTTCGCTACCTCTGCCGCTGCGACGACGCTCAGCGACGACCCGCGCACCCGCTCGAACGGCACCGCGCCGGGCGCCATCACCGGTAACACCGTCGGCTGGACCGCCGTGCCTCTCACCGGCACGACGGCGACCATTCCGGCCGGCACGACCGCCATCCGCGTGATCGGACCCGCGCTCAACCCGGGCGCGCAGCAGTTCTTCACCATCAACTTCTCGACGACCGCCCCGACGAGCCAGGTCTGCTCGGCTCCCGGCGAGACCGACAACAAGCCCGGCCAGCGGATCGTCAACGCGGCGACGAGCTACGCGGCGCACACCGCGCTGCCGATGCGTTCGTCGGCCACGACGCTGATCGCGGATTGCAACCAGATCCAGATCAAGAAGTACGTGCTCGAGAAGGGCGGCGACTCGGCGGACGCCGACGCCTGGCACGACGCGCAGGACCGCGCCGACTACCCGCAGTACGGCCCCGGCGATACCGTCCCCTACCGCTTCGTCGTCACCAACCAGGGCACCGGCACGCTGACGAACATCGCCGTGACCGACCCGCGGTTCCCGCAGTGCGACTACACGATCCCGACGCTCGCGGCCGGGGCGTCGGACACCCGTGAGTGCTCGGTGCCGAACGCGGCGCTCGGCACGACGATCAACGAGGCGTCCGTGCGCGTGCAGCCCCCGATCGGCGCCGTGCTCACGGGCAGCGACCCGGCCGGCATCGTCGTGCCGCTGCCGCCGCGAGTCACCAAATCGGTGAACCCGCCCTCGGGCAGCCGCGTCGAGCCGGGTGCGACCGTCACCTACACGGTGACGATCACCGAGCCGGCCGACAGCCCCGCGGCGTACCTCAACCCGTCGACGGTCGACACCCTCACCGACGTGCTCGACGACGCGGACTTCGTCGAGGGCAGCCTCACCACGACCTCCTCGCTCGACGAGGACGGGGATGACGCGACCGACGGCGACCCCGGAACGGCGACCCGCGACGGCGAGACCATCTCCTGGGGTTCGAGCCGCATCTGGCCCGGCGAGACGATCACCCTCACCTACCAGGTGAAGGTGGACGACCCGGTGACGGGCAACCACCGCCTGCGCAACGTCGTGACGCCCGAGACCGGCATCGAGTGCGACACCTGCACGACCGAGAACCCCATCCCGGGCATCCGATTCACCAAGACGGCGGATGTCGCGGTCACGCACCCCGGTGATGTCGTCACCTACACGGTGACGGCGCGCAACACCGGCCAGGTGCCATACACGACGCCCGACTACCCGGCGTCGGTGAGCGACCCGCTCACGGATGTGCTCAAGGACGCCGACTTCGTCGAGGGCAGCGCCACGAACGGTGCGATCTTCGACGGCGACTCCGTCGACTGGACCGGCGCGCTCGCGGTCGGAGCGGAGACCTCCTTCACGTTCCAGGTGCGGATCAAGAATCCGAACCCCGGCGACAACCGCCTCGAGAACCGGGTCGTGTCCACGACCCCGGGCAACAACTGCACCGAGGATTCGACCGACCCGGACTGCGACGCCACCGTGCGCGTGCAGTCGTACACCGTGCAGAAGTCGACGGCCGAGACGCCCGTCGTGCGCGGGAACGTCGTCACCTACTCGCTGACCGTGCGCAACACGGGCGAGGTGCCCTACACCGGGACCGGTGCCGACGTCGCGTCGTTCTCCGACGACCTGGCAGACGTGCTCGACGACGCCGACTTCACGGGCACCCCGACCGGTGGCGCTGTGTTCGCCGACGGGCGCCTCACGTGGGCCGGCCCGCTCGCGGTCGGCGAGACGCGCACGTTCACCTACACGGTGACGGTGAAGCAGACGCCGAATCCCGACAGCCTCGTGCTGAACAACACGGTCACCCCGACCGGACCGGGCGGCAGCTGCGCCGCCGCCGGAGCGTGTGACACGTCGACGCCGATCGCCCAGTTCCACGTGGCGAAGTCGGCCGACCCCGCCTACACGAACCCGGGCGGCACCGTGCACTACACGATCGTCGTCGAGAACACCGGGGCGGTCGACTTCACCGACGCGTTCCCGGCATCGTTCCGCGACTCGTTCTCCGACGTCCTCGACGACGGCGAGCTCGTCGGGATCGACGACGACGGTGACATCATCCCCGGCACCATCACGTGGACGGCCGGCGATGTGACCTACTCGGGTGCGACGCTCGCCTGGGTCGGCCCGCTGCCGGTGGACGGCACGGTGACGATCGAGTACGACGTGCTCGTCGACAACCCCGACCGGGGCGACCACCTGCTGAAGAACACCATCACCACGCCTCCGGGTATCGCGAACTGCGACACCGGTTCGACCGACCCGGACTGCGGTACCGAGACGCCCGTGCAGTCGTACGAGCTGGTCAAGGCCGCGGACAAGAAGGTCGTCGAGGTGGGCGACACGGTGAACTACACGATCACCGTGCGCAACACCGGTCGCGTGCCCTACCCGGCCGGCCCGGGCGAGCCGCAGGCGAGCATCGCCGACCCGATCGACGACGTGCTGCTCAACGCCGACTTCGACGGCATCGTGAACGCGACCGCCGGCACGGCGACGTGGGATGCGGCCGCCGAGACCATCCGCTGGGTCGGTGACCTGCCGGTCGACGGCGCGCCGGTGACGATCACCTACGCCGTGACCATCCACACCGCCGCGGTGCCGCCGGACCGGATCGTGAACCGAGCGCAGACCACCACGATCGGCGGCAACTGCGACCCGACGACCGATGTCGATCTCGCCGACCCGCGCTGCCAGGTCGAGGTGCCGACGCGCAGCTACAAGACGGTGAAGACGGTCAGCGACCCGATCGTGGAGCCCGGTCAGCAGAACCTGACCTACACGATCACGGTGACCAACACCGGTGCCGAGGCCTACCTCGGCACGGAGATCGGCGACGAGGACGCCGCGGAGATCCGCGACGACCTCAACGACATCCTCGGCGACTCGGGGAACCCGGTGCTCGTCTCGCAGCCGGCCGGCTGGGACGTCGAGTTCACGGGTGGCGTGCTGACCGCGGCGGGGCCGCTTGCGGTCGACGAGACGGTGACCTTCGTCTACACGGTCGACATCGACGAGCCGGATGAGGGCGACCACCGCCTCGAGAACCGGGTGGAGACGCCCCCCGGCCGCGGCGGCAACTGCACGCCGTTCTCGACAGACGGAGACTGCGACGCGACGGTGCTCGTGCGTGAGTACACGACCGAGAAGACGGTGACCCCCGAGGTCGTCGAGGTGGGCGACACCGTCGTCTACACGATCGAGGTCGTGAACACGGGCCAGGTCGCGTACGACGGGCTCACCCCCGACACGAGCGCGTCGCTCACCGACGACCTCGCCGACGTGCTCGACGACGCGACCTTCGGCGCCGTGCTTCAAGGCGGGGCGACCTTCGACGCGGCGAGCGAGACGCTCACCTGGTCGGGACCGCTGCCGATCGGCGGCACGCACCTCATCCGCTACACCGTGATCGCCACGGGGGCAGACGAGCACGTGCTGATCAACGGCGTGGAGCCCGGCCCCACCGGGCGCTGCGTGGACGCCGGCAGCTGTGACACCGAGGTGCGCATCCGCTCGTTCGAGTACGAGAAGTCGGTGGATGCCGAGGCGGCAGTCGAAGGGCAGACGCTCACGTACACGATCACCGTGCGCAACACCGGTGCCGTGGCCTACACGGATGAGGCGCCCGCCGACATCGCGGACGACCTCTCGGGTGTACTGGATGACGCGGGGGAGCTGAGCGACCCCGTGATCAGCCCGGCCGGTGCCGGCGAGGCCACGATCGTCGGCAGCTCCATCCTCTGGGAGGGCCCGCTCGCCCTGCCCGGCCAGGCCGGCGACGAGGTCACCATCACCTACACGGTGACCGTGGACGACCCCGACACGGGCGACCACCTGCTGGTCAACGCGGTCACGAGCGAGAACGGCGTGTGCGCCGAAGCCGGGGGCTGTACGACCACCACCCCGGTGCGCAGCTACCTCGTCGAGAAGGTGTCGACGCCGGCGACCACGCTGCCGGGCGGAATCGTGGAATACACGATCACCGTGACCAACACCGGTGCCGTCGCCTACACGGACGCCGACCCGGCGTCGCTCGTCGACGACCTGTCCGACGTGCTCGATGTCGCCGGAGACCCGACCGACCTCGCGGTCGCGGGGGACAGCGACAACCTGCCGACCTTCGCGGACGGAGAGTTGCGCTGGGCCGGTGAGCTGCCCGTGGGCGGCGTGGTGACGCTGACGTACCGGGTGCAGGTCGACGCGACCCTCGCGGCCGACGCGGACTACCTGCTCGAGAACGTCGTGGAGCCCACGGCGACCGGCGGCGAGTGCGGCATCTGCTCGACGGTGACTCCGATCCGCGCGTACAGCACGGTGAAGAAGACGGACCGACGCGAGGCCCGCATCGGCGACGTGGTCACCTACACGGTGACGGTGACGAACACCGGTCAGGTCGCCTACGCGGCGCCGCTGCAGGCGACGTTCACCGACGACCTGACCGACGTGCTCGACGACGCGACGGGCCCGCAGGGCCTCGGCGCCGGCGCGACCTTCGACCCGGCGACCGGCGTGCTCACGTGGGCCGGCGACCTGCCGATCGGCGCGACGACGACGGTCACCTACTCGGTGGTCGTCGGCGACCCGGCTGTGACCGGTGGGGACGGAATCCTCGAGAACGCCGTGCTGACCCCGCCCGAGGGTGGCTGCGCCGAGTCCACGGCGCCCGACTGCAAGACGATCACCCCCATCCGGTCGCTCCACTACGCGAAGACCGTGTCGACGGGCGTCGCGCTTCCGGGCGACGTGGTCGAGTACACCATCGCCGTGCGGAACACCGGCGCGGTCGCCTTCACCGACGCCGACCCGGCGCAGTTCGACGACGCCCTCACGCGCATCCTCGACGACGTCACCCCGGTGACGGAGGAGTCCCTCGCGCTCGAGGCGTCGGCGGGCACGGCGTCGTACGACGAGACACTGCGGTCGATCCACTGGGAGGGTCCGCTCGCCCCGGGCGCGACGGCGACGGTGACCTACCAGGTGCAGATCGCCAACCCGAACCGCGGAGACAACCGACTCGCGAACAAGGTCGTGTCGCCCCCCGGGGTGCCGTCGAACTGCGCGGCCGAGTCGGTCGACCCCGACTGCGCCACGGAGACGCTCGTCAAGTCGTTCCGCGTCGAGAAGACGGCCGACAAGACGGAGTTCTTCCCCGGCGACCGGGTGACGTACACGATCCGCCTCACCAACACCGGCGAGGTCGCGTACGACGACGCCGGACCGGTGGTGTGGACGGATGACCTCACCGAGGTGCTCGACGACGCCGTCTACAACGACGACGCGACGGGCGGCGTGACCTGGAACGGCACGGAGACCCTCAGCTGGACCGGCCCGCTCGCGGTCGGTCAGGTGATGGAGTTCACCTACTCGGTCACGGTGCGCAACCCGATCCCGGGTGACAAGGTGCTCTACAACCGTGTCGTGTCGCCCACCGAGGGCAGCAACTGTGCGGAGACGAGTGCCGACCCGCTCTGCGAGGTGGACCTCGGCGGCCCGTCGGTGCGCACGGTGAAGACCTCCTCGAAGGAGACGGCCTTCCCGGGTGACGTGGTGGAGTACGCGGTCACCATCACCAACGACGGCGGCATCGACTGGACGGATGCGCGCCCCGCGATGTTCGACGACAACCTCGCGGCTGTGCTCGACGACGCCACCTACAACGGCGACGTCGAGGCGACCCTCGACGGAGACGTGGTGCCCGGCGCCGAGGTGAGCGGGACGATCCTGCACTGGCAGGGACCGCTCGCTCGCGGGGAGTCGGTGATCGTGACCTACTCGGTGACGATCAACGCCCCTGTGAGTGGCGACGGCATCCTCGACAACGTCGTGACGACGCCCGAGGAGGTGCCGAGCAACTGCACGGCGATGCCGAGCGAGCCGTCGCCGGGCGAGGGTGAGGGTGAGATCGGCGGGGCAGCCGCGGGCGACCCGACCTCCTCGAGCGACCCGGACTGCGCGACGCGCACACTCGTCAAGTCGTACGTCACGACCAAGACGTCGGATGCGGCGGGCAAGGTGAAGCCGGGCGACCGCATCACCTACACGATCACCGTGGTCAACAACGGCCAGGTCGACTACACCGACGAGCAGCCGGCGTCGTTCGTGGACGACTTCAGCCAGGTGCTCGACGACGCGACCTATGCCGGTGACGCGCCCGCCGGAACCACCTACGTGGCTCCGACGCTCACCTGGAACGGCGCTCTCGCGGTCGGTGACATCACGATCGTCACCTACTCGTTCGTCGTGAACGAGAACGGCGGCGACAACCGGATGATCAACGCGGTGCTCGCCGACTCGGAGATCGGCGGCGGATGTGCGACCGAGACCGGCTGCACGACGACGATCGAGATCGTGCGCCCGCTCGCCGCGACCGGTGCATTCGTGCTGCCGATCGTCGGGGGAGTGCTCGCGCTGATCGGGGCCGGCGGGTTGCTGTTCTGGATCGGACGCCGGCGCCGCCTCGAGAACCAGGCGTGATCCGGAGCCTCACGGGCGCCACGGTCGCGCTCCTGCCGGTGCTGCTCCTCGCAGCACCGGCGGGAGCCGCCGAGGCCCCCGTCGTCTCGGTCGAGCTGAGCGACGGGGTCGACGAGGCCCGCGACGGTGACGTGCTCGACTACGTCGCGACCGTGCGCAACGAAGGCGGTGCCCCCGCCGCGGTGACCGTGACGGTGACCGCCCCTCCCTACGTCTCCCTCGACGGGGAGGCGTCGTGGCCGGTCGAACTCGCCGGTGGCGAGAGCCGTCAGTTCTCGATCTCGGCCACCGTGGGGGAGCCCGCCGAGAAGGACTACCAGGTGGTCACTACGGCGTCTGTGGCGGCTACGACCTCGCCCGGCACGACGCTCGTCCGCGCCGTCGACGCCGATGCCATAGCCGGCATGGATGCGCCCCCCTCTGTTCGCGGCCTCACCGAGACGTCGGGGACGATGGCCGGCTCGCCGGTCCCTCTTATCCTTGGCGGCGCCGCGGTCATCGTCGGTGTCGGAGCGGCCGTCTTCTTCTGGCATGGAGCTCGCCGCCGGGCGACCACGCGCTGACGGGCTCGCGACCCCCGTTTCTGGGGTGCATCGTTATCGGCTCGTTGTCAGCTTCGGGGTTTCCGAAGCGTCTTCGGTCACGCAGACTGAGGTCACGCCGTTTCCGGGGGGTCCGGATTTCTGGGTGAAGCCGGCGTACAGCAAGGGGAACGCGTTGTTGCGTAGCATTCGTCGATCCATCCGTCGTGTCGGCCGAGGATGGAAAGCGTCAGTCGCGACGGTCGTCGCCGTCGGTCTCGTCGCCACCGGCGCTCCGCTCAGCGCGAGCGCCGCCATCGTGGCGAACCACGAGATCACGGTCAACTGGATCGGCAACACGACCGGAGCTCCGGTGCCGACGTCGGCGCCCTTCGCGTCGACCGTGACGGCGGAGTGGCACATCAACACGAACGACGCGAGCGACCCCTTCTCGAAGGAACCCGTCGACAACGTGCGGGCGACGCTCACGGCGGGGAATGCGCGCTTCACGAGCATCCCCGCGGTCTGTAAGACCAGCGGCGTGACCCCCGTGTCGTCGATCTCGGCCGACGGCGCCACCCTCCTGTGCAACCTCGGCACCCTCACGAGCGGCAGCGCGAACATCTTCCAGACGCCGATGCGAGTCACGGGCAGCAACGGGGGGAACGTCACCGTGAGCGGCACGGTCATCTCCGACAGCGCCGCCGCCGCTTCAGCTCCGGCGGCTCCCACCCCCCTGCCGATCACCTACACCTATGGGCTCGACCTGGCGCTCGGCGCCGGTTCGGCGCAGGGCGTCGTCCTTCCTAGCCGCACGGGCGGCAATCGCACGTTCGTGGACATGAACTTCTCGATCATCCTCGCCGGCGGCAGCCGACCGGGTCCGGTCAACTACAGCTTCCCGGTGACCGTGGCCAGCAACGTCGCAGGCGGCATGACCGGATTCCAGTTCGAAGGATGCGTGCCCACCGGCGATGCGACACGCGTCACCGGGCACCCGTTCTCCGACCCGGCCAAGGCGGATCGCGCGAACTTTCCAGGCTGCACGGTCGCGGGGACCGGCGCCAACTACACCGTCAACCTCAGCGGCCTCGACTACACGCTGACCCGGGTGCCCGTGAACGACAGCTTCGGCCAGCCGCTCGGCGGTACCGGCGCCTACATCGCCTCGGGCACCGTGCGCTTCAGCATCCCCAACCCGGTGACCGTCATCACCGAGTACTCCTTCAACGCGACGAACGCCGGCAACGTGACCTTCGTCGACGGTACGGTGCGTGCGGAGGCGCCGAAGACGAACAACGTCACGACAGCGACGTTGCGTCCGCCCGGTGGCTACTCCGTCTTCTGGGCGGGTCAACCGGCGGCGTCGCGCGGCCCGTGGGACACCAACCTGTGGGTGAGCCCCGGCACGTCGCAAGATCAAGTCGCGAACCTCCGCAGCGGCGTCGCGGCTGCGCCCCTGCCGCTCTACTTCCAGACCAACTCCTCCCTATGGAGCGGCTACTCCGGGGCCGGCGGAGCGCAGCTGGGCGGTCTATGTCTCATGAACCAGAACCCCGCTTTCGTGCTCACGGGCTTCGACGGCGGCGGCTGGGGCGACGTTCCCGGGTCGTACGACGATTACGCCTCGGCGCGCTACTACTACACGACGGCGCCGGTCAACACCAAGACCGAGACATGCGGTCAGGCCGCGCCGAGCGCCATGTGGGTGGAGGTGCAGCGCCCGGCCGGGTCCACGCTCACCCACCCGACCCTCGCGAACGCCTCCGTCATCACCGGGCTGCCGGCGGGAGTCACCGCGATCAAGATGACCTGGAACCCGGGCATCGACCGCACCCCGCCGAACGGCCTCGAGTTCTTGCGCGGCTTCGGATACATCAGCCCCACCGCGCCGACCTCCGGTGAAGGCTGGGTCACGGGTGCCTTCACCGCGAAGCCCGAGTCCCAGGGCAGCTGGCCCACCTATCCCGCCCTCAACGGCTGGCACAACGTCAGCACGGGACCGGGCGGAACGAACCTGCCGGGCAGCACGTACGGGCCCAACATGAACGGTGCCCGTGACGCCTACCGATTGCAGGGCCCGAACGGCGTCATCTCGAAGGTCGCATCGACCACCACCGCGACCGCCGGGCAGCCGATCACCTACACGGTCAAGGCGCAGGCGCGGAACGCCATCGTGAATCCCCCGCCCGTCACCTTCTCGGTGGTGGACACCCTTCCCGCCGGGCTCGTCTACGTCGCTGGTTCGGCGACCCCGGCGCCCACGAGCGTGTCGGCTGACCGCCGCACGCTGACGTGGAACTTCCCGAACGCGCAGCCGAACGTCGAGCGCACCATCACCTATCAGGGTGAGATCGACGCCGCCGCACCGCCCGCGCCGGGCGCGAGTCTCACCAACTCGGCCGTCGTCAACGTGCCGGGTGACCAGAGCCTGCCCGGCGCACGCACCGCGAGCGCGACAGTGGTCGTGCCGAACTCCGCGTCGACGTCGTTCGGCAAGTCGGCGGACGACAACGTGCTCTCGTTCTACGGCGACAGCTCCGCGTGGACGCTCAACGTCGACTCGCAAGACCCGGTGTCGAACCCCTACACCGACACGATCGACATCCTCCCGTCGCCCTCCGACGGCCGCGGCACGAACGCCGATGGCGGCTATACGGTGACCGGCGTGACAGCACCGGCCGGTGCGACCGTGTACTACTCGATCGCGCCGTTCGGCAGCCTGAGCGACGACCCGCGCAGCGCGAGCAACGGCGGCACCCCGGGAAGCGTCACCGGAAACACCGTCGGCTGGACGACCGTGCGTCCGACGGTCGTCAACCCGACGGCCATCCGCGTGATCGGTCCGGCACTCGCCCCAGGAGCGCGCCAGACCATCAAGATCAACTTCACCACCCCGGCCGGCACGAACTGCGCGGCTCCGGCCGCCGGTGACAACAAGCCGGGGCAGGTGCTCGTGAACTCCGGCAACTCCTATGCCGGTCACACGCGCCTGCCGATGCGCGCCTCCGCCACCACCACGATCGGCGACTGCTACGCGCTCGATCTGAAGAAGTATGTGCTCACCGCCGGCGGTGACCCGCAGAACCCCGCCGACTACGTCGACGCGAACGCGGTCGCCGAGTTCCCACAGTACGCGGAGGGCGCGACGGTGCCGTTCCGCTTCGTGCTGAGCAACAAGGGCACCGGAACACTGACCAACATCGTCGTCTCCGACCCGCTCGCCCCGTCGTGCGCGACCACGGTCGCCACGCTCGCCGGCGGTGCGGAGTCGGTCATCCAGTGCTCGATGACCGCGGGCCTCGGCACGACGATCAACACCGCGACCGCGACCGTCACTCCGCCGGAGGGACCGCAGCTCACCCCGAGCGACCCCGCCGGATTCGTCGTGCCGCTGCCCTACACGATCGCGAAGAGCTCCACCCCGGCGAGCGGCTCGGCCGTGCTCCCGGGCGATGAGATCACCTACTCGGTCACGGTGACAGAGCCGGCGGACAGCCCGGCGCCGTGGCGGAACCCGGCGTTCACCGACGACCTCGCCGCGGTGCTGGATGATGCGGACCTCGTCGGCGATCCGGTGATCACGACGAGCGTCGACGGTGCCCCGCTCGGCACGGCGAGCGTGAACGGCACGGTGCTGTCGTGGACGGCTCCGCTGATCGCGCCCGGCCAGACGTACACGATCAGCTACACCGTCGAGGTGAACGGCGACGGCGACGACGTGCTGCGCAACGTCGTGACGCCGCCGACGGGCATCGAGTGCGACCCGTGCTCGACCGAGCACCTCATCCCGGGCATCCAGTTCGAGAAGACCTCCGACGTGGCCACGGCTCGCGCGGGTGACGTCGTGACCTACACGGTCACCGCGCGTAACACCGGGCAGGTGGCGTACACGGTGCCCGGCTACCCGGCATCGGTGTCCGACCCGTTGACCGATGTGCTGGTCGATGCGGACTTAGTCGCCGGGAGTGCGACCAATGGTGCGACGTTCGATGGTGACTCGGTCGATTGGACCGGTGCTCTCGCCGTCGGCGGCGAGACGTCGTTCTCCTTCCAGGTGCGGATCAAGAACCCGAACCCGGGCGATGACCGTTTGGTGAACCGGATCGTCTCCGAGACGCCGGGCAACAACTGCGACGCCGACTCGACCGACCCGCTGTGCGACGCCACAGTGTTGGTGCAGTCGTACACGGTGGAGAAGTCGACCGCCGAGACCCCGGTCGTGCGCGGCGACGTGGTGTCGTACTCGCTGACGATCCGCAACACCGGGCAGGTGCCGTACACCGGTGTCGGTGCGGATGTCGCCTCCTTCTCCGACGACCTGGCGGATGTGCTGGATGACGCGGACTTCACCGGCACCGCGACCGGTGGTGCCGTGCTCACCGGTACGAACCTGACCTGGTCGGGATCGCTCGGCGTCGGTCAGTCGCGCACGTTCACCTACACGGTGACGGTGAAGCAGACCCCGAACGCTGCGAGCCAGGTGCTCAACAACACTGTCACTCCGACCGGCCCCGGTGGCAGCTGCGCCGAGGCGGGCGCGTGCGACACGTCCACCCCGATCGCGCAGTTCCGCGTGGAGAAGACGGCCGACCCCGCCTACACCAACCCGGGCGGCACCGTCAGCTACACCATCGTGGTGACCAACACCGGGCAGGTGCCCTTCACCGACGCCTACCCGGCCTCCTTCCGCGACTCCTTCGCCGGCATCGTCGACGACGGTCAGCTCGTCGGTCTCGACGACGACGGTGACATCATCCCCGGCACCGTCACGTGGACCGCGGGCGACGCCACCTACTCGGGCTCCGTGCTCGCGTGGGAGGGCCCGCTGCCACTGGGTGGCACGGTGACGATCGAGTACGACGTGCTCGTCGACAACCCCGACCGCGGCGACCACCAGCTGATCAACACGATCACCACACCCCCAGGGCTTGCGAACTGCGACACCGGCTCGACCGACCCCGCCTGTGGCACGAACACCCCGGTGCAGTCGTACGAGCTGATCAAGACCGCCGACACCAAGGTTGCGGAGGTCGGTGACACGGTCGAGTACACGATCACCGTGCGCAACACCGGTCGCGTGCCCTACCCGGCGGGTGCCGGCGAGCCGCAGGCGAGCATCGCCGACCCAATCGGCGACGTGCTGCAGAACGCGAGCTTCGACGGCACGGTCACCTCGAGCACCGGCACCGCCGATTTCGACGACGCGACCGACACCATCACCTGGGTCGGCGACCTTCCGGTCGACGGTGCCCCGGTGACCATCACGTACAGCGTCGAGATCACGTCTGTCGTCACGCCGCCGGACCGCATGGTCAACCGCGCGCAGACGACCGCCGTGGGCGGCAACTGCGACCCGGCAACCGACATCGACGACGCCGATCCGCGCTGCCAGGTCGAGATCCCGACCCGCAGCTACGAGGTCGTCAAGACGGTGAGCGACCCGATCGTCGAGCCGGGTCAACAGGATGTGACCTACACGATCTCGATCACCAACACCGGCGCCGAGGACTACACCGGCACCGGCGCTGAGGCCGCGCAGATCATCGACGACCTCACCGACATCCTCGGCGACTCGGGCGGGCTCCAGGTCACGGCGGAGCCCGACGGCTGGGTGGTCGACGTGGTCGACGGCGTGCTGACCGCGACCGGACCGCTCGCGGTCGAGGAGACCGTCGAGCTCGAGTACACGGTCGACATCGATGACCCGGATGCGGGTGACCACCGCATGGAGAACCGCGTGGTCACGCCTCCCGGCCGTGGTGGTAACTGCACTCCGTTCTCGACGGACGAGGACTGCGACGCTCTCGTGTTGGTGCGTGAGTACACGACCGAAAAGACGGTGACCCCGGAGGTCGTCGAGGTCGGCGACACGGTCGTCTACACGGTGACGGTGCGCAACACCGGTCATGTGGCGTACGACGGTGCCACGCCGGACACGAGTGCTTCGCTTACGGATGACCTGTCCGACGTGCTCGACGACGCGACGTTCGGCACGGTGCTGCAGGGCGGGGCGACCGTTGCCAACGGCGTACTGACGTGGAGCGGCGCGCTGCCGATCGATGGCGTGCACGTCATCCGCTACACCGTGATCGCGACGGGCGCCGATGAGAGCATTCTCGTGAACGGCGTCACGCCGACGGGGCCCGGCGGGTCGTGTGTCGACGACGAGAGTTGCGACACCGAGGTGCGGATCCGTTCGTTCGAGTATGAGAAGTCGGTGGATGCCGAGGCGGCGACCGAGGGTCAGGAGCTGACGTACACGATCACGGTGCGCAACACCGGTGCCGTCGAGTACACGGATGACGTGCCCGCGGACATCGCGGATGACCTCTCGGGTGTGCTGGATGACGCGGGTGAGCTCAGCGACCCCGTGATCTCTCCGGCCGGTGCCGGTGAGGCGACCGTCGTGGGCAGCTCGATCCTTTGGGAAGGGCCACTGGCCCTGCCCGGTGAAGCGGGCGACGAGGTGACCATCACCTACACCGTGACCGTTGATGACCCGGATGTGGGCGACCACCGGCTGGTCAACACCGTCACGAGTGAGAACGGCGTCTGCGCCGCGGACGGTGTCTGCACCACGGACACGCCGGTGCGTAGTTACCTCGTCGAGAAGAGCGCGACCCCGGGCTCCACGTTGCCAGGCGGGATCGTCGAATACACGATCACGGTCACGAACACGGGAACGGTCGCCTTCACGGATGCCGACCCGGCCTCGATCGTCGACGATCTGTCCGACGTGCTCGATGTCGCCGGCAACCCGACCGACCTCGCGGTCGCGGGTGACAGCGACAACCTGCCCACCTTCGCGGCCGGAGAGCTTCGCTGGTCCGGTGAGTTGCCCGTCGACGGCGTCGTGACCCTCACCTACCGGGTGCAGGTCGACGCTCCGCTCGCCGCGGGTGCCGACTACCTGCTCGAGAACGTTGTGGAGCCGACCGCTCCCGGCGGTGAGTGCGGGATCTGCGCGACGAACACGCCCATCCGTGCCTACGACACCGTCAAGACGGTCTCGCAGACGCAGGCCGAGCCCGGCGACACGATCACCTACGAGGTGACGGTCACGAACATCGGGCAGGTCGCGTATGCGGCGCCGCTGCAGGCGACGTTCACGGATGACCTGGCGGATGTGCTGGATGACGCGACCGGCCCGCTGGGCCTGAGCGCCGGCGCCACGTTCGACGCGGCGACCGGAGTCATCTCGTGGGCGGGGGATCTCCCGATCGGTGGCACGACGACCATCGAGTACTCGGTGGTCGTGAGCGATCCGCGCACGAGTGACGGTGACGCGATCCTCGAGAACGCCGTGCTGACCGCTCCCGAGGGCGGTTGTGCCGCCGCGACGGTACCGGACTGCAAGACCGTCACGCCCGTCCGCTCACTGCACTACACGAAGACGGTCTCCGACGAGGTGGCCCTGCAGGGCGACGTGATCGAATACGAGATCACGGTCGAGAACACGGGTGCCGTCGACTTCACGGCCGGCACGCCGGCATCGTTCGACGACAGCCTCACGCGCATCCTCGACGACGTCGACCCGGTGACGGAGGAGAGCCTCGCGCTCGACTCGTCCGCGGGACAGGCGTCTTATGACGAAACGTTGCGGGCGATCCACTGGGAGGGTCCGCTCGCCGCGGGTGTGACCGCGACGGTCACCTACCAGGTGCAGATCGCGAACCCGAACCTCGGCGACAACCGGCTCGACAACCGCATCGTGACCCCTCCGGGCACGCCGTCGAACTGCGCGGCCGACTCGACCGACCCCGACTGTGCGACCGAGACGCTCGTGCGTTCGTTCCGCATCGAGAAGTCGGCCGACAAGACCGAGGTCGTGGCGGGCGAGGTCGTCGAGTACACGATCGTGCTCACCAACACCGGCGAGGTCGCCTACGACGACGCCACCCCGGTGGTGTGGACCGACCCGCTGACCGACGTGCTCGACGACGCCGTCTACAACGACGACGCCACCGGCGGCGTGACCTGGGACGGCATCGACACGCTCGCCTGGACGGGCCCGCTCGCGGTCGACCAGGTGATCGAGTACACCTACACGGTCACGGTGCGCGACCCCATCCCCGGCGACAAGGTGCTCTACAACCGCGTCACCTCGCCCACGATCGGATCGAACTGCACCGACACGAGCGACGACCCGTCGTGTGACGTGACGACCGGCGGACCGTCGGTGGCCGTCGTGAAGACCTCGTCGACCGAGGTGGCCCTGCCGGGCGACACGGTCGAGTACGAGATCACGATGACCAACGACGGCGGACTCGACTGGACCGAGGAACGTCCGGCGTCGTTCACCGACAGCCTGTCGGCCGTGCTCGACGACGCTGTCTACAACGGCGACGTGCGTGCCACGATCGACGGCGACGAGGTCGACGGCGCCGCGGTCTCCGGCGGCACGCTGAGCTGGAGTGGACCGCTCGAGCGCGGCGCGGCCGTGGTCGTGACCTACACCGTGACGATCAACGCCCCGGTCACCGGCGACGGCATCCTCGACAACGTCGTGTCGACGCCCGACGAGGTTCCGAGCAACTGCTCGGCCGCCTCGACGGACCCCGACTGCGCCACGCGCACCCTCGTGCGGTCGTACATCGCGACCAAGACGTCGGATGCGCAGGGCACCGTGAAGCCGGGCGACCGGGTGACCTACACCGTCACGGTCGTCAACAACGGCCAGGTCGAGTACACGGACGAGCAGCCGGCCACCTTCGTGGACGACTTCTCGCGAGTGCTCGACGACGCCACGTACGCCGGCGACGCCCCGGCGGGCACGACGTACGCGGCGCCGACGCTCACCTGGTCGGGTGCCCTGGCGGTCGGCGACATCTCGCTCATCACCTACTCGTTCGTCGTGAACGAGAACGGCGGTGACAACCGGATGCTCAACACGGTGCTGCCCGACTCGGAGATCGGCGGCTGGTGCCTCGCCGACGGGCGGTGCGACACGGCCCTCGAGATCGTGCGGCCGCTCGCCGCGACCGGTGCGGTCGTGCTGCCGATCGCCGGCGGGGTGCTCGCACTCCTCGGCGCCGGTGCGCTGCTGTTCTGGTTCGGTCGCCGCCGTTCGTCGTCCAAGCTCGCCGGTTGAGTAGGGCGCGCCAGCGCCCGTATCGAAACCCCCACGACGGAGCTTCTTCGTCATGGAGATCTCGATAGGGGCGCGGGGCGCCCTACTCGATCGGCGAGGGATACGGGCGCGGGGCGCCCTCCTCGATCCGCGAGGGTGCCGGCGCGGGGCGCGTTATGGTGACCGGGTGCGTTTTCTCGACCGTCGACGATCGCGCCACCGGGGGGTGTCGATGAGATCGGTGCTGCTGCTGGCCGCATCCGCCCTGCTGCTCACCCTCGGCGCGTGCAGCACGACGGGTGGTCCGAGCGAGCCGGAGGGCGACGCCCCCGCCGTCGTGACCGTGCCGACGGATGCGCCGACGATCACCGAGGCGGTCGACCGGGTTGCCGAGGGCGGGCTCGTGCTCGTCGAACCGGGGACCTACACCGAGACGGTCGTCATCGACACCGAGGGTGTGACTCTGCGCGGGCTCGACCGCAACGAGGTCGTCATCGACGGTGAGGGCCTGCGGCCCGAGGGCGTCGTCGTGATCGCCGACGGCGTTCGGGTGGAGAACCTCACCGTCAAGGAGCACACGTTCAACGGCGTGCTCGTCACCGGTATGCACGACGGCGGCGAGGCGCAAGCGCACGGGCTCGACGGCTACGAGACGCTCGACCCCGAGAAGTTCCCGCCCATCGAACGGTTCTCGATCTCGCACGTCACGTCGTACAACAACGGGCTCTACGGCATCTACGCCTTCGACAGCAGGCACGGGTCGATCACCGACTCGTACGCATCCGGATCCGCCGACTCCGGTTTCTACGTGGGGCAGTGCGAGGAGTGCGACATCGTCGTGCGCGGCAACACCGCCGAGAACAACGCGGTCGGGTTCGAGAACGCCAACGCGAGCGACTCGGTCTACATCGTCGGCAACCGCTGGTCGGGCAACCGCATCGGCATGACGCTGCTCAGCAACTACCAGGAGGCGTTCCTGCCGCAGCGCGCCAACACCGTGGTCGGCAACCTCATCGCCGACAACGTGTCGTCGCAGTCGCCCGCGCAGGCCGACGGCGGCTTCGGGGTGGGTCTCGGCATCGCCGGCGGGCAGTCGAACGTGCTGGAGCGCAACACCATCGCGGGCAACCCGCACGCCGGGGTGCTCGTCTCGGGGGCGGAGGACATCGCCGCGCAGGGCAACCGTTTCTCGGGCACCGTGTTCGCCGACAACGGCGTCGACCTCGCCAACACCTCGCTGTCGCGCGCCGCGGCATCCGGCAACTGCCTCGCGGCCGGTGATCCCGCCACGACCGCGCCGGCCTCGTTCGCCCGCGACGACTGCGACGCGGCCGAGCAGGCGGCGGTCGCCACGGACGCCCTGACCCGTCCCGAGGCGCCGCCCGGGATGTCGTTCCTCAAGGTGCCGGCGCCGCCCGCGCAACCGCAGCTGCCGGGCGACCTGCGTAGCACCCCGGATCCGCTGCCCGACACGGTCGGTGCCCCGGATGACCTCGCCTCGGTGCTGGCGCCCGCGCGCGACTGGAGACCCGGGGCGTGAGCGTCGCGATCCGGCGCCCCCTCGCGACGCTCGTGCTGCTCGCCGTCGCCGCCCTGAGCGGATGCGCGGCCAACGCCGAACCGGAGCCGACAGACCGCGCCCTCACCACCGAGGAGGCGCAGCGGCTCGCGATCGCGCGCTTCACCAACTACGACGAGGGCGTGCGCGAGATCGACGCCGAGGTGCCGGGGCAGCAACCCGTGCATCTCACCGGATGGGTCGACTTCGCCGCCCACCGCGGCTATGTCGCCGTGGGGGAGTCCGACGAGACGGTGGGCGAGTTCGGCCTGTTCGCCTGGACGCGCGACTTCGTCGCGGCGCGCGACGGCGCCGTCGATGCCGCCGAGCTGCCGCCGCCGGCCGACGGCTGGCAGACCGGTCCCCTCGACCCGGCCGCATCCGCCCTGCAGAACCTGTTCACCGTCGCGCTCTCACTCGGCGCGGACCGGCCGGACAACCCGACGCTGCTGCAGCAGAGCGACGCCCGCTGGCTGCGTGACGACGAGCTCGACGGCACCGAGGTCGACGTCATCGCGGGACCGAGCTCGGACGAGCCCGCGTCGGCCAGCGCCGCGCCGACCGAGTCGCCGGTGCGGTACTGGATCGACGAGCGCGGCCGTCTGCTGCGCGTCGAGCTGCGCCAGCGCGGCTCCGACGAGTGGTCGGTGCTCGACCTCGGTGCCGATGCGGAGGTCGACCTCGCCCCGGTGGAGACGCTCGGGGGCACCGGTGGCTGAGACGCCCACACCGTCCGGGACGCCGACACCGCCCGAGCCGCACGGCATGCGACGCCGCTCCGTGCTGCTCGGCCTCGGGGGACTCGTCACCGGTGCCGTCGCCGGAGGCGTCGGCTGGGGAGCGGCGACCGGATGGGCGACCGCCCCGGTCACGGGCGGGAAGCCCAGCACCGAAGACCCGAAGCTGCCCCGCGTCGAGGCGGCCGGGCGGCAGCAGGCGGGCATCCGCCGCCCCGACACCCCGCAATCCCACGGACGGCTGCTCGCGCTCGACCTCCCCTCGACCGACCTCGGCTGGCTCGCCGCGCTCGGCGACCTCATCCTCGACATCGTCGACGGTTCGCATCCGGATGCCGCGACGATCCTTCCCGACGGCGCCGGCGACCTGAGCATCACGGTGGGTCTCGGACCGCGGGTAATCGCGTCGGTCGACCCGGCGCTGCCCGGCGCGGAGGAGCTGCCCGACTTCAAGAACGACGGGGCCATCCCCGACTCCCGCCGCGGCGGCGACGTGCTGCTCGCCGCGTACTGCTCCGACCCCACCGCGTTGCGGCCCGTTCTCGACCTCGTCGCCGCGGCGGTGCCCGGCGCGACGAAGCGGTGGGATCAGCGCGGATTCCGCGCCCCGAGCGAGGGCACGATCGTGCGCAACCCGCTCGGGTTCCTCGACGGCGTCGTGGTGCCGCGCGGCGACGCCGAGTTCGACGAGAACGTGTGGATTCCCGACGGCCCGCTCGCGCAGGGCACCGTGTGCGTCATCCGTCGCCTCCGGCTCGACGTCAACGCCTTCCACGCCCGCTCGCGGGGCGAGCAGGAGGCCGTGTTCGGTCGTCGCGCCGGCGACGGTGCACCCCTCTCCGGCGGTGGTCCGCGCGACCAGGTCGACCTGCGGGCGAAGACGCCCGAGGGCGAGTACCTCGTGCCCGCGAACGCGCACGCGCGCGCCGCGCATCCGTCGTTCACCGGCAGCGAGCTCATGCTGCGCCGCGGCTACACGTTCGACGACGGCGACGTCGACGGGGTCGCCGACACCGGGCTGCTGTTCGTGTGCTTCCAGCGCTCGCTCCGCACCTTCACCGCGACGCAGCAACGGCTCGACGAGGTCGACGCGCTGTCACAATTCGTCACGCCCACCGGGTCGGCGACGTTCGTGATCCTGCCCGGATTCGACCGCGATCGGCCGCTCGGCGCAGCGCTCGTGGCACTCCACGGCTGAGCGGTCGACCGGCACGGGATTTCCGCGGCGAAAAGATCATCGTCCGCGCTCCGCTCCCGCTACTATCGGTTGCGGCGCCGGTCTGGGACGGCGTCACCCCCGATAACCCCTCGAGTGCGACGGCATCCTGTTGCCGCGCGACGGCGAACGGAACCCTCCTCACGGAGATTCCGCGAACACGCGTCATAACCACGGCATCACGCCATCTGATGGTTGGACGCTTCGCCCGCGCGCGGCCTCCGCCCGAGCACCATCCCCCAGAGGAGACCATGTTCCGCGCCCCCCGATCGCTCGCTGGAGCGACCGCCTTCCTTGTAGCCGTCACCGGCCTCACCCTCGCCGGCGCCGCGCCGGCGAGCGCCGCCGACGGCACCGTCAGCGGCTACGTCTTCCGTGACTTCGACGGCGACGGCATCCGCGACACCACGACCGGCACCGCCACCGGCGCAGCCGTCGACGCGGGTCTCGCCGGCGTCATCGTGACCGCGTACGACGCGCTCGGTGAGTCGTGGACCGCCGCGTCGCAGGCCGACGGCAGCTACTCGCTGCTCGTCGACGACGCACACAGCGACGCGTTGCGCCTCGAGTTCACCGGCCTTCCCGCCGGATACGAGCCCGGACCCGTGCACGGACCCAGCGGCAGCAACGGCACCTCGGTGCAGTTCGTCACCGTCGGCACCTCCGGTGCGGACTTCGCCGTCAACGCCCCCGAGGACTACAGCCAGGGCAACGCCCCGCTGGTGACGGCGATCCAGTGGGCCGGTTCGCCCGTCCCCGCCGACGGCGGCACGAAGGCCGGCGAGCCGGCGCTCGCCGGCGTCAGCTACGGTGACGGCTACGCCCGCCCCGAGGGCGGCCAGCCCACCGGCTTCCCCAACCGCGTGACCCTCGCCACGTTCGGCGAGGTCGGTGCCGTCTCGAGCAACGTCTACCAGTCCTCGAGTAACAGCATCTTCACCGCGGCGGTCTACAAGCGGCAGAGCGGCCTCGGCCCGCTCGGTCTTGGCGGCATCTACCGCGTGACCGACGCCATGGTCGGCAACGAGCCCAGCGGCGCGGGCGCCGTGGAGAACTGGCTCGACGTCGAGGCGATCGGCATCGACGTCGGCGCCGCGCAGACGAACGCCGAGCGCGAGCTCGGTGGTCACCAGAAGCCGGTGCGCGACACGGACGCGTTCGCGAAGGCGGGCACGGTGGGCATCGGCGACATGGCGATCAGCCCCGACGGACGCACGCTTTACTTCGTCAACCTCTTCGACAAGAAGCTGTACTCCCTCGACATCTCCGACCCGACCACCCCGCCGACGGGCTTCCAGTCGTATGACCTCGGCCTCGGCACGGGCGAGCGCCCCTACGGGCTCACCCTCTACCGCGGCGAGCTCTACGTCGGCTACGTCGACAGCGGCGAGACGGATGCGGGCTTCGTGCCCGGCGTCTCCGCTGCCGCCGCGGGTCTGCAGGCGCACGTGATCAAGCGGCCGCTCAACAACCTCAGCGGCGCGTGGGCATCCGTCTTCGACGGCGACCTCGACTACACCAAGGGCGACGTCTACAACAACGCGCTCGCGCCGCAGAGTCAGCGCTGGAACACCTGGACCGGCACGTGGACGTGGGCCGGCGGCCGGGTCGCCGAGAACAACGGCGGCTGGCAGATCTACCCGCAGCCGATCCTCTCCGACCTCTACTTCGACGAGGACGGCTACCTGAGCCTCGGCTTCACCGACCGCACGCAGCTCCAGGCGGGCAACCGCAGCGTCGCGAGCGACCCGGCCGTGCCCGGCACCAACTACGAGGGCGGCGCGAGCGGTGACATCCTCATCGCGGCTCCGACCGCGAACGGCACCTTCGTGCTCGAGGACAACGGCGTCGCCGGTGCCCGCACCGGAGCGTCGACTCTCGGCAACCAGGGCCCGGGCGGACGCAACTTCTACGACGACGGGCAGAACCTCGGCGCCGGCAGCAGCCACCACGAGGTCGCCCTCGGGCACCTCGCCGGTCTGCGCGGCTCGCGTGAGGTCGTCACGACCGTGTATGACCCGCTGGGCGGCATCCGCCTCGCCGGCCTGATGTGGATGGACGTCGACAACGGGGCCGCGGTCGCGGGCTACGAGCTCAACGGCGATGGCGGCGGTGGCGGTGAAGGCGGCAACTTCCAGAAGGGTGGCGGCCTCGGCGGCATCAGCCTGCTCGCGCAGGCGGCGCCGATCGAGATCGGCAACCGCGTGTGGTTCGACGCCGACCAGGACGGCATTCAGGATGCCGACGAGCCGCCGCTTGCCGGCGTGACCGTCGAGCTGGTCGACGCCGACGGCAACGTCGTCGGAACCCGCACCACGGATGCGGACGGCAACTACTACTTCTCGTCCGACCCGACCTCGGAGTACTTCGACCCCGACCTGACCACGAACACCGACTACACCGTGCGCTTCGTCGCCCCGACGACCGGCGATGCGCCGCTCGATCCCGACGTGTTCGGCGTCGTGCCCTGGAGCGCGATCGACCTCACCCAGCGCGAGCTGACGGACTCGACGACCGGATCGAACCCCGACACGGTGACCGGCGAGTACGACTTCACGACCGGCGGGCCCGGCGAGAACGACCACACGATCGACGCGGGCTACATCGCGAGCGGATCGTTCACCATCGAGAAGCGGGTCTCGGGTGACGGCGCCGAGCCGGCGCCGGACCAGACCTTCGTGCTCGACCCTGCCGCGACCGACTTCCGCGGCCTGCCCATCTCGCTCGGCGAATTCGAGACGGTGACGCTCACCGCGGGCCAGACGAGCGCGCCGGTGACCGTTCCGGTCGGCACCCGGGTGACCGTGACGGAGCAGGACAGCGACCAGTACCGGTCGGTCACGGTGACGCCGTCGACCGCCCAGCTGGTCACGCCCGGCGCCCCCTTCGCCTTCGTCGTGACGAATGAGCTCTTCGAGCCCGGCCGCTTCTCGATCCTCAAGGACGTCACCGGTCCCGGTGAGGCGCTCGTGGGCGACGAGCAGGACTTCACGGTGCGCTACACCTATCCGGGTCTCGCGACGCCGGGCACCCTCACCGTGAGCCCCGACGGCACGGTCGTCACCTCCGATGACATCCCGTACGGCACCGTCGTGACTCTCTCCGAGGACGTGCCCACCGGCACCCCCGCGGGCGTCGGCTTCGGCACCCCGACGTGGTCGGGCGCCGGAGTGACCGACAACGGCGACGGCACCGCATCCCTCACCATCGGTGACGACACCACCACCGCCATCGAGCTCGACAACCCGACCACGGTCGCACCCGCGGTCGACATCGAGAAGGGCGACGGCACCGGCACGAGCATCGTGAACGACGCCGACACGATGAGCGACGGCGAGGTGTACGAGCCGGGCGAGACCCGCACGATCATGTTCCGCGTGGTCAACACCGGCGCGGACGAGCTGCGGAACGTGACGTTCACCGACAGCACCGTCTCCGGCGGCACGGTCGAAAACCTCGTGTTCACGCTGCCCGACGGTTCGACCCTCCCCGCGACCCAGGTCGACGGCGGATGGGAGGCGCCGTGGGCGGCGACCTTCGCACCCGGCACCACCACGTGGAAGACGGGCGAGGTCGTCACCGGCACCGCCACCCTCACGGTCGCGCTCGACGGTGAACCGCACGTCGACACCGCCGCGGTGACCGCGGTCGGCGCCGCGTCGGGCACCCCCGTCAGCGACGAGGACGACTACAACGCCTTCACGGGCGACATCCAGGTCATCAAGTACGACGGTGAGAAGGCCGACCCGGCCGTCCGCGACGGCGACGAGTGGGTCATCCCGGCCAAGCCGCTGACCGATGCCGCTCAGGACGCCAACACGGCGGACGAGGCGGTCGAGTACCCGGTGCAGACGCCGCGCACGGTGCGCTGGGTCGTGACCAACACGGGCACGACGTCGCTCACCGACATCACGCTCGTCGACACGACCGACGCGGGCCCGGCGATCGACGGCGACTGGACGGCCGACCTGACCGCGTTCGGCGGTCCGGCGGACTACAGCTTCGTCGAGGACGGCCCGTGGCAGGGCATCCTGCCGCCCGGTGCCTCGTTCTTCGCCGAAGGCACCCTCACGCTGCCGGCGCTGACCAACCACACCGACACCGTCGACGTGGTGGGCACGATCGTGCAGCCCGAGGTCGGCCCCGACGGCACCCCGACCGGTGAGCCGGCCGTGGACCCCGAAGGCGACCCGATCGTCGCGATCGACGAGAACGGCGACCCGGTGACGGTCGACGACGACGACCCGTTCAACGCCCGCACGGGTGAGGGACCGTTCGTCGACATCGAGAAGGGTGACGGCGACGGCACCACCATCGAGCACGACGCCGACACCATGCCGGAGGCCGAGTTCTACACGCCGGGCGAGACTCGCACCATCGTCTTCACCGTCACGAACACGGGCGACGAGCCGCTGCGCGCGGTGACGCTAACCGACGAGAACCTCGCCGGCGGCGAGATCCGCGAGCTGGTCTGGACCTTCCCGACCGGCGAGACCGTGGCCGCCACGCCGACCCCGACCGGCTGGACCGCGCAGTGGGCCGACACCTTCGGTGCCGGCACCGCCACGTGGGCGCCCGACGCCGTGATCACCGGAACCGCGCAGCTCACGGTCACCGGATCGCAGCAGCCGCACGTCGACCGCGCGCGCGTCGACGCGGTGGGCGCCGGCTCCGGCATCGCCGTCAGCGACCGTGACGACTACAACGCCGTCACCGCCGCGATCCAGGTGATCAAGTACAACGGGGCCGACGAGGACCCGCGGGTGAAGGACGCCAACGGCGACTGGATCATCCCGTCGAAGCCCGACGTGCCCGCCGGCACCACGGCGAACGACGCGCAGCACGCGGTCACGACCCAGCCCGGGTCGACCGTGAAGGTGCGCTGGGTGGTCACCAACACCGGCAACACGCACCTCACCAACATCCGCCTGTCGGACATCACGGTGCAGGGCGCGAAGATCGGTGACGACTGGACGGCGGACCTCTCGCCGGTCGGCGGTCCCGCCGACTACAGCTTCGTGAGGAGCGGGCCGTGGACGGGCATCCTCGCCCCCGGTCAGTCGTTCTACGCGGAGGGCACCCTCATCGCCGGCGCCGGCATGCACCAGGACCGTGTCGACGTGATCGCCGACGCCGTGGTGCCCGCCACGGACGACGACGGCGTGCCGACCGGCGACCCGTCGGTGAACCCCGACGGCACCCCGGTGCTGCTGCTCGACCGCGACGGCGAGGTCGTCACGGTCGCCGACGACGACCCGTTCGTCGTGGTCGGCAACGCGCTCGCCGCGACCGGTGTGACGCTCGCCTCCTCGATCGTGCTCGCGCTGAGCGTGCTGATCGCCGGTGGTGTGCTGCTCCTGCTCGCCGCGCGTCGCCGCCGCGAACAGAGCCGGTCGTAACGCACTGAACGACGGATGCCCGGACCACGAGGTCCGGGCATCCGTCGTTCCGGCGCCGGGTGCTGAACGGGAAATCGCTGAGCGACCGGCCCTCCGGGCGTGCCCACAGCATCCGTGGCGCTAGCCTCGCGACATGCCCCGCCTCCGCCGCAGCGACACGAACGGGCCGGGCTACACCCGCGTGCGCGCGGGACGCGGCTTCTCCTACCGCGGTCCGAACGGTCAGCCGGTGCGCGATCCCGAGCTGCGGGCGCGGTTCGACGCTCTCGCGATTCCGCCGGCGTGGAAGGACATCTGGATCTGCCCGTTCGAGAACGGGCACGTGCAGGCGACCGGCACCGACGCCGCCGGTCGGCGGCAGTACATCTACCACCCGTTCTGGCGGGAGAAGAAGGACCGCGTCAAGTACGAGCGGGCACTCGAGCTCGCCGCCACCCTCACCGCCGCGCGGCGCCAGGTGACGATGCACCTGCGTGAGGACGGCTACGGGCGCGATCGCGCGCTCGCCGCGGCGTTCCGGATGCTCGACACCGGGTCCCTGCGGGTGGGGTCAGAGCAGTACGCCCACTCGAACGGCAGCTTCGGGTTGTCGACGCTGCTGTGCGCGCACGCCGTGGTGCACGGGGACACGGTGGAACTCAAGTTCCCCGCGAAGAGCGGCCAGGAGTGGGAGTCCGACATCCGCGACCCCGATCTCGCGAAGGTCGTGCGCCTGCTGAAGCGGCGCGGTCCGAACGCGCGCCTGCTCGCCTGGAAGGACGAGCGCGGCTGGCATCCGCTCTCGGCCGAGGAGATCAACGCGTACGTGCGCGAGCGCACCGGGGGCGACTTCACCGCGAAGGACTTCCGCACCCTGCACGGCACGATCGCCGCGGCGATCAGCCTCGCCAAGCACGGCCCGGAGCACACGAAGACCGCCCGCACGAGGGCTCTCGCGCAGGCGATGCGCGACGCGGCTGAGGAGCTCAACAACACCCCGTCGATCGCCCGCTCGAGCTACGTCGACCCGCGCATCGTCGACCTGTACCAGAAGGGCGTCACGATCGACGCCGAACGCGTGACCGCCGCCGAGTCCGAGCTGCGGGAGCTGCTCGGCTGACCCGCCCGCCCGGCCGCGAGTGCGGACCGGGCGGACGGGGGTGTTCAGCCGAGCGGGCCGTACAGCGCCGGCGACGTGCGCGCGCCGGTCGCCTGCTCGAACGCGTAGGTCAGCCCGATGAGGGTGCCCTCCGCGTAGTGGCGTCCGAGGAACTCGAGGTTCACGCCGGCGCCCGGGATGCTCTCCTCGGCGGTCGCCTGACCCATCGGCACCGAGATCGACGGCATCCCCGTGTTCGGACTCAGCCGCAGGTTGGTGCCCTGGGTGCCGTACGGGTTGCCGGACGGGTAGACGAGGCTGTCGAGATCCTGCTCGTCCATCCACGAGGTCACGAGTGCCTTGCCCGACGCGATCGCCGTCGTGTGGGTGCCCGTCGGGCCAGCCCACGCCTGGTAGGTCTCCTCGGTCACCTGGTCGCGCGACTGGTAGGTGCCCTGTCGCGACGGCACGTACCGGCCGGTGGCGAGGATGCCCTGCAGCGAGCGAGCCTCCACCCCCGGGGCGAGGTGGGCCGCGATGTACGCGTTCAGGTCGTGCTTGAACTCGTTCGTGCTGCCGCTCGGCTCGCTCAGCACCGCCGAGAACCCGGCCGGCGGGGTCACCTCGACCACCGTCGCACCCTGCGCCTCGAGCGTAGCCTTCGCCTGCGTCCACAGGCGCAGCGTCGTCGGGTTGGAGCCGATCATCGACGCGACGTAGCCGATCCGCGCGCCCTGCAGGGCGGTCGGGTCGAGGTACTCGGTGTACGAGTCGGGCACGAGGCCCTCCTGCTGGGCGGTGATCGGATCGGCGGGGTCCACGCCGGCGACGGCGTCGAGCGCGATCGCCGCGTCGGCGACGCTGCGCGCCATCGGTCCACCGGTGTCCTGACTCAGCGCGAGCGGGATGATCCCGTCCCGGCTCGCGAGACCCACGGTCGGTCGGATGCCGACGAGCTGGTTGTACGACGACGGCACGCGGATCGATCCGCCCGTGTCCGTGCCGAATCCGATCGCCCCAAGGTTGGCGGCGATCGCCGCGCCGGTCCCGCCGCTCGACCCGCCGGCGGTGCGCGACGTGCTGTACGGGCTCGCGACGAGGGTGCTGGTGCCCCCCGTCTGGAAGGCGGAGAACTCGGAGACGAAGCCGAACGCGAACTCGTCAAGGCTCGCCTTCGCGAGGATGACGGCGCCCTGCGCGCGCAGACCGCTCACCATCGCCGCGTCGTCGGCGGTCTGGTTGGCGTCCCAACAGCCGCATCCGCCTGTCGTCGGCATGTCGGCCGTGTCGTAGTTGTCCTTCACGACGACCGGCACCCCGAGCAGGATGCTCGTCATCCCGTGCGCGGCCCGCTCCGCGTCCGCCGCGGCGGCGGTGGCCAGCGCCTCGTCGCTCGCGGTGATGATGGAGTTGAGCGCGCGGCCGGTGCCGGAGGTGTCGACGACCGTGCGGTCGTACGCGGCGATCCGGTCGAGGTACTCCTGCGTGATCGCCACAGAGGTCGTGACCCCCGCGTTCATCGCGGCCTGAAGGTCGATCGCCGACGACTCGATGAGTTCGAACGGCCCGTCGTCGTAGACCATGCGGCTCGACACCTCGGCGAGATCGACGAGCTCGAGCAGCTGGTCGGCATCGGCATCCGCGGTCGCGACCGTCGGCCAGGCCGGGTCGGCCGGGGTCGCGCCGAGGTGGGCGGCGACCAGCGCCAGGTCGTCCTGCGTGACGGAGTCGTCGCCCGTGAGGTCGAGGTCCGTGTAGTAGGGCGCCAGCAGGGCGCCGGCCTCGGCGGTGCCGATCGTCGTCGGAGGGGCGGCGTTCGCCGGCAGGGCCGTGATGCCGCCGACCGCGAGGAGGGCGACGGTACCGGAGGCGGTGGCGATCACCGCGCGGGTGCGGGGGAGGGTCATCGTGCTCTTTCTCGGAAGGCGGGAGGAGGTGGTTGCGTGCTGCGTCCCGTGCGGGACGCGGGCGGTCACGAGACCCTCGCGGCGCGGCGGCGGAGCACGAGCACGACGCCCGCGGCGAGCAGCAGTCCGGCGGCGACGAGGCCACCGGTCACGGCGGCACCGGTGCCGGCGAGCGCGTCGTCCGCGTTGCCGCCGCTCGCAGTGCCGGTGCCGGTGCCGGCTCCGGGGGAGGCGCCGCCCCCGCCGGTTCCGCCGCCACCGGTGCCGGGGTCGGGCTCGGTCACGACGCCGTTGACGGTGACGGGGGCCTCGTCGGTGCCGTCGACCGCGGTCGTGGCGCCCTGCGGGTCGACGAGTTCCACGGACTGCACGCCGACCGTGCCGGATCCGGGGGCGACGGCGACGAAGTCGAGCGACCACGGGATGTCGCCGGCGAGGGCGGGGGAGCTTCCGAGGCGCGAGTGCACGACGGTGACCGTGCCGGGACCGGTGGTGACGGAGTCGAATCCGCCGCTCGGACCGGTCGTGCTTCCGTCGACGTAGCTCAGCAGCGTCGGGTCGAACGTGACGGTGAATCGGGCGGCATACAGGTCGACGGCGCCGGTCAGGCCGACCTCGACGTCGACGGTGCCGCCGACGTCGACGGTCGGAGTCGCCGTGATGGTCACTGCAGAAGCCGACGGTGCCGCGAGCGCCGGCGCGGCGCCCGTGAGCGTGAGGCCGAGGGCGAGTGCTCCGGCGGCGAAGGCCGGGGCGAGCCCGCGGCGGCGGGAGGGAGTTGTCATGTGGATGCTGTCCGCTTTCCGGTCGTGCGAACCGCGGGCGGCGCAGGCGGTTCGACGACCGCTCAGCCCGACACGGTCGAACCTCCGTCGTCGGACTCGCCTCGCCCCCGTCATCGAGTCGCTGGGGTGGGGTTGGCGATCCGCACGCTACCGAGCCGGACGCCGCCTCTCGTTTCGCCCTCGTTTCACGCGCGTTTCGCCGCCCCGGATTCGCCGAACGTGCCCGTTCCGGACCGCTTAGGCGGCGAAAACCCTTTGCGCGGTCCGGAACGGGCACGTTGGGCGGCTGAGTCGCCCCTCGTCGCGCGATCCGACGCCACTCCCGCACAAGCGGGACGGTGCACGCCCCGGCCACAGCGGCGCAGGCCGACGGACGCCGGGAGTGCACCGTTGCTCATCCTTAGCGGTGTGAGCCCGACGAAAGCGCCGCCGGTCCGAGTCGTACCGGCGAGCAGTGTCGATGCGACCGCCGGACGTGCTCTTCGACGAGCGGCTGCGCGCGGTCGGGTGACCAGGCTTCGTCGAGGTGCCTACGCGCCCCGGGACGAGTTCGCCGACGCGTCGGCCACGGCGCGCCACCGGGCGCTCGCGGAGGCGGTGAGCAACAGCGCCCGCGACGACGTCGTGTTCTCGCACCGCACGGCAGCGGTCCTGCTCGGCATCCCACTTCTCGGGGAGATCAGCGATGCCGTGCACGTGCGCTCTGGCGCTGCGGTCGGTCGACGCAGCAGGAACGGCATCGTCCGGCACGCGGGCGAGTTCGCCGACGAGGTGTTCGCGATCGACCGATTCTGGGTCACCAGCCCGGCGCTCACCGTGCTCGACCTCGCCGCTTCCGATGGTGTGCTCGCCGGCATGATCGCCGCAGAGCATGTGCTGCGCCCCGACAACCGTCTCGACGTGTCTCATGACGCCCTGTCCGCGCTGCATCACGAGCGGCGCCCTTACGCCAACTGCCGGCAGGTCGACCGGGTGCTCGCTCTCGCCTCCAGCGCCTCGGCCTCGCCGCTCGAGACCTTGAGTCGGTTCAGGTTCCATGAGTACGGCTTCGTGCAACCGGAGCAGCAGCGCGAGTACCGCGGACTCGACGGTCATCGATATGCCGTGGACTTCTAGTGGCCGGGAGCCGACGTCATCGGAGAGGCGGACGGCTGGGGCAAGTACGAGGAGCGCGCCCGGGAGCGGGGGATTCCGCTCGAAGAGGTGCTGCGGGAGGAGAAGCGGCGAGAGGACGAACTGCGTGCCCAGTCGCGAGGATTCGTGAGGTGGGAGTGGTCCGACGCGTGGCACGGTGAGCGGCTCGTCGCGAAGCTCCGGCGGGCGGGCATCCCACGCCTGCGGCGCCCGTGACATCGCCGACCGTGCCCGTTCCGGACTCCCGCGGGCCCAAACGCCGGCGGATTCGTCCGGAACGGGCACGCTCGACGAAGGAGGCAGGTCGAGCGGCGCGGGAAGTGCGGCGTGAGTGGATACGGTGGAACGGATGAGCGCGAGCAGCACGGGACCGGCGGGCGCGGCGACGAGCGCCGCGCGCCGCTTCACCCTCGGGCTCCTGCTGCTCACCGCCGCCACCGGGGCGGTGGATGCGGTCAGCTACCTCGCGCTGGACCGCGTCTTCACGGGCAACATGACCGGCAACGTGCTGTTCCTCGGGTTCGCCGCCGTCGGGGTCGGCGGCGTGCCGTTCCTCAACAACGCGGTCGCGCTCGTCGGGTTCGTCGTCGGATCGATCGTGTCCGGCCGGATCGTCGGTCGCGGGCATCCGACCGGCCTGCCGCGCCGCGCCGCCGGCCAACTCATCGGCGGGGGAGCGGTGCTCGTCCTGCTCACGGTCGTGTGGGCCGTGCTCGGCGAGCTGCCGGAACCGGCGCTGCTCGTCGTGACCTTCCTGCTCGCCGCGGTGATGGGCGGCCAGGTCACCGCCGTGAAGCCGATCGGCAACAGCGACATCACCACGATCGTCGTCACCAACACCGTCGCCAACCTGGCCCGCGACAGCCGGCTCGGCGGCGGACGCGGCGAACGCTGGGTGCCCCGGCTGCTCGCCGTGGTCGCGATGGGCGTCGGCGCGGCGATCGGCGCCGCCGCGGTCGGCTGGATGGGCGGTCCGACGGCCCTCGCATCGGCCCTCGTGCTGTTTCTCGCCGGCACGGCTACCCTGGTGCTCGCCGCGCGAGAACCGCGGAACTGAGCGCGACACGCCCGGGTTGCAGCAAATGCCGGGCTGTGGCAGACTCGTCTAGTTCAACATTCCGCGCGCTCGCGCGGATCACCGCCAGGCAGTGCATAGGGCTGAGCACCTAGGCCGCGGGCGGCAGAGCACAGCTTAATCCGAACCCTTCGTGCACCGGGCATCCGTGTGCGCCGTGCAGGCTGACGTCTGCGCGCGGGTCGGAGGGAGTGCGCGGGGGTCCTCGGATCGCCGTGCCATTGACAGATAAACAGTGGTGCGACAGCTCAGTGCTGTGCAGCGTTGGCATCCTCCGGGATGCAGTACGTACTCAAGAGAGAGAGCCAGACAATGGCGGGACAGAAGATCCGCATCCGACTCAAGTCGTATGACCACGAGGTCATCGACACCTCGGCGCGCAAGATCGTCGACACGGTCACCCGTGCGGGTGCGACCGTGGTCGGTCCGGTGCCCCTTCCGACCGAGAAGAACGTGGTCGTCGTGATTCGTTCTCCCCACAAGTACAAGGACAGCCGCGAGCACTTCGAGAAGCGCACCCACAAGCGGCTGATCGACATCGTGGACCCGACGCCGAAGGCGGTCGACTCGCTCATGCGACTCGACCTCCCGGCCGACGTCAACATCGAGATCAAGCTCTAAGGAACGCCATGCCTACCGCCACCACTACGACCAAGGGTCTGCTGGGCACCAAGCTCGGCATGACGCAGGTCTGGGACGAGAACAACCGCCTCGTGCCGGTCACGGTCATCGAGATCACTCCGAACGTCGTGACCCAGGTCCGCTCGGAGGAGAAGGACGGCTACGTCGCCGTCCAGATCGCCGCCGGCCAGATCGACCCGCGCAAGGTCAACAAGCCCGCGTCGGGCCACTTCAAGGCCGCCGGCGTCACGCCACGCCGCCACCTCACCGAGGTGCGCACCGCCGACGCCGCCGAGTACACCCTCGGCCAGGAGCTCACGGTCGACACGTTCGAGGCCGGCCAGCTGATCGACGTCGTCGGCACCAGCAAGGGCAAGGGCTTCGCCGGTGTCATGAAGCGCCACAACTTCAAGGGCGTGAGCGCGTCGCACGGTTCGCACCGCAACCACCGCAAGCCCGGTTCGATCGGCGCCTCGTCGACGCCGAGCCGCGTCTTCAAGGGCATGCGGATGGCCGGACGTATGGGTGGCGAGCGCGTCACCGTCCTCAACCTCAAGGTCCACTCGGTCGACGCCGAGAAGGGCCTGCTGCTGGTCAAGGGTGCCGTTCCCGGCGCCCGCGGCCGCATCGTCTTCGTCCGCAACGCCGTGAAGGGAGCCTGACCATGGCTACCACCGTCGACGTCATCGACCCGCAAGGCAAGAAGTCCGGCACGGTCGAGCTGCCCGCCGAGATCTTCGACGTGCAGACCAACGTCCCGCTCCTGCACCAGGTCGTCGTCGCGCAGCTCGCGGCCGCGCGCCAGGGCACGCACAAGACCAAGGGTCGCGGCGAGGTCTCCGGCTCCGGCGTCAAGCCGTTCAAGCAGAAGGGCACCGGCCGCGCCCGTCAGGGCTCGGTGCGCATGCCGCAGCACCGTGGTGGTGGCATCGTGCACGGACCCGTGCCCCGCGACTACTCGCAGCGCACCCCCAAGAAGATGATCGCCGCGGCTCTGCTCGGCGCCCTCTCGGACCGCGCCCGCGGTGACCGCGTGCACGTCATCGAGTCGCTCGTGGCCGGCGAGGTCCCCTCGGCGAAGTCCGCGATCGACCTGCTCGCCACCATCGCGACCAGCAAGCACGTGCTCGTCGTGCTCGAGCGCGAGGACGAGGTGGGCCTCAAGAGCGTCCGCAACATCCCGACCGTCCACGTGCTGCCGGCCGACCAGCTGAACGCCTACGACGTGCTCGTGAGCGACGACATCGTCTTCACCAAGGCCGCTTTCGAGCGCTTCGTGGCGGCGAAGACCGCGAACAAGGAAGAGGTCAGCGCATGAGCGGCCGCAACAAGGACCCGCGCGACATCATCATCGCGCCCGTCGTGAGCGAGAAGAGCTACGGCCTGATCGATGAGGGCAAGTACACCTTCGTCGTCGACCCCCGTGCCAACAAGACCGAGATCAAGCTGGCCGTCGAGAAGATCTTCGACGTCAAGGTCGACTCGGTGAACACGCTCAACCGCACCGGCAAGACCCGCCGCACGCGTTTCGGCGCCGGTAAGCGCAAGGACACCAAGCGCGCCATCGTCACGCTCAAGTCCGGCTCCATCGACATCTTCACGGCTGTCGGCTAAGGGCCAGGGAGAACATCATGGCTATTCGTAAGTACAAGCCGACGACCCCCGGTCGTCGCGGCTCGTCGGTCGCCGACTTCGCCGAGATCACGCGTTCCACCCCGGAGAAGTCGCTGCTCAAGCCGCTTCCGAAGACCGGTGGCCGCAACAACTCCGGCCGCATCACGACGCGTCACATCGGTGGTGGCCACAAGCGCCAGTACCGCGTGATCGACTTCCGTCGCAACGACAAGGACGGCGTCAACGCCAAGGTCGCGCACATCGAGTACGACCCGAACCGCACCGCGCGCATCGCGCTGCTGCACTTCGTGGACGGCACCAAGCGCTACATCCTCGCTCCGAACAAGCTCGGTCAGGGCGACATCGTCGAGTCGGGTCCCGGCGCGGACATCAAGCCCGGCAACAACCTGCCGCTGCGCAACATCCCCGTCGGTACGGTCGTGCACGCGATCGAGCTCAAGCCGGGTGGAGGCGCCAAGCTCGCCCGCTCGGCCGGCGCCTCGGTGCGTCTCGTCGCCAAGGACGGCCCCTACGCCCAGCTGCGTCTGCCCTCGGGCGAGATCCGCAACGTCGACGCGCGCTGCCGCGCGACGATCGGCGAGGTCGGCAACGCCGAGCAGTCGAACATCAACTGGGGCAAGGCCGGCCGTCTGCGCTGGAAGGGCGTCCGCCCGACCGTCCGTGGTGTCGCGATGAACCCGATCGACCACCCGCACGGTGGTGGTGAGGGCAAGACCTCCGGTGGCCGTCACCCGGTGAGCCCCTGGGGCCAGAAGGAAGGCCGCACCCGTCGCCCCAACAAGGAGAGCGACAAGCTCATCGTCCGCCGTCGCACCGTCGGCAAGAAGCGCTAGTAGGAGTCAAGAGGAATGCCACGCAGTCTGAAGAAGGGCCCCTTCGTCGACGACCACCTGCTTCGCAAGGTCGTCACGCAGAACGAGGCCAAGACCAAGAACGTCATCAAGACCTGGTCGCGCCGCTCGATGATCGTCCCCGCCATGCTGGGTCACACGATCGCCGTGCACGACGGTCGCAAGCACATCCCCGTGTTCGTGACCGAGACCATGGTCGGACACAAGCTCGGCGAGTTCGCGCCGACGCGCACCTTCCGTGGACACGAGAAGGACGACAAGAAGGGCCGTCGCCGCTGACGCGGTGACGTGAGGAGGAGAAGAAATGGTGGAGTCGATCGCCCGCGTGCGACACATCCGCGTGACGCCTCAGAAGGCCCGTCGTGTCGTGGACCTCATCCGTGGGAAGCAGGCCGTCGAGGCCCTCGCGATCCTGAAGTTCGCCCCGCAGGGCGCCAGCGAGCCGGTCTACAAGCTCGTGGCCTCCGCGATCGCGAACGCCCGGGTCAAGGCGGATGCCGAGAACTCGTATCTCGACGAGCAGGACCTGTACGTGGCCCGTGCCTTCGTCGACGAGGGAACGACGCTCAAGCGTTTCCAGCCGCGCGCGCAGGGTCGTGCGTTCCGCATCAACAAGCGCACCAGCCACATCACGGTCGTCCTCGCGACGCCGGAGGCCGCCGACGCCACGTCGTCGCGACCCGCGCGCACCGCTAACAAGAAGGCGAGCAAGTAATGGGCCAGAAGGTCAACCCGTACGGCTTCCGTCTCGGCATCACGACCGACCACGTCTCGCGGTGGTTCTCCGACTCGACCAAGGCGGGTCAGCGTTACCGCGACTTCGTGGCCGAGGACGTCAAGATCCGCAGCCTGCTGAAGACGCAGCTCGACCGCGCGGGCGTCGCCCGCATCGAGATCGAGCGCACCCGTGACCGCGTCCGCGTGGACATCCACACGGCGCGTCCCGGCATCGTGATCGGCCGCCGCGGCGCCGAGGCCGAGCGCATCCGCGCCGACCTCGAGAAGCTCACCGGCAAGCAGATCCAGCTCAACATCCTCGAGGTGAAGAACCCCGAGGCCGAGGCCCAGCTCGTCGCGCAGGGCATCGCCGAGCAGCTCAGCGCCCGCGTGGCCTTCCGCCGCGCGATGCGCAAGGGCCTGCAGGGCGCCCAGCGCGCCGGCGCCAAGGGCGTCCGCATCCAGGTCTCCGGCCGCCTCGGCGGCGCGGAGATGAGCCGCTCCGAGTTCTACCGCGAGGGTCGGGTTCCGCTGCACACGCTGCGCGCGAACATCGACTACGGCTTCTACGAGGCCCGCACCACCTTCGGCCGCATCGGCGTGAAGGTGTGGATCTACAAGGGCGACATCACCAATAAGGAACTCGCTCGCGAGCAGGCGAACCAGAAGTCGTCGCGCCCCGAGCGTCGTGACGGCGACCGCCGCCGTGGCCCGCGGGCCGAGGCGCCTGCCGCAGCAGGAGTTGAGGCGTAACCATGTTGATCCCCCGTCGAGTCAAGCACCGCAAGCAGCACCACCCCGGCCGCAGCGGTCAGGCGACCGGTGGCACCCAGGTGTCGTTCGGTGAGTTCGGTATCCAGGCCCTGACGCCCGCTTACGTGACCAACCGTCAGATCGAGTCCGCTCGTATCGCGATGACGCGTCACATCAAGCGTGGCGGCAAGGTGTGGATCAACATCTACCCCGACCGTCCGCTCACGAAGAAGCCCGCCGAGACCCGCATGGGTTCCGGTAAGGGTTCGCCCGAGTGGTGGGTCGCCAACGTCAAGCCGGGTCGCGTCCTCTTCGAGGTCGCCGGCGTCAACGAGCAGCTCGCTCGTGAGGCCATGACCCGTGCCATCCACAAGCTGCCCCTCAAGGCACGCATCATCAAGCGCGAGGAGGGCGACGCCTGATGGCGATCGGATCCAAGGAGCTGGCCCCGGCCGAGCTCGACACCTTCGAAGACGAGCGTCTCGCCGACGAGCTGAAGAAGGCCAAGGAGGAGCTGTTCAACCTGCGCTTCCAGTCGGCCACCGGTCAGCTCGAGAGCCACGGCCGACTGCGTGCCGTGAAGCGCGACATCGCCCGGATCTACACCGTGATCCGCGAGCGCGAGCTGGGCATCCGTGCCACGCCCGTCCCCGTCGAGGCCGCCCCGGCCAAGACGACCCGCAAGAGCAAGAAGTCCGAGGCCGCCGAGGCCCCGGCCGAGAAGGCTGAGGAGGCCAACTAATGGCGCAGGCCAAGCAGGCTGCCGCCGGCCACGAGTCGGCCGAGCACGACGTCAAGGATGTGGGCGCCCGCGGTTACCGCAAGACCCGCCGCGGCTACGTGGTGAGCGACAAGATGGACAAGACCATCACCGTCGAGGTCGAGGACCGCGTCAAGCACCCGCTGTACGGCAAGGTCATCCGCCGCACCTCCAAGGTGAAGGCGCACGACGAGGCCGGCACCGCCGGCGTCGGCGACCTCGTGCTCATCAGCGAGACCCGTCCGCTGTCCGCCACCAAGCGCTGGCGCCTGGTCGAGATCCTCGAGAAGGCCAAGTAGGCCTCGCGCCTACTTGTAGGAGAGAGAAATGCTTCAGCAGGAATCGAGAGTCAAGGTCGCCGACAACACCGGCGCCAAGGAGCTGCTCACCATCCGCGTGCTCGGTGGATCCGGTCGGCGTTACGCCGGCCTCGGTGACGTCATCGTCGCCACGGTCAAGGACGCGATCCCCGGTGGCAACGTCAAGAAGGGCGACGTCGTCAAGGCGGTCATCGTCCGCACGGTCAAGCAGACCCGTCGTCCCGACGGGTCCTACATCAAGTTCGACGAGAACGCCGCCGTCATCCTGAAGAACGACGGGGACCCCCGCGGTACCCGCATCTTCGGACCGGTCGGCCGTGAGCTGCGCGACAAGCGGTTCATGAAGATCATCTCGCTCGCCCCGGAGGTGCTGTAAGCCATGGCGAAGATCAAGAAGGGCGACCTCGTGCAGGTCATCAGCGGGCCCAGCCAGGCCCGCGGTGGTGACCGCGGCAAGCAGGGTCGCGTCATCGAGGTGCTCGTCGAGAAGAACCGCGTGATCGTCGAAGGCGTCAACTTCGTGACCAAGCACGTGCGCGTCGGCCAGACGCAGCGTGGCACGAAGACCGGCGGCATCGAGACGCACGAGGCTCCCATCCACATCTCGAACGTCGCGCTCGTCGACCCCGACACGAAGCAGCCGGCCCGCGTCGGCTTCCGCGTCGAGACCGATGAGGCCGGCAAGACCTCCCGCGTGCGCTACTTCAAGCCGTCACGTCGGGCCGAGACCAAGAAGTCGACTGCCAAGAAGTCGACCAAGAAGGACGCTGAGTAATGACTGACACCGCTGCTGCGCAGACTGGCACAATCCAGCCGCGCCTCAAGCAGAAGTACCGCTCGGAGATCGTTCCGCAGCTGCAGAAGGACTTCGGCTTCACCAACGTGCACCAGGTGCCGCGACTGGTGAAGATCGTCGTCAACACCGGTGTCGGCGAGGCCGCCCGCGACGGCAAGGTCATCGACGGTGCCGTGCGCGACCTGACCCTCATCACCGGTCAGAAGCCGCAGGTCACCCGTGCCCGCAAGTCCATCGCGCAGTTCAAGCTGCGTGAGGGCATGCCCATCGGCGCCCACACGACCCTGCGCGGCGACCGCGCATGGGAGTTCCTCGACCGTCTGCTGTCGCTCGCGCTGCCCCGCATCCGTGACTTCCGCGGCCTGTCGGACCGTCAGTTCGACGGCAACGGCAACTACACCTTCGGTCTCTCGGAGCAGAGCATGTTCCACGAGATCGACCAGGACAAGATCGATCGCGTCCGCGGTTTCGACATCACCGTCGTCACCACGGCCAAGACCGACGACGAGGGTCGCGCCCTGCTGCGCGCTCTCGGTTTCCCCTTCCGGTCGAACGACCAGAACCAGTAACAACGATCGGCGAGGTCGGCACCCGGTGTACCGGATGCCGAAACCGGCCGAGAACAGGACGACGAACACATGACGATGACAGATCCGGTCGCAGACCTGCTGACCAGACTGCGCAACGCGAACTCGGCGCACCACGACTCCGTGTCGCTGCCGAGCTCGAAGCTCAAGACCCACATCGCGGACATCCTCAAGACCGAGGGTTACATCGCCGACTGGCGGGTCGAGGATGCACGCGTCGGCTCGACGCTCACCATCGACCTCAAGTACGGCCCCAACCGTGAGCGCTCCATCGCGGGCATCAAGCGCGTGTCCAAGCCCGGCCTCCGGGTGTACGCGAAGTCCACCGAGATCCCCCACGTGCTGGGCGGCCTCGGTGTGGCCATCCTCTCCACCTCGTCCGGTCTGCTGACCGACCGCGAGGCGACCAAGAAGGGCGTGGGTGGGGAAGTCCTCGCCTACGTGTGGTGATCCGTCATGTCTCGAATCGGACGTCTTCCCATTGAGATCCCGTCGGGCGTCGACGTGGCCGTCGCAGGCCGCGACGTCACCGTCAAGGGCCCGAAGGGCGAGCTGAAGCTCACCGTCGCCAACCCCATCGAGGTCAAGGTCGAAGAGGGCACCGTGCTCGTCACGCGCCCCGACGACGAGCGCGAGTCGCGTTCGCTGCACGGCCTCACCCGCACGCTCATCGCCAACCAGATCGTCGGCGTGACCCAGGGCTACACCAAGGGCCTCGAGGTCGTCGGCACCGGTTACCGCGTGCAGGCCAAGGGCTCCTCGGTCGAGTTCGCGCTCGGCTACTCGCACCCCATCACGGTGGACCCGCCCGCGGGCATCACGTTCACCGTCGAGGGCAACAACAAGCTGACCGTCAGCGGCATCGACAAGCAGGCCGTGGGCGAGGTCGCCGCCAACATCCGCAAGCTCCGCATGCCCGAGCCCTACAAGGGCAAGGGTGTGCGTTACGCCGGCGAGAACGTGCGGCGCAAGGCCGGAAAGGCTGGTAAGTGATCATGGCTCTGGGCACCAGAGGAAAGAGCAAGTCGGCGGCCAAGGACCGCAGGCACGCCCGCCTTCGCAAGAAGGTCGTGGGCTCCGCCGAGCGTCCCCGCCTCGTCGTCACCCGTTCGGCCCGTCACGTCTTCGTGCAGGTCGTCGACGACACCAAGGGCCACACCGTGGCCTCCGCCTCGACCATGGAGGCAGACCTCCGTGGCTTCGAGGGCGACAAGACGGCCAAGGCCCGTCGTGTCGGCGAGCTCGTCGCCGAGCGCGCGAAGCAGGCCGGAGTCGAGGCCGTGGTCTTCGACCGCGGTGGTAGCAAGTACGCCGGTCGTGTCGCCGCGATCGCCGATGGAGCTCGAGAGGGCGGGTTGAACCTGTGAGCGACGCAACGAACAAGGACCAGGTCCAGGTGGCCGTGGTCAACGAGACCCCGGTGGAGACGGCTGCGTCGTCCGCGCCGCAGCAGGAGCCGCGCGAGCAGCGCCGCGGTGGCCGTGAGCGCAACCCCAACCGCGACCGTGGATCGCGCGACGACAAGAGCCAGTTCCTGGAGCGCGTCGTCACGATCAACCGCGTGTCGAAGGTCGTGAAGGGTGGTCGTCGCTTCAGCTTCACCGCCCTCGTGGTCGTCGGTGACGGCAACGGCATGGTCGGCGTCGGCTACGGCAAGGCCCGTGAGGTGCCGCTGGCGATCTCGAAGGGCGTCGAGGAGGCGAAGAAGAACTTCTTCCGCGTCCCGCGTTCGGCCCAGACGATCCCGCACCCGGTGCAGGGTGAAGCGGCTGCCGGTGTGGTGCTCCTGCGCCCCGCCGCCGCCGGTACCGGCGTCATCGCCGGTGGTCCGGTGCGTGCCGTGCTCGAGTGCGCCGGCATCCACGACGTGCTGAGCAAGTCGCTCGGCTCGTCGAACACGATCAACATCGTCCACGCGACGGTGGAGGCGCTCAAGCAGCTCGAGGAGCCGCGCGCCGTCGCCGCCCGTCGTGGACGCGAGTTCGAGGACATCGCCCCGGAGCGTCTCGTGCGCGCCGAGGCGGAGGCCCGTAACGCTGCCGCGAAGGTAGGTGCATGATGGCTGCTCGCCTGAAGGTGACCCAGATCAAGGGCAAGATCAGTGAGAAGCAGAACCAGCGCGACACGCTGCGCAGCCTCGGGCTCAAGCGCATCGGCGACGTCGTGGTCCGCGAGGACAACGAGCAGAACCGCGGCTACGTCCGCACGGTCGCTCACCTGGTGAAGGTCGAGGAGATTGACTGATGGCTGAAGAGACCAAGGCAGCCGAGGAGAAGCCGAAGAAGGCGCCGGCCAAGAAGCCGGCCGCCGAGAAGGCTGCTCCCGCTGCCGAGAAGAAGACGGCTGCCCCGCGCAGCCGCACCACGAAGGCCGCCGCCGACGCGGAGTCGACCTCGGAGACCACCACCGCCGCGCGCAAGCCGGCGGCGAAGGCCGCTGCGAAGTCGGACGACGTCGTGGCGCGCCAGCAGGTGCTCAAGGTGCACCACCTCCGTCCCGCCGCGGGCTCCCGCAAGGAGCGCACCCGCGTGGGTCGCGGTGAGGGCTCGAAGGGTAAGACCGCCGGTCGCGGTACCAAGGGCACGAAGGCGCGCTACCAGGTGCGCTCGGGCCTCGAGGGCGGCAACCTGAACCAGGTCATGCGTGCCCCGAAGCTGCGCGGGTTCAAGAACCCGTTCCGCGTCGAGTACCAGGTCGTGAACCTCGAGAAGCTGGCCGAGCTCTACCCCCAGGGCGGCGACGTGACCGTCTCCGACCTGGTGGCCAAGGGCGCCGTTCGCAAGAACGAGAAGGTCAAGGTTCTCGGAGCCGGCGACATTGCGGTTAAGCTGACAGTTGCAGTCGACAAGGTATCGAGCTCCGCGGAGCAGAAGATCGTCGCTGCGGGCGGTTCCGTCAAGTAGCAACAACGTGACGACGGTGGCCGCCCGCGAGGGCGGTCACCGTCGCTGCACGTGAGGTGGTCGAGACTGCCGTCACGGCAGACCACCGAACCACGAAACCCGGGAGGCCTCGTGTTCAGAGCCGTTGGGCGGATCTTCCGCACCCCCGATCTGCGTCGGAAGATCGGATTCACCCTCGGCATCGTCGCGCTGTTCCGGCTCGGGTCGTTCATCCCCGCACCGTTCGTCGACTTCGGCAACGTGCAAGCGTGCCTGGCGGGTAACGCCGGTACGTCGGGGCTCTACGACCTCGTCAACCTGTTCAGCGGCGGAGCCCTCCTCCAGCTGTCGATCTTCGCGCTCGGCATCATGCCGTACATCACGGCGTCGATCATCACGCAGCTCCTGCGTGTGGTCATCCCGCACTTCGACACCCTCTACAAGGAGGGCCAGTCGGGCCAGGCGAAGCTGACGCAGTACACGCGTTACCTCACCATCGCCCTCGGCGTGCTGCAGTCCACGACGCTCATCACGGTCGCGCGCAGCGGAGCCCTGTTCGGCTCCAGCAGCGCCGCCGAGTGCAGCCAGCTGCTCACCAACAGCGAGTGGTACGCCATCCTGCTCATGGTCGTCACCATGACCGCGGGTACCGGCCTCATCATGTGGCTCGGCGAGCTCATCACCGAGCGCGGCATCGGCAACGGCATGTCGCTGCTGATCTTCACCTCGATCGCGGCGACCTTCCCGCAGTCGATGTGGCGCATCGCCACCGAGTACAGCTTCGAGCTGTTCCTCGTGGTGCTCGCGATCGGCATCCTGATCATGGCCGCGGTCGTGTTCGTCGAGCAGTCGCAGCGCCGCATCCCGGTGCAGTACGCCAAGCGGATGGTCGGCCGTCGCACGTTCGGCGGCAACAACACCTACATCCCGATCAAGGTCAACATGGCGGGCGTCGTGCCGGTCATCTTCGCCTCGTCGCTGCTGTACCTGCCGGCGCTCGTCGCGCAGTTCAACCAGACCACCGACGGCAACAACCCCGAGTGGGTCAACTGGATCAGCACCTACCTGACGCGCGGTGACCACCCGCTCTACATGGCGCTGTACTTCCTGCTCATCGTCGGGTTCACCTACTTCTACGTCGCGATCACCTTCAACCCCGAAGAGGTCGCCGACAACATGAAGAAGTACGGCGGGTTCATCCCCGGCATCCGTGCCGGTCGACCGACTGCCGAGTACCTCGACTACGTGCTCACGCGCGTGACGCTCCCGGGTGCGCTCTACCTCGGCATCGTCGCGCTCATCCCGCTCATCGCCCTCGCCACCGTCGGTGCGAACCAGAACTTCCCGTTCGGCGGCGCGAGCATCCTGATCATCGTCGGCGTGGGCCTCGAGACGGTCAAGCAGATCGACTCCCAGCTGCAGCAGCGTCACTACGAAGGTCTTCTGCGTTGAGCGGCGGCACGCGGCTGCTCATCGTCGGCCCTCCGGGGGCGGGGAAGGGGACGCAGGCGGCCCGGATCTCGCACGCCTACGGCATCCCGACGATCTCCACCGGTGACATCTTCCGCGCCAACATCAAGAACGGCACGGAGCTCGGCCTCAAGGTGAAGGCGATCGTCGACGCGGGCGACTACGTGCCGGACGAGCTCACCAACGCGCTCGTGACCGACCGGCTGAACGAGGCGGATGCCGCGGGCGGCTTCCTGCTCGACGGCTACCCCCGCACGACCGACCAGGTGCGCTACCTCGACGAGCTGCTCGCCTCGCACGGGCACGCGCTCGACGTGGTCATCCGGCTCGTCGCGGATCAGGACGAGATCGTGGAGCGCTTGCGCCGCCGCGCCCTCGAACAGGGCCGCATGGACGACTCCGAGGAGGCGATCCGTCACCGCCAGGAGGTCTACACCCGCGAGACGGAACCGCTCATCGCGATGTTCCGCGATCGCGGCCTGCTGCTCGAGGTCGACGGTCTCGGTGCGATCGACGACGTGGCCGCGCGCATCGCCGCCGGCCTCGCCGGTCGCGGGCTGCAGCCCCGCGCCGCCTGAGCCCGTCCGGGGCGTGCCGATCGCAGCGGCGGAGTATAGCCGCGGTTTGGCGAAACGCCCGGAATGATCTAAGCTTGACCCTTGGTGTTTCATGCCCGCCTTTCGGCGTGCCGCGGTCCGGTCTCCGGATGCCGGAAGCACCAAATCATCCATCCGCACGACCGGTAGTTCCTACCTGCAAGCGACGAAGAGGCTATGGCCAAAAAAGACGGTGTCATCGAGATCGAAGGCTCGGTGCTGGAAGCTCTGCCCAACGCGATGTTCCGCGTCGAGCTGAGCAACGGGCACAAGGTCCTCGCCCACATCTCGGGGAAGATGCGCCAGCACTACATCCGGATCCTCCCCGAGGACCGCGTGATCGTGGAGCTGAGCCCGTACGACCTGACCCGCGGCCGGATCGTCTACCGCTACAAGTAGGAGCCGCTGGAAAGTAACGGCCCGCGCGCGTCAGCGCGAGGGTACGAAGACAGCGAGAGAAGAAGAACATGAAGGTCAAGCCGAGCGTCAAGCCCATCTGCGACAAGTGCCGCGTCATCCGCCGGCACGGCAACGTGATGGTCATCTGCAAGAACGACCCGCGCCACAAGCAGCGCCAGGGCTGATCGGCTCCGGTCGCGGCGACGCGGCCGGAACGCAGACTCCACAACTGAACATCGAGAACGGCAGCATCAGATCCCGCTTCGGCGGGGGACACCTCGGGGCGGAGGCCCGGGCACCGATGCTGCTCCACACCTCCACTCACTCACAGGAGAAGCCACCATGGCACGTCTGGCAGGAGTCGACATCCCGCGCGAGAAGCGCGTCGAGGTCGCACTGACGTACATCTACGGAGTCGGCCGCACGAGGGCACTCAAGACCCTCGCCGACACCGGCATCAGCGGGGACATCCGGGTCAAGGACCTCACCGACGACCAGCTGGTCGCGCTGCGCGACTACATCGAGGGCAACTACAAGGTGGAGGGTGACCTCCGTCGCGAGGTCGCCGCCGACATCCGCCGCAAGGTCGAGATCGGCAGCTACGAGGGTCTGCGTCACCGTCGTGGCCTGCCCGTGCGCGGACAGCGCACCAAGACCAACGCGCGTACCCGCAAGGGCCCGAAGCGCACCGTCGCCGGCAAGAAGAAGGCCGGCCGCAAGTAACCGCTTGTCGCCAGATCTAGGAGAACTCACTCATGGCAGCACCCAAGTCGGCTACTCGCAAGCCGCGCCGCAAGGAAAAGAAGAACATCGCTGTGGGCCAGGCCCACATCAAGAGCACCTTCAACAACACCATCGTCTCGATCACGGACCCCTCGGGCGCCGTCATCAGCTGGGCATCGTCGGGTGGCGTGGGCTTCAAGGGCTCGCGCAAGTCGACCCCCTACGCAGCGCAGATGGCCGCCGAGTCGGCCGCTCGCCAGGCGCAGGAGCACGGCATGAAGAAGGTCGACGTCTTCGTCAAGGGCCCCGGCTCGGGTCGTGAGACGGCGATCCGCTCGCTGCAGGCCGCCGGCCTCGAGGTCGGTTCGATCAACGACGTGACGCCGCAGACCCACAACGGCTGCCGTCCGCCGAAGCGCCGCCGCGTCTGATTCCTTATGCAGATCGAGTAGGTCCCTCGCGGGCCTACTCGATCTGCGTCGGTCGCGCGATTCGCGCGACGCTCGCACAACTCAACAGAACCGACGGGCCCGCCACCCGGTCGTGATCACAAGTGTCATATAGCGGACACTTCGCCGAAAGGAATCCATCGTGCTCATCGCACAGCGCCCCACTCTCACCGAGGAGAACATCTCGGAGTTCCGTTCGCGGTTCATCATCGAACCGCTCGAGCCCGGCTTCGGCTACACCCTCGGCAACTCGCTCCGCCGCACCCTGCTGTCGTCGATCCCCGGCGCCGCCGTGACGAGCATCCGCATCGACGGTGTGCTGCACGAGTTCAGCACCGTCGCGGGCGTGAAGGAAGACGTCACCGAGATCATCCTGAACATCAAGAACCTCGTCGTCTCGAGCGAGCACGACGAGCCGATCACCGCGTACCTGCGCAAGCAGGGTGCCGGTCAGGTCACCGCCGCCGACATCTCGGCCCCGGCCGGTGTCGAGATCCACAACCCCGACCTCGTCATCGCGACGCTCAACGACAAGGCGAAGTTCGAGCTCGAGCTCACCATCGAGCGGGGCCGCGGCTACGTGTCGGCGACCCAGAACCGCAGCGAGTTCAGCGAGGCCGGTCAGATCCCGATCGACTCGATCTACTCGCCGGTGCTCAAGGTCACCTACCGCGTGGAGGCCACGCGTGCCGGTGAGCGCACCGACTTCGACCGTCTCGTCGTCGACGTCGAGACCAAGAACGCGATCACCCCGCGTGACGCGATCGCCTCGGCCGGCAAGACCCTCGTCGAGCTGTTCGGCCTGGCGCGCGAGCTCAACTCGGCCGCCGAGGGCATCGAGATCGGCCCGGCTCCGGTCGACGCCGTGCTCTCGAGCGAGCTCAGCATGCCGATCGAGGACCTCGACCTGTCGGTGCGCAGCTACAACTGCCTCAAGCGCGAGGGCATCAACACGGTCAGCGAGCTCGTCGCCCTCTCGGAGACGCAGCTGATGAACATCCGCAACTTCGGTCAGAAGTCCGTCGACGAGGTCAAGGACAAGCTCGTCGAGCTCGGACTGTCGCTCAAGGACACGGTGCCCGGATTCGACGGCGCCCACTTCTACGGCGGCTACGACGACGACGAGAACATCTGATCCCGTCGCCCGCGACTGCCTGACGAACTTCTGAACCTGGAGAACACGAACAATGCCTAAGCCGACCAAGGGCCCCCGTCTCGGTGGAGGGCCGGCGCACGAGCGTCTGCTGCTCGCCAACCTCGCCGCCGCCCTCTTCACCCACAAGCGGATCACGACGACCGAGACGAAGGCCAAGCGCCTCCGTCCGCTCGCCGAGCGCCTCATCACCTTCGCCAAGCGTGGCGACCTGCATGCGCGTCGTCGCGTGCTGAGCGTCATCGCCGACAAGGGCGTGGTGCACGAGCTCTTCACCGAGATCGCGCCCCTCGTCGCCGAGCGTGAGGGCGGCTACACCCGCATCACGAAGACCGGCTTCCGCAAGGGCGACAACGCGCCCATGGCCGTCATCGAGCTCGTGCTCGAGCCGGTGACCCCGAAGGTGCGCTCGACCAAGAAGACCGCCGCCGCCGCGCCCGTCGCCGAGGAGACCACCGTGGACGCCGACAGCACCGAGGCGAACGACGAGGTCGCCGCCGAGACCGGCGCCGACGAGGCCCCGGTCGAGCAGACCGACGCCGCCGCCGTCGAGGAGTCCGAGCCGATCGCCGAGGAGGAGCCCACCGAGGCTGCCGCCGAGGTCGAGGCCGACGCCGCTTCGAAGTCGGATGACGCCGCGTCGGACGACGCCAAGTAACACCCGTACGAACGAAGGGCCCCGCTCCGGTTGGAGCGGGGCCCTTCGCCGTTCCCGCGGGCGGGTCAGGACGGGCGCGGCGCGAGGCCGTAGTCGTTGGTGCGCAGCATCGGCGGCACCTCCGCCAGTCGCTGCAACGACGCGGTGAGCGCCTCGACGTAGACCTCGCCGCCGCCCGGACCGTCGGCGTGGATGTGGTCCTTCGCGAGCAGGTCGAGGTGCGGTGCGATCGCGGCCTGCCAGTTGCACAGATCCACGGTGCGGCGTTCCTGCGCGATGCGGGCGAGCAGCGCGTTGTTGCCGTCCGTCCAGCCGCGCGGAGCCTGCACGTTGACGAGCACGAGCTGGCGGTCGCCGATGATGTCGAGCACCCGTTCGACGGTGTCGCGTTCGAACGAGCCGTTCGTGCCGAGGCCGAGCACGACGATCGGACGGAGCGTGCCCGCGTCCTCCATCGCCTGCAGCAGCTCGGGCGCCTGGCGCATCTGCCGGGAGACGACCGCGTCGACCGCGATGCCGGGGAACGCCTCCTGCAGCGCGGGCGCGACGGCGAGCATCACGGAGTCGCCGACGGCGGTGATCTGATCCCCGCCCGGCAGCGGCGCCGGCTCGTCGGGCGTCTCCGCGGCGGAATCGAGCGCATCGCGCCCGGCCGCGATCTGCTGCTCGGCCTCGCCGCGACCGGGATCGTGCGCCACCGCGACCGCGGTCAGCAGCACTGCGGCGAGCGTCGCCGCCACCACCGCCGACCCGCGGATCGCACCGGCCCGCGAGCCGCGGAACGCCGCGACGGACCGCGCCGCCGCCCCACGGAATCCGAGACGCCGCACGGGCAGCTCCACCCACCGGTACGACGCGGCGGCCGCCCCGACGGCGAGCACCGTGGCCGCGCATCCGATCACCCACGACGACCATCCGCTGTCGGCGAGCGCGTCGTCGAGCAGCACGAACACCGGCCAGTGCCACAGATAGATGCCGTACGAGCGCTCGCCGACCCAGCGCAACGGCGGCGCATCGAGTGCGCGGCCGAGCCACGAGCCCGGCACCACGCCCCCCGCGATGACGCCGGCGGACAGCAGCGCGACGAGCGCGAGCCCGCCGCGGTAGGTCCACGGCGCGTCCTCGGTCATCGTGAGCGCGAGCACCACGAGACCGGCGAGCGAGCCGAGCGCGAGCGTCGACGCCCAGAACCGCAACCGCAGCGACCACGCGGGCGGTGCCGGCCACAGCTCGCGGAACACGGCGAGCGCGGCCCCGAGCAGCAGTCCGAACGCGTGCGTGTCCGTGCCGAAGTACACCCGGGTGGGGTCGCCGGTCCCCGGCGCGAGCACGATCATCGCGGCAGCGGATGCGGCGGCGAGTGCGGCGAGCACGCCGATCCGGATGCCGCGCGAACGCACGAGCAGCAGGAACGGGAGCGCGAGCGGCCACAGCAGGTAGAACTGTTCCTCGACGGCGAGGGACCAGAGGATGCGGAACAGCTCGGGTGTGCCCTGCTCGAAGTAGCTCGTGCCGTCGGCGAGCGCGAGCCAGTTGTAGCTGAACGTCGCGGCGCCGACGATCTGCCAGCCGAGCCCGAGCAGCGAGTCGCCGCCGATGAGCAACGCGACCGCGCCGCTCACGAGGACGACGACCGCGAGCGCGGGGAGCAGGCGGCGGGCGCGACGTACCCAGAACCGGGCGAGGGACGCCGCGTCGATCCCGCGCCGACCCGACGCGGTGTGCTCGCGCACGAGCAGCGTCGTGATGAGGAAGCCGCTGATGACGAAGAAGACGTCGACCCCGAGGAATCCGCCCGGCAGCAGCGCGGGGAACAGGTGGAAGAGCAGCACACCGGTGACCGCGAGCGCGCGGAGTCCGTCGAGACCAGCGAGGCGGCCGATGCGGGAGGGCCCCGCGGCGGGGTCCATCGAGCCCGGCGCGGCGACCGGGAGGTCACGCGCCGCGGAGGGAGAACGGTCGTGCGGGGTCATGGAACCCCGACAGCCTAACCCGAGCGCATCCGGCGTTCCCGTTCCGGCCGGGCTCCCCGCCCAGTAGGTTGAGCGCATGGCATCGGACGCCGTGACACTGACCGTCGGCACCCGCGAGGTGCGCATCTCGAGCCCGGGACGGGTGCTCTGGCCCGAGGTCGGGATCACCAAGTTGGAGCTCGCCGAGTACCTCGCCGCGGTCGGCGACGCGTTCGTCGCGGCGAACGGCGATCGTCCGGTCGCGTTGCAGCGGTTCCCGGACGGCGTCGACGGCGAGCAGTTCTTCTCGAAGAACCCGCCCCGCGGCGTGCCCGAGTGGGTGCGCACGACGGTCGTCACCTTCCCGAGCAAGCGCACCCATCCGATGCTCGTCATCGACGAGGCCGCGGCGGCCGTGTGGATGGCGCAGATGAATACGGTCGTGTTCCACCCGTGGCCGTCGCGCGCATCGGACTCCGACCACCCCGACCAGCTGCGCATCGATCTGGATCCGCAGCCCGGGCGCGGGTACCGCGACGCCGTCGCTGCCGCGCCGGTGCTGCGCGAGGTGCTGCGGGAGGCGGGCCTCGAGGCGTTCGTGAAGACCTCGGGCAACCGGGGGCTGCACGTGTTCGCGCCGATCGAACCGACGCACGACTACATCGACGTGCGGCATGCGGTCATCGCCGCGGCACGCGAACTCGAGCGGCGGATGCCCGACCAGGTGACGACCGCGTGGTGGAAGGAGGAGCGCGGCGAGCGCGTCTTCGTCGACTTCAACCAGGCGGCGCGCGACCGCACCATCGCGGGGGCGTACAGTCCCCGCCCGCTCGCCGCGGCCACCGTGTCGTGCCCGCTCGCGTGGGACGAACTCGACGAGTCCGACCCCGAGCGCTACACCGTTCGCACGGTGCCGGACCGGTTGCGCGCGATCGGGGACCCGTGGGCCGGCTTGAACGACACGCGCGGCGACATCGACGTGCTGCTCGAGTGGTGGGACCGGGATGTCGCGGCCGGGCAGGGCGAGATGCCGTACCCGCCGGACTACCCGAAGATGCCGGGGGAGCCGATGCGCGTGCAGCCGAGCCGCGCCCGCAACAAGGACTGACTCCCGCTGGTCGAGTAGGCGCGGCGGAGCCCGCCGTATCGAGACCCCGTTGCGGGGGTGTTCGCCGTGGGGGTCTCGGTACGCTCCTTCGTCGCTACTCGACCGGCGGTATGTGAGAACCCCGCGGTTAACGGAGCACGTCCTCCAGGTCGTACGCGACCGGTACCTCGAGCTGCTCGAAGCCGCACGAGCGCGCGTCGCGATCCGGCCGCCACCGCTCGAACTGCACGGTGTGACGGAAGCGGTCGCCCTCCATCTGGTCGTAGCGCACCTCCACGACGCGCTCCGGGCGGAGTACGACGAAGCTCGTGTCCTTCGACGACGAGAAGCGGTTGCGCTCTCCCTCCCCGGTGACACGGTCGCCGTTCTCGTCGAGCTCCACGAGCGGCTCGAGCTCGTCGACGAGCTCCTTGCGGCGCTTGTCGGTGAACGCCGAGATACCGCCGACGTTCCGCAGCACGCCGTCATCGCCGTACAACCCGACGAGCAGCGACCCGACCCCGACGCCGCTCTTGTGCACCCGGTATCCGGTGACCACCACATCCGCGGTGCGGGCGTGCTTGATCTTCAGCATCGTGCGCTTGCCCGGCGCGTAGACCCCGTCGAGGCGCTTCGCGACGACGCCGTCGAGGCCCGCACCCTCGAACTCGACGAACCAACGACCCGCGACCTCCGCATCCGTCGTCGTGCGGGTGAGGTGCACGGGCGCCTCCGCCTGCGCGACGACCCGTTCGAGCTCGGCACGGCGCTCGCCGAAGGGGCGGTCGAGCCACGAGTCCTCGCCGACCGCGAGGAGGTCGAACGCGATGAACGACGCGGGCGTCTGCTCGGCGAGCAACCGGATGCGGGTCTCGGCCGGGTGGATGCGCTGCGACAGCGCCTCCCAGTCGAGTCGTTCCGCGCCCCGTTCCCCGGAGCGCACGACGACCTCTCCGTCGAGCACGCACGCGCCAGGGAGCTGCTCGGCGAGGGCCCGCACGAGCTCGGGGAAGTAGCGGGTGAGCGTCTTCGATCCGCGGCTGCCGATCTCCACATCCGTGCCGTCGAAGTACACGATCGCCCGGAACCCGTCCCACTTCGGTTCGAACGAGAACCCCTCGCCGTCGGGCAGGGCGGGCACCGACTTGGCGAGCATCGGATCGAGCGGCAGCGGCACGGGCGTGATCATGCGGACATCCTGCCCCATCCCGCCGGTATCCTCACGGGGTGATCGAGAGCGGAACGGTGCGGCTGCGACTCGACATCGCCTACGACGGGACGGGCTTCTCCGGGTGGACCCGCCAGCCGTCGCTGCGCACCGTGCAGGGCGAGCTCGAGGCGGCCCTCGCGACCGTCTTCCGCCGGCACGGACCGGCCCTGACGCTCACCGTCGCCGGCCGCACCGACGCGGGGGTGCACGCGACCGGGCAGGTCGCGCACCTCGACCTCACACCCGAGCAGCTCGCGTCGCTCGACCGCCCGGGGCGCGGCAAGACGCGACCGGACGAGGCGCGCGGTCCCGCCGCGCTCGCCCGGCGGCTCAACGGCATCGCGGGACTCTCGAGCGACCTGTACGTGAGCCGGGTCGCTCCGGCGCCGCCCGGCTTCGACGCCCGCTTCTCGGCGATCTGGCGCCGCTACGTGTACCGGGTGGCGGACGTCGCGGCCGAACGCAACCCGCTGCTGCAGAACCACACCCTCTGGTACCCGGCCCGGCTCGACGTCGAGCGGATGCACGCCGCCGCCGAGGCGCTCATCGGACTGCACGACTGGGCGGCGTTCTGCAAACCGCGCGAGGGCGCCACGACCATCCGCTCGTTGCAGCGGTTCGCGTGGCGACGTGACGCGACCGGGGTGCTCCTCGCCGAGGTCGAGGCGGATGCGTTCTGCCACAGCATGGTGCGGGCGCTCGTCGGGGCGAGCATCGCGGTGGGGGAGGACAAGCTCGACGCGGAGCGACTCGTCGCGGTGCGCGACGGGCTCGCGCGCACGAGCGAGTTCAAGGTCGCGCCCGCCAAAGGGCTCACGCTCGTCGAGGTCGGATACCCGGATGACGCGGCGCTCGCCGAGCGAGCCGAGCAGACCCGAGCCCTGCGCACGCTGCCGCAATTGACCGATCCCCTGCCGATGGACTAATCTAACGAAGTTGTGTCCGCACTCGCGGACCCTCCGAGCCCTCCACCGCGGCGTTCCCCACGGAACTCCCACCGGAGCGGGATTCACGACCACCTCGAGAGAAAGCAGTACACCTGTGACTCGCACGTTCTCGCCCACGCCGGCGGACATCCAGCGCAACTGGATCGTCATCGACGCGACCGACGTCGTGCTCGGCCGACTGGCCAGCCACGTCGCCGCCATCCTGCGCGGCAAGCACAAGCCCACCTTCGCGCCGCACATGGACATGGGTGACTTCGTCATCATCGTCAACGCCGGCAAGGTGGCCCTCACCGGGTCGAAGCACGAGAAGAAGATGGCCTACCGTCACTCGGGCTACCCGGGCGGCCTCACGGCGACCAGCTACACCGAGCTGCTCGAGAAGCACCCCACACGTGCCGTCGAGAAGGCCGTGCGCGGCATGCTGCCGAAGAACTCGCTGGGCCGTGCCCAGATCAAGAAGCTCAAGGTCTACGCCGGTGCCGAGCACCCGCACGCTGCCCAGCAGCCCACGACCTACACGTTCGACCAGGTCGCCCAGTAAGCGCCCGAGAGACCAAGGACTTTTACCGTGGCGAAGATCGCAGACTCCATCACCGACGACGCTCTGTCGAACTACTCGACCGAGACCCCGGCCGACTCGGCCCCCCGCACCCCGCGTGCCGTCCTCAACGTCCCCGGCGCTGCCGTGGGTCGTCGCAAGGAGGCCATCGCGCGTGTGCGTCTCGTGCCCGGCGCCGGCACCTTCCAGGTGAACGGCCGCACGCTCGAGGAGTACTTCCCGAACAAGCTGCACCAGCAGCTCATCAACGACCCGTTCAAGGTGCTCGATCTCCTGGGCAGCTACGACGTGATCGCCCGCATCACCGGCGGTGGCCCCTCGGGCCAGGCCGGCGCGCTGCGTCTCGCGATCGCCCGTGCGCTCAACGAGATCGACCGCGAGAACAACCGCGCTGCGCTCAAGAAGGCCGGCTTCCTCACTCGTGACGCCCGCGTCATCGAGCGCAAGAAGGCCGGTCTCAAGAAGGCCCGCAAGGCCTCTCAGTTCTCGAAGCGCTGATCGAGGCTCCTTCGGGAGTCCGGCCTATGCCTCGACTGTTCGGTACGGACGGCGTCCGGGGGCTCGCGAACCGCGACCTCACCGCCGACCTCGCACTCGGCCTCGCCCAGGCGGCTGCCGTCGTGCTCACCCGCGGACGTTCCGCGGAGGCACGACGCGCCGCCGGGCGGCGGCCGACTGCCGTCGTCGCTCGCGATCCGCGGATCTCGGGCGAGTTCCTCACGGCCGCCGTCTCGGCGGGACTCGCGAGCTCCGGCGTCGACGTCTACGACGCCGGCGTCATCCCCACCCCTGCGGCGGCGTTCCTCGTCGCCGACTTCGGCGCGGACTTCGGGGTCATGATCTCGGCGTCGCACAACCCGGCGCCCGACAACGGCATCAAGTTCTTCGCCATCGGCGGCCGCAAGCTGCCGGATGAGGTGGAGGATCGCATCGAGCAGGCGCTCGGTGCCGACCACCTCACCCCGATCGGCGGCGACGTCGGCCGCATCGCGCGGTTCGCGGATGCCGAGGACCGTTACGTCGTGCACCTCCTGGGCACGTTGCCGCACCGCCTCGACGGACTGCACGTCGTGCTCGATTGCGCGAACGGCGCCGCATCCGCCATCTCGCCGCAGGTGTTCACCGACGCCGGCGCGCGGGTCACACTCATCGGCGCCGACCCCGACGGCGTCAACATCAACGACGGTGTCGGCTCGACCCACCTCGATCAGCTCGCCGCAGCCGTGCTCGAGCACGGCGCCGACGTCGGCATCGCCCACGACGGCGACGCGGACCGCTGCCTCGCGGTCGACGCGCAGGGTCGGGTCGTCGACGGCGACCAGATCATGGCGATCCTCGCCGTCTCGATGGCCGAACGCGGGCGGCTCAACGACCGCACCCTCGTCGCGACGGTCATGAGCAACCTCGGCCTCAAGCGCGCGATGGCCGACAACGGCATCACGATGCTCGAGACGAAGGTGGGCGACCGCTACGTGCTCGAGACGCTGACCGAGCAGAACCTGTCGCTCGGCGGGGAGCAGTCCGGGCACGTCATCATGACGGACTTCGCGACCACCGGCGACGGCATCCTCACCGGGCTGCACCTCGTCGCCGAGATGGCGCGCACCGGCAAGACCCTCGCGGAACTCGCGTCGATCATGACGGTGTTCCCGCAGGTGCTCATCAACGTGCGCGATGTGAACCACCACGCCCTGGGCGACAGCGACGGCGTCGCCGCCGCGGTGCGCGAGGCCGAGGCCGAGCTGGGTGACACCGGACGGGTGCTGCTGCGCCCCTCGGGCACCGAGCCGATGGTGCGCGTCATGGTCGAGGCGGCCGACGAGGCGACGGCGCAGCGCATCGCCGAACGGCTCGCCGACGCCGTGCGGGAGCACCTCGCCCGCTGACCCCGACCCCCTGGTCGAGTAGGGCGCCCACGTCAGATCTTGCGGAGCAGCACCGTCGAGACGGCGTGGTCGCCGCCCTTGCGCAGCACGATCGTCGCGCGCGACCGGGTCGGCAGGATGTTCTCCACCAGGTTCGGCTCGTTGATCGCGCCCCAGATCTCCCGGGCCCGACTGCGCGCCTGCTCTTCGTCGAGGGCGGCGTAGCGGTGGAAGTACGACTGCGGATCGGCGAACGCCCCACGCTGGAGGCTGAGGAAGCGTTCCTCGTACCAGCTCGCGATGTCGCTCGTGCGCGCGTCGACGTAGATGCTCGCATCGAACAGATCGCTCACCGCGAGACCGCCGGCGCGCGGGGGCTGCAGCACGTTGAGGCCCTCGACGATGAGCACGTCGGGCCGGCGCACCACGACCGCGGCGTCCGGCACGATGTCGTAGCTCAGATGCGAGTACACCGGTGCGCTGACCTCGTCGGCGCCGCTCTTGACCCGGCTGACGAACCGCAGCAGCGCCCGGCGGTCGTAGCTCTCGGGGAACCCCTTGCGCTGCATCAGCCCGCGGCGCTCCAACTCGGCGTTGGGGAAGAGGAACCCGTCGGTCGTCACGAGCTCGACCCGGGGAGTGCCATCCCACCGGGAGAGCAGTTCGCGCAGCAGTCGCGCGGTCGTCGACTTGCCGACGGCGACCGACCCGGCGATGCCGACGACGAACGGTGTGGTCGGGCGCTCCTGTCGCAGGAAGCCGTTGCGGGCGGCGTTGAGCCGCCGGGCGGACTCGACGTGCAGTCCCAGCAGGCGGCTGAGCGGCAGGTACACCTCGCGCACCTCGCGTGCATCCAGCACGTCGCCGACTCCGACGAGCCCCGCCAGGGTGGCGTCGTCGAGCGGCAACGGCACCGTCGGTGCGAGCTCCGCCCACCTTGCTCGCTCGATCTCGAGGAACGGCGAGGAGCCGTGGGCTGAGGGGTCCGACATCGCGTGCCAGCCTAGCCCCGCGACCGTCGCCCCGAACGCGGGCGAGCCCGCGCGGACGCGCGCCCGTAGAATCGGGGGCATGTGTGGAATCGTGGGATATGTCGGTGATGCCAAGAGCATCGAGGTGCTGATGGGCGGCCTGCGCCGCCTGGAGTACCGCGGCTACGACTCCGCGGGCGTCGCGGTCATCGACGCCGACGGCACCCTCGGCACGCGCAAGCGCGCCGGCAAGCTGCAGGTCCTCGCCGACGACCTCGAGGAGTCGCCCCTCCCGAACGGCACGACCGGCATCGGTCACACCCGCTGGGCCACCCACGGCGGCCCGACCGACGGGAACGCTCACCCGCATCTCGGCGACGACGGCAAGCTCGCGCTCATCCACAACGGCATCATCGAGAACTTCGCCGAGCTCAAGGCGGAACTGCTCGCCGAGGGCGCCGAATTCTCCAGCGAGACCGACACCGAGGTCGCCGCCCTCCTGGTCGGCCGCGAGTACCGCGCCACCAACGACCTCACCGCGGCGTTCCGCAACGTCGTCAAGCGCCTCGAGGGCGCCTTCACCCTGCTCGCCGTGCACCGCGACCAGCCCGGCGTCGTCGTCGGCGCCCGGCGCAACTCGCCGCTCGTGATCGGACTCGGCGACGGCGAGAACTTCCTCGGCTCCGATGTCGCCGCGTTCGTCGAGTTCACCCGGCGCGCGATGGAGATCGGTCAGGACCAGATCGTCACGATCCGCCCCGACTCCGTCGACGTCACCGACTTCGACGGCGCCGCGGTCGAGACCCGCGAGTTCGAGGTCGCCTGGGACGCGTCCGCCGCCGAGAAGGGCGGCTGGTCGAGCTTCATGGCGAAGGAGATCAGCGAAGAGCCCGACGCGATCGCGAACACCCTCCTCGGCCGCGTGCACGACGGAACGGTCTCGCTGAGCGAGCTCGACCCGCTCGGAGCGGACACGCTCGCCGGCATCGAGCGCATCATCGTCATCGCGTGCGGCACCGCCGCCTACGCCGGCATGCTCGGCGCCTACGCGATCGAGAAGTGGGCGCGCGTCCCCGTCGACGTGCAGCTCTCGCACGAGTTCCGCTACCGCGAGCCGGTGATCGGCGACCGCACCCTGGTCGTCTCGATCAGTCAGTCCGGCGAGACGATGGACACCCTCATGGCGGTCAAGTACGCCCGTGAGGCCGGGGCCCGCACGCTCTCGATCTGCAACACCCAGGGCGCCACCATCCCGCGTGAGTCGGATGCCGTGCTCTACACGCACGCCGGCCCCGAGGTCGCCGTGGCCTCGACGAAGGCGTTCGTGGCGCAGGTGACCGCCCTCTACCTGCTCGGACTCCAGCTCGCCTCGATCCGCGGCTCGCTGAGCCCCGAGCTCATCGCCGAGCAGGTCGCCGAGCTCGCGGCCGTGCCCGCCAAGCTCAGCGAGGTGCTGCAGTCGGGCGAGACGATCAGTCAGCTCGCGCGCTGGATGGCGGACACCCGCTCCGTCCTGTTCCTCGGCCGCCACGTCGGATACCCGGTCGCGCTCGAGGGTGCCCTCAAGCTCAAGGAGCTCGCGTACATCCACGCCGAGGGCTTCGCCGCCGGCGAGCTCAAGCACGGACCGATCGCCCTCATCGAGCCGGGTCAGATCGTGTTCGTCGTCGTGCCGAGCCCGCGCGACCCCCTGTCGCTGCACCCCAAGGTCGTGTCGAACATCCAGGAGATCCGTGCCCGCGGCGCCCGCGTCATCGCGATCGCCGAGGAGGGCGACGCGGCCGTGCTGCCGTACGCCGACGAGGTCATCCGCATCCCGCTCGCGGCGCCGCTGTTCGAGCCGCTGCTGTCGGTCGTGCCGTTGCACATCTTCGGCATGGAGCTCGCCGCCGCCAAGGGGCTCGACGTCGACCAGCCGCGCAACCTCGCCAAGTCGGTCACGGTCGAGTAGCCGTGATCGCCGGGATCGGCGTCGACGTCGTGGATCTCGCCCGTTTCGAACGGGCTCTGAGTCGCACGCCGCGGCTGCGCGACCGGCTGTTCGGCGCGGATGAGCAGGTCGTCGACGGTCGGCCGCGTCCGCTGCGCAGCCTCGCGGGCCGGTTCGCCGCGAAGGAAGCGCTCATCAAAGCGCTCGGCGGATCCGACGGGGTGACCTGGCACGACATCGCCGTCGTCTCCGGACCGCAGGGCGACCCGGACTTCCGCATCACCGGCCGCCTCGCCGCGCTCGTCGAGGAGCGCGGCATCGCCCGCATCCACCTCTCGATGTCGCACGACGCCGGGATCGCCGTCGCCTACGTGGTGGTGGAGTCATGACGCTGCGCGAGGCGCTCGTGAACCTCGACGCCGTGCGCCGGAACGTCGAGGTGCTGCGCCGCGGCGCCGGAGGGGCGACCGCGATGGCGGTCGTGAAGGCGGACGGGTACGGGCACGGCGCCCTCCCGGTCGCGCGGGCGGCGCTGGAGGCGGGGGCCGAGTGGATCGGCACCGCCGACCTGGCCGAGGCGCTCGCGCTGCGCGCGGCGGGCATCACCGCACCGCTGCTCTGCTGGCTGCACCCCGGCGACGTCGACATGCGCGCCGCCGTCGAGGCCGACATCGACCTCGGCATCAGCACCGCCGACCAGCTCGAGCGGGCGGGCGACGCCGGGGCCACCGTGCACCTCAAGACCGACACCGGGCTCAGCCGCAACGGCATCCCGGAGAGCGAGCTGCCGGCCGTGCTCGACCGGGCGGCGGCGTTGGAGAGCGCCGGCCGGCTGAGCGTGCGCGGGATCTTCAGCCACCTCGCGAACGCGAGCGACGACGACGACCGCGAGCAGCTCGCCGCCTTCCACCGTCACCTGGATGCGGCTCGCGCGGCCGGGCTCGCGCCCGAGGCGGTGCACTTCGCCTCGACGGCCGCGGCGATCCGTCATGAGGACTGCCGCTTCGGCATGGTGCGCCTCGGCATCGGCATGTACGGCCTCTCGCCCTTCGACGGCGTCTCGAGCGCCGAACTCGGACTCACCCCCGCGATGACGCTCTCGGCGGAGGTCGTGTCGGTCAAGCGCGTGCCCGCCGGCAGCGGGGTGTCGTACGGATTCACCTACCGCACGGCCGGCGACACGACCCTCGCGCTCGTGGCGATGGGTTACGCCGACGGGGTGCCCCGACAGGCGTCCAACCGCGGTCCCGTGACGATCGGCGGCGTCACCCACACGGTGAGCGGCCGCATCGCGATGGACCAGTTCGTCGTCGACGTCGGGAACACACCCGTGCAGGCGGGGGACCGCGCCGTGCTGTTCGGCGACCCGGCCGACGGAGTGCCCTCCGCCGACGACTGGGCGCTCGCGGCCGACACCATCAACTACGAGATCGTCACGCGGGTCGGCCCGCGAGTACCCCGGCGGTACCGCGGATGAGCGTGGAACTGATCGTCGGAACACCCGACGAGATGGAGGCGCTCGGCGCGCGCCTCGCCGGTCGCCTCGATGCCGGGGATCTCGTCGCCCTCAACGGCGAACTCGGCGCCGGCAAGACGACGCTCACCCGCGGACTCGGTGCCGCCCTCGGCGTGCGCGGCACGGTGACGAGCCCCACCTTCGTGCTCGCCCGCACCCATCCGCGCACTTCCGGCGCCCCGCTCGTGCACGTCGACGCCTACCGGCTCGGCGATGCGACGGAACTCGACGACCTCGACCTCGACTACCCCGGCTCGATCGTGGTGGTCGAGTGGGGCGCGGGCCTGCTCGACGGCGTCGCCGAATCATGGCTCGAGGTCGACATCGACCGCGGGCACGGCGACGTCGCGGCCGACCCCGAATCGGACGAAGCGACCCCGCGGCGCGTGCGTATCACCGGCCACGGCCCCCGCTGGACCGACCTGAGTTGGGTCGCCCCGCCACCGGAGCCGCACCCGCTGGTCGAGTAGGGCGCTCTGGCGCCCGTATCGAGACCTCCCTGCCGCAACCCTGAGTCGGGACATCGGCGTCAGCGGTCTCGATACGGCGGGCTTCGCCGCGCCTACTCGACCAGCGGGGCGAGCACGGGCGTACCCCCGCGGCGGGAGCGCTTAGGCTGGTCGCCGTGCTGCTGGCGATCGACACCTCTTCGGGGACGAGCGTCGCCGTGGTCGACCGCGACGCCGGCGTGCTCGCCGAGCACACCGAGGCGGACACCCGCCGCCACGCCGAGGTCGTCGGGCTGCTGATCGAGCGGAGCCTCGCGGATGCGGGGGTCACCGCGTCGGACCTCTCCGGTGTCGCCGTCGGGATGGGTCCCGGCCCCTTCACCGGCCTGCGGGTCGGCATCGCCGCCGCGCGAACCTTCGCGTTCGGCACCGGACGCCCGCTCGTGCCCGTCGTGAGCCACGACGCCCTCGCCTTCGCGCACGCCGACGCGGTCGCGATCATCACCGACGCGCGTCGCCGCGAGGTGTACTGGTCCGAATACGACGCGCCCGACGAGCTCGGCCTGCCCCGGCGCATCCGCGGACCGGAGATCGCGCGACCCGACGAGCTCGAGACGGCACTGCCGCGTCTCGAGCACGCCCCCGTCTCCGCCGGCGCGCTCGGCATGCTCGCCGAACGCCTCTATGCCGCCGGGCGACCATTCGCCGACGACCGTGCCCTGTACCTCCGCTCTCCCGACGTGACCATGTCGGCGAGCAACCGCGGCGCGCGGAGGGTGTCGTGACCCGGCTGCGCCCCGCGACGATCGATGACCTCGACGCGATCATGGCGCTCGAGACGGCGACGTTCGACGACGACGCCTGGTCAGCCGACACCATGAGATCCGAGCTCACCGGCGAGCACGGGCACTACCTCGTGGCCGTCGACGACGCGGATGCGGTGATCGGCTACGCCGGACTGCTCGCCCCGCGCGGCACCGGCGACGGCGACATCCAGACGATCGCGGTCGCCCCGCATGTGCGGCGGCAGGGCCTCGGGCGCGAACTGTTCGCCGCACTCCTCGCCGAGGCCCGCGAACGCGGCGTCGAGCGGGTGTTCCTCGAGGTGCGGGCCGACAACCCGAACGCCCAGGCGCTCTACGAGTCGTTCGGCTTCGAACGCATCGCCGTGCGCCCCCGCTACTACCGCGGCGGCATCGATGCGGTCATCATGCGCGGGGAGCCCACGCGATGAGCGGCCCCCTCGTGCTCGGCATCGAGACGAGCTGCGACGAGACCGGCATCGGGATCGTGCGCGGCCGCGAGCTGCTCGCCAACGTCATCGCCTCGTCGATGGACGAGCACGCGCGCTACGGGGGAGTCGTGCCCGAGGTCGCCGCGCGGGCGCACCTCGAGGCGCTCGAACCGACGCTGCGCGAGGCGCTCGACACCGCAGGCGTCACCCTGGACGAACTCGACGGCATCGCGGTGACGAGCGGACCCGGACTCTCCGGGGCGCTCATGGTCGGCATCGGCGCCGCGAAGGGACTCGCCCTCGCGACCGGCAAGCCGCTCTACGCGGTCAATCACCTCGTCGGCCACGTCGGCGCCGACGTGTTGCGCGCCGACGGCAGCGAACTCGAACTGCCGACGATCGCGCTGCTCGTCTCCGGCGGACACACCTCACTCCTGCACGTGCGGGACCTGCTCTCCGACGTCGAACTGCTCGGCGAGACGATCGACGACGCGGCTGGGGAGGCCTTCGACAAGGTCGCCCGCCTGCTCGGGCTCGGATACCCGGGCGGCCCGCGCATCGACGAGGCCGCGGCATCCGGCGACCCCGCCGCCATCCGCTTCCCCCGCGGCCTCACCCAGCCGAAGGACCTCGAACGCCACCGCTACGACTTCTCGTTCTCGGGACTCAAGACCGCGGTGGCCCGCTGGGTGGAGCAACGCCAGGACGCCGGCGAGCACGTGCCGGTGGCGGATGTGGCGGCGAGTTTCCGGGAGTCGGTCGCCGACGTGCTCACGGCGAAGGCGATCGCCGCGTGCGTCGACCGGGGTGTGCCTCGCCTGCTGCTCGGCGGCGGCGTGGCGGCGAACGCCCGCATCCGGGGGCTCGCCCAGGAGCGGGCGGATGCGGCCGGAGTGGAACTGCGGGTGCCGCCGTTGTCGCTCTGCACCGACAACGGGGCGATGATCGCCGCGGTCGGCGCTGGGCTCATCGCCGCGGGGCGCGCGCCGTCCGGGCTCGGCTTCGGGGCCGATTCGACCCTGCCGGTCACGACCGTCCAGATGTGACTTCTGCGGGTTCGCGGGCCTTTGGGCTCTTCCCGGCGCGCCGTCCAGCGCGTTGACACTGTTCTCCCGTGCTGCCACTATGGGGGCGCCCAGTGAGGACATTTCGTCCCAGAAGGAGACCCCTCAATGACCAACGTGCCTCCGCCGCCGCCCCCTGACGTGCCCCCGCCCTCGGGCGCCACGCCGCCGCCGGCCGCGCACCAGCCCTCCCCCTACTCCGCCCCCGCCGGCACGCCCGGTGGTGGCGTCAAGCAGGGCCTGTCGCTCACCTCGTTCATCATCGGTGTCGGCTCGCTCGTGATCCTGTCGTGGATCCCGTTCCTGGGTCTCCTCGCCTCGGCCGCGGCCGTCGTGCTCGCCTTCATGGCGAAGTCGCGCGAGCCCAACGCGCCGAAGTGGATGTGGATCGTCGGCATGATCACCGGTTTCGTGGGCGTGGCCATCGGCCTCATCTACGCGATCGCGTTCATCATCGGCATCGCCGCGCTGGCCAGCCTCTCGCAGGTCCCGACCTACTGAGCGCAACCATCACGCACTGTGGGCTCGCTTCGGCGGGCCCACAGTCGTCTCGGGAGACCACATGAGCGACAACACCACCCCCGCATCCGAGCAGCCGTCCGCGGCGACCGCGCCGCCGACCGGCGAGCCCGCGGTCGCCGCACAGGAACCCACCGTGCCCGTGCCGCCGCCGTACTCGCCCCCGGTGCAGCAGTACGCGGCACCCGTGCAGGAGTACCCGGCGCAGCAGCAGTACCCGGTGCAGCCGCACGACCCGCAGCAGCAGTACGCCCAGCCCTACGGCCAGCAGCCCTACGGACAGCCCTACGCGCAGCAGCCGTACCCGGCCGCCTACGCCGGACCGCCCAAGGGAATGAGCATCACCGCCCTCGTGCTCGGACTCTCCGGCTTCTTCGTCTCGTGGTTCACCCTCGGCATCCCGTCGATCCTCGCCGTCGTCTTCGGCCACCTCGCCCTCAAGCGCGAGCCCGCCGGTCGCGGCATGGCGTTGACCGGCCTCATCACCGGCTACGCGGCGATCGGCATCTTCGTCATCTTCCTCGTGCTCGCGACCATGTTCGCGTTCCTGCCCTTCGCGTTCCTCATCCCGGCCCTCGGCGTCGCCGCGACCGAGGGTGTCGCCGCGCTCGGCTCCTGACACCATGTCGCACGAGCTGCACATCACCGGCGACCCGGAGGCCGACGAGCTGCTGTCGACCGATCCGCTCGCCCTCCTGATCGGGATGCTGCTGGATCAGCAGGTCGCGATGGAGACCGCCTTCGCCGGTCCGGCGAAGATCAGGCAGCGCCTCGGTGCGTTCGACGCGCAGGTCATCGCGCGCACCGACGCGGACGAGTTCGTCGAGCTGTGCCGCACCCCGCCGTCGGTGCACCGCTATCCCGGTTCGATGGCCGGGCGCATCCAGGCGCTGTGCGCTGCGCTCGTCGAGGAGTGGGACGGCGACGCCGCGGCGCTGTGGACCCGCGACGATCCCGACGGCGCGACCGTCCTCAAGCGACTGAAGGCGCTGCCCGGCTTCGGTGAGCAGAAGGCGAAGATCTTCCTCGCCCTGCTCGGCAAGCGCTACGGCTTCACCGGCGCCGGCTGGCGCGAGGCGGCCGGAAACTACGGCGACGAGGGGTCGTACCGCTCCGTCGCCGACATCGTCGACCCCGAGTCGCTCGCGAAGGTGCGCGAGACGAAGCGCGCCGCGAAGGCCGCCGCCAAGCGCTGATCGTCCGGCCACGGAGCCGCCGGCGGCATCCACTCACACCCGTTCGGTCAGGAGCGCCACACGGCGCCCGCCGACGCGGGTGAGCACGAGCGTCGCCGACTCGGGACCCTTCGGAGCGAGCCGTTTGCGGAACTGCGCCGGGTCGATGTCGACGCCGCGCTTCTTGATCTCGACGGTGCCGATGCGGCGGGCGGCGAGCTCGCGGCGCAGGGCGCGCTCGTCGAGCGGCAGTTCGGCCAGGATGCGGAACGAACGCGCGAACGGGGACTCCGCGGGTGCGTCGCCGGTCAGGTAGGCGATCTGCGGATGCACCGTCGTCGCGCCGAGCGAACGGGCGAGGTCGCCGATGAGGCGCGCGCGGATGACGGAGCCGTCCGGTTCGTGGAGATAGGTGCCGAGCGGACCGGGATCGACGTCCTCGGCGTCGGCCGCGGCGGTGAGCTCGGCCGATCCGTGGTCGCCGATGACGAGGGCGGCGCGACGAACGCCCGGGCGGGCGAGCGCGCCGGTCCAGACGACGACCTCGACGACCTCGCGGTCGACCGACACCCACTGCGTCTCGGCATCGGCCGGCAGCAGGTCCCGGTCGATGCCCGGGCCGAGCTTGACGCCGATCGGCCGGTGTTCGGCGAGCCCGAACGCGAAGTCGAGCGACGGCGACCAGTCGGCGGGGTCGTCGAGCCGGCGGGAGGCATCGCGCCGGGCCGGGTCGAGCCACACCGCGCCGACGCCGTCGAGGGCGGCCTCCTCGGCGGTGCCCTGTTCGACGCGAGCGTTGCCCCACGGGGCGAGATTGAAGCTCGCGATCGCGGCCGTCACCTCGTCGCGTTCGACCGCGGTCACATCGAGCCCCAGGGCGGCGATGGCGAGCGCGTCGGCGCCGATCCCGCACCCGAGGTCGGCCACCCAGCGCACGCCCGCGCCCTGGAACCGGCCGGCGTGCACGGCCGCGACGCTGAGCCGCGTGGCCTGCTCGAGCCCGGCCTCGGTGAACAGCATCCGGTCGGCGAACTCGCCGAACTTGGCGCGAGCCCGACGCCGCAACCGTGCCTGGGTGAGCACGGCGGCGACGAGCCCGGGGGAGTGCCCCTGCGCGCGCAGGCCCGCGACCATGCGCAGCACGTCGCCCTGCGAGTCGTAGGGCGGCAGGTCGTCGAGCAGGCGCAGCCCCTCGGGGGTGAGCAGGTGTCTCAGCTCGGCGACATCCATCCCGCCATCCTCCCATCGGCGCTCGCCGCCCGGGTGCGATTGGCACTCGGATTGACCGAGTGCTAGCCCACCCCTACACTTGATCTGGCACTCCCGAAGGGAGTGTGCCAACCCCGGATTTCTCAGAAAGAAGAGGTCAACCGTGTCGGTGTCCATCAAGCCGCTCGAGGATCGCATCGTCATTCGTCAGGTCGAGGCCGAGCAGACCACTGCGTCGGGCCTGGTCATCCCTGACACCGCGAAGGAGAAGCCGCAGGAGGGCGAAGTCGTCGCCGTCGGCCCCGGCCGCATCGACGACAACGGCAACCGTGTCCCGCTCGACGTCGCCGTCGGCGACCGCGTGCTCTACTCGAAGTACGGCGGAACCGAGGTCAAGTTCGGTGCCGACGAGTTCCTCGTGCTCTCGGCTCGCGACGTGCTGGCGGTCGTCGTCCGCTGATCCCGGCCGAAACCGCCAAGGCCTCGATGGCTTCCCGCCATCGGGGCCTTCGCCGTTCCGGGGGCCATCATCCGCAGGTCTAGGCTGAATCGGTGAGTTCGACGCCCCCTCCCCAGAAGCAGGGCACCGGCCTCCTCTTCGCGGTCGGGGCCTACGGGTTGTGGGGCATCCTCCCCGTCTTCTTCCTCGCGCTCATGCCGGCGTCACCGGTCGAGATCGTCGCGGCGCGCATCCTGCTCTCACTCGTCTTCTGCTTCGTGCTCATCGCGATCACCCGCAGCGGCCTCGCCTTCGCGGCCACCCTGCGCGATCGCCGCTCGATGCTGCTGCTCGCCCTCGCCGGCGTGCTCATCCTCACCAACTGGCTCACCTACGTGTTCGCCGCGACGACGGGCCACGTCGTCGAGGCGGCGCTCGGCTACTTCCTCAACCCGATCGTCACCGTGCTGCTGGGCGTCTTCCTGCTGCGCGAGCGGCTGCGTCCCCTGCAGTGGACCGCGATCGGCCTGAGTGCGGTGGCGGCCCTCGTGCTCGCCATCGGCTACGGCAGCGTGCCCTGGATCGCGCTCATCCTCGCCTTCTCGTTCGGCATCTACGGCCTGGTCAAGAAGCAGGTCGGCCCCCGCGTCGACGCCATCACCGGGCTCACGATCGAGACGATGTGGCTCAGTCCGCTCGCGCTCGCGGCTCTCATCGTCATCGGCGTGACGACCGGTCTCACCACCGGCACGGTGTCGGCCTGGCACACGGCCCTCATGCTCAGCGCCGGCGTCGTGACCGCCGTGCCGCTGCTGTTCTTCGCCGCAGCCGCGCGACGCCTGAAACTCACCGTGCTCGGGTTGTCCCAGTACCTCGCTCCGCTGCTGCAGTTCCTGTTCGGCGTGATCGCGCTGCACGAGGACATGCCCTTCGAACGCTGGGTCGGCTTCGGGCTCGTGTGGGTGGCGCTGCTCATCCTCACCATCGACATGTTCACCGCCGGTCGCGGCCCGCGGCGGAGTGCCCTCGAACCGGCCTGAGCCTCTCTCGCACGGAATCCGGCGCGGCACGGGATCCGGAGCGGCGACGACGGATTCCGGCAGGATTCGCGCGGAACGCGTCCGAAAATCACGGAAGGTAACGATTGGCACCGTGTTACGCGGCTGTAACACGCTCGTATTGAGAATGGCAGGTACGCCCAATACCTTTAGGCAATCGCGCGCGGACTCCGCGGGCGATAGATCTGTAATCACAACTTGAGGAGCACGATGAGCGCATTCACCGGAGGATCCCCCTCCGCACGCTCGAAGTTCGTCTCTCGCGGTGCGAAGTTCGCGGCACTCGGTGCCGGACTTCTGCTGCTCGCCTCGTGTGCGAGCACTCCCCCCCAGGAGAGCGCAGAGCCGTCGGCAGACATCCCGGAAGGTGACGGCACCTTCGCGGTCGGCACGATCCTGCCCGCAACGGGCAACCTGGCCTACCTCGGCCCGCCCGAGGTCGCCGGCGTCAAGCTCGCCATCGCCGACCTGGAGGCGGCCGGCTTCGAGTTCGACATCACCCTGACCGAGCGCGACTCGGGCGACACGACCACCGACATCGCGACCCAGTCGGCGGGTGAGCTCGTCGACGCCGGTGTCGACATCGCCGTGGGTGCCGCGTCGTCCGGTGTGTCGTTCACGTTCATCGACCAGATGATCGACGGCGGGGTCGTGCAGATCTCGCCGGCGAACACGTCGCCGGACTTCACCGACTACGACGACGAGGACTACTACTGGCGCACCGCCCCGTCCGACGTGCTGCAGGGCCGCGTGCTCGGCAACCTGATGGTCGGTGACGGCGCCGAGAACGTCGGCATCATCTACATCAACGACCCGTACGGCATCGGCCTGGAGGAGAACGCCAAGCAGGCGATCGAATCCGCCGGTGGCGAGGTGTCCGCATCCGTGCCCTACAACCCGGGTGACACGGTGTTCTCGACCCAGGTCGACGAACTCCTCGCCGAGGACCCCGACGCGATCGCCGTGATCGCGTTCGAGGAGACGGCGTCGATCATCCCCGAGCTCGTGAACACGCAGGGCTTCCCGAGCGACAAGGTCTACTTCGTCGACGGCAACCTCTCGAACACGTACGAGTTCCAGCCGGGCACCCTCGAGGGCGCGAAGGGAACCCTTCCGGGCAACTTCGCCTCGGAGGACTTCCAGGCGCGACTGCTCGAGATCGACCCCGCGCTCGAGGACTTCAGCTACGCGGCTGAGTCCTACGACGCGGTCGTCGTCGCGGCGCTCGCCGCCGCGCAGGCCGGCAACGACCACGCGGACGCCATCAAGGCGAACATGCAGTCGGTCTCGGCCGAGGGCGAGAAGTGCGAGACGGTCGCCGACTGCCTCGCCCTGATCGGCGACGGTGAGGACGTCGACTACGACGGTGCCTCCGGCCCGATCGAGTTCGACGAGAACGGTGACCCGACCGAGGCGTACATCGGCATCTACCAGTACGGTGCCGACAACAAGTACGCCCCGCTCAACGCGGAGTTCGGCAGCCTGAACGAGGAGTGATCCACCTCGCACGTGTCGCGCTCGCGTGACACGTCGACACGGAGGGGCCCGGCGGCGACGCCGGGCCCCTTCGGCGTTCCCGGCGCGGCCGGGCCCCTGAGGCGTTGCCGGGCCACTGAGGCGTTGCCGGGCCTCTGAGGCGACTTGCGGCCGCTGCGGCGACTTGCGGCCGCTGCGGCGTGCCCGGCGACGCCCGGTCTGTCGGTGCACGTGGTGCGCCGGAAACGTCGTTACCCGCCGGCGTGGGGCCGTTGCGCTACAGCCTCGTGTCCGCGCGCCAGGAGTTTCCGGCGCGGCGCCGCGGAACTGTAGCGCGACGCCGCCGGGCCGGATCCGTCGCCCCGATCGGGCGGCGGATGCCGACGGCCGGGGCGGGCACCGCGGGGACGGGAACGGCCCGTCTTCCGGGAAGACGGGCCCGCCCGAGGGACGGGAACGGCCCCGCCTCCTCGGGGAGACGGGGCCGTGACCCGGATGCGGTGGGCCGCTACGCGGTGAACCCGGATGCGGTGGGCGGCTCGGCGGTCGCGGGGCCCTTGCGCTTGGCGTCCTCGTCGGCGGCGAGGGTGCCGAGGTAGAGCTCGGTGACACGCGGATCGTTGAGCAGCTCGCGGCCGGTGCCGGTGTACGCGTCCTTGCCCTGGTCGAGCACGTAGGCCCGGTGGCAGATCTGCAGGCAGCGGCGCGCGTTCTGTTCCACCATGATGACCGTGACGCCCGCGCGGTTGATCTCCGCCACGCGCAGGAACGTCTCGTCCTGACGCACGGGGGAGAGGCCGGCCGACGGCTCGTCGAGCAGCAACACCGATGGGTCCATCATGAGCGCGCGGCTCATCGCCACCATCTGACGCTCACCGCCCGAAAGCGAACCGGCGCGCTGGCGGCGCCGCTTCTCGAGTTCCGGAAAGAGCGTCGTGACGAACTCGAACCGCTCGGCGAACTTCTTCGGCGACTGGAAGATGCCCATCTCGAGGTTCTCCTCGATGCTGAGGCTCGGGAACACGTTGTTGTTCTGCGGCACCATGCCGACGCCCTTGGCGACGAGCTTGTCGGCCTTGAGGGACGTGATCTCCTCGCCCTTCAGCCAGATCGCGCCTCCGCGGATCCTCACCTGCCCGAAGATCGCCTTGAGCAGCGTCGACTTACCGGCGCCGTTCGGGCCGATGATGCCGATGAGCTCACCGTCGTAGGCGTCGACGGTGCAGCCGTTGAGGATGTTGACCCCCGGCAGGTAGCCGGCGACGAGGTCGTCGGTGCGCAGCACCGGTTCGTCGGTGCGCGTGACGGTGCTGGATGCGACGGCCTGAGCCATTACTTCTCCTCCTTGTCGGAGACGGGCGTCGTGTCGGAGACGGGCGTCGGGTCGGAGACGGGGGTCGGCGACACGTCGACCGGGATCTCCGCGGCGGCCTCCTGGGCGAGCGCGGCGCGGTCGTCCCCGGTCATCTCGCCGAGGTCGGTGTCGTGATGTGCGCCGAGGTAGGCGTCGATCACCGCGGGGTCGGACATGACCGTCTCGGGCGGACCCTCCGCGACGACGCGGCCCTCCGCCATGACGATCACCCAGTCGGAGATGTGCCGCACCATGTGCATGTCGTGCTCGACGAAGAGCACGCTCATGCCTTGCGCCTTGAGGTCCTTGATGTGCCCGAGCAACGACTGCGTGAGGGCAGGGTTCACACCCGCCATCGGCTCGTCGAGCATCACGAGCACCGGGTCGCTCATGAGCGCCCGTGCCATCTCGAGAAGCTTGCGCTGACCGCCGGAGAGCGACGCCGCGTAGTCCTCGCGCTTGGTGTCGAGCTTGAAGCGCTTGAGCAGATCGTCGGCCTTCTCGGTGATCTCCTGCTCGCGATTGCGCCACAGCGGCCGCACGAGCGCGCGGAACATGTTCTCGCCCGGCTGCTTGGTCGCCCCGAGCAGCATGTTCTGCAGCACGGAGAGGCGACCGAGCGACTTGGTGAGCTGGAACGTGCGCACCATGCCGCGGCGGGCGACCCGGTACGCGGGCACACCCGCGAGGCTGTGTCCCTCGAAGCTCCACGAGCCGGTGTTGGGCTTGTCGAACCCGGTGAGCAGGTTGAAGAAGGTCGTCTTGCCGGCCCCGTTCGGTCCGATCAGCGCCGTGATGGCGTTGCGCGGGATCTCGACGTGCTGAACGTCGACGGCGGTGAGGCCGCCGAACGTGCGGGTCACGCCGTCGGCGACGACGATGGGATCGACCTTGGCGCATCCCGGACCCACCTCGCCCTTGACGAGCGGATGCGTGCGGACTGTCGACGTGTCAGACATTGAACGACAGCTCCTTCTTGTTGCCGAAGATGCCCTGTGGGCGGAATATGACCAGCAGCATGAGGGCGACACCCACGAGGATGAAGCGGATCTGACCGGCCTGGGTGCTCGAGATGAAGCTCAGCACGTCGGCGGACCGCAGCCCGTTGATGATGCCGTTGGTGAGCGAGAGCACGACCCAGAAGATCATCGAGCCGACGATCGGGCCCCACACCGTCGCGGCACCGCCGAGCAGCAGCGCCGTCCAGATGAAGAAGGTGAGCGCGGTGCCGTAGTTCCCCGGCTGCACGGCGCGCGGCAGGATGAACACCACACCGGCGAGGGCGCCGAGCACACCGCCGAGCACGAGCGCCTGCATCTTGTAGGAGTAGACGTTCTTGCCGAGGCTGCGCACCGCATCCTCGTCTTCGCGGATGCCCTTCACGACGCGTCCCCACGGGCTGCGCATGAGCAGCCACACGAGCACCGACGCGATGGCGACGAGGCCCCAGCCGAAGACGCGCACCCACCACTGCTCGCCCGAGTACACCCACGGGCCGATGCCGAAGGTGCCCTCGCCGAACGGGTTGAGCGCCTGGAACTCGCGGGCGTATCCGCTGAGGCCCTGCGATCCGCCGGTCAGGTCGGTGAGTCCGACGGTCGAGACGAGGTAGCGCACGATCTCCGCCGCCGCGATCGTCACGATCGCCAGGTAGTCGGCCCGCAACCGCAGGGTCGGGATGCCGAGGATGAACGCGAAGATGATCGAGGCGATGACCGACGCGAGGATCGCGAGGGGCACCGAGAACCCGAGTTCGAGCGTCGTGATGGCGAACGCGTACGCGCCGACGGCCATGAAGCCCGCCTGCCCGAAGTTGAGCAGGCCCGCGTAGCCGAAGTGCACGCCGACGCCGATCGCCGCGAGGGCGTAGGCAGCCGTGGTCGGGCTGATGATCTCGCCCGCCGCGTTGCCGAGAATGCTTCCCCAGTCCATGGTTCCTCCTAGCCGATCCGCTCTTTGCGCCCGAGCACGCCCTGGGGGCGGAACAGGAGCACGAGGATGAGCACGACGAGCGCGACCGCGAAACGCAGGTCGGGCGGGATGACGACGGTCGAGAGCTCCGTGAAGAGCCCGATGATGAGGGCGCCGACGAGCGCGCCGAACGCGCTGCCGAGGCCGCCGAGGGTCACCGCGGCGAAGAGCAGCAGCAGGATCGCGAAGCCCATGTCCCACGTGACCCCGCGGTAGAGGCCGTACAGGATGCCGCTCAGGCCGGTGAGCGTCGCCGCCATCACCCAGACGACCCGGATGACGCGGTCGACGTTGATGCCGGATGCGGCCGCGAGCGACGCGTTGTCGCTCACCGCGCGGGTGGCCTTGCCGATGCGGGTGCGGGTGAGGAAGAGGCCGACGAGCACGAGCATCACGATGCTGACGCCCATGCTCACGAGCGAGGCGGCGGTGATGGTCACCGGGCCGAGGGCGACGGTGTCGGTGAGGCCGGTGTTGAGGTTCTCGGTGCCTCCGCCGAAGAAGTAGAGGAAGAGGTAGCGCACCACGATCGAGAGGCCGATCGTGACGACGAGCACCTGCACGAGCCCGACGCCCCTGCGCCGGAGCGGCTTGAACAGCCCCGCGTCCTGCACCCATCCGAACGCGGCGCTCAACAGCAGCGTCGCGAGGATCGACACCACGAGGTTCCAGCCGAACGCCGTGGTGAAGAGGTAGAAGAAGATCGCCCCGAAGGTGAGCATCTCGCCGTGGGCGAAGTTGTTGACGCCCGTCGTGCCGAAGATCAGCGAGATACCGATCGCGGCGAGGGCGAGCAGCAGGCCGAAGTTGAGTCCGTACACGAGCCGGGTGAGCAGGGTGTCGGCGAACGTCGTGCGTTGCGTCGACCCCTCACCGGTCGGGAAGAGCACGTTGACCGTGTTCGTCGTGCCGATCGTGACCTGTCGGGTGACGTTGTCCGGATCGCGCGGGGCGACGCCCTCGGGGAGGGTGTCGACCTGCAGCGTCGCGGTGTACTCGCCGCGGCCCGGGACCACGACGGCCCAGCGGCCGTCTTCGGCGGTCGTGCCGGTCTCTTCGAAGTCGTCACCCTCGACGAGCACCTCGACGCCCTCGAGCGGGGTGTCGTCGGAGCGGATGATGCCGCCGACGGTGAAGGTGGTGGTGAAGTCGCCCGTCGGTGTGGGGGTCGGCGTCGGCGTGGTCTCCTCGGCCGCCGCGGAGGCGGAGACGAGGAGCGTCGCGAGTGTCGCCCCGGCAAGGGCGGCACCGAGGCCGCCGAGCCACCGTCGGAATCGCGGGGTACGCGATTGGCCAGCTGTGTGCACGAAACCTCCTGTTGGCGCCGAGTCGCCGGGCAGGGGATCCCGCGACCAGCCCGATCGTCGGCGTTGACGATACTTGCGGTTTGTGTCGCTCGTGTTTCATGCGTGCGCACCGAACCGCCCGCTCATTATGACCGCGGAATGCCTGGGCGCCTAAACGGTTAACATGGATTACCGGTATCCGATGTCGCATCCGGCCTGACTTCATTCCGCATCTGCGAGGGGACTCATGGACCAGCCCGATCCGTTCGGATTCATCGGACTCACCTACGACGACGTCATGCTCCTGCCCGGGCACACCGATGTCATTCCGAGCGAGGCCGACACCAGTTCGCGCCTCAGCAAGCGCGTCTCGGTGAGCGCGCCGCTCATCTCGAGTGCGATGGACACCGTCACCGAGTCGCGCATGGCGATCGCCATGGCCCGGCACGGCGGACTCGGGGTGCTGCACCGCAACCTGTCGATCGACGACCAGGCGGCGCACGTCGACAAGGTCAAGCGCAGCGAGTCCGGGATGATCACCAACCCGGTCACGACGACGCCGGATGCCACGGTCGCCGAGGTCGACGCGCTGTGCGGCCAGTTCCGCGTCTCTGGACTCCCGGTCGTCGAGGACGACGGCACCCTCGTGGGCATCATCACCAACCGCGACATGCGTTTCGTCTCGCCGTTCGAGAAGTCCACGACGCTCGTGCGCGACGTCATGACGAAGACGCCGCTCATCACCGCACCCGAAGGCATCGACCCGGACGGCGCGGTCGCCATCTTCGCCCAGCACAAGATCGAGAAGCTCCCGCTCGTCGACGACCGGGGCCGGCTGCGCGGGCTCATCACCGTCAAGGACTTCGAGAAGACCGAGAAGTACCCGAACGCGACGAAGGACGCCGAGGGCCGGCTGCGTGTCGGTGCCGCGATCGGCTTCTTCGGTGACGCGTGGGAGCGTGCCGGCGCGCTGCGCGACGCGGGTGTCGACATCATCGTCGTCGACACCGCCAACGGCGACTCGGCCGGCGTGCTCGACATCATCCGCCGCATCAAGTCCGACTCCGCCTTCGACGCGATCGACGTGATCGGCGGCAACGTCGCCACCCGTTCGGGCGCGCGCGCGCTCGCCGAGGCGGGCGCCGACGCCATCAAGGTCGGCGTCGGCCCGGGCTCGATCTGCACCACGCGCGTCGTCGCCGGGGTGGGTGTGCCGCAGGTGACCGCGGTGTACGAGGCGGCACTCGCCGCCCGCGAGTTCGACGTGCCCGTGATCGCCGACGGCGGCCTGCAGTACTCGGGCGACATCGCGAAGGCGCTCGTCGCCGGTGCCGAGACCGTCATGCTCGGATCGCTCCTCGCCGGCACCGACGAGAGCCCCGGCGAGCTGCGCTACGTGAACGGCAAGCAGTTCAAGAGCTACCGCGGCATGGGGTCGCTCGGCGCCCTGCAGACCCGCGGCAAGAAGACCTCCTACTCGCGCGACCGCTACTTCCAGGCGGATGTGCCGAGCGACGAGCAGCTCATCGCCGAGGGCATCGAGGGGCAGGTGCCCTACCGCGGTCCCGTCGGCTCGGTCGTGTACCAGCTGCTCGGCGGACTGCGGCAGTCGATGTTCTACACCGGCGCCCGCACGATCCCGGAGTTGCGCGTGAAGGGTCGCTTCGTGCGCATCACCGCCGCGGGGCTCAAGGAGTCGCACCCGCACGACATCCAGATGGTCGTCGAGGCGCCGAACTACCGCGGCTGAGCGCATCCGCCCGCCGAAAGGCGGGGCGAAAGGGATTCGACTTTCCGGGGCGTAGGCCTGTAGCCTGGTCGGCTCGCCCGAGGCGCGAGCCCCCGCACGGGGCCGCGAACGGAAGTACATCCCCATGGGCTACATCGACGTCATGAACGTCTCGCTCTCGCTACCTGACGGGCGCCCGCTGCTCGACGAGGTCTCGTTCCGCGTCGGGGAGGGCACCACGTCGGCGCTCATCGGCGCGAACGGCGCAGGCAAGTCCACCCTGCTGCGCATCATCCGCGGCGAGGTGGCGCCCGATTCCGGCTCCGTCGCCCTCGACGGGGGCCTCGGCGTCATGGACCAGTTCGTCGGTCACGTGCGCGACTCGACGACCGTGCGCGAGCTGCTCGTCTCCGTGGCGCCCCCGCGCATCCGGAATGCCGCCCGCGCGCTCGACGCCGCGGAATCCGCGCTCATCGAGCGGGACGAGCTCGACACGCAGCTCGCCTACGCGTCGGCCATCGCCGAATATTCGGATGCGGGCGGTTACGAGCACGAGACGGTGTGGGACCAGTGCACGGTCGCGGCGCTCGGCGTGCCGTTCGACCGGGCGCAGTACCGCGAGGTGAACACGCTGAGCGGGGGAGAGCAGAAGCGGCTCGTGCTCGAGGCGCTGCTGCGCGGCCCGGACGAGGTGCTGCTGCTCGACGAGCCCGACAACTACCTCGACGTGCCGGCGAAACGGTGGCTCGAGGAGGCGCTGCGCGCCACGCCGAAGACCGTGCTGCTCGTGAGCCACGACCGAGAGCTCCTCGCGCGCGCCGCCGACCGCATCATCACGCTCGAGCTCGGCGGGGCCGGCAACACCGTGTGGGTGCACGGAGGCGGGTTCGCGAGCTACCACCGCGCCCGCGACGAGCGGATGGAGCGGCTCGACGAGCTCAAGCGGCGCTGGGACGAACAGCACGCGAAGATCAAGCAGCTCGTCGCGACGATGAAGGTCAAGGCGGCCGCCAACGACGGGTTCGCCTCGCGGTACCAGGCCGCGCTCACCCGGCTCCGGCGCTTCGAGGAGGCGGGTCCCCCGCAGGAGCGTCCGCTCGACCAGGACCTCAATCTGCGGTTGCGCGGATCCCGCACGGGCAAGAAGGTCGTCGTCTGCGAGCAGCTCGAATTGAGCGGCCTGATGGCGCCGTTCGACCTCGAGGTGTGGTTCGGGGAGCGGGTCGCCGTGCTCGGGTCGAACGGATCGGGCAAGTCGCACTTCCTGCGGCTGCTCGCGCTCGGCGGGAGCGACCCCGACCCGGCCGCCGGTCACCTCACCTCGGTCGGCGCGGAACTCACGCCGGTGCGGCACGAGGGCGTCGCGAAGCTCGGCGCGCGGGTCGTGCCCGGCTGGTTCGCCCAGGCCCACGAGCATCCGTCGCTCATCGGGCGCTCGCTGCTCGACATCCTCTTTCGCGGAGACGACGCCCGTGCCGGCATGCCCCGTGGGGAGGCCAGTCGTGCCCTCGACCGGTACGGACTCGTCGGGGCGGCGGCGCAGGACTTCGAGTCGCTCTCCGGCGGCCAGCAGGCGCGGTTCCAGATCCTGCTTCTCGAGCTGAGCGGGGCCACGCTCCTGCTGCTCGACGAGCCGACGGACAACCTCGACCTCGTGTCGGCGGAGGCCCTGCAGGATGCGCTCGAACGGTTCGAGGGCACCGTCATGGCGGTGACGCACGATCGCTGGTTCGCGCGCTCGTTCGACCGGTTCCTCGTGTTCGGCGAGGACGGCCGGGTGTACGAGTCCGACGAGCCGGTGTGGGACGAGGGCCGGGTGGCCCGCGCCCGCTGAGCGTGACGGTCGCTGAGTCCCTCGCCCGCTGAGCCTGTCGAAGCGGGTCGTGCGGCGGTCCCCTTCGACGGGCTCAGGGAACGGGTCGGCCGCTGAGCCTGTCGAAGCGGGTCGTGCGGCCGTCCCCTTCGACGGGCTCAGGGAACGGTGCTCAGGCGACGAGCGCGCCCCCGCGCAGCACGCGCGCGACCGCGCCGTCGACGATCTCCACCAGGTCGGCGGGGGAGCCGACGGCGAGGGCGTGGCCGGGGCGATCGAGCGCGCGTGCCGGCGCCGCGCTCGTGACCGAGACGACCTCGGCGAGGTCGATGCCCCGTCGCAGCAGCCGGGCGACGGCGTCGCCGACCGGCGTCGTGCTGCCCGCGAGCGATGACCCGTCGGCGAGTTCGGCGATCCCGTCGTGCACGTCGACGATCGATCCCGCGAGGTCGTAGCGCCCGTCCCCGAGCCCGGTCGCCGACATCGCGTCGGAGACGAGGGCCAGCCGGCCGCCCGCGGCACGGCGGGTGAGGTCGATGACGACGTCGTCGACGTGGTGGCCGTCGGCGATGAGCTCGACCGTGACCCGTTCGTCGGTGAGCGCCACGCCCGCGAGACCCGGATGCCGGTGGTGCAGGGGCGGCATCCCGTTGAAGAGGTGGGTGATCACGGTCGCGCCCGCGTCGATGGCGCGACGGACCTCGTCCGCGGAGGCGTCGGTGTGACCGAGGGCCACGACGACCCCGCCGTCAACGAGATGCGCGATCGCCTCGAACGCGCCGGGAAGCTCCGGCGCGAGCGTGACCATCGCGATCGTGCCGTCCGCCGCCGTGAGGAGCGCGTCGAGGTCGGCGCGCTCGGGTGCCCGCAGCAGGGACCGGTCGTGAGCGCCGGCGCGTGCGGAGGAGAGGAACGGGCCCTCCAGGTGCAGACCGGCGAGCCCGCCCTGGTGCACGATCGGCGCAAGCTCGCGCAGGCGGTCGGCGGTCGCGGTGAGGGGGCCGGTTGCGAGGGACGCGACGAGGGTGGTGCTGCCTCGTCGGGCATGCGCGGCGATCGCCGGAGCAGGATCCGCCCCGAGCGCGCCGAAGTCGACGCCGAGAGCGCCGTGCACGTGCATGTCGAGGAAGCCCGGCACGACGGCGCCCAGCCGGGTCGTCACGTCGCCGGTCGGCTCTCCCTGCCCACGCTCGACGATGACGCCGTCGCGCACCCGCAGCCAGCCCGGACCGTCGGAACCCGTGCCGTCGACGAGTCGCGATGCCGCGATCACGACGTCGCTGCTCATGAGTGTGTGGGCCCGGGGTCGGCGGGTGTCCTGTGCTCGGCGTCGCGCGCGAGGAACGCCGCACCGAGCGCGGCCGCGACGTCGCCGTGGGTCGCGGCGACGAGCTCGGGCACTCGCAGGCCCTCGAGCCGACGCGCCAGGTCGTCACGCAGCGGTTCGAGCAGCAGATCGCCGGCCTGACCCAGGCCCCCGCCGATGATGATCCGCGTCGGGGCGAGGGAGGCGGCGATGCCTGCGAGGCTCTCGCCGAGCACCTCGACGGTCGTCTGCCAGACCGCGGTCGCCGCGGAGTCTCCCGAGGCGACGCGGCGGGCGACGGCGAGGGCGTCCGGTTCGCCCGCGCGTCGCGCTGTGGCCGACGCCGAGGCGATGTGCTCGACCCGGCTGCCGGCGTGCGGTCCCGAAGTGAGCACGAGCTGACCGATCTCCCCGGCCCAGCCGCCCGAGACGATGGCGCGGCCCTCGAGCAGCAGGGCGGCGGCGACGCCGGTGCCGACGGCGACGAAGGCGAGGGTTCCATCCACATCGCGACCGGCGCCGGTGCGTGCTTCGGCGATCGCCCCCGAGCGCACGTCCTGCCCGAAGGCGACGGTCGTACCGAGGCGGCGCTCGAGCAGCGCGCGCACCGGCGCTTCGCGGAAGCCGACGTTCGCCGAGAGCACGGCGACGCCGCGCGTCTCGTCGACGATGCCGGGCACGACCACTCCGACGGCGCGTCCGCCGTGGCCGCCGAGCGCCTCGACCACGTCGCCGACGGCCCCGGCTACGAGCTCGCCCGACGGGTCCGGCTTGGGGGTGAGTGCTCGTTGCTCCGCGACGATCACTCCCGCGCGGTCGACCCGCACGGCCTTGATCGTCGTGCCGCCGACGTCGACCCCGATGAGGGAGTCGGCAGCGGATGCGGTCGGCCCGCCGGTCACGTCAGGATGACGGAGCGGGTGAGCGAACGCGGGTGGTCGGGGTCGAGGCCGCGCGCCTTCGCGAGCGCGACGGCGAAACGCTGCGCGACGATGAGGCCGGCCTGCGGGTCGAGGTCGTGCGAGACGAAGGTCGCGCCGGTCTGGGCGACCTCGCCGTCGAGTCCGACGGGCGCGGGGCCGAGGCTCCAGACGAGGCGACCGGGCTGGGCGATGGCGATGGGACCGTGGCGGTAGTCCATGGCCGGGTAGGACTCCGACCAGAACTGGGCGGCCTCCCGCGTCTTGAGGGCGGCCTCGAACGTGAGGCCGACGGCCCACCCGGTGCCGACGAAGGTGCACTGGTCGGCCGAGACGAACTCGTCGACCGGGATCTCGAGGGCGACCTCGGCCTGGCGTGCGAGCTCCTCGACGTCGGCGCCGAGGTGTGCGCGCAGGAGGGTGAGGCCGGACGTGGCGAAACGGGTCTGCACGACCGACTGCTCGTCGGCGAACGGCAGGGCGATCGTGGTGGCCGCCGCGTCGGCGGCGGGGGAGTCGGGCACCGCCGTGATCAGGGTGGTCGCGCGCCCGTCGAGCGCGTGGAGCAGGTCGACGATCTCGGTCGTGGTGCCCGAGCGGGAGATGGCGACGACGCGGTCGTACTCGCGGGTGGTGGGGTACTCGCTTCCCGCGAAGGCGTCGGTCACCCCGTGACCGGCCTGCTCGCGCAGCACGGCGTACGACATGGCGATGAACCAGCTGGTGCCGCAGCCGACGACGGCCACGCGCTCGCCGGGTGCGGGCAGCGAGTCGGCGACCTCGCGGGCGAGTGCGCCCGCCTGGCGCCACACCTGGGGCTGGGAGGCGATCTCTGCGTCGACGAAGGTGGAGGGCATCGGCTTCTTTCCATCGGGGGTGAACCGTGACAAGCGTTTTTGTTGCCACCTGGTGGTATTCGATCAGAATCGATCACGCCACCGCAAGACCGGGTGTGTCAAGATGAGGCGAATCGAAGGGCCGGCACAGGAGATGACCCCGCAACAGCGCCTGAACGTGGTGCTCGAACTCGTGAGCGAACGTGGCAACGTGTCGATCGCCGACGTGAGCGATGCGCTCGGGGTGTCGACCGCGACGGTGCGCCGCGACCTCAACACCCTCGCCGAGCAGCGGCTCGTCACGCGCACACACGGCGGCGCATCCGCCCTCGGTTCCGGCTACGAACTGCCGCTGCAGTACAAGATCGCGCGGCAGGCCGACGCGAAACTCGCGATCGCGCGGGCCGTCGCCGATCTCGTGGCGCCGGGCGAGTCGGTCGGACTCAACGGGGGCACCACCACGAGCGAAGTGGCACGGATGCTCGGTCGCAGCGAGCGGCTGCATGTCGGGTCCGACGTGCCGGGTGTGACGATCGTGACGAACGCGCTCAACATCGCCTACGAGATGTCGGTGCGTGAGCACGTCAAGATCGTCGTCACCGGCGGTGTGCCGCGCCGCCAGTCCTACGAACTGGTGGGTCCCCTCGTCGGCGCGTCGTTGCGCGACTTCAGCATCGACACCGCGGTGCTCGGCGTCGACGGTCTGAGCGCGGCCTTCGGGGCGACGACCGTGCACGAGGGGGAAGCCGACGCGAGCCGAGAGATCGCGGCCGTCGCGCGCCGCATCGTCATCGCCGCCGACTCGACGAAACTCGGGCGCACGACGTTCGCCCGCATCTGCCCACTCAGCCGGGTCGACGTGCTCGTCACCGACCTGGAGCCCTCGCGGGAGATGGCCGCCGACCTCGCCGCCGCAGGTGTCGAGGTCGTCGTCGCCCGAAACGCCTGAGCCGAGCCGTCCCGCGGCCGCGCCGCGCGAGCGGGACGACCTCTCTCGGCGGATCGGCCGTGTTTCGGGTTCGTAAACGTTTCGCCGCACCGTTCCGCATGCTTGCCGTGAGCGATTACTGTCTGGACATGCTCATTTCGACCCCGCACGTGACAAATCCGCTCACGTGCTGCAGGATGGCGGCATGCACGACGACGTGGCCGGCCGCACGATGACGACGTCCGGAACGGGATCCGCCCCGACGACCGACCTCTCGGTCGCCGTCATCGGCGCGGGTGCTCGCAGCTACATCGCCGAGCACGTGCCCGAGGCGCGGCCCGGTGCCCGCATCACGGCGATCGTCGACACGGACGAGATCGGACGCGCGCGGGCCCGCACCGCCCACCCCGACGCCGTCATCCACTCGAGCCTCGACGACCTCATCGCGGCCGGCGGCATCGACGCGGCGATCGTCACGACCCCCGACCACACGCACGAGGCGATCGCGGTCGCCCTGCTCGAAGCCGGCATCGCCGTCTACCTCGAGAAGCCGCTCGCGATCACGCTCGAGAGCGCCGACCGCGTGCTCACCACCGCCGCGGAGACCGGCACCCCGCTCTACGTCGGACACAACTTCAGGCACTCCGCCGTCGTGCGCACCATGCGCGAGGTCATCGAACGCGGCGAGATCGGCGAGGTGAAGGCCGTCTGGGTGCGGCACTTCGTCGGCAACGGCGGCGACTACTACTTCAAGGACTGGCACGCCGACCGCTCGAAGACCGGCACGCTCCTGCTGCAGAAGGCGAGCCACGACATCGACGTGGTGCACTACCTCGCCTCCGGCTACACGCGGCGCGTCGTCGGGATGGGCGACCTCATGATCTACGGCGGCATCACCGACCGGCGCGACCGCCGCGGCGAGACCATGCCGGACTGGTTCTCGATGGACAACTGGCCGCCCCTCGCGCAGACCGGCCTCAACCCCGTGGTCGACGTCGAAGACGTGTCGATGATGATGATGACCCTCGACAACGGCGTGCTCGCGAGCTACCAGCAGTGCCATTTCACGCCCGACTACTGGCGCAACTACACCGTGATCGGCACCGAGGGGCGCCTCGAGAACGTCGGCGACACCGCGGGCGGCGTCGTGAAGGTGTGGAACCGCCGCCACGAATGGCAGGTCGAGGGCGACCGCGAGTACCCCATCGAAGGTGTCGCGAGCGGTCACGCCGACGCGGACCTGCTGACGATGCGCGAGTTCCTCGACCACGTCGTCGACGGAGCGCCGACGGTCGTCTCGCCCATCGCCGCCCGCGAAGCCGTCGCGGCGGGTGCGCTCGCCGCCGCCTCGCTGCGCGACGGATCACGCCCCCTCGACGTGCCGGAGCTGCCGGCTCACGTGCTCGAGCACTTCTCCCGAGTCTCCACGAATCACATTCCCGGAAGGACATCATGACCAGCACCTCGCCCTTCGCGCGCACCCGACGCGCGCTCGTGGCCACCGCGGCGACCGCCGCGTTCGCCGTCATCCTCAGCGGCTGCAGCGGCGGAAACGCCGGCGGCGGCTCGTCGGAGTACTCCGCGCCGGAGGAGGACCTCTCCGCGAAGATCACCTACGGCCTCTGGGATCAGAACCAGGTGCCCGCGATCGAGGAGAACATCGAGGCGTTCAACGAGATCTACCCGAACATCGAGGTGAACGTGAACGTCACCCCGTACGGCGAGTACTGGACGAAGCTGCAGACGCAGGCATCGAGCGACACCCTCCCCGACGTGTTCTGGATGAACGGCCCCAACATCGGCCTCTACGGCTCGAACGGTCAGCTCGAGCCGATCACCGGCGCCGTCGACGCCGGCGACCTCGATCTCGCGAACTACCCGGAGGCGCTCGTCGACCTCTACAACGTCGACGACGTGCAGTACGGCGTGCCGAAGGACTTCGACACGATCGCCATCTGGGCGAACCGCGCGCTCTTCGAGCAGGCCGGAGTGGCCCTGCCCGAGGGCGACTGGACCTGGGAGGAATTCCAGTCGACCGCATCCGCGATCTCGGATGCGCTGGGCGGCCAGGGCATCTACGGTGCAGCCGGCGGCATGGACGGTCAGACCACGTACTACAACACCATCTTCCAGGCCGGCGGCGCCGTGATCGACGACGGCACGTCGGCGTACGACACCCCGGAGGCGCAGGCCGGCATCCAGTTCTGGACCGACCTCATCGCGAGCGGCGCTTCGCCCACCATCCAGCAGCTGACCGACACGACCGGCGACCAGTGGTTCACCTCCGGCAAGGCGGCGATGTACTGGGGCGGCAGCTGGTTCCGCTCCGCGCTCACCGACACCGAGCTCGCCGCCGATGTGACGGTGCTGCCGCTGCCGGAAGGCGAGCAGAAGGCGTCGGTCATCCACGGCGTGTCGAACGTCGTCTCCGCGGCGTCGAAGAACAAGCAGGCCGCACAGGCGTTCCAGGTGTTCCTCGCTAGCGAGGAGGCGCAGCAGATGCAGGGCGACGCCGGCGCGATCATCCCGGCCTTCGACGGAACCCAGGGCGCCTTCACCGAATCGCTGCCCGACGCGAACCTGCAGGTGTTCCTCGACGCGCTCGAGTACTCGCAGCCCCTGCCGGTGAGCTCGAACTCCGCGGCGTGGAACGCCTTCGAGACGGAGCTGCTGCCGCAGGCGTTCTCGGGGGAGCGTCCCGTCGACGAGGTGACGGCCGAACTCGCGGAGCAGATGAACGCGGCGCTCGCCGAGGAGTGACCCGATGGCGACCGTCTCCCCTCCGCTCGGCTCGTCCCCTCGCGCCCCTCGGGGCCGGGCGGGGCGGGCCGGAGGCGGCGCCCCCTCCGAGGAGGGGCGCGGCCGTGACGGGCTCTGGCCCGTGCTGTTCGTCGGCCCCCTGCTGCTCGGCGTCGCGGTGTTCTACTTCTGGCCCATCCTGCAGACCGCGTTCTACTCGCTCACCGACTGGGGCGCCTTCGGCGGCTGGACCTTCGCGGGCATCCAGAACTACCTCGAGCTCTTCGCGGACCCGGCGCTGTACCTCTCGCTGGGGAACACGCTGCTCTACACGGCGATCGTGCTGCTCGGCATCCCGCTCGCCGTCTATCTCGCGAGTCTGCTGAACCTCCCCGGTCTGCGCTTCGCCGCGCTGTACCGCGTGCTGTTCTTCCTGCCCTACGTCGCGATGCCCACGGCGGTGGCGATGGTGTGGCGGGTGATCTTCAACGGTGACTTCGGGCTGCTCAACTACGGACTGGGTCTCGTCGGGATCGAGGGGCCGTACTGGATCAGCACGCCCGGCGCGGCCCTCGTGGCCGTGGCGATCGTGGGGCTGTGGTCGTCGCTCGGGTTCTCGATGATCGTGCTCGCAGCCGGGCTCAAGAACATCCCGCCGGAGCTCTACGAAGCGGCGGAGCTCGACGGCGCCACCCGGTGGCGGCAGTTCCGGTCGGTCACCGTGCCGCTGCTCACCCCGAGCATCTTCTTCGTCACGATCGTGACGGTCATCTCGAGCTTCCAGCTGTTCGACCTGCTCTACGCGATCCTCGGCAGCAGCAACCCCGTGCTGCCGCGCAGCATGTCGCTCGTCTACTTCTTCTACCGCGAGGGCTTCGTGAGCAACGACAAGGGCTACGCCGCCGCGATCGCCATGTTCGTGTTCCTCATCATCGGCCTGGTCACGGCGCTGCAGTTCCGGTTGCAGAAGAGATGGGTGCAGGCATGAGCGACAACATCACCGCCGTGCGTCCGGTCGACGTGCCGCTCACCGCGCAGCAGCCGCGTGCCACCGCCGCGATCGGACGGGCGACGCGCGCGTCGGCGCGCCGATCCGCCCGCCGACGCGGCGGCTCCCACGTGGTGGCGCACATCGTGCTCGCGACCGGCGGCGTGATCATGGCGTTCCCGTTCGTGTGGCAGATCATCATGTCGCTCTCCACCAACGCCGAGGTGCAGAGCGTGACCCCGGTGTTCTGGCCCGCCGAACTGCAGTGGGGCAACTACGCCGAGGTGTTCGACCGGCTGCCCTTCCTCGATCAGCTGCAGACCTCGGTGCTCATCACGACCATCCGCACGCTCGCGCAGATCCTGTTCTGCACCCTCGCCGGCTACGCCTTCGCCCGGATGCGGTTCCGCGGTCGGGCGATCATGCTCGCGCTGGTGCTGTCGATCCTCATGGTGCCCTCGCAGGTGTACCTGCTGTCGCAGTACCAGATCGTGCAGGGACTCGGCCTGCTCGACAGCCTCGGCGGTCTCGTGCTGCCGGGCCTCTTCAGCGCCTTCGGCACGTTCCTCATGCGCACGGCGTTCCTCGCGATGCCGAACGAGTTGGAGGAGGCGGCGCGCCTCGACGGCGCCAACCCGTTCCAGATCTTCTGGAAGGTGATGCTGCCGCTCGCGCGACCCACGATCAGCGTGCTCGCGATCACGACCGTGCTGTGGTCGTGGAACGAGCTGCTGTGGCCGCTCGTCGTGACGACCTTCAGCGACCGGATGCCGCTCTCCGCCGGTCTCGCGACGCTCATCGGCGACCGCACGACCGACTACCCCGTCGTGATGGCTGCGAGTCTGCTCGCCATGGCGCCGGTGCTCATCATGTTCATCGTCCTGCAGCGCCGCGTCATCGACGGACTCGCGTCGAGCGGACTGAAGTAGCCCCTCCCTGTTCGGATACGGAGACCCACAATGAAGTCGAGATCCACCCTGCCCCTGACCGCGGCGGCCGTCGCCGGACTCGTCGCGCTCGGCGCCGCCGCCCCCGCGGTCGCCGCCCCCGCGACATCCACGACGGTGACGTACGAGGCGAGCGACGCGATCATCGCCAACCCGCAGCGCGGGTTCTACCACCACACCGAGACGCACTACCGTGCCGACAACTCGGGCTATGTGCCGCTGGACCAGGCGACGCTCGAGGGCTTCCGCGAGGAGGGCATCACGCAGATCCTGCGGGTGTTCTACCTCGAGAAGTTCGCCGCGACCCCGACCCTCGACCCGGAGTTCCTCGCCCTCGTGCAGGCGGACTACGACACCGCCCGCGCGGCCGGCGTCTCCGTGATCACACGGTTCGCGTACGTGCAGGGCGGCGCCTGGCCGTACGAGCCGCCCTACGGCGACGCGCCGCTCGAGGTCGTGCTCGCGCACATCGAGCAGCTCACCCCCATCCTGCGCGCCAACTCGGATGTCATCCCCGTCGTGCAGAACGGGTTCATCGGGCTGTGGGGCGAGGGCTACTACACCGACCACTTCGTCGCCGACCCGGCGAACCCCGGCGTCGTCACCGACGAGGACTGGGCGAACCGGGCCGCGGTCGTGCAGGCGTTGCTCGATGCGCTGCCGACGGACCGCTCGGTGCAGGTGCGCACCATGCTCACCAAGCAGCGCACCCTCGACGTGCCGACCGGCGCCGAGGGCGCCATCGACCCGGCGCAGGCGTACACCGAGAGCGACATCGCCCGCATCGGTCACCACAACGACTGCCTGCTCGCCGCGCCCGACGACTGGGGCACCTTCCTCTCCGACCCGATCGAGCTCGACCAGCAGTACCTCGAGGCCGACAGCCTCTACGTGCCGGTCGGCGGCGAGACCTGCAACGTGAACCCGCCGCGCTCGGAGTGGCCGAGCGCCTCCGCGGAACTCGCGCGCTACCACTACAGCTACCTCAACCGCGACTACAACCAGGACGTGCTCGACAGCTGGGGTCAGGCCGGCATCGACGAGACCGCGATGCGCCTCGGCTACCGCTTCGTCGCGACGAGCAGCACCGTGCAGGCGGATGCGGCGGGCGCGACCACCGTGTCGGTCGATGTGCGCAACGACGGCTGGGCCGCCCCCTACACGCCGCGCTCCGCGTATCTCGTGCTCGAGGGCGCGGCCGGCCGGTTCGAGGTGCCGTTCTCGAACGGCGACGCCCGCACCTGGCTGCCCGGCACGACCTCCACGATCACCGCGTCGCTCGACGGCATCCCGGCCGGCACGTACACCGCGTCGCTCGCGCTGCCGTCGGCGGACGAGGCCACCGCGGATGACCCGCGCTTCGCGATCCAGCTCGCGAACGTCGGAACGTGGGACGCCGCGACCGGTCTCAACGCGCTCCAGCAGACCGTGACGATCGGCACCGCGGCGGTCCCCGCCGGCGGCGCGCCGACCCTCCCCGAGACGGGTGTCGACGGGTCCGCCGTCGCGCTCGGCGTCGTCGGGCTCGGGGTGCTCGCCCTCGGCGCGCTGCTCGTGGCACGTCGCCCGCAGCGCGCCCGCTGACGTCACCGCTGGTCGAGTAGGCGCGGCGGAGCCCGCCGTATCGAGACCTCCATTCCGCGGACGCGGGTGTGCCGGAAGGAGGTCTCGATACGGCCGTGAACGGCCTCCTCGACCAGCGGACCACGACAGCGGTCAGCGGGCGAGGCGCTCGATCGCCTCGGTGAGCACCTCGGGGGAGCACGCGAGGTTGAGCCGCGCGTGACCGCGGCCCTGCTCGCCGAAGGTGGGACCGGGGTTGAGCGCGACCCGACCCCGCTCGAGCGCGCGGACGCTCGGGTCGGCGCCCCATCCCTCCGCCTGACGGAAATCCAGCCACGCGAGGTAGCTCGCCCGCGGCTGCCGATAGCGCACGCCGGGGAGGTGCTCCTCGAGGAGCGTGGCGAGCAGTCGCCGGTTGTGCTCGATCGCCGCGAGGGCGTCGTCGAGCCAGGCGTCGCCCTCGCCGAACGCGGCGGCGTTCGCGTGCAGCCCGAGGATGCTCGCGCGGTAGCCGACCTCTTCGGGCATCCGCTCGAACAGGGCCACGGTGCGGTCGGATGCCCCGACCATGAGTGCGCACTTGAGGCCGGCGACGTTCCACGCCTTGCTCGCCGAGGTGATCGTCACGCCGTGCCGCCGCGCGGCATCCGACACCGACAGGAACGGGATGAAGCGCGCATCGGTGTGCACGAGGGCCCCGTGGATCTCGTCGCTCACGATCGTCGCGTCGTGCTCGGCGGCGAGCTCGGCGAGCCGCTCGAGGTGCTCGCGCGGGTGCACGAGCCCGAGCGGATTGTGCGGGTTGCACAGCAGCACCGCCCGCGCCCCGGCGGCGAGGGCCCGCTCGATCCCGTCGAGGTCGAGCGCCCACCCGTCGCCGCCGTCGACGAGCGGCACCTTCTCGACGACGCCGCCCGCCTCCGGCACGAGGTCGAAGAAGGGCGGATACACGGGAGGAGTGATCACGACACGGTCGCCCGGCCGGATCGCCTGCCGCAGCGTCTCGACGATGCCGACGCTCACGTCCGTCGCCGTGCGCAGCCCGGCCTCGTCGACCTCCCAGCCCCACCGGCGCGCCGCGAACCCGGCGAACGCCGGAGCGAGGGGACCGGGGGAGCCGACGTACCCGGTGTCCGACGCGGTGATCCGCTCGGTCACCGCGGCGATGATCGGCGGAGCGAGGGGGTAGTCCATCTCGGCGACGAAGAGCGGCAGCACGTCGGCGGGGTACGTCGTCCACTTCTCGCTCGTGCGGCGGCGCAGGGACTCGATCGGATCGGCGCTGAGCATGAGCCCATCCTCACCCACCGACGCCGCACGTCGCGGGCGAACGGTCTGCGCTGTGGGCGACCGGCGTTCGGATGCGGGTCGCCGGTAGGCTGTCCCGGTGAGTGACATCGAGATCGGCCGCGCCAAGCGCGCCCGTCGCGCCTACGCGTTCGACGACATCGCGATCGTGCCGAGCCGGCGCACGCGTGACCCGCAGGACGTGTCGGTGACCTGGACGATCGACGCCTTCACCTTCGACATCCCGGTGCTCGCCGCGCCCATGGACTCCGTCGTGTCGCCCGCGACCGCGATCGCCCTCGGCCGGATGGGCGGGCTCGGCGTGCTCGACCTCGAGGGACTGTGGACGCGGTACGACGACGCGGAGGCGGCGCTCGCCGAGATCCGTTCCCTGCCGGCCGACCGCGCCACCAAGCGGATGCAGGAGCTCTACTCCGAGCCGATCAAGCCGGAGCTGATCAAGGGACGGATCGCCGAGATCCGCGCCGCCGGCGTGCCGGTCGCGGGCGCCCTCAGCCCGCAGCGCACGCAGGAGCACTACAAGACCGTCGTCGACGCCGGCGTCGACCTCTTCGTCATCCGCGGCACGACCGTGAGCGCCGAGCACGTGTCGAAGACGACCGAGCCGCTCAACCTCAAGCGGTTCATCTACGAACTCGACGTGCCCGTCATCGTGGGCGGCGCGGCCACCTACACGGCCGCCCTGCACCTCATGCGCACCGGAGCGGCGGGCGTGCTCGTCGGCTTCGGCGGCGGCGCGGCCTCGACCACGCGGGCGAGCCTCGGCATCCACGCGCCGATGGCGACCGCTCTCGCGGATGTCGCCGGTGCACGCCGCGACTACCTCGACGAGTCGGGAGGCCGCTACGTGCACGTCATCGCCGACGGCGGTCTCGGCACGAGCGGCGACATCGTCAAGGCGATCTCGGTCGGCGCCGACGCCGTGATGCTCGGTTCCGCGCTCGCACGGGCGACGGACGCCCCGGGCGGCGGCTACCACTGGGGACCCGAGGCGCACCACGCCGAGTTGCCCCGCGGCAACCGCGTCGAGGTCGGCACGCTCGCCCCGCTGCAGCAGATCCTGCACGGCCCCTCGTCGGCGCCCGACGGACGCGTGAACCTCATCGGTGCGCTGCGCCGCTCGATGGCGACGACCGGCTACTCCGACCTCAAGGAGTTCCAGCGCGTCGAGGTCGTCATCGCGCCCTACCTGCCGCACTGACCCGCGCCGCTACTCCAGCGGGCACCGCCCTACTCGGGCGGGTACCAGACGCGGTGCCCGTCGACGCGCGCGAACGACCGGAGCTCGTGCGGTCGGCTGGCGGTCGCGGTCATGATGTCGGCGACCGGCACACCTCGGGCCACGAGGGCGTCACCGATGAGCGAGCGATGGCAGCGCCACGGCACCGCCTCCGCGCACATCATCGCGACACGTCTCGCGTCGGCGAGTTCCAGCAGGGCGTCGACGCCCCGGGCGAACCCCGGCGTCTGCATGTAGTCGGCGTAGCTGCGGAAGCTGTGGTTGCGCCACGCCCCGTTCACGGTCGGCTCGCCGACGCGCGAGTAACGCCGACCGTCGAGTTGCTCCGTGAAGGCGACGTAGTCGATCCCGGCCTCGGCGAGCGAGCGCGGCAACTCCTCGGGTCCGAACTGCGGGTTCCGCCGCGACCCGGGCACCGCCCGCACATCCGCCACCACCTGGACGCCGTGCTGCCGCAACGCCTCGACGAACTCGTCGGGCGAGCGGGTCGAGTGGCCGATCGTGTAGACCGTCCGGGTCGCGCCGTCTCCGTCCGTCACGGATCCACGGTAGCCCCGCACCGTGCGCGTCCACCCCGCTCGCCGGGGTCGCACGAGGCGCATCCGGTAAAAGTCCACCTGACGTTCAGGCGCCATCCCTAGGCTCGCGCCGGGAGGCAGTCATGTCGGAGGCAAACTCGGTCAGCAGGTCAACCAGGCTCGGTCCGGAGGAACGGGCCGCCGCCATCGCATCGATGCGCGAGAAGGAACTCGACGTGCTCGTCATCGGCGGCGGCATCGTCGGCACCGGTTCCGCACTCGACGCGGTCACCCGCGGATTGCGCACGGGCATGGTGGAGGCGCGCGACTGGGGCTCGGGAACCTCGAGCCGCTCGTCGAAGCTCGTGCACGGCGGCATCCGCTACCTCGAGCAGCTCGACTTCCGGCTCGTGCGGGAAGCGCTCATCGAGCGCGGGCTCCTGCTGCAGCGGATCGCGCCGCACCTCGTGAAGCCCGTGCGATTCCTCTACCCCCTGACGAAGCCGCTCATCGAGCGCTTCTACATCGGCGCCGGCATGACGCTCTACGACCTCTTCAGCTACAGCGGCGGACGCCCGCCCGGCGTGCCCCACCACCGTCACCTCACCCGGCGTCAGCTGCTGCGCGCCGCCCCGAGCCTCAAGTCCGACGCGTACGTCGGCGGGCTCGTCTACTACGACGCCCAGGTCGACGACGCCCGCTACGTCTCCACCCTCGCCCGCACGGCGAGCGCCTACGGCGCCCACGTCGCGAGCCGGGTGCGCGTCGACGGGTTCGTCAAGGTCGGCGAGCGGGTCGTCGGCGTGCGGGCCCGAGACCTCGAGAGCGGCGAGGAGTTCGAGATCCGCGCGAAGCAGGTCGTCAACGCGACCGGCGTGTGGACCGACGACACCCAGTCGATGGTGGGGGAGCGCGGTCAGTTCAAGGTGCGCGCCTCGAAGGGCATCCACCTCGTCGTGCCCCGTGACCGATTCCAATCGAAGGTCGGCCTGCTGCTGCGCACCGAGAAGAGCGTGCTCTTCGTCATCCCGTGGGGGCGGCATTGGCTCATCGGCACGACGGACACCGACTGGAATCTCGACAAGGCGCATCCCGCCGCGACGGCCGCCGACATCGACTACCTGCTCGAGCGGGTCAACGAGGTGCTCGCCGTTCCGCTCACCCGCGAGGACGTCGAGGGCGTCTACGCGGGCCTGCGCCCCCTGCTCGCCGGCGAGTCGGATCAGACCTCGAAGCTCAGCCGCGAGCACATCGTCGCCCACACCGTTCCCGGCCTCGTCGTGGTCGCCGGCGGCAAGTGGACCACCTACCGCGTCATGGCGAGGGACGCGATCGACGCTGCCGCGGCGGCGCTCGACGCGAAGGTGCCGCCGAGTGTGACGCAGGACATCGCGCTGCTCGGGGCGGAGGGCTACCAGGCCGCGTGGAACAAGCGCGCGAAGATCGCTTCGGCCTTCGGAGTGCACCCCGTGCGCATCGAGCACCTGCTCAATCGCTACGGGGTCATGACCGACGAACTGCTCGACCTCATCCGGAAGCGCCCCGAACTGCAGGAACCGCTGCCGGGAGCCGACGACTACATCCAGGCCGAGGTCGTCTACGCCGCGACTCACGAGGGGGCGATGCACCTCGAGGACGTGCTCGCGCGGCGCACCCGCATCTCGATCGAGGCGTGGGATCGCGGCGTCTCCGCCGCGCCCGTCGCCGCGCGGCTCATGGCCGACGCGCTCGGCTGGGACGACGCGCGCGTCGACCGGGAGGTCAACCACTACCTCAAGCGCGTCGCCGCCGAACGGGCGAGTCAGCAGCAGCCGGACGACGAGTCCGCCGACCGGGCCCGGCTCGAGGCGCCCGACATCATCGCCATCCCCTGAACCGCAGCACCCGAGAATCCGAACGAGGAGTACACATGGCCACCCAGGACGAGCCGATGCAGGCCGGCAGCACCGAGGCCGAGCAGCCGGAGCGCATCGAGGGCATCCTCGTGCAGATCCGCAACGACCTGCAGGCGCGCCCCGGCGAGGGCGCCCGGCGACTGCTCGAACAGCGCGTGCGAGACCAGAAGCTCGACCTCAGCACCGAGGAGTTCGACGCCCTGCTCGCACGGATCGACTCGGGCGACGAGATGGTGCGTCCGGAGGAGACCAAGCGCCTCGACTGAGCCCGAGCCTCCTCGCGCCCTCAGCGAACGACGGCGTCGGCGCGCCGACGCGCGCGTAAACTGGGGTCATACCCACAGACGGAGGTGCTGGTCCATGGTCGATGTTCGGCGCGTGAAACTGCCGGGCGTCGGTGTGCTGCACACCTTCCGCACCGACGACGGCGGCAAGGTCGGCGTCATCACCCACCGCTCCGGCGCGAGCGACCTCGTCGCATTCGCCGACTACGACGACTCGCCGGAGGCGCAGAACACCAAGGTCACGGTGCGGCTCGCCGAGGATGAGGCACGCACGCTCGCGGAGCTGCTCGGCGGCACGCAGATCACCGAGTCGCTCTCGAGCCTCGAACAGGTGCCCGGCCTCTCGATCGACTGGTTCTCGGTCGACTACGAAGACCACATCGCCGGTCAGCCGCTCGGCGACCTCGGCGCGCACGGCGTCATCGGCGTCGCCGTCGTCGCCGTCGTACGCAACGACGTGACCAACCCGGCGCCCGCCGACGACTTCAAGGTGTTCCCCGGCGACACGCTCGTCGTCGCCGGCTCGCCCGAGAAGGTCGCGAAGGCGTTCTCGTTCTACCGCACAGGAGAGATCCGGCCGAAGGCGCCCGCGGACGCGCCCACCGGGGCGTAACCGGTGCACCACGGCGAGGAGCTCGTCGTCCTCGGCGCGCTGTTCGTCATCGCCTACGTGCTCGGGCGGCTCGGCAAACTGATCGGCCTGCCCTCGATCCCGATCTACATGATCGTCGGCTTCATCGCGAGCCCGCACACCGGCTGGTTCCCGCTCAGCTTCGAGTCGGAGAACGTCGAACTCATCGCCCTGTTCGGGCTCATCCTGCTGCTGTTCAACCTCGGACTCGAGTTCGACCAGGAGGAGTTCTTCGGCAACGCGTGGCGGCTCATCCTGAGCGGCGGCGGGTACGTGCTCATCAACATGAGCGTCGGATTCGTCTTCGGCTTCATGGTGGGCTGGGGCACCCGCGAGGCGCTCGTCATCGCCGGCATGACGGCGACCTCGTCGAGCGCCATCGTCACCAAGCTGCTCATCGAACTCGGGCGGCTCGCCAACCGCGAGACGCCGATGATCCTGGGCGTCACCGTCGTCGAGGACATCTTCATCGCGATCTACCTCGCCATCGTCTCGGTCGTGCTGAGCGGCGAGACCGAGCCGTGGCCGGTGATCACGCGCCTGGGCATCTCGTTCCTGTTCCTCGTGCTCATGTTCTCGATCGCACGCTGGGGCGGACGGGTGGTCTCGCGCCTGCTGCGCACGCGCGACGACGAGCTGTTCACGATCCTCTTCTTCGGTCTCGCGATCGCCTTCGGCGGCATCGGCGAGCTCCTCGGCGTCACGGATGCGATCGGCGCCTTCCTCATCGGACTCGTGCTCGGAGCCAGCCGGTACCGCGCCCGGGTCGAGCAGTTCGCGGTTCCCCTGCGCGACGTCTTCGGCGCCTTCTTCTTCCTCAACTTCGGGCTCTCCCTCGACCAGAGCGCCTTCGGTGCGGTGCTCTGGCCCGTACTCGCGGCCGTCGGCATGACGATCGTGCTCAACATCGCGGCGGGTCAGTTCGTCTCCTGGCTCAACAAGCTCGGACCGCAGGCGGGCATCAACACCGCGGGCATCCTCGTCAACCGCGGCGAGTTCGCGCTCATCCTCGCGACCCTCAGCATCTCGGCCGGACTCGACGACCGCATCCTGCCGTTCGCCGGTCTCTACGTGCTCATCATGGCCGTCGTCGGACCCATCCTCGCGACCAACTCCGAACGCATCGGATCGTTCGTGCTCGGCACCCGACGCAAGCAGGAACGGGCCCGACGGCTGGAGCTCGCCGCCCAGCGTGACCGCGAACTCGCCGAGCTGAGCGCCGAGATCGACACCGACACCGACACCGACACCGACACCGACGACGGCGAACAGGCGGTCCCGGTCCCCTCCGACGAGCGCGCCGAACTCGACCGGCTCGTCGACGAGGCGATGCAGCGCACCGATCAACCCGCCGAGACCCCCGAGCGCCGCCGGGATCCGGAGTACTGATGACCGTCGCGCCCGCCTCCGTCTGGAGCGTCGCCCGCCGGCCGGCGTGGATCGGCGCCCTGCTGCTCGCCCTCGCGGTCGCCGGTGGGTTCGCCGCCCTGGGGCAGTGGCAGATCGAACGGAGCGTCGAAGGCGCCACCGTCGTGCAACGCGACACCGAGACGCCCCGACCGCTCGCGGACGTCGCACGACCGGGCACCGCCGTCACCGAGACGCAGGCGAGCCAGGTCGTCGAGGTGACGGGCACGCTCCAGCCGGGCGACTACACCGTGCACAGCGGCCGGATCGACGAGGGCGAACGCGGCTACTGGCTCGTCGGGCACCTCGTGAGCGACGACGACACGGCATCCGTCGCCGTCGCGCTCGGCTGGTCGCCGGAGCTCGACGACATCGAGAGCGCGCGCGACGCGCTCGACGGCGCCCCGCGGCAGCGGGAGATCGTCGGACGCTACCTGCCGGGCGACGCCCCCACCGAGTCGGATCTCGAGGCCGGCGAGCTCACCGCCGTGTCGCCGGCGGAACTCGTCAACCGCTGGGCTGAGGTGCCGGCACCCGCGTACTCCGGGTACATCGTCGCCGACGGTGCGGTCGACCCGCTGCAGCCCATCCACTCGCCGGTGCCCGAAGCCGAAGTGACCCTCAACTGGCTCAACATCTTCTACGCGGTCGAGTGGGTCGTCTTCGCCGGGTTCGCCGTCTACCTCTGGTACCGCCTCGTGCGCGACCAGTGGGAGAAGGAGCGCGACCTCGCCGCGCAGGCGGCCACCCCGGCGGCCGGTAAAATCGACGCATGACGCTCGCTCCGAAGCCCGAGACGTTCCCTCGCATCCGGAGCGCGCTGAAGTTCTACCAGGTCTGCTCGTACATCACCGGCGTGATGCTGCTGCTGCTCGTCGCCGAGATGCTGCTCAAGTACGTCGCCCACCTCGAGCTGTTCGCCTTCGGCAGCGGCGGGCTGCTCAGCCTCGAGCCCGTGCTCGAAGGACCGGAGGGGCTCGAGAGCACCGGCGACGGCGTCAACCTCTCCATCGGCATCCTCATCGTGCACGGCTGGTTCTACGTCGTGTACCTCATCTCGAGCTTCCGCGTCTGGACGCTCATGCGCTGGAACCTGATCCGCCTGCTGCTCATGGCCGCCGGCGGCGTCGTGCCGTTCCTCTCCTTCATCGTCGAAGCGAGGATCACCCGAATCGTGCGCGACCAGCTCGCCGCGCTCCAGACCCCGACCGTGGAGGTGGCCCCGTGACCGAGACCGAGCAGCGCCCGGTACTCGTCGTCGATTTCGGCGCGCAGTACGCGCAACTGATCGCCCGACGCGTACGCGAAGCGAACGTCTACTCCGAGATCGTGCCGCACACGGTCACCGCCGAGGAGATCGCCGCGAAGAACCCGGTCGGCATCGTGCTGAGCGGTGGACCGTCGAGCGTGTACGAGCCCGGATCTCCGACGCTCGACCCGCAGGTGCTGCAGCTCGGAGTGCCCGTGCTCGGCATCTGCTACGGCTTCCAGGTGATGGCGCAGCAGCTCGGCGGCGAGGTCGCCAACACGGGACTGCGAGAGTACGGCTCGACCGACGTCACGCTCTCGGGCGACGGCGGCAGCCTGCTCTCCGGGCAGCCCGAGGCGCAGACCGTGTGGATGAGCCACGGCGACTCCGTCGCGAAAGCCCCGGACGGCTTCGACGTGCTCGCCTCGACCGACTCCACCCCCGTCGCCGCGTTCGCGAGCGACGAGAAGCGGATGTACGGCGTGCAGTGGCACCCCGAGGTCAAGCACTCCACCTTCGGGCAGCAGGTGCTCGAGAACTTCCTGCACCGCGCCGCCGGGATCCCCGCCGAGTGGAACAGCGGCAGCGTGATCGCGGAGCAGGTGGAGCGCATCCGCGAGCAGATCGGCGACGCGCGGGTCATCTGCGGTCTCTCCGGCGGTGTCGACTCCGCCGTCGCGGCCGCGCTCGTGCACAAGGCCGTCGGTGACCAGCTCACGTGTGTCTTCGTCGACCACGGCCTGCTGCGGGCGGGCGAGCGCGAACAGGTCGAGAACGACTACGTCGCCTCCACCGGCGTGCGGCTCATCACGGTCGACGCGGAACAGCAGTTCCTCGACGCGCTTGCCGGGGTGACCGACCCGGAGCAGAAGCGCAAGATCATCGGGCGCGAGTTCATCCGCACCTTCGAGAACGCGGCCGAGGCCCTCGTGCTCGAGGCGAAGGCCGAAGGCGGCGAGCCGGTCAAGTTCCTCGTGCAGGGCACCCTCTACCCCGACGTCGTCGAGTCCGGCGGCGGCAGCGGCACCGCCAACATCAAGAGCCACCACAACGTGGGCGGGCTCCCCGAAGACCTCGAGTTCGAACTCGTCGAGCCGCTGCGCACCCTGTTCAAGGACGAGGTGCGCGCCATCGGCCGCGAACTCGGCCTGCCCGAGGTCATCGTCGGCCGTCAGCCGTTCCCCGGACCCGGCCTCGGCATCCGCATCATCGGCGAGGTCACCCGCGAGCGTCTCGACCTGCTGCGCCAGGCCGACCAGATCGCGCGCGACGAACTCACCGCCGCGGGACTCGACGAGGAGATCTGGCAGTGCCCGGTCGTGCTGCTCGCCGACGTGCGCTCCGTGGGAGTGCAGGGCGACGGCCGCACCTACGGTCACCCCATCGTGCTGCGCCCCGTCTCGAGCGAAGACGCCATGACCGCCGACTGGACGCGCCTGCCCTACGAGGTGCTCGCGCGCATCTCCAACCGGATCACCAACCAGGTGCCCGGCGTCAACCGGGTCGTGCTCGACGTCACGTCGAAGCCGCCGGGGACGATCGAATGGGAGTGAGTTCGTCCGGGGTGTGAGCGGGATGCGGCGATGCCGCTCCAGCTCAGACATCGATGAGAAAGGGGCGGCCTTCGGTCGTCCCTTTCTCATCGAAACTCGCGAGTCGCGCCATCGCCGCATCCCGCTCACCGGTGACGGGGGCGTGAGAGAGTGAGGGCATGACGGTCCGCATCACGGCGTTCCTCGCGGATTCCGCGGAGGCGCTCAACGGCAAGCTGTACGTGCTCGGAGCGGGATGGGACACCATCGGCGCGACCTCGTTCCCCGCGGTGCACTCCCGCGTCGCGATCGGGGTGATCGTGCACGTCGGATGGAACGACACCGACATCGAGCACGAGGTCGCCGTGCGCCTCGAGACCGAGGACGGGCAACCGGTGCCGCTCGGGCGGAACGGTGCCGGAGACGGATCGAGCGTCATCGGCATGATCGGGCACCGCTTCACCGCCACCCGCGGACCGCTGCAGCGACCCGGTGACGACCTCGCGCATCCGATCACCTTCACCATCAACGACCTGCGCCTCGCGCGCGCCGGCGGCTACTCGTGGGTGCTCACCGTCGACCGCGAGATCGTGCACCGCTTGCCGATGCGCGTCGTGCAGGCCACTCAGGGCTGACTCGCGCAACGAAGAAGGGCCGCCCCGAGGGGCGGCCCTTCTCATGTCGAAGCGGGGATCACTCGCTGCGGAAGATCGCGATGAGTCGCAGGATCTCGAGGTACAGCCAGACGACGGTGACCATGATGCCGAACGCGGCGGTCCAGCCGTAGATGCGCGGGGCACCGCGCTCCACACCGGTCTTGACGTTGTCGAAGTCGAGCACGAGCGAGTACGCCGCGAGCAGCACCACGACGACGCCGATGATCGCGCCGAGCGGGATGCCCATGAAGGTCACGTCGCGCAGGCCGAACTGGGTGTCGGTCACGCCGAAGAGCATGAGGCCCATGTTGACGAGCGAGAACGCCGCGTAGCCGATCATCGCGACGAGGAAGATCTTCGTCGCGCGCTTGCTCGCACGCACCTTGCCGCTCGCGAACAGCGCGAGGGTGACGCCCACGACACCGAGGGTTCCGAGCAGCGCCTGCGTGACGATGCCGTCGTACATCTGGGAGAACGTGTACGAGATGCCGCCGACGAAGATGCCCTCGAACACCGCGTACGACAGCACGAGCGCCGGAGACGGCTTCTTCTTGAAGATGTTGACGAGCGCCAGCACGAAGCCGATGAGGGCCGCGGGCAGCGCGAGCACCGGGACGATCCAGCCGACCGCCGCGCCGGCGAGCAGGACGGCGAACGAGACGACCGTCTTGACGATCGTGTCCTCGTAGGTCATCCGATCGGTCTCGACCGGCGACGCCGCCGGGCGACCGTACAGCTCGTCGAGCTGCTCGGCGCTCATCTGCGGCGCGGTGGAGCGCAACTGCGCCGCCGTCTGCGGGTTCGAACTGAAGGCGGGAGAGCTGGAGAATGCGGGGTTGGAGCCGGCCATGTGATTCCTCTGTGTGATCGCGGTCTGAACTCGGGTGTCAGTCTATGGTTCAGCGCTGAGGATTCGCCCGGTCATACCGACGATCGCGCCGTGTTCGCCGAAGGCGCACCGGCACCCGCACGGCGATCCATCGCGCGGCCCACGCCGCGACGACGAGCGAGGCGCCCGTGATCGAGATCGCGATCCACATCGACGAGTACTCGTGCAGCCCCTGCGCCACCGCCACGCCCGTGAGCACGACGATGAGCACCGTCGGCACGCTCAAGAGCGGCCGACCGCGCACCCACAACCAGGCGAGGAACGGCACCGCGAGCACCCACGTGGACTGCGGCCCGGTGAGCAGCAGCCACTGCGCCACGCAGCACGGCAGCACGACCATGAGCCGCGGCACCCCGCGGCCGGGCAGGATCCACCAGCCGATCACGTGCGCGGTCGTGCCCACGAGCAACGGCAGCAGCAGATGCGTCGTCGACGACTGCAGATGCAGGATGCCGCCGGCGATGAGCACGAGCCCGGCGAGGTACCGGCCGCGGTAGGTGCCCCACCGCAGCGGCAGGCGCGAGGCCGGTTCCCTCCAGCCGGCCATGTCTCAGGCGACGTTCCCGACGGTGAACATGAGCACCGCCGCGATCGCGAGCGTCACGCCGAGCCCGAGCATGATGAGGCCGAAGACGAGCCCCGGGCTCACCCGACGGGCCGGTACGGGGGCGGCGCCGTCGGGCCGGATCGCGCCCGGCACGTCACGCACCACCCGCTCGCCGCAGTAGATGCAGAACTTCCATTCGGGCGCCAGTTGCGCACCGCAGTTCTCGCACCCGGCCATGGTCGACCAGTGTATTGCCGTCATCCCGTGCATTCCCGTTCACCGTCGCCCCGTAAGGTGACCGCGTGAGCAGCCAGCCGCATCCGCTCGTCATCGCCCACCGTGGAGCCAGCGGATACCGCCCCGAGCACACCCGCGCCGCATACGAGCTCGCCGTCGCCCTCGGCGCCGACGCCATCGAGCCGGACATCGTGGCCACCCGCGACGGGGTGCTCGTGCTGCGGCACGAGAACGAGATCTCGGGCACCACCGATGTCGCGCGACGCACCGAGTTCGCGGATCGCCGCACGACGAAGACCATCGATGGTCGGCGGATCACCGGCTGGTTCACCGAGGACTTCACGTGGGACGAGCTGCGCACCCTGCGTGCCGTCGAACGGCTGCCCAAGCTGCGGCGCACGAGTGCGACCTTCGACGGTCGGTACGGTGTGCTGCGCCTGCGCGACCTCATGGAGATCCTCGACGATGGAGCGGACCGGTTGCGCCGTCAGGTCGCCATGGTGGCCGAGATCAAGCACGCCACCTACTTCTCCTCGATCGGGCTGCCGCTCGACGAACTGTTCGCCGCCGAGGTCGAGGGATGGGCCACCGACGACAACCTCATCGTCGAGTCGTTCGAGCAGACGGTGCTCGGGCGGATCCGCGAGCGCGGGGTGACCGGTCGCTACGTGTATCTCGTCGAATCGCAAGGCGCCCCGCCCGACCTCGTCTCGGCCCACGGGGCGCGGGCGCGCAGCTACGCCGCGCACCTCACCGACTCAGGGCTGCAGAAGCTCGCCGGCGAGGTCGACGGGGTGAGCGTCTCCCGCTCCCTCGTACTGCGCACGGATGCGGCGGGAAACTTGACCGGCACGACCGACGTCATCGAGCGGGCCCGATCGGCGGGGTTGAGCACCTTCGTCTGGACCTTCCGGGGCGAGAACCAGTTCCTGCCGCGCAACCTCCGCATCGGGTCGCGCCCCGGACGCATCGGCGACTGGGCCGCGGCGTACCGCGCGCTCGCCGAGACGGGGGTCGACGGCATCTTCGCCGACCAGCCCGACCTCGCGGTCGCCGCCCGCGACGAGGGCTGACCGCCGCATCCGGATCCCGGAAGTCCAGCGTCGGAGGGCGCGCCTACACTCATAGGGCAATGACCTACGTTCTCGACGGCATGGATCCGGCTCCCCACGCGAGCGACCGGCTGCTGGAGGGGCTCAATCCGCAGCAGCGCGAGGCCGTCGAGTACCGCGGCCCCGCATTGCTCATCGTCGCGGGAGCCGGCTCCGGCAAGACGAGCGTGCTCACACGCCGCATCGCGAGCCTCATCCAGAACCGTGAGGCGTACCCGAGCCAGATCCTCGCGATCACCTTCACGAACAAGGCCGCGGCGGAGATGCGGGAGCGCGTCGAGCAGTTGCTCGGTCAGCGCGCCGAGGGGATGTGGATCTCGACCTTCCACTCCGCATGCGTGCGCATCCTGCGTCGCGAGGCGGAGCACTTCGGCTTCACCCGCAGCTTCACGATCTACGACTCGGCCGACAGTCGCGCGCTCATCAAGCGGATCATCAAGGAGCTCGACGCCGACACGATGGGTCACACCGTCTCGAGCGCCGCGAACAAGATCTCGCGCCTCAAGAACGAGCTCACCGACGTCGAGAGCTACGCCCGGCAGGCGAACTTCAACGACCCGAACGAGGCGATGTTCCTCGAGATCTTCCGCCAGTACACGCGGGAGTTGCAGCGGGCCAACGCGTTCGACTTCGACGACCTGATCGCCCAGACGGTCTACCTGTTCCGCGCGTTCCCCCAGGTGGCGGCGCTGTACCAGCGGCGGTTCCGCCACATCCTCGTCGACGAGTACCAGGACACCAACCACGCCCAGTACGCGCTCATCCGCGAGCTGACGCGGCGTCCCGACATGGAGCTGCTCGAGGGCGCGGTCGGCTTCGACGGGCAGCCGTTGCGCATCTCGAAGACCCCGCTCGACGAGTCGTCGCTCACCGTGGTGGGCGACTCCGACCAGTCGATCTACGCCTTCCGCGGGGCGGACATCCGCAACATCGTCGAGTTCGAGCGGGACTTCCCGCGCAGCAAGGTGATCCTGCTCGAGCAGAACTACCGGTCGACGCAGAACATCCTCGACGCCGCCAACGCGGTCATCTCGAACAACTTCGACCGCAAGGACAAGAACCTCTTCACGACCTTCGGCGCGGGCGAGAAGATCGTCGGCTACACCGGATACTCCGGTCACGACGAGGCGCAGTTCGTGGCCGACGAGATCACGGAGCTGCACCGCAACGGCACGGACTACAAGGACATCGCGGTGTTCTACCGCACCAACTCACAGACGCGAGCGCTCGAGGAGATCTTCATCCGCTCGGCCATCCCGTACCGGGTGCTCGGCGGCACGAAGTTCTACGAGCGCGCCGAGATCAAGGACGTCATGGCGTACCTGGTCTGCATCGCGAACCCGGCCGACCCGATGGCGCTGCGGCGCATCATGAACGTGCCCAAGCGCGGCATCGGCCCGGCCACCGAGGCGGCGCTGCAGTCGTGGGCGGATGCGCGCGACGAGTCGCTGCGTGAGGCGATGCGGCACGCCGGCGAGCTCGGCCTCGGGCCGAAGGTCACGGGAGCGATCACCGGGCTCGCCGAGATCCTCGACGAGGTCGGGTCGACGGTCGAGAAGACCCAGGTGCCGGACGTGCTGACGACGCTGCTGCAGCGCACCGGCTACGTCGAGGCACTGCGCGCGTCGCGCGACCCGCAGGACGAGGCGCGCGCCGAGAACGTGGACGAGCTCGTCGCGGTGACGAAGGAGTTCCAGCGCAACAACCCCGGTGGACGGCTGCTCGACTTCCTCACCGAGGTCGCCCTCGTCGCGGCGGCGGACGAGCTCGACGACTCCAGCGGCACCGTCTCGCTCATGACCCTGCACACGGCGAAGGGCCTCGAATACGACGCGGTGTTCATCACCGGTGTCGAGGAGGATCTTCTGCCGCACCGCATGTCGGCGAACGAGCCGGGCGGTCCCGCGGAGGAGCGGCGGTTGTTCTACGTGGGCATCACCCGCGCGAAGAAGCGGCTCTACCTGTCGCTCGCGATGACACGCGCCGCGTTCGGCGACGTGTCGGTCGCGATGCCGAGCCGGTACCTGCAGGAGATCCCGCCCCAGCTGATCGAGTGGAAGCAGTCGCCCGGCGACGCGACGAGCCGCGGCGGTCTGCGTCCGCGGGCGCTCAACGCCCGCCGCGAGGGCTTCTCGTACCGCAACTCGCTGCCGTCGGGCGGCGGCATGCCGGCAGCCCCCAAGCCGAAGACGGAGTGGGCGAACAAGGTCACCGGGCAGGTGCGCGACAACGGCGACCTGACGCTCGAACCGGGCGACCGCATCCGGCACGTCGACTTCGGCGACGGACGTGTGGTGGACGTGACCGGCGTGGGCGCGAAGAAGATCGCCGAGGTGCTGTTCGACACGGCCGGACGCAAGCGGCTGCTGATCAAGATCGCCCCGATCGAGAAGCTGTAGCCGCCGATCGGTCCGCCCGGGTCACGCCGGGCGCCAGGTGTGCAGTCGGATCGTGCACACCTCGCGGAAACCGACCGACTCGTAGACGGAGCGACCCATCGGCGACGACGTGAGCACCGCGTGGTGCGCACCGGCGTCGCGACCGACGCGCATCGCCGCGAGCGTGATCGCGGCGCCGATGCCCTGCCGGCGCGCTTCGGGCATCGTCATCACGAAATACACGCCCGCCACTCCTGCGGCGAGCAGCACGGTGGCGGTGCCGACGACGCGACCGTCGCGGCGCGCGAGCAGATGATGCCAGTCGGGACGGTCGAGACCCAGCCGCGCGAACATCGCGCCCACCCACTCGGCTTCGCGGGGTCCTTCGCCGAAGCCTCGGCCGAGCGCATCGACCCACTCGCCGAGGGTCTCGAGGTCGTGCACCCGTTCGAACTCGATGTCCGTGCGGTCGGCGGTCAGCTCGCGATCGAGCGACGCCGCCATACCGGGCTCCTCCCCATCCGGTGCGAACCCCGCAGCCTCGAGGCGGGCGGGAAGATCCGTCGGACGCATCGATGGTCCGACGTGCCAGGTGCCGGGAACCCCGGCGCGGGCGAGCGTCTCGCGGCTCTCGAGGATGACGGCGGGCGCCGTGGCGGCGTCGAGCGCCGCCCCGACGACGGCGTTGTGGTAGTCGATGGGAGACCCGCCGAGGGTCCACGCGACGTCGCCGTCGCGGCGGCTTCCGCCTCCGACGTCTCCCATGCGCAGCAGCAGCTCGGCCGTGTTCCGTTCCACCGCGCGGGCGAGCGCAGCGTCGTCGACGGTGGCGGGGAGCGCGTCCATGGGATCCTCCACGATCAGCGTCGCACTCGGGGCGGGCGACGGCAAGCGCCGACCGATCCGGGGACGGCGGGAATTCAGGCCCGGTCCGCGCGCGGGAGGTAGTGCCGCATCGGCCACTCGCGCAGAGGGCGGGGGAGGCCCCGGTAGACGGCGGTGATGACGGTGAAGGCCCGCTCGTAACGGCGCGCGCGGCGCGCCGACCACGGCAGCCCATACGCGGCGCGCAGCTCGGCGGGAAGGAGCCCCGCGGTGACGAGTCGCGCGAGCGGCATCGCGGCTTTCAACCAGAGCGGCGCCTTCCGCGGGTGGAGCAGGTCGCGGGCGATCCGGCGGGCGTCATCCCCGACCCGCAGTGTCGCGAGGGTGGCGCGCCAGTACTCGGCGAACGCGGCGCGATCGGCGGGCCACAGCTCGGCGGGCACCTGCAGCGCCGTGCCGAGCACCGCGTACGCCCGGTACACCTCGTCGGCGGAGGCCTCGTCGAGCGGCCCGAAGACGCGGGAGTGGATGCGGATGGCCGTGTCGTACAGGGTCGCAGCGACCCACAACTGACGGTGCGGGTCGCGCGCCCCCGCCACCGGCGCATGGGCGCGGTCGACATGGCGAGCGGCGCGATCCGCCGCAGCGGTCGTTCCGAACACGATCGAGTAGACGTACCGCAGGGTGCCGCGCAGGCGGGCCATCGGCCGCTCCGCGAAATCGCTGTGCCGAGCGACCCCGGCCGCGACCACCGGGTCGGCGACCTGCAGCAGGATCGCGCAGCCGCCCCCGGCGAGGAGGATGCCCTCCCCGGCGACCTGTCGCACATCCGCCCGCACCCGCGCACTCTAACCCGCCCGCGCTGCACGGCGGGCGCGGCCGAGGGAGACGACACCCGTTCCCGTCGCGAGCAGGGATGCGGCGAGGGCGAGCACGGCTCCGGTCGCGAGCGGACCGGTCACGGCGAGCGTCGGAGCGGCCTCGGCGACGAGCACGGTCTCGCTCGCGTGGACGCGGCGGTCGGCGAACGGCGGCACGATCGTCGTGCCGGCCGCATCGGTCACGCCGGGCGACTCGTAGACGAAGACGTAATGGCCGGGGTGCGGCACCGGGATGCACGTCGTCGTGTGCCGACCGTCCGCGGTGACGCTCGTCGACACGCGACCGGCTTCGGGTGCCGCGGCGGCGAGTTCGGCGCCCACCGTCGGCGGCTCGGTGAACGGGCCGAGCAGGATGCTCGTCACCTCGAGTGCTCCGGCCGCCGGGTTCAGCCCGGTGACGTCGAGGTGGTCGGCCACGCACCCGCCCGGCTCGACGCGTGCCGCCGTCGCGACGGTCGCGATGCGCGGAGGGAAGGGCACGAAGGTGATCTCGCTCGCGACGGCGAACTCCGACACCCACGGGCGCACGCGGTCGCGCCCGCGGTCCGGTGGGGTGTCGTCGGGGGAGATGCGCTCGACCCAGACGAAGTACCCGGTCGCGGGGAGCGCGCAAGCCGGTGTCGTGTACCGACCGGGCCCCGCGCCGATCTCCGTCGCCACCTCGCACGCGACCGGCGCGCCGGGCGGCGCCTGCGCGGCGTGCACGGGCGGGGCCGGGAAGGGGCCGAGCAGCGTGCTGCGCACCGTGACGGGCACCGGGGCGCGCGTGCCGTCGGCGGCCTCGTACACGCCCCATCCGTCGGACAGCCCGTCGCCGGGTAGCGCCGTCACCTCGAGCACGTCGTGCACGAGCGCCCCGGCCTCGGCCGTCGCGGCGCTCGTCTGCGTCTGCACGCGCGGTTGGAACGGCAGGGACGAGACGACGGAGGCGCTCGATCGGGCGGACGCGTGCGCGCTCGTCTCGTTGACCACGATGAGGTCCTGCGATCCGGTGGCGCTTCTCGCGACGGTCACCGCGGCGCCGAACGGCAGTCCCGTGTAGGCGACCTCCGCCGAGACCTCGTGGACGGCGGGGGATCCGATGGCGCGCACCTCCACGGTCGAGCCGTTCGGCACGGCGGCGCTCGCCGTGCCGTCGGCGAACACGGCACCGGTGAGCGTCACCGTGCCCGTCGCCGTGGCGGGCGCTGCGGGTGTGGACCCGGTGGCGACCCAGTCGACGAGCAGGTCCGACCGCACCGTGCCGGTGCCGTCGGGGCGGAGGTCGAGGGTGAGCGTGGCGGAGGCGCCGCGGGACGCGCCGCCCGGCGCGGACGCCGCGGCGAGCAGGTCGCGGGCGAGTTGCGCCACCCGCGAGGCGGACCCGTTCGCCCGAGCCGCGTACCACTCCGGCGACCGCCCGCCGAGCCCGGTGAGCGTCCACGTCGCGAGCTGTCCCGCGGCCGCAGTGTCGGCGTCGGCCGAGCCCGCGTGGGCGCGTGAGATCCAGGCGAGCCGCGCCGCGTCGTCCGGGGTCAACGCCTCGAGCAGCTGCTCGCCGACGGTGTAGTCGTGCCCGGTGGGCACGGGCCGATCCACCTGGAGGCAGAAGCCGAGTCGCCCGTCGGCGAGGCGGTACGAGCCCAGCCACGAGGCGCCGTCGCGGCTCCAGAGGTGGCCGTGCCCGTGTCCGGTGGAGACGACGGCGGACGCCGCGACCGGCGCGGCGACGAGGGCGGAGATCAACAGGAGCAGGGCGGCGAGGCGCGACAGCAGCGGCATGCACCGAGGGTGCGGCGTGCGGCTCCGCCGCGATCGCGCCGGGGCGTGGACCGGGGATGGCGCGCCCCGCCGCAGCGCTGGGGAGGAGGAGCGTCAGGAGTGCCGGGAGCGGCGCCGGAGGATCCGCGTCGCGGGTCCCGCCAGCACGAGCAGGAGCAGCCACAGCATGCCCACCTGCGGCACGAGCAGGGCGAGCACGAGCGCGACCGCGAGCGTGATCACCGCCACCGCCGCGGGGAGCACCTGCACGTCCCCGTCATCGGCGACGAGGGCGGGATCGCGGGAGAGCAGCGCGCGCATCCACAGCGTCGATCCGCTCGTGACGATCATCGTGCCGATGTAGAGCGCGTACACGGGCCCGTGAGCCGCCGGGCCGCCGTCGGCGTGCGACAGCACGTTCGCCGCGAAGGGCAGGAACACGATGCTCGCGAGCCACACCAGGTTCGCTTCGAGCAGCCGCCCCGTGTACCCCCGCACCTGCTCGAACAGACCGTGGTGCAGCACCCAGAACCGGCCGATCACGAGGAACGTGATCGCGAAGGCGAGGAAGGTGCCCACGTTGTCGCCCACGAGCCGGCCGAGATCGCCGTCGTACTCGGACGCGACCTCGACGAGCGGCAGGATGAGCAGCGTGATGGCGATCGCCACCGTCGCGTCGGAGAAGTTCACGAGCCGGTCCAGTCCGCGCTCGGTTCGCCTGGGCGTCACGGCGCCACCCTACTCGGACGGGTGCTCCGGGTGCGTCCGCATCACGAGAGCGCGCATGGCGGACTCGGCGGCGCCCGCATCCCGATCGCGCACCGCCTCGGCGACGCGGGTGTGCAACGCGACGTCCTCCGCATCCGGGGCGAGTCCGGCCCGCTCGTGCTCGGCCCGCTCGCGCAGCGCCGCGTGCACCACCGCGCCGAGGCGCACCGAGAACGGGTTGCCGGATGCGATGAGCAGCACGTCGTGGAAGTCGCGGTCGGCGTCGAGGAACCGCGCCGCGTCGCCGCCCGCTCCGGCGAGAGCCTCGGCGGCAGCCTGCAGCGCTCCCGCCTGCGCTTCCGTGCGCTCGGTCGCCGCGAGGCGCGCGGCGAGGGGTTCGATCGCGCCGCGCAAGTCGGCGAGCTCGCGCCGCACCCGCGTCGGGTCGGCCGCGAGCCGCCACCGGATGACGTGCGGATCGAGCACGTCCCAGTCCGTGTCGGGCAGCACCCGCAGACCGACGCGGCGCCGGGCGGAGAGCATCCCGAGCGAGACGAGCACGCGCGTCGTCTCGCGCACGACCCCGCGGGAGCACCCGGTGCGCCGCTCGAGCTCCTCGACGGTCGTGGCGTGGCCGGCGGCGAGTTCGCCGCGCACGATCGCCGAGCCCAGCTCGTCGAGCGCGCGCTCGAACGCGCTCACGCCTGGCTGACCGGACTGATGACGAGTTCGTCGATGCGCACGTGGGCGGGCGACGAGAGCACGAAGTGCACGGCCCGCGCGACGTCGTCGGGGGTGAGCATCCGCGAGCGGGAGGCCGCGTCGGGCACGTTCGGGCGCATCGCGAGGAAGTCGCTGTCGACGTCGCCGGGGCACAGGTGGCAGGCCCGCACCCCCGAGCCCGCCTCTTCGGCGTTGAGGGTCGCGCACAGCGTCGCGAGCGCCGTCTTGCTCGCGCCGTACGCGACGCCGGCGCCGGGGGAGAACCGCCATCCGGAGTACGACGACACCACGACGACCGTCCCCCGCGACGCCCGCAGGTCGGGTAGGGCGGCGTCGACCACGCGGGCGACCGCCACGAGGTTCGTCTGCACGATCTCGTCGAACCGGTCGACGCTCTGGTCGTCCCAGCGGCGGCGGGGATCGTTGAGTCCCGCGGACAGCACGAGGTCGTGAACGGCGCCCCAGTCGGCGCGGATGCGGTCGAGCGCGTCGCGCACGGAGGCCGCGTCCCGCACGTCGAGGGGCAGCTCGAGCGCTTCCCCGCCGGCCGCGCGCACGGTGGCGGCCGTCTCGGCGAGGGCCTCGGCGCGGCGTCCGCTCAGGGCGACCCGCCACCCCGCTCGGGCCGCGGCGATCGCGGCGGCGCGTCCCATGCCGCTGCCCGCCCCGGTCACCCACAGCACTCGCGCCGTCCCGGTCATGTGCACCCCTTCGATCCGCTGTCGCCCGACATCCGTGCTGAATAGTATGACTATTCACGAGGAAGTGGAGTCGACATGCAGTTCGAACTGGCCGACCGGGTGGTCGTCGTGACGGGAGCGGGACGCGGCATCGGTCGGGTCATCGCCGAGACGTTCGTCGAACAGGACGCGCGGGTCATCGTGCTCGACCTCCCGGGGGACGACCTCGACGCCGCCCGCGGAACGTTCGAGCCGCGGGGCGCGGCGCTCGCGTGCGACGTGCGCGACCGGGCGAGCGTCGACGCGGCGGTCGCCGAGGTGGTCGAGCGCTTCGGCCGCCTCGATGTGCTCGTCAACAACGCGGGCATCAATGTCACCGGCACGGTCGAGGAACTCGACGACGAGGCCTGGGCGCGCTGCTTCGACGTCAATGTGGCGGGCGTCTTCCGCGCGTGTCGTGCGGTCATCCCGCAGCTCAAGCGCCAGCGAGCGGGCCGCATCATCAACGCCGCGTCGTTCGCCGCGATCGTCCCGAGCATCGGCAGCGCCGCCTACGCCGCCTCGAAGGCGGCCGTCGTGCAGTTCACCCGGGTGCTCGCGGGGGAACTCGGCCCGTGGGGGGTCACCGTCAACGCGTACGCGCCGGGCATGATCCCCACCGCCATGAACGGCTTCGCCGAGCTGCCCGCCGAGGCGCAGGACCGACTGCTCGACACGCTGTCGCTGCGCCGCTGGGGCGACCCGCGGGAGGTGGCGGATGCGGTGTGCTTCCTCGCGAGCGATGCGGCGCGCTACGTGACCGGCACGCTGCTCGACGTCTCGGGCGGCAAGCTCGCGACGCAGATCCCGAGCGCCGCCTACGAGCGGGCGGCGGCCGGCTGATCGGCGTGCGCGGCGAGGTTCTCGCGGATCCACTGCGCCGCGGCCGACACGGGAAGTCCGCCCGAACGCAGCGCGGCCGAGAACGCGAGTGCGGCGTGGCTGAGGTTGTCGTCGGCCGAGCCGTCCGGGTCCCGTAGCGCCCAGCGCAGCGCGATCCGCGCGAGCCGGTCGCCGAGCAGCACGGGAGCCACCGCCACGCCCGCGAAGTGCCGCACCTGGCCGCGCGTGCCGTCGTCGAACTCCGCACGGAAGCCGGTGCCGCGGAAGCGGTTCCCGCCGCCCGAGGCCAGATCGGCGATGCCGAGCAGGCCGGGCCGGATGCGGGCGCAGTTCCAGGCGAGGCCGCGCAGGAACCGGCGGGGGTCGTCGGTGCGCAGCGCGAGCCGCTCCGCGATGCGGGCGAGCTGCTCGGGGCCGGGGCGGGGATCGTCCATGTCTCCAGCATCGCGGGTGCGACCTGCGCGACGCATCCCACCGTGGGCGTACCGGTGTCCATCGTCGGAGGGATGCTTCGACAGGCTCAGCACAGGCGCTTCGACAGGCTCAGCACAGGCGCTTCGACAGGCTCAGCACAGGCGCTTCGACAGGCTCAGGGCAAGGCGGGGAGCGTTCTGGACGCGGTGCCGACGAGCAGGCCGTAGCGGGTAGGCTTTGGGGCGGTCGAAATCTCTCGATATCGAACTATCTCGGTGTCGAGACACCTCCCTGAACACCCCGACACGCGATTGGACGAACAGCGTGGATCTATTCGAGTATCAGGCCCGGGACCTCTTCGAGTCCTACGGCGTGCCCGTGCTTCCCGGCCTCACCGCCGACACCCCCGAGCAGGCCCGCGCCGCGGCCGAGAAGCTCGGCGGGACCGTCGTGGTGAAGGCCCAGGTCAAGACCGGAGGTCGCGGCAAGGCCGGCGGCGTCAAGGTCGTGCACTCGCCCGACGAGGCGTTCGAGGCGGCGGAGAAGATCCTCGGCCTCGACATCAAGGGTCACGTCGTCAAGCGCGTGATGATCGCCGCGGGTGCGCGCATCGCCCAGGAGTTCTACTTCTCGGTGCTGCTCGACCGGGCCAACCGCTCGTTCCTGTCGCTCACGAGCGTCGAGGGCGGCATGGAGATCGAGCAGCTCGCGGTCGAGAAGCCCGAGGCGCTCGCCCGGGTCGAGGTCGACCCGCTCACCGGCATCGACGAGGCGAAGGCGAACGAGATCGCCGAGGCCGCCGGGTTCCCCGACGACGTGCGCGCCAAGGTCGTGCCGGTCTTCGAACGCCTGTGGAAGGTCTTCATCGAGGAGGACGCGACGCTCGTCGAGGTGAACCCGCTCGTGCTCACCGAGAGCGGCGAGGTCATCGCCCTCGACGGCAAGGTCACGCTCGACGAGAACGCCGACTTCCGTCACGAGAACCACTCGGCGCTCGCCGACGCGGGCGAGGTCGACCCGCTCGAGGCGAAGGCCAAGGAGAGCGACCTCAACTACGTCAAGCTCGACGGCGAGGTCGGCATCATCGGCAACGGCGCGGGACTGGTCATGTCGACCCTCGACGTCGTGAGCTACGCCGGTGAGGACCACGGCACTGTCAAGCCCGCCAACTTCCTCGACATCGGAGGCGGCGCCTCGGCCGAGGTCATGGCCGCCGGCCTCGACGTCATCCTGCACGACCCGCAGGTGAAGAGCGTCTTCGTCAACGTCTTCGGCGGCATCACCGCCTGCGACGCCGTCGCGAACGGCATCGTCGGTGCCCTCGAGAAGCTCGGCGACACCGCGACCAAGCCCCTCGTCGTGCGCCTCGACGGCAACAACGTCGAAGAGGGGCGCCGCATCCTCGCCGAGGCCGCGCACCCGCTCGTCACCGTCGTCGACACCATGGACGACGCCGCCGACAAGGCCGCCGAGCTCGCCCACCGGTGACCGAAGACCGACCAGTAAAGGACTAGGAACAGCGATGTCGATCTTCCTCGACGAGAACAGCAAGATCATCGTCCAGGGCCTCACCGGCTCGGAGGGCACCAAGCACGCCACGCGCATGCTCGCGAGCGGCGCGGCCGTCGTCGGCGGCGTCAACCCGCGCAAGGCGGGCACCACGGTCGAGATCGGCGGGCAGACCCTGCCGATCTTCGGCACCGTCGCGGAGGCGATGAGCGAGACCGGCGCGAACGTGTCGGTCATCTTCGTGCCGCCGGCCTTCGCCAAGAGCGCGGTCATCGAGGCGGTCGACGCCGAGATCCCGCTCGCCATCGTCATCACCGAGGGCATCCCGGTGCACGACTCGGCGCAGTTCTGGGCGCACGCGAAGGCCAAGGGCGGCGCGACCCGCATCGTCGGCCCGAACTGCCCCGGCGTCATCAGCCCCGGCAAGTCGAACGCGGGCATCATCCCCGCGACGATCACCGGCCCCGGACCGATCGGCCTCGTGTCGAAGTCGGGCACGCTGACCTACCAGATGATGTTCGAGCTGCGCGACATCGGCATCTCGACCGCCGTCGGCATCGGCGGCGACCCGATCATCGGCACGACGCACATCGACGCGCTCGCCGCGTTCGAGGCCGACCCCGAGACGCAGGCGATCGTGATGATCGGCGAGATCGGCGGCGACGCCGAGGAACGCGCCGCCGAATACATCAAGGCGAACGTCACCAAGCCGGTCGTCGCCTACGTCGCGGGCTTCACCGCGCCGGAGGGCAAGACGATGGGCCACGCCGGCGCGATCGTGTCGGGTTCCTCCGGCACCGCGCAGGCGAAGAAGGAGGCCCTCGAGGCCGCCGGCGTCAAGGTCGGCAAGACCCCGAGCGAGACCGCCGAGCTCATGCGTCAGGTGTTCGCGACCCTCTGATCGGTCGACACGGAAGGGTCCGCACGCGTCGCGTGCGGGCCCTTCCCGCATCTGCACGGATGTTCACCCCGCCGACGTTGACACCGCGCTCGGCGCGGGAGCATCCTCGACCCGAGGGGCACCGCGACCCGGCGTGCCCGCGACTCGACGAGGAGAGCGCCCGCATGAAGAAGCTCATCAACGATCCGGACGGCGTCGTGCGCGACGCCCTCGTGGGCATCGAGGTCGCACACCCCGACCTGCGCGTCGACCACGAGAACCGCATCATCTACCGCCGGGAGCCCACCCGACCCGGCAAGGTCGCCCTCATCTCGGGCGGCGGATCCGGTCACGAGCCGTTGCACGGCGGGTATGTCGGCTTCGGGATGCTCGACGCCGCGTGCGCCGGTGAGGTGTTCACCTCGCCGACGCCCGACCAGATGGTCGAGGCGACGAAGACCGCCGACTCCGGCGCCGGCGTGCTGCACATCGTGAAGAACTACACCGGCGACGTCATGAACTTCGAGATGGCCGCCGAACTGGCCGAGTCCGAGACGGGGGTGCGCGTCGCCTCCGTGGTCACCGACGACGACGTCGCCGTGCAGGACTCGCTCTACACCGCCGGGCGCCGCGGCGTCGGCGTCACCGTGCTGCTGGAGAAGATCGTCGGTGCCGCGGCGGAGGAGGGCCGCGACCTCGACACCCTCGCCGAGCTCGCGACCCGGGTCAACGCATCCGGCCGTTCCATGGGCATGGCGCTCACGAGCTGCATCGTGCCCGCCGCGGGCAAGCCGACCTTCGACCTGCCCGAGAACGAGATGGAGATCGGGATCGGCATCCACGGCGAGCCCGGCCGACACCGGGTGCCGCTCGCCGGCGCGCGAGAGATCGCCGAGCAGCTGGTCGAGCCGATCCTCGCCGACCACGACTTCACCGGCGCCCCGGCGATCGTGCTGCTCAACGGCATGGGCGGCTCCCCGCTGCTCGAGCTCTACCTGATGTACGGCGAGGTGCAGCGCATCCTCGAGGCCTCGGGGGTGACGGTCGCCCGCAGCCTCGTCGGCAACTACATCACCTCGCTCGAGATGGCCGGATGCTCGGTGACGCTGTTGCGCGCCGATGACGAGCTGCTCGGGCTGTGGGATGCGCCCGTCGCCACTCCCGGATTGCGCTGGGGGGTCTGAGCGGATGGCACGCACCTCGCTGACCGTCGCGGACCTCGTGGCCTGGACGCAGCGGTTCCGCGACCTCATGGTCGAGCACCGTGCCGCGCTCACCGAACTCGACTCCGCGATCGGCGACGCCGACCACGGGTCGAACATGGCACGCGGCATGCAGTCCGCCGTCGAGAAACTGGAGCAGACCGCGCCGGAGACCGTCGGCGCGTGGGGCAAGTCCGTGGGCATGACCCTCGTCAGCTCCGTCGGCGGGGCGAGCGGGCCGCTCTACGGCACGTTCTTCCTGCGCTTCGGCGCGAGCGGCGGCGACGCGACCGAGCTCGACGCGGCGGCGCTCGGCGCCGCGTTGCGGGCCGGCCTCGAGGGCGTGCTCGCCCGTGGCAAGGCGGAGCCGGGTGACAAGACGATGATCGACGCGCTCGGTCCGGCGCTCGACGCGTTCGACGCGGCCGTCGATCAGGGTCTCGAGGCGGCGATCGCCGCGGCACGCGACGCCGCCGCGGCCGGTCGCGACGCGACCGAGCCGCTGCAGGCCCGTAAGGGGCGTGCGAGTTACCTCGGGGAGCGCAGCATCGGCCACGTCGACCCGGGTGCCACCTCGACCGCCTACCTCTTCGACGCGCTCGCAACGGCGACCGGGTCCGCCGCGTGATCGGCATCGTCGTCGTCTCGCACAGCGCGGCGCTCGCCGAGGCCGCACTCGGGCTCGCCCTCGAGATGGTGCACGGCGAACGGCCGCGCATCGCCCTCGCCGCGGGCACCCCGGACGGCGGCTTCGGCACCGACGCCGCGCGCGTCGCGGAGGCGATCGTCGAGGTGGCGGGCGACGACGGCGTGCTCGTACTGATGGACCTGGGGTCCGCGGTGATGAGCGCGGAGCTCGCCGTGGAGTTGCTCGACGAACCCGCCCCGCGGGTCGAACTCAGCTCGGCACCGTTCGTCGAGGGGCTCGTCGCCGCCGTGGTCACGGCGGCGGGCGGCGGGTCGCTCGACGCGGTGCGGGCGGAGGCGGAGGGCGCGAGCGCGGCGAAGCGCGAGCACCTCGGCGACGACGGCGACGACGCGGCGCCCGCGCCGACGGCGGCCCCCGGCACGGACGGCGACGTGGTCACCGCTGAGGTCGTCATCGTGAACCCGGTGGGCTTGCACGCGCGACCCGCGGCGGAGCTCGCCGGTCTGCTCGGACGGCTCGACGCCGACGTGCGACTCGCGAACGCGTCCTCCGGTGCGGGTCCCGTGCCCGGAGCGAGCGTGCTCGGCATCATCTCGCTCGGCGTGCAGCAGGGCGAGACGCTGCGGATCACCGCGACGGGGGCACAGGCGCGCGACGCCGTCGACGCCGTGCTCTCGGCGGCCCGCGCCGGCTTCGGCGAATTGGGCGACGGGGACACCGAGTCCGGGTGACCGTCGGCGGGTCCGCCCCGGGACTAAACCGGCGTGCTCGCGCCGACCCGGCCCGCGTACTCGAAGACCGTGCCGAGCACGGGCATCGACAGGCGCACCTCGACGCGTTGCCCCGCCTCGGTCCAGCGCTCGGAGAGCCGCACCCGCACGAGCGCGGGGATACGGATGCGCAGCGGTCCGCCGTGCAGCCACTCGCGCGCGGACTCGAGCACGAGCCCGCCGTGGTCGACCGTCGCCGTGAACTCGACCTCGAGTCCACGACGCCGACCGAGCCGGTCGTGCAGCCGGCCGCCCTCGATCCTCATCGAGTCCTCCATCACCCGATCCCGACCGGGGAACCGGAAGGTGCGCACCGCGCTCAGCGTGCCGTCCACCGCCGCGGTGTTCACCACCTCGAACGGCACGTCGCGACCGAACTCGGGGAACAGCACGTGCCGCCAGGCGAGGAACGCCCACAGCGGCCTCAGCCAGCGCACCCGCGAGCCCGCGATCTCGAAGACTCCGCTCGCACGGGCCGATCCGCCCGGCTCGAGCGAGAAGTAGGGACGCAACCGGGGATCGAGCCGTTCGAACGACGGTCCCAGCAGTCGGAGGTAGAGCGAGCTCATTCGCGCCGTTCGTGGCGGCGCGGCTTGAGGTGCTCGGGGGCGTCGACCGCCGGCGGGAACTCGCACGCGAACGAGCCCTCGTAGCCGAACAGGAACCCGAACACGCTGTTGCGCACCTCGAGGTGGATGTGGAACAGGCCGGTCGCGTCGTCGAAACGCTCGCGCAACTCGGCGCGGCCGCTGAAGAGCATCGGGAAGCGGAACCCGACGAGCGGCCCCTCATAGAAACGTTGCGCCTCGCTGCGCAGCAGCAGCGAGCCATCCGGTTCCACCGTCAGGTCGAGATCGACGGCGAGGTGCTGATGCGTGCCGAGGTAGTCGATCACCCGCCGGGACCGGTCGCTGTAGACCATGGTCGCGTCGAAGCGGCTGGGGCGTTCCCGCACGCGGTACTCGCGCACGAAGGTGACGGTCTCGCGCCCGAACGGGTCGCGGTACGGGTAGTTCTCGATCGTGAACGGCACCGAGCTGCCCACATCCGGGATGAGGATGTTGCGCAGCCGGCCGACCTGCAGGAACGGCACCGTCCACCACGGCCCCCGGCGGATGCTCGACATCGTGCCGCGCCCGACGCACGCGTAGCCGGCGTCGAGGGAGACGCCGAAGCGCCGCTGCAGCATCGGGTGCAACCGGTCGAAGTCGGCGCCGAGCGCTCGACGGAAGATGCTCACGGGGCCTCCAGGGTGCCGAGGGTCGACGGGGCGTCGTCGAGGGCGCTCCTGCCGGGTGGACGACGGGCGCAGTTCGCCGCCCGCGGGCGGTCCCGTCGCCAGAAGGCGAGAGCCGTGGCGAGTGGCCACCGCTCCGGCGGCTCGTCACGTTCGGCCCAGATCCGCAATCGGTCGAAGCTCCACGCGGTCATCCACCCGACGAACGGTCGCACGACGAGGTCGAGCGGGCCCCACGCGGGCCGATAGTCGTAGCCGGTGATGAAGCGGATGCCGTCATCCGTCGGCACATAGCGCCAGTAGCCGCGACCCTCGCCGAGCGGCGACCACCGGTCGTCGGTATCGAACCGCAGGGCCGACGTGCGGGTGCCGTCGGCGCGTCGACGTTCGCCGATCGACGTGCCGGTGCCGACGATGGTGTGCCCGGGCATCCGGCGCTCGTAACGGAAGCGGTATCCGCCCGACTCGAGATCGGCGACCGGGGTGATGCGGCTGAAGCGCAGATCCCAGCGGGGGTGCGACTCCGGGTCCTGCGTCAGTTCCCACACCCGCTCGAGCGGCGCGGCGATGAGCACCTCGACGTAGATCCCCCGCCCCATGCGCCCACTCTGGCCTGTGAGCGGCGCTCGCGTCCACTCGCCCCCGCCGCCTCGACGCCGAGCGTGCCCCCATCCGACGTTTCAGCGACCGATCCGGCGTGAAAACGTCGGATGAAGGCACGCTCGGCGGATCGACGGCGCGGGGTCGCGGACGCACGGAGGGGCGGCGCCGTCGGCCCGGCGGCCGCGGGTAGGGTCGACGCGGTATGAACCGCGCCCGCACCGCCCTCTACTCCGCCTTCGAGGCGGTGCTCGTCGTCGCCATCGGCATCGCCATCCCGCTCGTGCCGCTCACGCTGCTGTGGGGGTTCCACTTCCAACTCGGGATCGACTGGCCGGTGTTCTGGCGCGGCGCGGTCGACATCTGGCTGCTCGGCCATGGCGTCGACGTGACCCTGCTGCTCGACCCGGCGCTCGCCGCGGCGACCGGCATCCCCGGAGCCGAACGACCCATCCCGATCACGATCGCGCTGCTCGGATTCGCCCTGCTCACCGTGCTGCTCGGCACCCGCGCCGGCCGGCGCATCGCCGAGACGTCGCACCGCCTGACGGGGGAGGCCGTCGCGATCGGCACGTTCGCCGTGCTCGCCCTCGCGGCGACCTCGAGTGCGCTCGACCCGTCCGCCCGTCCGTCGCTGTGGCAGGGCGTGCTGCTGCCCACCCTGTGCTTCGCCCTCGGCGTGCTCGTCGGCTCGACCCGGGCGCGGCTGCTCAATCCGGCCGACGACCACGGCAGTTCGCTGCGGGACTGGATCGACGACTGGCGACCGGTGACGCGCGAGACCGTGCGCGCGGCGCTGCGCGCCGGCACCGCCGCCGCGGCGGCCGTCGTGACGGTCTCCGCGATCGCGGTCGCCGTGCTCGTGCTGCTCGGGTACGCGCAAGTCATCGCGCTGTACGAGCAGTTGCACGCCGACGTGCTCGGCGGCATCACCCTCACCGCCGCGCAGCTCGCCCTGCTGCCCGACCTCGTCATCTGGGCGGCCGCCTGGTTCGTCGGACCCGGTTTCGCCATCGGCACCGGTTCCTCCGTCTCCCCGCTCGGCACCGACCTCGGCCCGCTGCCCGCGGTTCCCGTGCTCGGGGCACTGCCGACGGACGACGGGAGCTTCGCCTTCGCCGGCGTGCTCGTACCGGTCGTCGCGGGTTTCGTCGCGGGAGCGTTGTTCACGCGGGCGCTGCGCGAGCACTCCCCGTGGGCGCGGGTCGTGGCCGGTACCGGTACGGGCATCGTCGGGGGAGTGCTGCTCGGTCTGCTGGCGTGGGCCGCCGCCGGCAGCGCCGGACCGGGACGCCTCGTCGACGTCGGACCGGATCCGCTGCTCGTGGGCGCGTGGGCGGCCCTCGAGATCGCGCTCGCCGCGCTCGCCGGCGCCTTCGCGGCCGGTCGCGGGCACCGGCCGGATGCGGGCGAGCGGCCGCGACGTCGCGAGACTCAGGCCGCCGCCACCGACCGGGCCGATGCCCACCGGCCCGACGCGCACGGGACCGACCGAGGTAGCGACTCGGACGACGCCGTCCCGCCCGAGGACACCACCCCACCCGGCCACGGGGTGCTCTGGCGATAGGCTGACCGGGTGCTTCGCCTCGTCGTGCTGATTTCCGGCGCGGGCTCGAACCTCCGCCACCTGCTCCAGGCGTCGGAAGACGCCGAGTTCCCCGCGCGCGTCGTCGCGGTCGGCGCCGACCGCCCGGCGGACGGACTCGACCACGCCGAGGACTTCGGCATCCCCACGTTCACGGTCGCGCTGAGCAACTTCTCGAGCCGCGACGAGTGGGGCGACGAACTCCTCGCGCAGATCGAGTTGTGGCAGCCCGATCTCGTGATCCTGAGCGGGTTCATGCGCTTGCTGCCGCCCCGCGTCGTGGCCGCCCTCTCTCCGCGGCTCATCAACACGCATCCGGCCTACCTGCCCGAGTTCCCCGGCGCGCACGCCGTGCGCGACGCGATCGCCGCGGGCGCGACGGAGTCCGGCGCGAGCGTCATCGTCGTCGACGACGGTGTCGACACCGGCCCGATCATCGCCCAGCGGCGCGTACCCGTGCTGCCCGGCGACTCCGAGGCGAGCCTGCACGACCGCATCAAGATCGTCGAACGCGAGCTGCTCGTGCAGTGCGTGCTCGACATCGCCAACGGACACGTCGACCTGAAGGAGCTGGCCCGATGAGCGCCGGAACGCACGACCCGAACGCCTACCGCGACCGCGACGCCGTGCCGATCCGTCGGGCACTCGTCTCTGTGAGCGACAAGACCGGGCTGCTCGAGCTCGCCTCGGCGCTCGCCGCGGCGGGTGTCGAGATCGTGTCGACCGGGTCCACCGCCAAGACGATCGCCGACGCCGGTCATCCGGTCACCGAGGTCAGCGCCGTCACGGGGTTCCCGGAGTCGCTCGACGGCAGGGTCAAGACCCTGCACCCGTCGGTGCACGCGGGCATCCTCGCCGACCTGCGGCTCGAATCCCACGAGCAGCAGCTCGCCGAGCTCGGCATCGCCGCGTTCGAACTCGTGGTGGTGAACCTGTACCCGTTCGTGGAGACGGTCAAGAGCGGGGCGCAGGGGGATGCGGTCGTCGAGCAGATCGACATCGGCGGCCCCGCGATGGTGCGTGCCGCGGCGAAGAACCACGCGAACGTCGCGATCGTCGTCTCGCCCGCGAACTACCCGCAGATCGTGAAGGCCCTCACCCTTGGCGGCACGACCCTCGCCCAGCGGCAGCGCCTCGCCGGCGAGGCGTTCGCGCACACCGCCGCCTACGACACCGCCGTCGCCGAGTGGTTCGCAGGGAACGTCGGGCTGCGCGCCGAGGCCGACCGTCGCCAGGCGGAGGGATCCGAGGAGCAGCTTCCCGAGACCGTGCGCGTCGTGGGCAGCCGCGCGAGCGTGCTGCGCTACGGCGAGAACTCCCACCAGCGCGCCGCGCTCTACCTCGACGGTGCCGGTCACGGCATCGCCCAGGCCGAGCAGCTGCACGGCAAGGAGATGTCGTACAACAACTACGTCGACGCCGATGCCGCGCTGCGCGCCGCCTTCGACTTCGACACGCCCGCCGTCGCGATCATCAAGCACGCGAACCCGTGCGGCATCGCGACTGCCGACTCGATCGCAGAGGCCCACCGGCTCGCGCACGAGTGCGACCCGGTGTCGGCGTTCGGCGGAGTCATCGCGACCAACCGCACCGTCACCGCCGCGATGGCCGAGCGCGTCGCCGACATCTTCACCGAGGTGCTCGTCGCCCCGGACTTCGAGCCGGCCGCGCTCGAACTGCTCACGGTGAAGAAGAACATCCGGTTGCTGCGTCTGCCCGACGGCTTCGCCCGCGCGGCGAGCGAGGTGCGGCAGATCTCCGGCGGCCTGCTGCTGCAGACCACGGATGCTCACTTCGCGCCGTTCGAGGAGTGGACCCTCGTCGCGGGTGAGACCGCGGATGAGGCGACCCGCCGTGATCTCGAGTTCGCGTGGCGCGCCTGCCGTGCGGTGAAGTCGAACGCGATCCTGCTCGCCTCCGGCGGGGCCTCCGTCGGTGTCGGCATGGGTCAGGTGAACCGGGTCGACAGCTGCCGCCTCGCGGTCAGCCGCGCGGGCGACCGCGCCGCGGGCAGCGTCGCGGCGAGCGACGCGTTCTTCCCCTTCGCCGACGGTGCGGAGATCCTGCTCGATGCCGGCGTGCGGGCGATCGTCCAGCCCGGCGGCTCGGTGCGCGACGAAGAGGTCATCGCCGCGGCGAAGGCCGCCGGTGCCACGATGTACTTCACCGGCGAGCGGCACTTCTTCCACTGAGTCGAGGGGGCCTCCCCCTTCTCGGATCGGGACGGATCGCGCATCCGTAGTGAGCAGTTCTCCCGTCACCCTTGATCCGCCGTCGTCGACGGGTCTAGGGTGAAAGGCTGCGCGGGCCCCGCCCGGCGGCGATCGAGCGACGCGGAACGACGGAGGATGCCATGACGACCAAGCCCACCGACACCCGAATCGCGGGAGCCGTGGTCGCCGTCACTCGCGGCACGACCCTCCCGGTCCGTCCGCGGGACTGACCGGCCCCGCCGACACCGCCCTCCCACCCGGCGATCCGAACGCCGGGCACACCGCACACCGAACATCCCGGTCGACGTCCACCGTCGACCCTGTTTCCCGGGAACATCCATGCCTGCGCCTTCGGCGAAGACCGAGACCATGTCCACCCTGTCCACTACGCGCGCCATCCTGCGCATCTACCCCTACGTGAAGCCGGCGATGCCACGCATCGTGCTCGGCACGTTCGCCGCGCTCATCGGCGCCGTCGTCGCGCTGCTCATCCCGCAGGTGCTCCGCGGCCTCGTCGACGGTCCGCTCAGCGAGGGCATCGCCTCGGCCGTGTGGCCCGCGGTCGGCGTCGTGCTCGCCCTCGGCATCATCGAGGCGGCCATGATCGCACTGCGCCGCTGGTTCGTGCTCGTGCCGAACACGATGGTCGAGGCGCGCATGCGCAACGACTTCTACAACCACCTGCAGCAGCTGCCGGTGGCCTTCCACGACCGCTGGCCGAGCGGTCAGCTGCTCTCGCGCGTGGTGAGCGACCTCAACCTGATCCGCCGCTGGCTGTCGTTCGGCATCGTGCTGCTCTCGGTGAACGTGATGACGATCGTCATCGGCTTCGTGTTCCTCGTCTCGATCAGCTGGCAGCTCGGCGTGCTCTTCATGGTCTGCTCGATCCCGCTGTGGGTGTACGGCTACCTGTTCGAGCAGAAGTACTCGACGGTCGCCCGCCGCAGCCAGGACCAGGCCGGCGACCTCGCCACCGCGGTCGAGGAGTCGGTGCACGGCATCCGTGTGCTCAAGGCGTTCGGCCGCGGCGGCCACGCCCTCAAGAACTTCGCCGACCAGGCGGAGGGGCTGCGCGACACCGAGATGGAGAAGGCGCGCGCCATCGCCGGCATCTGGTGGTGGCTGCTGCTCGTCCCCGACGTGACCTTCGCCCTGTCGCTGCTCGGCGGCGCGCTGCTCGCCGTCAACGGCGACCTCACCGTCGGCGAGCTGCTCGCCTTCTTCGCCACCGCGACGGTGCTGCGCTGGCCGGTCGAGTCGATCGGCTTCCTGCTGTCGATGACGTTCGACGCCCGCACGGCGGTCGACCGCTTCTTCGAAGTGATGGACGAGACCAACACCATCACCGATCCGGAGCACCCGCGCTCGGTCGAGGAGGTGCGCGGCCGCCTCGTGTTCGAAGACGTGCACTTCCGCTATCAGGACTCGCCGAAGCAGTACGCCGACCTCATCGACGGGGTGAACCTCGCCATCGAGCCGGGTGAGACGATGGCGCTCGTCGGACTGACCGGATGCGGAAAGACGACCCTGACGGCCCTCACCACGCGGCTGTACGAGGTGACCGGCGGACGCATCACGATCGACGGCGTCGACATCCGCGACCTCACGCGTGAGGAGCTGCGCACGCACCTCGCGATGGCGTTCGAAGACGCGACGCTGTTCTCGGCGACCGTGCGCGACAACGTGCTCCTCGGCCGCCCGGACGCGAGCGAGGAGGACCTCGCCGAAGCGCTCGAGATCGCGCAGGCCGGCTTCGTGTACGCGCTGCCGCAGGGTCTCGACACCAAGGTCGGCGAGGAGGGGCTCAGTCTCTCCGGCGGCCAGCGGCAGCGCCTCGCGCTCGCCCGGGCCGTCGCGGCGCAGCCCGCGGTGCTCGTGCTCGACGACCCGCTGTCGGCGCTCGACGTCGACACCGAGGCCCTCGTCGAGGCGGCGCTGCGGCGCGTGCTCGCCAAGACGACGGCGCTCATCGTGGCGCACCGCCCCTCGACGGTGCAGCTCGCGGATCGCGTGGCGCTCATGCAGGACGGCGTCATCTCGGCGGTCGGCACGCACACCGAGCTGCTGGCCACGAGTGAGCACTACCGGTTCGTGATCTCGAGCCTCGAAGACGAAGAGAAGGAACGGATGGGGGTGCGCGCATGAGCATGCTCGGAGTAGACGGAGAAGAGCGCGACGACCTGGATCGCGCGGAGTCGAAGCAGATCCGCCAGCGCTCACTGAAGCTGCTGGGCAGCCTGCTGCACCCGGTGCGCCGCACCGTCGCGCTCACGGTCGCCGTGGTGATCGTGAGCACGGCGCTGCAGGTCGCCGGACCGGCGTTCATCGCGTTCGGCATCGACCGCGGAATCCCGGCCCTGCTGAAGCAGGACTGGTTCCCCGTGTCGCTCGCCGTGGTCGCGTACCTGCTCGCCGGGCTCGGTGGTGCCGCGCTCATCGCGTGGTACACGATCCTCACGGCGCGCATCAGCCAGGCGATGCTCATCGACCTGCGCAAGCGGGTGTTCCAGCAGACGCAGAAGCTGAGTCTGGAGTTCCACGAGAGCTACACGTCGGGCCGCATCATCGCGCGCCAGACGAGCGACCTCGACTCGATCAAGGAACTGCTCAACTCGGGCATCAACCAGCTCGTGCAGGGTGCGCTCTACATGCTGTTCATCGCCGGGGCGATGTTCCTGCTCGACTGGGTGAGCGGTCTCGTGCTGCTCGCCTCGCTCGTGCCGCTGGCGATCCTCTCGCGCTGGTTCCAGGTCAAGTCGCAGCAGCTGTTCCGGCAGACCCGCGTCGCGTCGGCGCGCCTCATCGTGCACTTCGTCGAGACCATGACGGGCATCCGCGCCGTCAAGGCGTTCCGCAAGGAGAAGCGCAACGAGAAGGAGTTCGGCGACCTCGTCGAGGACTACCGCGACGTGAACGCGAAGGTGTTCCGCATCTTCGGCACGTTCGACCCGGGCCTCGTGCTCATCGGCAACGTGGCGCTCGCCTCGGTGCTGCTCGTCGGCGGCCTGCGGGTCGCCTCGGGCGACCTCGCGGTCGGCGTGCTGCTCGCGGCGCTGCTGTACACGCGATCGTTCTACGGACCGGCGCAGGAGATGGCCATGTTCTACAACGGCTACCAGTCGGCGGCGGCGGCGCTCGAGAAGATCTCCGGCGTGCTCGAGGAGCGTCCGACGGTGCCCGACCCGACCCGCCCGATCGACCTGTGGCAGGCACGCGGCAACGTGCGCTTCGACGGGGTGAAGTTCGCGTACAAGGCGGACCAGGTCGTGCTGCCGCACTTCGACCTCGACATCCCGGCGGGTCAGGTGATCGCCCTCGTCGGCACGACCGGGGCGGGCAAGTCGACGCTCGCGAAACTCATCTCGCGCTTCTACGATCCGACCGAGGGCACGGTGTCGCTCGACGGCGTCGACCTGCGGCGCCTGCATCCGAAGGACCTGCGCCGCGCGATCGTCATGGTCACGCAGGAGGCGTACCTGTTCTCGGGCACCGTGGCCGACAACATCGCCCTCGGCAAGCCGGATGCGACCCGCGAGGAGATCGAGGCGGCCGCGAAGGCGGTCGGAGCGCACGAGTTCGTCATGTCGCTGCCGCAGGGCTACGACACCGACGTCAACAAGCGCGGCGGTCGGGTCTCGGCGGGGCAGCGTCAGCTGCTCTCGTTCGCGCGCGCGTTCCTCGCCGACCCGCAGGTGCTCATCCTCGACGAGGCGACGGCGTCGCTCGACATCCCGAGCGAGCGTCTCGTGCAGGAGGGGTTGCAGACCCTGCTCTCGGATCGCACCGCGGTGATCATCGCGCACCGGTTGTCGACCGTCGCGATCGCCGACCGGGTGCTCGTCATGGAGCACGGGCGGATCATCGAGGACGGCACGCCCGAGCAGCTCATCGCGGGCGAGGGCAAGTTCGCCCAGCTGCACGCCGCGTGGAAGGACTCGCTCGTCTGACGCGTCGCCGGGCCGGGGGAGACCGCGGCCCGGCGTCCGTCACGGCGTGTGACGAGCGCGGCGGAGGTCGACGCGGAAGACGCCCGACGCCGACCACAGCAGTGGTGTGCCCTCCGCACGGTAGTACTCGAGCGCGCGGGACTCGTGATCGACCGCGGGGTGACCGCTCGCCCGCACGACGCGCCACCACGGCGCATCCGACCCGTAATACGCCATGACCTGCCCGACGCCGCGGGCCGCGCGCGAACCGATCGCCGCGGCGACGTCGCCGTACGACATCACGCGGCCCTCCGGGATGCCGTGGACCACCTCGAGCACGCGGGAGACGAAGTCGTCCGCGAGCGGTCGCCGCTCCATCAGAGGTGCAGGGCGCCGATCTTCTCGCCGTACTGCGTCTCGCCGATGACCTCGAAGCCGAGGTTGGTGAAGAACCGCTCCGGTCCCTCCTCGCCGGGCTCCCAGATGGCGGTCAGCCGCTCGAAACCGCGCCGGCGCGCCTCGTCGGCGAGGCCTTCGACCGCGAACCGGCCGACACCGCGACCCTGCGCGTCTGCGGCGACGTTGATGCGCCAGACGCAGCTGCGGAACTCCTCCTGGTCGGACTCCGGGTCGAAGTTGCCGCGGATGAACCCCACCACCTCGTCATCGTCGAGCACGACTCGGGGCCACGTCGTGGCCGGGTTGATGTACGCGTCCGCGATCGAGTACGACACCGGCGTGACGAACTGCTCCTGCCCCGGACGCAGAGTCAGGCTGTTCGCGGCCACGATCGTGCGCGCCGACAGTTCTTCCAGTCGCAACTCGCCCATGCACTGAGGCTAACCGGTCGAGGATGCTGTGCAACAGATATCTCGACGTCGAGATAGTTAGGCGCAGCGACTATGCTGTCGGCGGCGGCGCACCGCCCGAGTCGACGCCGCACGGGCCGACTCGCGTAGGAAGGAACACTGTGGCGAAGATCAAGGTCGAGGGAACCGTCGTCGAACTCGACGGCGACGAGATGACGCGCATCATCTGGCAGCGCATCAAGGACTCCCTCATCCACCCCTACCTCGACGTGAACCTCGAGTACTACGACCTCGGCATCGAGAACCGCGACGCGACCGACGACCAGGTCACCATCGACTCCGCCCACGCCATCCAGAAGCACGGCGTCGGCGTGAAGTGCGCCACCATCACCCCCGATGAGGCGCGTGTCGAGGAGTTCGGCCTCAAGAAGATGTGGCGCAGCCCCAACGGCACGATCCGCAACATCCTCGGCGGCGTCATCTTCCGCGAGCCGATCATCATCTCGAACGTGCCGCGCCTCGTGCCCGGCTGGACCAAGCCGATCATCGTCGGCCGTCACGCGTTCGGCGACCAGTACCGCGCGACCGATTTCGTGTTCGACCGCCCCGGCACCCTCACCGTGAGCTTCGTGCCCGAGGACGGCTCCGAGCCGATCGAGCACGAGGTGTTCCAGGCGCCCGGCGGCGGCGTCGCGCTCGCGATGTACAACCTCGACGACTCGATCCGCGACTTCGCCCGCGCGTCGCTCAACTACGGACTCGCCCGCAACTACCCGGTGTACCTCTCGACGAAGAACACCATCCTCAAGGCCTACGACGGCCGCTTCAAGGACCTCTTCCAGGAGGTCTTCGAGGCCGAGTTCAAGCAGCAGTTCGACGCGGCCGGGCTCACCTACGAGCACCGTCTCATCGACGACATGGTCGCGGCGAGCCTCAAGTGGGAGGGCGGCTACGTGTGGGCCGCCAAGAACTACGACGGCGACGTGCAGTCCGACACGGTCGCGCAGGGCTTCGGCTCGCTCGGCCTCATGACGAGCGTGCTCACCACCCCGGACGGTCGCACCGTGGAGGCGGAGGCCGCGCACGGCACCGTCACCCGCCACTACCGTCAGCACCAGGCCGGCAAGCGGACCTCGACGAACCCGATCGCCTCGATCTACGCCTGGACGCGCGGCCTCGCGCACCGCGGCAAGCTCGACGGCAACTCGGAGCTCATCGGCTTCAGCACCGAGCTCGAAGACGTCGTCATCAAGACCGTCGAGTCCGGCAAGATGACGAAGGACCTCGCGCTGCTGGTCGGCCCCGAGCAGGAGTGGCAGACGACCGAGGAGTTCCTCTCCACCCTCGACGAGAACCTCAAGTCGCGCCTCGGCTGATCCCGACAGCGACGGAGGGCCCGGATGCGCTGCATCCGGGCCCTTTCGCGTGCGGGGCGAATATCATGCCGGGCATGAGAATCACGGTGACGGGCGCCGCCGGACAGATCGGCTACGCCCTGCTGTTCCGCATCGCGTCGGGTGCCATGCTCGGCGATGAACCAGTGCGGTTGCGCCTGCTCGAGGTGCCCGCCGCGGTCGGTGCCGCCGAGGGCACCGCGATGGAACTCGTCGACTGCGCGTTCCCGCTGCTCGAGTCCGTCGACGTGTTCGACGACGCCGGGACCGCCTTCGACGGTGCGCAGATCGCGTTGCTCGTCGGGGCCCGGCCGCGTGGCCCGGGGATGGAACGCAGCGACCTGCTCGAGGCCAACGGCGCCATCTTCGCCCCGCAGGGCGCGGCCATCAACGCCCGGGCCGCCGACGACGTGCGTGTGCTCGTGGTCGGTAACCCGGCCAACACGAACGCGCTCATCGCCGCCTCGCACGCCCCCGACGTGCCCGCGGACCGGTTCAGCGCGATGACGCGGCTCGACCACAACCGCGCGGTCGCCCAGCTCGCCGCGCGCACGGGCGCCCGTGTCGGCGACGTGTCACGCGTCACCATCTGGGGCAATCACTCGACGACGCAGTTCCCCGACCTCGCGCACGCGCGCATCTCCGGTGAGCCCGTCGCGGTCGACAGCTCCTGGGTCGAGGACGACTTCATCCCGACGGTCGCACGCCGGGGAGCCGCGATCATCGAGGCCCGGGGCGCCTCGAGCGCGGCGAGTGCCGCGAACGCCGCGATCGATCACGTGCGCGACTGGGTGCAGGGCACCTCTCCGCACGACTGGACGAGTGCCGGTGTGATCTCCGACGGCGCGTACGGCGTGCCGGAGGGCATCGTCAGCTCGTTCCCGGTCACCTCGGACGGCACCGGATGGCGCATCGTCGACGGTCTCGAGATCGACGCGTTCGCTCGGTCACGCATCGACGCCTCGGTGGCCGAGCTGCTCGAGGAGCGCGATGCGGTGCGCTCCCTCGGCCTCATCCCCTGAAGCCGGACGACGAGAAGGGCCCGGATGCGAGCATCCGGGCCCTTCTGTGCGGGTCGCGTTACGCGGTGACCTCGGCCTGAGCCGGCGTCGAGCTCGCGTTGACCGCGATCTTGCGCGGCTTCGCCTTCTCGCTCACCGGGATCATGACGCTCAGCACACCGTTGTCGTAGTTCGCGGTGATGCCGTCGGCGGCGAGCCCGTCGCCGAGGGTGAACTGGCGCAGGAAGCTGCCGAAGGCGCGCTCACGGCTGAGCCACTGCACACCCTCCTGGCTGCGCGGCGTGCGCTCGGCGCGGATCGTCAGCAGCTGGCCGTCGACGTCGACGTCGATCGACCCCGGGTCGACGCCGGGGAGGTCGGCGTTGAGGATGTAGTGATCGCCGTCCCGATAAAGATCCATCGGCATGAGCCGCGGACCCTGACGGGAGTCGAGCAGCCGCGAGGTCATGCGGTCGAGTTCGCGGAACGGGTCGAAGAACACGGTCATGATGTACTCCTTGGTTCCAGGTTGAGTCCCTGTGACTCAACTACGGAAATGTTAGCACTCTCAACCCGAGAGTGCTAAGTTCCATTCCCTTCGCCCTGGGCGAACGCCGGGAAGATCTCGAGCGTGGATGTTGCAAGCGCGCCGATATCCGTTGCGTGGGGATCGGCCTCGCGCAACGATCGTGCGGCTGTGGCGGTCTACCCCCGTTCGGGGGGATCTGACAGATACTTTTGTGCTCACGCGCAGACCCGACTGCTCGACAGCACCACCTCTCTTGTTTCTGTCTCGAGTAAGGAATTGCTTGTGAGTCGATCCCTCCGCGCCCCATCGCGGCTGCTCGTCTCCGCCCTCGCGGGCGGTGCGGTGGTCGCGTCGGCGCTCGTCGCGGCCCCCGCCGTGGCGGCCCCCACGCCCGCCTCCATCGGCGGGCGCGGACAGACCGCGTTCGAACCCGGTCGCTACATCGTGACGCTCGTCGACGACGCCGTCGCCACCTATGAAGGCGGCGTGCGCGGCTTCGGCGCCACCAAGCCCGAGGAGGGGGAGCAGCTCAATGCGCGCCGCGCCCCCGTCACGGACTACGCCGGGTACCTGACCGAGAAGCAGGAGCAGGTCGCCGCCGCCGTCGGCGCCGACATCGACTACTCCTACACGCTCGCGCTCAACGGCTTCAGCGCCGATCTCACCGCCGAGCAGGCGGCGCGCCTCGCGGCCGACAAGAACGTCGCCGCGGTCGCCCCGGACGAGATGCTCCACGTCACCGAGGCCGTGCCCTCGACCGAGTTCCTCGGTCTCGAGGGGCCCGAGGGCGTCTGGGCCGAGACGGGCGGCGTCGAGACCGCCGGTGAGGGCGTCGTCGTCGGCGTGCTCGACACCGGCATCGCGCCCGAGAACCCGTCGTTCGCGGGGGATCCGCTGGGCACCGAGCCGGGCGACGCGCCGTACCGCGACGGTGAGACGATCACCTACACCAAGGGCGATGGCGACACCTTCACCGGTGCCTGCCAGACCGGCGTGCAGTTCACCGTCGACGACTGCTCCACCAAGATCGTGGGCGCCCGCTACTTCCTGCAGGGCTTCGGCGAATCCAACCTCGGCAGCGTCGAGCAGGGCGAATACGTCTCCCCGCGCGACGGCGACGGGCACGGCTCGCACACCGGATCCACCGCGGTCGGCAACATCGACGTGCCGGCCACCGTGGGCGGAGTCGAATACGACACGATCACCGGTGTCGCCCCGGCCGCCAAGATCGCGGCGTACAAGGTGTGCTGGTCGGGCCCCGATCCGGCCGACACCGCCGACGACGGCTGCACCACCTCCGACATGCTCGCCGCCATCAACCAGGCGGTCGAAGACGGCGTCGACGTGCTGAACTTCTCGATCGGCGGCGGCGCGGCGCAGACCACCATCTCCGCCACGGACGAGGCGTTCCTCGGCGCGGCCGCGGCGGGCATCTTCGTGGCGGCGTCGGCCGGCAACGACGGCCCGGGTGCCTCGACCCTCGACAACGCGTCGCCGTGGATCACGACGGTCGCCGCGACGACGATCCCGAGCTACGAGGCCACGGCCACCCTCGGCAACGGTGAGAAGTACGCCGGTCTGTCGATCACGGTCGACCGCACGGAAGGTGCCGAGCCGCTCAGCGGACCGCTCGTGACCGCGACCTCGGTCGCGGTGGCCGGTGCGGTGGACGCGCGACTGTGCCTCCCCGGCACGCTCGACCCGGCCCTCACCGAGGGCAAGATCGTGCTGTGCGAGCGCGGCGGCAACGCCCGCGCGGAGAAGTCGCAGGTCGTCGCGGATGCGGGCGGCATCGGAGTGCTGCTGGTCAACCCGACGCCCAACTCGATCGACGTCGACCTCCACGCCATCCCGACCATCCACCTCTCGGACCGGTACTACGCGGCGGTCACCGCCTACGCGCAGACGCCGGGAGCCACGGTCACCTTCACGCCCGGCAACCAGACCGACTACACGCCGCCGACCCCGCAGGTCGCCGGATTCTCGTCGCGCGGTCCGGTGCTGGCGGACGGCTCCGACATCCTGAAGCCCGACATCGCGGCGCCCGGCGTGGCGATCCTCGCTGCCGAGGCGAACGCCGAGGGCGAGGACCCGCAGTGGGGCTTCCTCTCCGGCACGTCGATGGCGGCCCCGCACATCGCGGGACTCGCGGCCCTCTACCTGGGTGAGCGTCCGGACGCGACGCCGGCCGAGGTGAAGTCGGCGTTGATGACCACCGCCTACGACACCGTCGACGAGAACGGCGAGCAGTTCACCGACCCGTTCGCCCAGGGTGCCGGTCACGTGGACCCGACCGAGTTCTTCGAGCCCGGCCTGGTCTACCAGAACGGCATCGGCGACTGGCTCGCGTACATCCAGGGCATCGGCTACGACGCCGGAGTCGACCCCATCGATCCGAGCAACCTCAACCTCGCCTCGATCGCGGTCGGTGCGCTGACCGCCGCCGAGACCGTCACCCGCACGGTGACGGCGACGCAGAGTGGAACGTTCACGGCGAGCGTCGCGGGACTCGAGGGCATCGACGTGACCGTCGAGCCGTCGACTCTCGAGGTCGTCGAGGGTGAGAGCTACGACTACACCGTCACGTTCAACCGCACGACGGCGCCCCTCGACGAGTTCTCGACCGGGTCGCTGACCTGGACGAGCGGCGACACCGAGGTGCGCAGCCCCATCGCGATCCAGCCGGTCACCATCGTGGCTCCGGATGAGGTCGCGGGCGAGGGCGTCGACGGATCGGTGCAGGTCGAGGTCACCCCGGGCGGCACCGGCGACATCGTGCTCGGCACCACCGGCCTGAGCGCCGGCGTGCGCCACCCCGACCCGAGCGGCGCCGAGCCGGAGCACTCCGGTTCCGGATCGCGCGGCGACCTGGTGGAGTACACGGTCGAGGTGCCCGAGGGCACCGCGTGGTCGCGATTCGATCTCGATTCGCTCGACGACACGGCCGACCTCGACCTCGTGGTCTACCTGCTCGACGACGCGGGCGACCCCGTCGCCGGCTGGCAGTCGGCGACCGGTGCGGCCGACGAGCGCGTCGACCTGCCGGAGCCCGAGGCGGGGACCTACCTCGTCGAGGTGTCGGTGTTCGCCGCCAACCCGTCGACCGCGTGGGATCTCGTGACGACGAACGTCGTGCCCGAGGGTGCGGCTCCGCTCACGCTCGACCCGGCCGTGCTCGCCGCGGTGCAGGGCCAGCCGATCACCTACACCGCGTCATGGACGGGGCTGCAGCCGAACAGCGATTACCTCGGCCTGGTCTCGTACGGCGACACCGGTGAGGCCACGGCGATCTCGGTCGAGACCGGCGAGGCGCCGGGCCCGGACACCCCGGTCAACACCGCTCCGCCGACCATCGAGGGAACGCCCGTCGCGGGCCAGACCCTGACGGCTAACCCGGGCGAGTGGGACACCGAGGGGCTCGAGTTCGCCTTCCAGTGGCAGCGTGACGGCGAGGACATCGCCGGAGCGACGTCGTCGACCTATGTCGTGACCGCGGCGGACGAGGGCTCCGAGCTCACGGTCGTCGTGACCGCGACCGGCGAGGGCCTCGACCCGGCCACGGCCACCTCCGAGCCGGTGCTCGTGAAGTACGCCTCGAAGCTCGGCATCGCCGTGTCGCCGCAGGTGGCCTTCTCGTGGCAGCGCGTCACGGTCAACCTGCGGGTGACCTCGGGCGCCGACACGGCCCCGGGCGGCACGCTGACCGTGAAGGTCGACGGCAAGAGCTACGACGTCCCGGCGTCGATCGGCGAGGACGGGCGCGCGAGCTTCCGTCTGCCGAAGCTCTCGCGCGGCCTGCACGTCGTCTCGGCCACCTACTCGGGTGACGAGACCACGGCGGGCTCGAAGAGCGCGTCGAAGCAGGTCTGGATCATCCTGTAGTCCGTCCGCAGTGAACGGCGCCCTCTCCGCTTCGGCGGGGAGGGCGCCGGCGCATGTCGGAGGATGTTACGAACTGGTAAACCTCGGGCGAACCCCTTGCGTCCGAGAATGTTCGTAACCTTTACTAACAAACATGACAACGGGGTATGCGGACGGCCGGGCTCTCCGCCCGACGCGCAAGGTCCTGCCGGAGCACGCACGGCAGAACAACCGGGCGCTCGTGCTGCAGACCCTGTACCGCGCCGGCAGCCAGAGTCGCGCCGACGTCGCCCGGGCCACCGGCCTCACCCGCGTGACCGTCTCGGACCTCGTGGCCGAACTCATCGGCGAGGGACTCGTCGTGGAACTCGGTCAGCGCGAAGACGCGCGCCCCGGCAAGCCGGCCACCCTCATCGACATGGACCGCGAGGCGTTCCACATCGTCGGCGTCGACCTCTCCGAAGCCGAGACCTTCAGCGGCGCCGTGCTCGGCATCGACGGGGGCGTGCTGCACCGCGAGGAGCTCGCGCTCGCCGGCAGCACCGGCACCGAGGCGACGGCGAAGGTCGTCGCCCTCATCGAGACGCTCCTCACCCACGCGAGCCGACCCGTGCTCGGCATCGGCGTCGGATCGCCCGGTGTCGTCGACCTCGGCGGGGTCGTGCTGAGCGCTCCGAACCTCGGCTGGAGCGGAGAAGACCTGCAGGGCCTGCTCGCCGAGCGGTTCGACCTGCCCGTCGTCGTCGCGAACGACGCGAACGCCGCCGCCCTCGCCGAGCACAGCTTCGGCGGCGCGTTGAGCGACATGATGCTCGTCAAGATCGGCCACGGTGTCGGCGCCGGCCTCGTGCTCGGTGGCACCCCGGTCTTCGGCAGCCGTTTCGCCGCGGGCGAGATCGGACACGTCGTGGTCGGCACCGACGGCGGTGCCGCCTGCGCGTGCGGCAAGCACGGCTGCCTCGAGACCTGGCTCGCGACACCGCGACTCGACGCCGCGCTCGCCGCGGCGACCACCGACGCCGACCGCGAGGCCGTGCTCACCGAAGCCGGGCAGCGGCTCGGCATCGCCCTCGCACCGGTCGTCGGTGCCCTCAATCTCGCCGAGGTCGTCGTCAGCGGCCCGGCGCAACTGCTCGACGGAACGCTCACCCGCGCGACCGTCGACACCCTCCGCAGGCGCACGATGGCCGAGTTCCACGGCGATCTCACTCTGCGGATGACCGCCCTCGGCAGAGACATCGTCATGCGCGGCGCCGCCGCCATGGTGCTGTCAGGACGACTCGGGGTCTCGTAAGAGCTCCCATGCACCACGAGGTGCCGGCACCCCGGCCGGCGCCACGCCCTAGGAAAGGAAAGCACTCACGATGAGAAAGCTCGGATATGTCGGCCTGCTGGCCGCATCCGCTCTCGCCCTGGCTGGTTGTGCGTCCGGCGGTTCGTCCGGAGGCGACGAGTCCGCCGAGATCCGCGTCTGGCTGAACGGCACGGACACCCCCGACGAGGCGCGCGAGTACCTCAAGACCACCTTCGAGAAGGAGAACCCCGGCTCGACCCTCACGATCGAGGAGCAGAGCTGGACCGGGCTCGTCGACAAGCTCACCACGAGCCTGTCGGGCAGTGACAGCCCGGACGTGGTCGAGGTCGGCAACACCCAGTCGCCCGCGTTCACGTCCGTCGGCGCGTTCCTCGACCTCAGCGACGAGTACGAGGATCTCGGCGGCGACGACCTGCTGCCCGGCTTCGTCGAGGCCGGCACCTACGACGGCACCTTCTACGCCGCTCCGTACTACTCCGGCTCGCGCCTGGTCTTCTACAAGAAGGACCTGTACGCGGCCGCGGGACTGTCGGTGCCGACCACGCTCGACGAGTACATCGCCAACGGCGAGGCGCTCGCCGCGGCGAACCCCGTCTCGGGCATCTACTTCCCGGGACAGGACTGGTACAACGCCCTGCCCTACATCTGGGAGAACGGCGGCGAGATCGCGGTCGAAGACGGCGACGGATGGAAGAGCTCCTTCTCGAGCCCCGAGTCGATCGCGGGTCTCGAGCAGGTGCAGCAGGTGATGCAGAACGCGTCGCTCGCCCCCAAGGACGGCAACGAGACCGACCCGCAGGTGCCCTTCTGCGCCGGCACGGTCGCGCAGCTCTCCGCCCCCAGCTGGGTGAAGTGGTCGATCCTCGCGCCGGCCGACGCCGATGCGCCCGGGTGCCCCGACCAGGAGGCCAACCTCGGCGTCTTCGCCCTCCCGGGCAAGGACGGCGGGGCCGCCAAGGTCTTCGCCGGAGGATCGAACATCGCGGTCTCGGCGAAGTCGGCTCACCCCGAACTCGCCAAGGAGGCGCTGAAGATCATGCTCAGCGACGAGTACCAGACGATCCTCGGTGAGGCGGGCCTCGTGCCGGCCAAGCTCTCGCTCGCCGACACGATCGGCAGCGACGAGGTCGCGACGGCGCAGACGGATGCGGCGGCGAACGCGAAGCTGACCCCGCCGGCTCCGCAGTGGGCCGAGGTCGAGGCGTCGGGTCTGCTGACCGACTTCTTCGTGAACATCGCGCAGGGCGGCGACGTCCAGGCGCTCGCGGAGGAGCTCGACGGCGAGATCGACCAGATCCTGAGCGGCGACTGATGCACCCGGGGGCGGGCGGCGTGTGCGCGCCGACCGCCCCCGGCGCCATCGCCCTAGGAAGGTGAAGGCGCATCCAGACTAATAGGAGCGTTCCCACATGACCCTCGCCCCCGAGGCCGGCCCTGCCCTGCAGGAGGTCGACCCTCTCGCGTCGGAGGTGCGCCGCGTGCCCCCGCCGCCGCGCCGCCGCGCCGGCCGGTTCACCCCGCTCGTCCTGCTCGTCCCGGGCATCGCCGTGCTCGCCGCCGTCATCGGCTGGCCGCTCGTGCAGCTGCTCATCATGTCGTTCCAGGAGTACGGGCGTGCCCAGGCCTTCGGTGCCCCCGCCCCCTTCAACGGGCTCGACAACTACATCGAGGTGCTCGGCGACGAGCAGTTCTGGGCGGTGCTCACCCGCAGCATCGCGTTCTGCATCGTCAACGTGGCCCTCACGATCGTCCTCGGCACGCTCGTCGCGCTCATGATGACGCGCCTCAACCGCTTCTTCCGGCTGCTCGTCTCGGTCGGGCTGCTGCTCGCCTGGGCCATGCCGGCGCTCACCGCCACCATCGTGTGGGGCTGGCTCTTCGACACGCAGTTCGGCGTGGTCAACTACACGCTCACCCAGCTGACCGGCATCGACTTCATGGGCCACTCCTGGCTGATCGACCCGGTGAGCTTCTTCGCCGTCGCGACCGTCATCGTCACCTGGGGAGCCGTGCCGTTCGTCGCCTTCTCGCTCTACGCGGGTCTGACCCAGGTGCCGGGAGAAGTGCTCGAGGCGGCGCAGCTCGACGGGGCCACGAGCGTGCAGCGCTTCCGGCTCATCGTCTTCCCGTACCTGCGGTCGATCTTCGTGGTGCTCACGATCCTCTCGATCATCTGGGACATGCGCGTCTTCGCCCAGATCTACGCCCTGCAGGGCATCGGCGGAGTGCGGGAGCAGACCTCGACGATCGGCGTCTACATCTACAAGACCTCGCTCGGCACGGGGGAGTACGGGATCGGCGGCGCGACCGCCGTGATCCTCGTCGTCATCCTGCTCGCCGTCTCGTTCTTCTACGTCCGCAAGACCATCCGCGAGGAGGAGCTGTGACCGCGCTCGCCACCGCCCGCCCGGCCCGTGCCGGCAGCACGGGCCGCCGGACCAGCCCGGAACGCAGGCGCCGCCGCGTCGGGAGCGTCGTGCTCAGCGCGGTCGCCGTGATCGTGTTCCTCGTCTCGGCGTTCCCCGTGTACTGGATGATCAACACGTCGCTGCTGCCGAACAACCTCACCCGCACGGCGGTGCCGCACTTCTGGCCCGACGAGTTCACCTTCAAGAACTACGAGCTCGTGCTGTTCGGCGACACCCGGTCGCCGTTCCTCCCGGCGCTCGGGAATTCACTCGCCGTCACCCTCATCACGGTCGCCGTCGCGCTCGTCTTCGCGTTCCTCGCGGCCCTCGCAGTGACGCGATTCCGGTTCCGCGGTCGCGGGTCGTTCATCGTCGCCATCCTGATCATCCAGATGATCCCGGGCGAGGCGATGCTCATCTCGACCTACCGCGTGCTCGATGACTGGCAGCTGCTCAACACCCTCGCCGGGCTCTCGCTCGTCTACGTCGCCACCGTGCTGCCGTTCACGGTCTGGACGCTGCGCGGCTTCGTGAACGGTGTGCCGCTCGAGCTCGAGGAGGCGGCGATGATCGACGGATGCTCGCGCATGCAGGCGTTCTGGCGGGTCACCTTCCCGCTGCTCGCCCCGGGCCTCGTCGCGACCGGCGTGTTCGGGTTCATCCAGGCCTGGAACGAGTTCGTGCTCGCCCTCGTGGTGATGAGCCGACCCGACAGCCAGACGCTGCCCGTGTGGTTGCGCACCTTCCAGGAGGCGACCACCACCACCAATTGGGCCGCGATCATGGCCGGGTCGACGCTCATGTCCATCCCGGTCATCGTGTTCTTCCTCATCGTGCAGGGCCGGATGACCTCGGGTCTCGTGGCCGGGGCGGTCAAGGGATGAGCGTGCGCGACGACGCGGCCGCGGTGCTCATGCCCGGCTTCGTGGGAACCGTGCTGCCCGGATGGGTGCGCGACCGCCTGCGGGCGGGCCTCGGGGGGGTGTGCCTCTTCGGCGACAACGTGCGCGACACGGACCAGGTGGCGCAGCTCACCGCCGAGATCCGCGCCGCCAACCCCGCCGCGGTCGTCTCGATCGACGAGGAGGGCGGCGACGTCACCCGCCTGCACTACGCGACGGGCTCTCCGTTCCCCGGCAACGCGGTGCTCGGGAGGATCGACGACGAGGCGGCGACCGAACGGGTCGCCCGCGCGGTGGGCGCACAACTCGCGGCGGTCGGCATCAACCTCGACCTCGCGCCCGACGTCGACATCAACTCCAATCCCGACAATCCCGTCATCGGTGTGCGCAGCTTCGGGGCCGCCCCCGGGCTCGTCGCCCGCCACGCCGCGGCGTGGGTGCGCGGCCTGCAGTCCACCGGCGTCGCCGCGTGCCTCAAGCACTTCCCCGGCCACGGCGACACCTCCGCGGATTCGCACCTCGCGCTACCCGTCGTCGATGCGCCCGTCGAGGTGCTGCGCGAGCGCGAACTGGCGCCGTTCCGTGCGGCGATCGCCGCCGGCGCCCGGACCGTGATGACCTCGCACATCCTGCTGCCGCAGCTCGACGCAGACGAGCCCGCGACCTTCTCGCGGCGCATCCTCGAAGGACTCCTGCGCGACGAACTCGGGTTCGACGGGGTCATCGTGACCGACGCGCTCGACATGGTCGGCGCGAGCGGAGAGCACGGCATCCCCGAGGCCGCCGTGCGTGCGCTCGTCGCCGGCGCCGACCTGCTGTGCATCGGTACGGACAACAGCGACGAGGAGCTCGCCTCGATCGAGGACGCGATCGTCGACGCCGTGGCGGACGGCCGGCTGCCCGCCGAGCGCCTCGCGCGGGCGGCGACCCGCGTGCGCGAGCTCGGAGCGGCCCCCGTGCCCCCGGCGGACGGAGCGGACGACGTGCCGTTCGACACCGCGCCGACCCGCGGCGCGTTCGACGGCGAACTGCCCGCGCTCCACCCGGACCGGCTGCTCGTGCAGCTCGAGACGACGCGCAACATCGCGATCGGCGTCGCGCCGTGGGGACCCGCCGCCGTCGGAGCCCCCGTGCGGCACGTCGCCGAGGGGGAGCCGTTGCCCGAGGCCGACCAGCTCGTGCTGATCGGCAAGGACAACCACCGGCACGCCTGGGTGCGCGAACTGATCGACCGCGCCCGTACGGAGCGACCCGGTACCGTGGTGGTCGACATGGGCTGGCCCGCACCCGACCGCCGTTACAGCGACCTCGCGACGTTCGGCGCCTCGCGGCACGTCGCCGAGGCGCTCGTGCAGGCCCTCGACGGGAGCGTGCGGTGAGAGCGGGCATCGACATCGGCGGCACCAAGACCGATGCGGTGGCGATCGCCGCGGACGGTGCCCTCGCCCAGCGCTTCCGCGTGCCCACCGGCTTCGGTCCGGATGCGGTGCTGCAGACCGCACTCGGTGCGGTCACCCGGCTGGCCGAGCTCGCCGGCATCCGCGCGGGGGAGTTCGAGTCGATCGGCATCGGCATCCCCGGCGCGGTCGACAGCGCCTCAGGGCGGGTGGCGCACGCCGTGAACCTCGGCCTCGAGGGGCTCGAACTCGGCGGGCAGCTCACCGCGCGGCTCGGTCGCGACGTGCGCGTCGAGAACGACGTCAACGCCGCCGCGCTCGGCGCCTACCACCTGCTCGAGCATGACCCGACCCACTCGATGGCGTACCTCAACCTCGGCACCGGACTCGCCGCCGGCCTCGTGATCGAGGGGCGGCTGTGGCGCGGATCGCACGGCATCGCCGGCGAGATCGGGCACATCCCCGTCGATCCGAACGGCGTCGTGTGCGTCTGCGGTCAGCGCGGGTGCCTCGAGACCGCCGCGTCCGGATCGGCGATCGCCCGGCAATGGCCGACCGACGACCCGAGCCCCGCGAGCGCCCTCTTCGCGGCGGCCGCCGCCGGCGACGCCGAGGCGACGGCGGTGCGCGATCGTCTCGTCGAGAACGTCGCCGCGGCGGTACGGCTGCTCGTGCTCACCGTGGATGTGGATTCGGTGGTGATCGGGGGAGGGCTCAGCTCGCTCGGCGAGCCGCTCCTGAACGACGTGCGGGCCGTGCTCGACCGCTGGTCGGGCGACTCGCCGTTCCTCGCCTCGCTCGGGCTCGCGGGTCGCGTGCAGCTCGTCCCCGACGGATTCCCGGCCGCCGCCGTCGGCGCGGCCCTGGTAGGGAGGATCTGATGGCAGAAGTCGTGATCGTGCGTGACGAGGAGGAGGCGGGTCGGCTCGCCTCGGCTCAGATCGCCGCCGTGGTGGGGCAGAAACCGGATGCGGTGCTCGGGTTCGCCACGGGATCCACTCCGTTGTCGACGTACCGGGCGCTCGCCGAACGGCGGCTCGACCTGAGCGCGGTGCGCGGCTTCGCGCTCGACGAGTACATCGGCCTGCCGCCGGGGCACCCGGAGAGCTACCGCGCGGTCATCACCCGAGAGGTGGTCGAGCCGCTCGGACTCGATCCGGATCTCGTGCGTGTGCCGGGCGACGACGGCGGGCCGCTCGCGCAGGCGGGGGAGAGCTACGAGCGCGCCATCGCCGAGGCCGGCGGCGTCGACCTGCAGATCCTCGGCATCGGCCGCACGGGACACATCGGCTTCAACGAGCCGGGCTCGTCGCTCGCGTCGCCGACGCGCATCAAGACGCTCACCGAGCGCACCCGCCTCGACAACGCGCGCTTCTTCGACTCGCTCGACGACGTGCCGCGGCACTGCATCACGCAGGGCCTCGGCACGATCCTGCGCGCCCGGCGGCTCGTGCTGCTCGCGTTCGGCGAGGCGAAGGCCGAAGCGGTCGCCGGCGCGGTCGAGGGACCGGTGACCTCGAGCCTGCCCGGCTCGGTGATCCAGCTGCACCCGGAGGTCATGGTCATCGTCGACGAGGCGGCCGCGTCGCGGCTCGCGCACGCCGACTACCACCGATTCGCGTGGGAGAACCGGCTCGACTTCGAGCGCTGAGCGCGCTCGGCGGTCAGTCGACGCCGGGGATCGGTCGCTCAGACCAGCCGTCCGGGCCGGCGGACCCGGCCGGGTAGGTCTCGAGCGGCACGTCCCCGCGGCGCCACGCGTCGAGCACGGGTTCGACGATCCGCCAGCACTCCTCGGCCGAGTCGCCGCGCACCGACAGCAGCGGGTCGCCGGCGAGGATGCCCGACAGCACTTCGCCGTACGCCGGCAGCGCGCCGGGGTTGAAGTCGGCCGCGATCTCGGCCGGGTCGATCGTGAACGGATCGCCGGGACCGTTGACGTTGATCTCCCACGCCATCCCGTCGGGCTTGAACGTCAGCCGCAGGCGGTCCTGGCGCACCTCGCCCGAGAAGCCGTCCGGCACGCGGGGCGGCGGGCGGAAGGTGATGAGGATCTCCTTGCGCGTGGTGCCGATCGCCTTGCCCGACCGCAGCAGGATGGGCACTCCCGTCCAGCGCCAGTTCGCGACCTCGACGGTCATCTCGGCGAGCGTCTCGGTGGCGTTGGCGGGGTGGACCCCGGGCTCGTCGGCGTATGCGGGCAGGTCGCGGTCGCCGATGCGCCCCGCCCCGTACTGACCGCGGCGGCTCGAGAGCGCCGGGTCGCCGCGCCACAACCGGGTCGCGCGCAGCACGATCGCCTTCTGGTCGCGCACCTCCTCGGCCGAGAGCGATCCGGGTGCCTCCATCGTCAGGAGCGCGAGCACCTGCAGGAGGTGGCTCTGGATCATGTCGACGAGTGCGCCCGCCTTGTCGTAGTACCGCGCGCGGTTCTCGAGGGCGAGGTCCTCGTCGTAGACGATCTCGATGCTCTCGACGTGCTCGCTGCTGAGCAGCGGCTCGATCGTGCGGTTCGCGAACCGCAAGCCGAGCAGGTTGAGCACGGTCGCGCGCGCGAGGAAGTGGTCGACGCGTTGGATACGTTCCTCGGGCACGAGCTCGAGCAGCAGCCGGTTGAGGTCCGCCGCCGAGGCGGCGTCGCTGCCGAACGGCTTCTCGAGCGCGAGCGTCGTGCCCTCCGGAAGGTCGACCTCGCGCAGTTGCTCGCATGCGCGCACGGTCACCGCGGGCGGCAGCGCGAAGTAGAGGGCCGGGGCATGCTCGGCGAGGGCGATCAGCTCGCGCAGGTCGTCGACGGTGGTCACGTCCGTCGTGCGATACACGGTGGACTCGAGCGCGCGGTCCACCGCCTCGCCCGACGCCCCCGCGCTCTCGAACGCGGTGCGCACCCGGTCGCGCCAGGCCGGCTCGTCGTACTCCTCGACGCCCGCCCCGATGAGCTGCAGCTGCCGCTCGGGTTCGGCGGCGAGCAGCTCGCCGAGTCCGGGGAGCAGGAGTCGCGAGGCCAGATCGCCGCTCGCGCCGAGAACGATGAGGGTCGCCGGTTCGGTCGTCATGGTCCGGATGCTAGGGGAGCCGGCACGTCGACGCGGCGACTGCCACGCGGCTCTCAGGCGATCGGGGAGCCGTCGCCCCACACTCGCGCGACACTCCCGTCGGCCTCGAGCAGCACCGCGTCCGCGGCGTAGCCCGGCGCCAACAGCCCCAGGCGGTCGTCGAGCCCGAGGGCGCGGGCAGGCGCGAGCGTGACCGCCTCGACCGCGGCGCGGTCGGTGACCCCGACGCGTTCCCGCGCGAACCGCAGCGCGGCGTCCTGGGTGAGGGTCGACCCCGCGATGGTGTGGGTGCCGCTCAGCACGGCCAGTCCGTTCTCGACCGTCACGTTGAGCGAGCCGAGCCGGTAGTCGCCGTCGTGCGCGCCGGCGGCGGCCATCGCGTCGGTCACGAGGGCGACGCGGCCGGGGGCCGCGGCGAAGGTGAGCGCGGCGACATCCGGATGCACGTGCTCGCCGTCGAGGATGAGTTCGACGACCACCCGTTCGTCGGCGAGCGCCGTCGCGACGGGACCCGGCGCGCGGTGGTGGATGCCCGGCATCGCGTTGAACGCGTGGGTGAGCAGTCGCGCCCCGCGGTCGAAGGCCTCGCGCGTGCGGTCGGCGTCCGCCTCGGTGTGCCCGACGGCGACCGCGACGCCCGCGGCGGTGAGGCGCTCGATCGCGTCGAGCGCTCCGGGCAGTTCCGGGGCGATCGTGATCTGCCGCAGCGATCCGTCGGCCGCCGCGAGCAGGCGCTCGATCGTGTCGGAGTCGGGGGAGCGCAGGAAGTCGACGTTGTGCGCGCCGCGACGCTCGGGGGCGAGGAACGGACCCTCGAGGTGCGCCCCGAGCACGAGAGGGTCGGTCGCGCTGAGCTCGGCGATCCCGCGCAGGCTGCTCTCGAGCACGTCGACCGGGTTCGTGACGAGGCTGATCACCGACCGGGTGGTGCCGTGCGCCCGGTGCACGGCGAGTGCCGCCCGGATCGCGTCGGGGCCGTCGTCGAAGGAGTGGCCGCCCGCGCCGTGCTCGTGCAGGTCGATGAATCCGGGAACGAGGGTGCGCCCGCCGCCGTCGACGGTGTCGTCGGCGTCGGGCGCCGCGCCGGTGCCGGTCGCCGCGATCGCGGCTCCGTCGAACAGCACCCATCCGGGCTCGTCGGTGCGGGCATCCAGCAGCCGCACGTCACGGATCAGCACGCTCATCGGGGACCGCCGTTCACTGGAAGATGATCGTGCGGGCACCGTCGAGCAGCACGCGGTCCTCCGAGAACCAGCGCACCGCTTGCGTCAGGGTGCGCGACTCGACGTCCTGACCGATCGCGACGAGCTCCTCCGGCGGTTTCGAGTGATCGACCCGCACGACGTTCTGCTCGATGATCGGGCCCTCGTCGAGGTCGCTCGTCACGAAATGCGCCGTCGCCCCGATGAGCTTCACGCCACGCGCGTGCGCCTGCCGGTACGGGTTGGCGCCCTTGAACCCGGGCAGGAACGAGTGGTGGATGTTGATGATGCGGCCCGCGAGCGCGTCGCACAGCTCGGGGGAGAGGATCTGCATGTACCGGGCGAGCACGACGAGTTCGACGTCGTGCTGCTCGACCACCTCGAGCACCCGGCGTTCGAACGCGGCCTTGCTCTCCGCATCCGTCACCGGCCGGTGCTCGAACGGCAGCCCGTAGAACTCGGCGAGACCGGCGAGCACGTCGTGGTTGCTCAGCACGAGCGGCACCTCGATCGCGAGCTGCCCGGCACGCTGCCGGAATGCGAGATCGTTGAGGCAGTGCGCCGCCTTCGACACGAGCACGAGCGTGCGCAGCGGACGCCCGACGACATCCAGCTGCCAGGTCATGCCGTACCGCTCGGTCACCGGGGCGAGCGCCTGCTCGAATCGCTCGCGGGTCGCCGCGGACTCGACCTGCAGTCGCATGAAGAACTTGCCGGTGTCGCCGCTCGAGAACTGCTGCGATTCGGTGATGTTGCCGTCGGCCTCGACGATCGCGCCGCTCACGGCGTGCACGATCCCGGGCCGGTCCTCGCAGACGAGCGTGAGGATCCAGTGCGTCGCGTCGGTCACGGGCCCACAGTAGCGGGCCGTCGTCGCCTCCGGCCGCAGCACGCCTCCCGCTCGCCGGACGGTCGTTAGGGTGGAAGGGATGCCGCGGCACGCGCATCCCGCGGCCGGCGACCGAGCCACCACCCTCACTTGGAAAGCACACCGATGAGCGCCGTTTCGGTCTCGACCTTCCCCCTGTTCCGTCTGCTCGTGCTCACCGGAGCGATCTTCGTCTCCGTGTCGAGCGAGTTCCTGCCGACCGGGCTGCTGCCCGACATGGCCCGCGACCTCGACGTGTCCGAGTCGAAGGTGGGCCTGCTGGTCACGATCTTCGCGGGCACGGTGGTCGTGAGCACCGCGCCGCTGACGATCATCACGCAACGGCTGTCGCGCAAGTGGCTCATGGTGCTGCTGCTCGCCGTCTTCGCGCTCGGCAACGTGCTCGCCGCCCTCGCCCCCACCTACGAGTTGCTCGTCGTCGCCCGCGTGATCGGCGGACTCGCCCACGGGTTGTTCTGGGCCGTGACCGGTCCGTACGCCGCCCATCTCGTTCCGCGTCACCAGCTCGCGCGTGCAGTGGCGGTCACGAACTCGGGCGGCACGATCGCGTTCGTGCTCGGGGTGCCGCTCGGCACGGCGCTCGGTCACGCCCTCGGCTGGCGTCTCGCATTCCTCGTGATGGGCGCCGTCGTGGTCGTGTTCATGCTGCTCGTGATCGCGTTCCTGCCCCCCGTGCAGCACCTCCACCAGCCGGCGACGGGGGAGATCACCCTGCCCGGGCGGAAGGACCCGACGGTGCCCGCCGTCATCATCGTGTGCGTCTCGGTGCTGTTCATCATGACCGGGCAGAACGTGTTCTACACCTACATCGCCCCGTGGCTCATCCGCGAGGGGGGCTTCCCGGAGGACGCCGTCAGCGGACTGCTCTTCGTCTACGGCGCGGCGGGGGCGGTCGGGCTCGTGCTCGCCGGTGCGCTCGGCGACCGGTACCCGCGTGCCACCGCCTACGGGCTCATCGCCGGGGTCACGGTCGCGGTGGCGACCCTCTCGCTCGGTGCGGGCAGTCCCGGTGTCGTCATCGCCGGTCTCGTCGCGTGGAGCATCGCGTTCGGCGGGCTGCCCTCCCTCTTCCATGCCCGCATGCTGCACTCCGCCTCGCCGCGCATCCGCGACGTCGCCTCGGCGTGGATCACGACCTCGTTCAACATCGCGATCGGGGGCGGGGCGATCCTCGGCGGCAGCCTGCTCGACGCCGCCGGGATCGATGTGCTCCCGTGGACCCTCATCGGGCTCGTCGCCGCGGGACTGCTCTTCGTGGCACTCAGCGACGGCGCGCGGTTGCGGGCCCAGTACCATCACGTGCGACGGGACGGCTCGGCCTGACGGGTCAGCGCAGGTAGTCGGCGAACTCCGCCCGCAGCGCGGGGGCCGGCTTCGCTCCGAGCACGGTCTTCACGACCTCCCCGCCCTGGAACACCTTCATCGTCGGCAGGCCGAGCACGCGGTACTCGGCGGCGATGCGCGGGTTGTCGTCGGCGTTGATGCCGACGATCCGCAGTCCCGGGTGCTGCTCGGCGGCGAGGGTGTCGAGGATGGGGTCGAGAGCCCGGCACGGCGGGCACCAGTCGGCCCAGGACTTCACGAGCACGGTGTCGTCGGCGTCGAGCACCTCGGTGCGGAAGGTGGCGTCGGTCACCTCGGGTAGAGCGGACATGGTTCCCTTTCCTCAAACGATGGTCGTGCTGAACTCGCAGCGTGGGGTGCTCCGCTCGTCCGCCGCGGAGAGCAGCGTGGCAATGCGGTCGCGTCGAGCGGCGAGGTCGCGGATGCGGTCATCGAGGGTCGCGAGAGTCGCCCGGTAGGTCTCGAGCGACTCGGAGCAGTCATCCCCGCGCGAGTTGCCCGTCAGGATGCAGTCCAGGAACGGGCGGGTCTCGTCGGCGGGGATGCCGAGGCTGCCGAGGAGGTGCACCTCGCGCACGAGCGCGAGGTGCACCTCGTCGAAATCGCGGTAGCCGTTCGCCGAACGACCGGCCCTCAGCAAGCCGAGCGACTCGTAGTAGCGCACGGCCTTCACGGTCACGCCCGCCCGCCGGGCGAGTTCTCCGATCCTCATGCGGCGACGATAGACCCTGCCCTCAGGGGCAAGGTCAAGCCGGCCGCATCGTCATCCGAACAGTTCGACGACGAGGTCGCCGAGCAGCTCGCCGGGATCGCGCTCGAGCCCGCGCCGGGTGAACCAGGTGCAGACGTTGAGGCAGTCCCGTTCGAGCAACGTCATGCCGGCCGGGTTGCCGACGACGTCGACCAGCTGCGGCAGGTCGATGACGACGACGCGTCCCTCGTGCACGAGCAGGTTGTACGGCGACAGGTCGCCGTGCGCGTAGCCCGCGCGGGCGAAGCCGCGCATGATCTCGACGACCTGCTCGAACAGGTCGGCCAGTTCGTCATCCGTGCCGCGGATCTGCGCGAGGCGCGGCGCGGCGGACATGCCGGTGCCGATGAACTCCATGAGCACCTCGGTGCCGTGGAGTTGCACCGGGTACGGCACCGCCACGCCGCGTTCGTACAGCGCGCTCAACGCCACGAACTCCGCGTACGCCCACTGGGCGGACGCGACCGACCGCCCGTAGGAGGTCTTCTTCGCGAGCGCGCGCGAGTCGCGGGTGTTGCGCATCTTGCGTCCCTCGACGTACTGGGAGGAGCGGTGGAAGTCGCTCGTCTCGGCACCTCGATAACGCTTGGCGGCGAGGATCGTGCTCTGCGTCGGGTCGTCGGGCACGGCGCGTTCGATGAGGAACACGTCGGCCTCCTTACCGCCCTTCACGACACCCAGTTCGGTGTCGATCGCGCCGGCGGAGGTCACGAGCCAAGCCGGCCAGGGGCGCGGTCCGCGTTCGGATGGGGTGGTCGCCGGCCAGGTGGACCAGCGTTGCCCGTCACCGGGCTCGATAGTGGAAAAGCTGAAGACGAGTGGATCGTCACGAAAAGTCACGGTGGTGTTCTCCGGGAAGGGAGGTCACCGCGGGAGCCGATCGTTCAGAGGATCGGTCTCAAGGGGTCAGTGCGCGGAGACCTCGGGGGATGTGGACGTGGGAGACGTCACGAAGTAGACGGTCATCTTTCACACACCCCTTTCTCGACTCGCATGCGTGGTGAACCACGGTCACTGTAGACCTTCCGCGCGCGCAGCGCTAGAGGCTTTTCAGGGCGGCGGCCTTGGCGAGCAGCACCTGCCGTTGCTGCTCATTGCCGACGAGTTCTGCCGCGGTGACGAGCTCGGAGCGTGCCTCGTCGACGCGGCCGAGACGCGCGAGCAGTTCTCCGCGCACGCTCGGCAGCAGGTGCGATCCACGCAACGCGCCCTCTTCGGCGAGGGAATCGACGAGGCGCAGCGCCGACGCGGGACCGGTCGCCATCGACACGGCCACGGCGCGGTTGAGTTCGACGACCGGATTCGGAGCGAGTCGCCCGAGTGCCTCGTACAGCAGCACGATGCGCTCCCAATCGGTCTGCTCCACGCTCGGGGCGGTCGCGTGGCATTCGGCGATCGCCGCCTGCAGCGAATACGCCCCACGGCCACGACCCACCGCATCCGCTCGCGCCAGGGCGGCGCTGCCGCGGCGGATCTGCGCGACATCCCACCGGGAGCGATCCTGATCTGCGAGCAGGATGGGCGTTCCGTCTCGGTGGGTGCGGGCGGCGAAGCGGGAGGCCTGGAACTCCATGAGTGCGACGAGGCCGTGCACCTCCGGCTCGCGCGGCAGCAGTCCGCCGAGCACACGGCCGAGTCGCAGCGCTTCGTGCGCGAGGTCGACGCGCATCCAGCGGTCGCCCGAGGTGGCGGCGTAACCCTCGGTGAAGACGAGGTAGATGACGCCGAGCACCCCGTTCAGGCGGCTCTTCCACTCGGCGGGCTCCGGGGTCTCGAACGGCACCTTCGCGGCGGACAGCGTCTTCTTGGCCCGCACGATGCGCTGCTGCACGGTGGCGACCGGCACGAGGAACATGCGTGCGATCTCCTCCGTGCTGAGACCCGCGACGATGCGGAGCGTGAGGGCCACTTGCGCCTCGCGGCTCAGCACCGGATGGCAGGCGGTGAAGATGAGCCGCAGCACGTCGTCGTCGATCGGTTCCCACTCGTCGGCGCGGGACTCGTCGAGTTCGTGTGCGAGCGTGCGGTAGCGGTCGTCGAGGCGCTCGCGGCGGCGCCATCCGTCGATCGCCTTGCGCTTCGCGACGGCCGTGAGCCAGGCGCCCGGGTTCTGCGGGACGCCCGACTCCGGCCACTGCGCGAGCGCGTCGACGATCGCCTCCTGCGCGAGATCCTCGGCGAGTCCGACGTCGCCGACCATCTTCACGAGGGTCGCGACGATGCGGGCGCTCTCGATGCGCCACACCGCGTCGACGGTGCGCCGGATGTCCGTCATCGTCGTTCCTCGCCGTGCGGCCGTCGGTCAGTCGGTGCCGAGTTCTGCCCGCCAGCCCTCCTCCTTCTTGAGGTACTCGTTGTCGGCGAAGTCGGCGAAGTCCTCCATCTCGGTGACGCGGCGCACCTCGAGCTTGCTGCCCGGTCCGAGCGGAGCGCGTGACGCCCACTCGATCGCCTCCTCCTTCGAGGAGACCTGGATGATCCAGAAGCCGTTGAACAGCTCGTGGACCTCGCCGTAGGGGCCGTCGGTGACGGCGGGCTTCTCGCTCGAGAAGTCGACGACGAAGCCTTGGTCGGTGTCGGAGAGGCCCTCGCCGGCGAGCAGCACTCCGGCCTTCATCATCGACTCGTTGTAGGCGCCCATCTTGTTGATGACCTCTTCGAAGTCGATGTCCTTGTACGCCTCCACGGCCTCGGCGGTCGCGCGCATGATGAGCATGTACTTCATGGGATGTCTCCTCGTTCGTTGAGGTGCCGGTCGGCTCCTTCTACTATCGCGTCGAACGGCCGGATCGCGGATCGACATCGGCTGCGGATTTTTTCTGCGGCTTTTTCCACGGACCGGTCGTCGCTCGTTGACGTCCTCCATGTCGACGACCACGCCGCCCGGGGATGGGGAACGCCGCACCCGTTTCGCGGACGGTTCCCTCGACGCCGTGGAACATTCCGCGGGTGGGGTGACTTCGGGGCCCTGCGAGTACCGGTACCGGAACGGTCGTGTGAAGGCGCGCGGACAGTTCGCGGACGGGTCTTCACCGGAGAGTGGGTGTGGTGGCGCGAGAACGGGGTGCTGCTGCAGAAGGGCACGTTCGTCGAGGGCCGGCAGCACGAGTTCTGGCGGCGCTGGCATGCGACCGGTGGGCTCATGGACGAGGGCGAGTGGGTGCACGGCAAATGGTCGGGGTGTTGCGTTCCCTGAGCCTGTCGAAGGGACAGCGCCGTATGACGTGGTCGCTTCGACAGGCTCGGCGCCGTGTTGCTCAGCCGGAGCGTGCGGCGGTGGCGGGTGTTCGGGTGGCGCGTTGTCGTCCGAGTGGTCGCCACTGTCGGTGGGGGTCGATGTGGGGTGGGGCGAGCAGGTGGGGTTTTCCGCGGATTGCCTTCATCCGGTAGCCGCTGTTGTGGAGCATGTGGTGATGTGCCGAGCAGAGCAGCACCCCGTTGTCGAGGTCGGTGGGGCCGCCGTGTTCCCATTCGAGGAGGTGGTGGGCGTGACACCAGGACGGTGGGGCGGTGCAGCCCGGCCACACGCATCCGCCGTCCCGGACCGCGAGAGCGCGGCGTTGCGCGGGGGTGAACAGCCGTTCCCGTCGGCCGAGGTGGAGCACTTCGCCGTTCGCGCCGAGAACGATGGTGCTCGTGTCGGCGTCGCACAGGAGGGTGCGGGCGGTGAACGCGCTGATCGGTTCGGTGACGTCGTCGATCCACGCCGCCCCGGTGCCGCGGTCGAGGTGGTCGGCTTGGACGACGATGTTCACCATCGCGGTCGGCCGCAACGATCCGCTCGGAGCCCGCACGCCGGCCGTGATCAGTCCGATGAGGATGTCGAACTGGCGTTGATCCCGCGTTCGCGGGTCCAGGAGTGGGTCGGCGGGGTCCACCTCGTCGGGGTCGAGGAACCTCGGTTGCCGGTCGGGGGCGGTTCCTTCGGCCATCGCGGCACGGAGGAGTCCGGCGGAGAGCGGGTCGGCGAGTCCGGTGAACGGGGTCATCCCGTTGACTTCCCGTCCGATCGAGAACCGCCGTTGCGCCCGCAATACCTCGTCGCGGGGACGGGCACCATCCGGGTCGAGGTACTCGCGCCACACCACGGCTTGCGTCTTCACCAGGTCGGCGGAGTCGATCTCGGCGGCGTCGACGAGCATCCGTTCCGCGTGCTCGAGCTGCTTGGGGGTGGCGGTGTCGGCGCTGTCGAGGATGCGGACGATGTGCCCGGCCGACTCGATACCGATCCGCCCGTCACGCACCGCATCCGCCACCACCGGACGGGTCGCGGGCAGCACTTCGCCCGAGAGCGCCACCCGCGGCCGAAGCGCGCCGGCGAGCCGGATCCGGCGGGTCGCCTCGGCCTGCGGAACGCGGGTGATGCGTTCGATCAGGTGGGCCGGGCGTGCGCAGCCGTGCCGGTAGGCGAGCCCCTCGGTGCGCAGTTCCGGGCGGGAGCGTTCGGCGATCTCACCCGCCGTGGCGATCCGGAGCGCGTCAGCCAAACGACCCACCTGCTCGGTGCGACCGGTGAGGTCGCACAGGGCCCTGTCGGTGAGGTGGTCGACGGGGAGGGCGGCGGCACGGCGCAGGAGGTGTTCCGCCTGCTCGATCAGCGCCGCTGCTTCGTCCATATCAAGAGTGTGAACCCGACCACCGACATTCCGTTTCCCCCGATCAGAAGCCCGTTTTGCTGGGGATGAGCGCGACCGGAGCCCGACTGTGGAGGAGTAGCAGGAGGCAGTTCGGATCGTCGCTTCGACAGGCTCAGCGACCGGTTCTTCGGCAGCGCAGCGGGAGACAGTCGGGGGCTCGCTTCGACAGGCTCAGCGACCGGGTTCTTCGGCACAGCAGCGGGTCGTGCGTGCAGGTCGACTGAGCGGGGCTGAGCGATCACGCAGATCGAGGTGGATCGTGGGCGTCTCGATACGCTCCTTCGTCGCTATTCGACGAGCGGGGTGCGTCGCTATTCGACGAGCGGGCCCATGGGTCGTGCGGGCGCATGGCTCGTGCGGCCCGAACGGTGGCGCGGCTCCGCAGCAGACGGAGCGGCGGCGCGCGTGATCGGGGGAGTCCGATCGCACCTCGCGGGGGCGTGCGTCGCCCGTTATGCTTGACCGGTCGCGACTGGCGTTCGGATGGGGAACCATCGGGGAGCGACTGACACGGTTGGTGGCCGTACGCCTGGGCCACGACGCCACCTGGTTGCCTGTCTGAAGGAGCGCCCGTGTCCGATCGCCTGCCGTCCACTTTCAACGAACCCCTCTCGGTCGTCGATCCCGAGATCGCCGCCGTGCTCGAGCAGGAGCTCGGCCGCCAGCGCTCGACGCTCGAGATGATCGCGAGCGAGAACTTCGTGCCGCGTGCGGTGCTCGAGTCGCAGGGCTCGGTGCTCACCAACAAGTACGCCGAGGGCTACCCCGGTCGCCGCTACTACGGCGGTTGCGAGTTCGTGGACATCGCCGAGAACCTCGCCATCGAGCGCGCCAAGTCGCTCTTCGGCGCGCAGTTCGCCAACGTGCAGCCCCACTCCGGCGCCCAGGCGAACGCCGCCGTGCTGCACGCCATCGCCAACGCGGGCGACACCATCCTCGGTCTCGAGCTCGCCCACGGCGGTCACCTCACGCACGGCATGAAGCTCAACTTCTCCGGCCGCCTCTACAACGCGGTGGCGTACGGCGTCGACCCCGAGACGTTCCTCATCGACATGGATGTGGTGCGGCAGAAGGCGCTCGAGCACAAGCCCGCGGTGATCATCGCCGGCTGGTCGGCGTACCCGCGGCAGCTCGACTTCGCCGCCTTCCGCGCGATCGCCGACGAGGTGGGCGCGAAGCTCTGGGTCGACATGGCGCACTTCGCCGGCCTCGTCGCCGCCGGACTGCACCCGTCGCCGATGGAGCACGCCCACGTCGTCAGCTCCACGGTGCACAAGACGATCGGCGGGCCCCGCTCCGGCTTCATCCTGAGCAACGACGAGTCGCTGTTCAAGAAGCTCAACTCGGCGGTCTTCCCCGGCCAGCAGGGCGGGCCGCTCATGCACGTGATCGCCGCGAAGGCGACGGCGTTCAAGCTCGCCGCGTCGCCCGAGTTCCGTGACCGCCAGGAGCGCACCATCCGCGGCGCCCAGATCCTCGCCGACCGTCTCACCGCCGTCGACGCGCGCGACGCGGGCATCGGCGTTCTCACGGGCGGCACGGATGTGCACCTCGCCCTGGTGGACCTGCGCGAGTCGCACATCGACGGCAAGCAGGCGGAGGACGTGCTGCACGAGGTCGGCATCACCGTGAACCGCAACTCGGTGCCGTTCGACCCGCGTCCGCCGATGGTCACCTCGGGCGTGCGCATCGGCACCCCGGCGCTCGCGACCCGCGGCTTCGACGACGCCGAGTTCGCCGAGGTCGCCGACGTCATCGCGCAGGCGCTCACCGGAGCATCCGAAGTTCCCGTGCTGCGCGAGCGCGTCGCGACCCTCGCCGACCGCTTCCCCCTCTACCCGGGGCTCTGACCGTGACCGCGCAGATCCTCGACGGCACCGCGACCGCCGCGGCGATCAAGGCCGAGCTGACCGAGCGGGTCGCCGCACTCAAGGAGCGCGGCATCACGCCCGGACTCGGTACCGTGCTCGTCGGCGACGACCCGGGCTCGAAGTGGTACGTCGCGGGCAAGCACCGCGACTGCGCCGAGGTGGGCATCGCCTCGATCCGCCGCGACCTGCCCGACACGGTCACGCAGGAGGAGCTCGAGGCGGTCATCGACGAGCTCAACGCGGATGACGCGACCACGGGCTACATCGTGCAGTTGCCGCTGCCGGCGCACATCGACACCCGCGCGATCCTCGAGCGGGTCGCCCCCGCGAAGGATGCCGACGGACTGCATCCGACCAACCTCGGCCGACTCGTGCTCAACGTGATTGACCCGATCGAGACGCCGCTGCCCTGCACCCCGCGCGGCGTGATCGAGCTCGTGGAGCGGCACGGCATCTCGTGGAACGGCAAGAACGTGGTCGTCGTCGGCCGCGGCGTCACGGTGGGGCGTGCGATCGGGCCGTTGCTGACCCGCAAGGAGTTCAACGCGACCGTCACCCTCACCCACACGGGCACCGTCGACCTCGCCGCGCACCTGCGTGAAGCGGATGTGGTGGTCGCTGCGGCGGGAGTGCCCGGCATCATCACCGCCGAGGAGATCAAGCCCGGCGCGATCGTGCTCGACGTGGGTGTGAGCCGCGTCACCGATCCGGAGACCGGCAAGAGCCGCATCGCGGGCGACGTCGCCGACGGGGTGGCCGAGGTCGCGTCGTGGGTGTCGCCGAACCCGGGCGGAGTGGGTCCTATGACCCGAGCGCTGTTGCTGAAGAACGTCGTCGACATGGCCGACCGCGGCTAGACCGCGACCGCGTTGCGTCCGCTCCGGCGGGCGAGGGTGAGCCCGCCGGCGAGCAGGGCGACCGCGATGACCCCCGTCTCGCCGGCGAAACCCCCGACGAGCAGCGTCGTGACCCCGGCCGTGGCGAGCACCGCTCCGGATGCGGTGGGAAGCAGCGCCGCGCGACCGGTCGCGGGGGAGAGCAGGCGTTCGAGCACGTGCAGCCGGTTCGCGGCGACGAGGCTGAGGGTGAGCACCGCGGCGAGCCAGACGCCGCGACCGGCCCACCAGTCGTCGCTGAGCGGCTCCGGCAGGTGCACGCCGGCACCGAGCAGCACGGCCACGAGCACGATCGACACCGGCATGTGCCACAGGTAGACGGTCATGGCGCGTGCCCCGACCCAGGCGACCGGCGTCGCCCCGCGCTCGGCCAGGCGGCGCAGCGTCGGCGCCGCGGCGACCACGAGGTGCAGGTGGGCGATGCCCAGGGCGATGAGCGCCACCGTCGGCGGGTTGTTGTTGCCGACGAGCATGTCGAGCGGGTAGCCGCCGACCGCCACGAGCAGGGCCATCACCGCGTAGCCGCCTGCCGCCGTCCCCAGAGCGCGGCGCCCCGAGTGGATGCGGCCGTCGCGCCAGAAGAATCCGAGCTGCTGCACGGCGAGCCACACGAACGCGAGGTTGAGGAAGCCGATCCCCTCGATCCCGGTGCTGCGGGCGGCGACGTCCACCGCCACGGCCGCGCCGATGAGCAGCCCGAGCGTGAGCCGCGGGGCGCGCTCGTGCGCGGCGGCGAGGGCCGGTACGAGGCAGGAGGCGAGGATGAACACCGCGAGGAACCACAGCGGCTGCCCGATCCGGTAGCCGATCTCGTGCACGAGCTCGCCCGGCACCCCGAGCACCGCGAGTGCCGCGAGCACCACGACGACGGTGCCGATCATCGCGAGCGCGGGAACGGCGAGCCGCTCGACCCTCGACCGCACGAACTGGGCGGGCGTGGCCCCTCGGACGCGCATCCGGCGCCACTGGCTCAGCGCCGTGAACCCGCCCGCGGCGAAGAAGAGCGGCATGACCTGCAGTGCCCAGCTGAGCGCCGCGAACCCGGCGTGCGCCTCGAGGGCGTTGCCGATGACGAGCCCGTCGGCGCCGATGTGCACGCCGGTCATCGCCGCGTGCAGCAGCACCACGATGACGAGACTCACCGAGCGCACGAGGTCGACGACGGGGTCGCGGTCGATGAGGGTGCGGCTGCGGATGGGCGGGCTCTGGATCGCGGTCATGATCGCCTCCGGGTCGGGCCGGCGGCTTCCGGCTGCCCGAGGTTACGAACGGGGTTCGCCACCGCACATGGACCGGGGGAACCGTTCCACCCCCTACCCGCGTACCATCGCCGCCGCTGCGCGAACGGGGCGGCGGGCTCAGCGCAAGCCCGGCTGACGCTCGGGCGCTTCCTCGAGGGTTTCGAACCTGAAAGAACGCCTATAGGGTGAGCAGGTCTGCGTCGTTTGGGGTGACGCGGCTGGAGTTCATTCGTCGGGGGGCCGGAGCATCCGGATGTCCCCTCGGCGTACCGAAGGGGTTCACGTGCGCATCGGTTCGCAGCGACGCAATTCATCGAAGACCGGACGGCGTCTGGTGTTCGGCGGCAGCCGGAGACGGGGCGTGATCTCCGCCGTGCTGAGCCTCGGGCTCGCGGTCAGCGGCTTCAGCGGAGTCGCCCTGCTGGCTTCGCCGACGCCCGCAGAGGCTGCGCCCGGAACCCCGGGCACTCCGCAGCCGAACACCGCGGTGTTCTCCGAGGGATTCGAAAACGGCGTCGCCAACACGCCCGTGCTCCTCACCGCGTACACCGGCGCATCGGGGCAGAAGTACACGGCCGACAACGTGTGGCTCACCGCGTGTAACGGCCTCGTCGTGAACTTCAACGCCCCGTACACGAGCATGGGCAACTGCGCCCAGCCCAGCTCCTCGTCGGCGACCCGCCAGCTCGCGTACGCGCTCGGGGCGCACGTCGGCTCCGCCACCCCACAGACCAACCACGCGGTCACCGCGTACACCGAAGGCAACCCCGGCGCGAACGCCATCGAGTTCCGCACCGTCTCGAACATCCCGCTCGCGTCGACCTCCGGCCGCTTCCTCACCTTCAGCGTGGATGCCGCCGCCGCGAACTGCTTCGCCACCGCTCCCCAGTACCAGTTCGCCTTCCTCAACCAGGCCGGCGTCGCGACGAACGTCGGCGGTCAGCTCAATGCCTGCACCTCCACCAAGACCGTCACCACGCCGGCCGTGGGAGTCCTCGGGCCGAACGTCGTGAACGTCGGGACCTACACCTCGAACGGTTCGGTGCTCTTCAACGGCACTTCGCTCGGCGTCCAGATGCGCAACGCGAACGGCTCGGGCACCGGCAACGACGCCGCATTCGACAACATCCGCATCCTCGACGTCACGCCGCAGCTCGACAAGTCCTTCGTCGCGACGACGGTCGCGCCGAACCAGCCCACTCCGCTGACGTTCACCGTCACGAACACCGCGGAACTCGCGGCCAAGAACGGGTGGTCGTTCACCGACACCCTGCCGGCCGGCGTGCGTTTGGCCACCCCGACTGCGGCGGTGACCACGTGTCCCGCCGGAACCGTCACCGCGGCGGCGGGCGGCACGAGCATCACCGCGGCGGGCAACCTCACGGCCGGGCTGGCGTCGTGCACCATCACGGTGAACGTCGTCGCCTCGGCGGCCGGCACCTACACCAACGGCCCCGCGAACGTCACCACCACCGGCCTGAACGCCCCCGGCGACTCGACGCTCACAGTCGCCGTGCCGCCGTCGTTGCGCTGCAGCGTCGCGACGAACGGCTCGTTCGAGTCGCCCAACATCCAAGACCCCGCCAACCCGGTCGCAGGCGACGCCTATCAAGGTGGCTACAACCAGTTCCGCACGAGCCAGGGCACGATCAGCGGCTGGCAGACGGTCGCCGGAACGATCGACATCCTCCGGTACTACAACAACGCGAGCGACGGAGCACAGAGCATCGACCTCTGGGGCACCGCGCCCGCCACGATCCAGCAGACGTTCTCCGGATTGATCCCGGGTGGCCGATACACCTTCTCGCTCGACTACAGCGGTATGGAGACCACCAGCTCCCGCGCGACGGTGCAGCTCAGCCAGGGGGGCGCGTTCAGCACGTTGGCGACTCTCGCGCCGACGACGAACGCGGTGAGCAACGGCACGTCGGGGACACCTACGAGACCATCGTTCACGGTTGCGTGGGCCAACTCGTCCCACACCTTCACCGCGACGGGCACCACGGCGACGGTGCGCATCCAGAACCAGACGGCGCCCTCGTCGTTCAACACCGGCCTCTTCATCGACAACTTCAAGTTCAGCGGCGCGGCCCCGTGCGAGGACTTCGGTGACGCGCCCGAGTCGTACGGCACCTCGATCGCGACCAACGGTCCCGCCCACATCGCGACCGGCCCCACGATCGGCGCGGCTCGCGATGCCGAAGCGGACGGACAGCCGAACGCGACCGCCACGGGCGACGACGCCGCGGGAACGCCCGACGATGAAGACGGCATCGGCGCCTTCGTGTTCCCCGCGGGTGCGACGACGGTCACCGTCCCGGTGGCCGTGTCGAACCCGGGCACCACCGCGGCGACGCTCTACGGATGGATCGACGCGAACCGCGATGGCCGCTTCGAGGCGACCGAATTCGCGTCCGTGCCCGTGCCGGGGGGAGCGACGACCGCGAACCTCACCTTCGCCGGGCAGCCCACCGACGGTGCGCCCCGGATGATGCGACTGCGGCTGACGACGGACGCCCTCGCCGACGTCGCCGCCACGCCCGCGGTCGACGAGCGTTCGGTCGGCACCGCGTCCAACGGCGAGGTCGAGGACCACCTCGTCACCGTCGGACCTGGGATCACGTTGACCAAGACCGCCACCCCGGCGAGCGCCGGCGAGGCGGGCGACGACATCCAGTTCTCGTTCCTCGTGACCAACATCGGCGGGGTGACGTTGACCGACGTCGCCATCGATGAGGGCGCGTTCACCGGCACCGGCGAGCTGTCGGACGTGGTGTGCCCCGCCGGTGCGGCCTCCCTCGCCCCGGGCGCGACCGTCACCTGCACCGCCGCGTACGAGCTGACCCAGGCCGACGTGGACGCGGGATCCTTGACGAACACGGCGACCGCGACGGGCGTGCCCCCGACGGGATCGCCCTCGGTGTCGCCGCCGTCGACCGCCGTCGTGCAGGTGCCGCCCACCCCGGGCCTCTCGGTGGTGAAGTCCGCGACGCCGTCGAGCGCCGACGAGTTCCGCGCCGGCCAGGAGATCGAGTACCGGTTCGTCGTGACCAACACCGGCAACACCACCCTCACCGACGTCTCCGTCGACGAGGGCACCTTCACCGGCACGGGCGACCTGTCGGCCATCGACTGCCCGGCCGGTGCGGCATCCATGGCGCCGGATGCGCAGATCACCTGCACCGCTACATACATTCTGACCCAGGCCGATGTCGACGCCGGTTCGGTCTCGAACTCGGCGACCGCGACGGGCACGCCGCCCTCGGGCACCCCGCCGGTGTCGCCGCCGTCGGAGTTCACCATCCCCACCCCGCCGGTGCCCGGCATCAGCGTCGTGAAGAGCGCCGCGCCGATCACCTCGGCGGAGGCAGGCGACGAGATCGAGTACTCGTTCCTCGTCACCAACACGGGCAACGTCACCCTCACCGAGATCGCCGTGGACGAAGGCGACTTCTCCGGCACGGGTGACCTCTCCGCGATCGACTGTCCCGCCGGCGCGGCCTCGCTCATCCCGGGCGCCCGAGTCACCTGCACGGCGACCTACGAACTCACCCAGGCCGACATCGACGCGGGCACGCTCAGCAATTCGGCGACGGCCACCGGTGTGCCGCCGTCGGGCACCCCGCCGGTGTCGCCGCCCTCCGAGGTGACGATCGAGCTTCCGCCGACGCCCGCCATGACGGTCGCCAAGACCGCGACTCCGGCCACGGCCGGTGAGGTGGGCGACGAGATCACCTACTCGTTCCTCGTGACCAACACCGGCAACGTCACGCTCACCGACGTGACCGTCGCCGAGGGGGCGTTCTCCGGCACCGGCGACCTGTCCGACGTCGTGTGCCCCGCCGGCGCGGCATCCCTGGCCCCCGGCGACGACGTCACCTGCACGGCGACGTACACGTTGACGCAGGCGGATGTGGATGCGGGGTCGGTCTCCAATTCGGCGACCGCCACCGGAACGCCGCCGGGCACGACCCCGCCGCCGACCTCACCGCCGTCGGAAGTCATCGTCGAGATCCCTCCGGCGCCGGCGATCACCGTGACGAAGACGGCGACGCCGGCGACCGCCGGCGCGGTGGGTGACGAGATCACCTACTCGTTCCTGGTGACCAACACCGGAAGCGTGACTCTCACCGATGTGGCCGTGGTCGAGGGCGAGTTCTCGGGCACCGGCGACCTGTCCGACGTCGTGTGCCCCGCGGGTGCAGCGTCCCTCGCTCCGGGCGATGGCGTCACCTGCACCGCCACGTACGTGCTGACGCAGGCTGATGTCGATGCCGGCGAAGTCACCAACTCGGCGACCGCGACGGGTGTGCCGCCGACCGGCACCCCGCCGGTGTCGCCGCCGTCGGAGAACACCGTCGAGATCCCTTCGGCAGCGGCCATCACCGTGGCGAAGACGGCCACACCGGCGACCGCGGCCGAAGCGGGCGATGAGATCACCTACTCGTTCCTCGTGACGAACACCGGCAACGTCACCCTCACCGAGATCGCCGTGGACGAAGGCGACTTCTCCGGCACGGGCGACCTCTCCGAGATCGTCTGCCCGGCCGGCGCCGCCTCGCTCGCTCCCGGTGACGACGTGACCTGCACGGCGACCTATACGTTGACGCAGGCGGACGTCGACGCCGGCTCGGTCACCAACTCGGCGACCGCGACCGGCGTGCCCCCGACCGGCACGCCGCCGGTGTCGCCGCCGTCGGAGGTCACGGTCGAGATCCCGCCGGCTCCCGGTCTCTCCGTGGTCAAATCGGCGACGCCGTCCGAGCAGGTGGACTTCTTCGCCGGGCAGGAGGTGACCTACTCGTTCGTGGTCACCAACACCGGCAACACGACCCTCACCGACGTGTCGGTGGACGAGGGCGAGTTCACCGGCACCGGTGACCTCTCCGACATCGTCTGCCCCGCGGGAGCTGCCACGCTCGCACCGGACGCGCAGGTCACCTGCACGGCGACCTACGTGGTGACGCAGGCGGACGTCGACTCCGGTTCCGTGACCAACTCGGCCACGGCGACCGGTGTGCCGCCGACCGGCACGCCGCCGACCTCGCCCCCGTCGGAGTTCACGATCCCCACACCGGCGCTGCCCGGCATCACCGTGGTGAAGTCGGCGACGCCGACGACCGCCGCCGAGCTGGGCGACGAGATCGAGTACTCGTTCCTGGTCGAGAACACCGGCAACGTGACGCTCACGGACGTGACCGTCGTCGAGGGTGAGTTCTCCGGCACCGGCGAGCTCTCCGCGATCGAGTGCCCGGCGGATGTGTCGCTGCTGCCGGGTGAGCGTCTCACCTGCACGGCGACGTACACGCTGACGCAGGCGGACGTCGATGCGGGTTCGGTCACGAACTCGGCGACCGCCACGGGTGTGCCGCCGACCGGCACCCCGCCGGTGTCGCCGCCGTCGGAGGTCACCGTCGAGATCCCGCCCGCGCCGGCCCTCGCCGTGACCAAGACGGCCACGCCGACGACCGCGGGTAAGGCGGGTGACGTGATCACCTACGCGTTCCGGATCGAGAACACCGGCAACGTGACCTTGACGAACGTCGCGGTCACGGAGGGCGCCTTCACGGGGACCGGCGAGCTGTCGGAGATCGTCTGCCCGACGGGCGCCGCGTCCCTCGCGCCGGGTGCCGACGTCACCTGCACGGCCACGTACACGCTGACTCAGGCGGACGTGGACGCCGGTGCGGTGACGAACAGCGCCACCGCGACGGGGACGCCGCCGGGTGGCGGCACGCCGCCGGTGTCGCCGCCGTCCGAGTTCACGGTCGAGATCCCGCCGGCCCCGGGCATCCGCGTCGTGAAGTCGGCGTCGCCCGACACGGAGGAGTCCTTCCTCGCCGGTCAGGTGATCGAGTACTCGTTCGTCGTGACGAACACGGGCAACGTGACCCTCGCGGACGTGACCGTCGACGACAGCGAGTTCACCGGAACCGGTGAGCTGTCGGATGTCGTGTGCCCCGAGGCCGCCGCATCGCTCGCGCCGGGCGCGCAGGTGACCTGCACCGCCACGTACACCTTGACGCAGGCCGATGTGGACACCGGTGAGGTGTCGAACTCGGCGACCGCGACGGGCACCCCGCCGTCGGGCACCCCGCCGGTGTCGCCGCCGTCGGAGATCGTGATCCCGAACATCCCGGCCCCGGCCCTCACCCTGGTGAAGACCTCGGATGCGGACGCGCTCACCGGAGTGGGCCAGGTCATCGGATACGAGTTCGAGGTGGAGAACACGGGCAACGTCACGCTCAGCGACATCGCGATCGAGGAGACGGAGTTCTCGGGCAGCGGCGAGCTGTCGGTGATCGAGTGCCCGGCCGATCCGCTGCTGCCCGGCGGTGTCGCCACGTGCGTCGCGTCGTACGAGGTGACCCAGGCCGACCTCGACGCGGGCGAGTTGTCGAACACGGCGACCGCATCCGGGCTCAGCCCCGACGGGACCACCCGCACCGTCTCGGCGGAGTCGACGCGCGACATCCCGTTCGCCGGTTCCTCCGCGCTCGAGCTCGTCAAGAGCTCGACCGTCATCGATGTGAACCGGAACGATGTGACCGACCCGGGTGACCGCATCCGCTGGTCGTTCGTCGTGCGCAACACCGGGCTGACCACCGTCTCGGAGATCGGGGTGAACGACCCGACCGGCGGTCCGGTGACCTGCCCGGCGACGATCCTGCCCCCGGGCGGATCGATGGACTGCACCACCGTGGAGGACCGCACGATCACCGCCGCCGACGTGCGGACGGGTTCGGTCGTCAACTCGGCGACCGCGACCGGCACGGGTCTCGACGGAACGGTCATCACCTCGAACGTGGCCTCCGCCACCGTGACCGTCGTGGCCACCCCGGTGCCGCCGCTCGCGGTCACCGGCGGAACGGTCGCGGTCGGCGCACTCGTCACCGCCCTCGGCGGGCTCGTGACCGGTGCGCTGCTGCTGATCCTGCGCCGCCGACGCACGGCATAGCCGGATGACGGTGAGGGGGCGGATGCCGCGGCATCCGCCCCCTTCGTCATGCTCGGACGGCGCTCGAATTTCGGTCGCGCTACAGATCCGCCGGTGCGCGGCAGAAGAGATCGGCGCGGCACGACGTAACTGGCGCGCGACGTGGGGAACTCCGCCGCGGGCGGCAGTGCACACGGGGCGCGGTCAGACCGGGTTGGATCCGGGGGTGACGAGACCGGTCTCGTAGCCGAGCACGACGGCGTGCACGCGATCGCGCAACTGCAGTTTGGCGAGGATGCGGCTGACGTGCGTCTTCGTCGTCTGCTCGGCGATGAACAGTTCCGCAGCGATCTCGGTGTTGGAGTACCCGCGCGCCATGAGCACGAACACCTCCCGCTCACGATCGGTGAGCTGGTCCACCCGGGCCGTCGACGCGGGCGGGGCGGGTTGCGCGCTCACGAAGTTCTCGATCAGCCGGCGGGTGACGCGCGGATCGAGCAGCGCCTCGCCCGCGGCGACCGTCCGCACGGCGGCGACGAGGTCATCCGGCGGCACGTCCTTGAGCAGGAACCCGCTCGCCCCCGCGCGCAACGCGTCGTAGACGTAGTCGTCGATGTCGAACGTCGTGAGCATGAGCACCTTCGGCGGCGTGACCGGTCCCGGCGCGAGCAGTTCCCGGGCGGCGTCGAGTCCGTTCATCACGGGCATGCGCACGTCCATGAGCACGATGTCCGGCGTCAGTCGACGTGCGAGACGCACGCCCTCGGCCCCGTCGGCGGCCTCGCCGGCGATCGTGATGTCGGGCTGGGCGGCGAGGATCGCACTGATGCCGGCGCGGATCATCGGCTGGTCGTCGACGACGAGGGCGCGGATGCTCACGCGATCACCGTAGCGGGAGTGAGCGGCAGCTCCGCGACCACGTGGAAGCCGCCCGTCGCGGTCGGTCCGCTCGAGAACGTTCCGCCGGCGGCGGCCGCCCGCTCGCGCATCCCGGCGACCCCGTGACCGCCTTCGTCGACCGGCGTCACGGCCGCGGCGGGACGGTCGTTCACAACCGTGACCGTGAGGGTGCCGTGCCCGACCGTGACGCGCACGGTGGTGCGGGCGCCCGGCGCGTGCCGCACGACGTTCGCGAGGCCCTCCTGCACGATGCGGTAGGCGATGAGCTGCAGCGACGCGGGCAGTTCGGCGACGTCGGCTCCCACCGTGAGGTCGACGGGCACGCCCGCCCGCTCCGCCTGCTCGATGAGCTCTGGGATGCGGTTCACCCCGGGCTGCGGTGCGGTGTGCGCGGCGTCGTCGTCGCCGCGCAGCAGCCCGAGCATCGAGCGCATCTCGGTGAGCGCGCCGCGGGCGGTGCCGGCGATCGCGGCGAACTCCTCGCGCACGGCGTCGTCCATCTGCGGGTGCCGGTACGGCGCCGAACCGGCCTGCATGTGTACGACGGACATGCTGTGGGCGACGATGTCGTGCAGGTCGCGGGCGATGCGCGAACGTTCCTCCACGATCATCCGCCGCTCGTGTTCGTCGTCCGCGGCGCGGCGTGCCGTGGCGAGTTCGCGGGCGAGCACGGCGCGCTGGGTGATCGCGAGGGCCGTTCCGAAGACGACGGCACCGGTTCCGACGAACACGATCACGTTGACGCCGATCCCGAGCGCCGCGTCGTCGGGCGCACCCAACACGGCGAGCACTCCGACCGCGGCGACGGCACCGAGGATGATGAGGCCGAGCCGCCACGACCCGCGGAGGGTGATCACGGCGATGAGGGCGTGCACGCTCAACAGGGTGACGACCGGGATCGGCCAGGGCGCCCCGAGCGGGTTCGCTCCGGTGACGATGACGGCGGCGCTCGCCGCGACGACGGCGGCGGCGGACACCCGGGGGCGCAGCAGCGAGAGGGGCAGCGCGCCTCCGTAGGCGATGCCGATCACGAACGCGAGCAGCAGAGGGACCTCGTACATCACCGCGAGCATCGGGATGTCGACGGACGCGAAACCGATCGCGAGGGCCCCGGTCGCGACCCACCACCACGGGTCGATGGCGGGCCGGGCCGCACTGTCGTGAGCTGTCATACCCCGAAACTACGGCGTGGACGGCGTCCGCGTCATCGACCGGCGGAGCGATTCCCGACCCCTACGGCAGTACGGGTCAGTACGCGACGTAGACGGGGAGCGGACCCGAGTCGGCGTGCCCGTCCCGCTCGTCGCATTCCTCGAGCCGCTCCCGCTCGGCACGTCGCCGCGTGCGGCGCTCGCCGACGCGGTCGATGACGAGACCGAGCGCGATCGCGATGACGACACCGATCGCGGCACCGAGCAGCGGGTTCTCCTTGAGCCACACGCCGGCGAGCACGCCGATGCCCGTGGAGTACACCGCCCACGAGATGCCGGCGAGCACCGTGAGGGGCAGGAACCGGCGGCGCGGCAGGCCGGTCGCGCCGGCGGTCATGTTCACGGCGATGCGACCGACGGGGATGTAGCGCGCGGTGAGCACGAGCGCCGCGGTGCGGCGGTGCAGCCCTCGCCGGGCCCACTCGACGACCGCGCGCACCCGGTCGGTGCGCATCCACCGCCAGCGTTCGACGCCGACCGCACGGCCGAGCGAGTACGCGATGTTGTCGCCGATGACGGCGCCGAGCGCCGCGGCGAGCACGATGCCGACGATGAGCAGCGGGTTGCCGGCCGCGGCGGCGACGGCGGCCGTCGCCACGACGAGCGTCTCGCTCGGCACGGGCGGGAAGAATCCGTCGATCAGGCAGATCCCGACGATCGCGATCAGGACCCAGGGGGACTGTGCGATGGCGAGGATGGCGTCGGTGAGCAGCTCCATGATCCGAAGCTACGGACGGGCTCGCGCCGGCGCGTCACCCCTGGGTCGCCATCACCCCCTACCGTGGGATGACTCCCGCTCAGACGTGCAGTGCCGCGCCGACGAAGCGGATGCGCTGGCCGGGTCGCGCTTGCGCGAGGCGGTCGAGCGCGTGGGACGTGACCACGGCGACCACGGGGTACCCGCCGGTGACCGGTCCGTCCACGCCGAGCACGGTGGGGGCGCCATCGGGGGAGACCTGGATCGCCCCGGGCAGCATGCCCTCGCTCGGCAGCTCGCCCGATCGGGATCGTTCGAGCGGTGCGCCCTCGAGTCGAACGCCCGTGCGGTCGGAACGAGCGGACACCGTCCACTCCTGCTCGAGCAACCGACGCCACGTGTCGGGCGCGAACCAGTCGAGACGGGGCCCCGGATGCACGACGAGGTCGATCGTTCCGAGGGTGGGCGGGTCCACCGGCACGAGGTCGACGACGGGCACTGGGGTCGCGGGTTCCGGCCCGATGGGCAGCACGTCCCCGGCGGCGAGCGGCGCCGGTCCGAGCGCGGCGAGGGTGTCGCGGGAGCGCGATCCGAGCACGACGGGGACGTCGATGCCGCCCCGCACCGCGAGCACGTAGCGGATGCCGTGGGTCGCGAGGGGCAGGTCGACGACCGCTTCGGCGGACACGCGGGTCGCGGTGTGCGGTTCGAGCGGCATCCCGTCGATGGTCAGCGGCCCCCAGGCGCCCGTGACGGCGATCCACGCGCCGTCGGGGAACCTCAGCCGTGCGCCGCCGACCGCGATCTCGAGCGTCGCCGCCTCCGGCGGGTTCCCGACGAGACGGTCCGCGAGGGCGTGCGCCGCCCGGTCCGCCGCACCGGCGGCGCCCACGCCGAGGTGCGCGAGCCCCGGCCGGCCGAGGTCCTGCACGAGCGCGGAGGCGCCCGGAGCGATCACCTCGAGCCGGCTCATCCGACGGCCTCGAAGCGCACGCGCACGCCGGGGGCGAGCAGGGCGGGCGGGGTGCGTTCCGTGTTCCAGAGGTCGACGTCGGTGCGCCCGATGAGCTGCCAGCCGCCGGGGGACTCGCGCGGATAGACGCCGCTGAACGCTCCCGCGAGGGCCACCGACCCGGCGGGCACCCGCTCCCGCGACGTCGCACGGCGGGGCACGGCGAGGTCGAGGTCGTGCGCCACGAGATAGGCGAATCCGGGGGCGAAGCCGATGAACGCGCTCGTCCAGGTCGCGGTCGTGTGGCGACGGACGAGTTCGTCGGCACCGAGCCCGAGCGTCTCCGCGGTCGACTCGAGGTCGGCGCCGTCGTAGGTGACCGGCACGACGATCGGTTGCTCGACCGCGCTCTCGACGGCGACCGGCGCCGTGTCGAGAACCCATCGGGTGACCGCGCGGGTGCCGAGCATCGTCGGATCGAAGCGCACGAGCACGGTGCGCGCCGCCGGCACCAGATCGACCACTCCCCGGGGCGTGGAGGTCGCCAGGCCGCGGTAGGCGCGCAGCGCGGCGGGCAGGTCCGGGTACTCGACGAGCACGGCCGTCTCCCCGAACGGCAGCACCTGCACGGTCACGCGAAGGCCCGCAGCTCGACGCCCGCTCCGAGCAGGCGATCCCGCACGGCCCGGGTCATCTCGACCGCGTGCGGGGAGTCACCGTGGACGCACAGCGAATCGACCTCCACCCGGATGACGGTGCCGTCGATCGCCTCGACCGTGCCCTCCCGCACCATCCGCAGCGCCCGGTCCGCGACCGCCGCCGCATCCGTCAACACCGCGCCGGGTTCCGAGCGCGGCACGAGGGTGCCGTCGGGGGCGTACGCGCGATCGACGAAGGCCTCGCGCACGAACCGCACCGCCATGCTCTCGGCGGCACGGTGCAGGGCCGAGCCGGCGAGCCCCAGCAGCGGCAGCTGCAGGTTGCGCGCCACCGCCGCGACCGGTTCCGCCTGCTCGGGGTCGACCATCACGCGGTTGTACAGGGCGCCGTGCGGCTTGATGTACTTCACCGATCCACCCGAGGTCGGTCCCATCGTCATGAGCGCAGCCACCTGGTACAGCACCTCGGCGTACAGCTCGCGCCACGTGCGCTCCTGTGCGCGACGGCCGAAGCCCTCGAGGTCGCGGTACGACGGATGGGCGCCGATGGTCACGCTGTGCTCGAACGCCAGCCAGCAGGAGTCGAGCATCGTCACCGGGTCGCCGCCGTGGAATCCGCACGCGAGATTCGCACTCGTCACGAGCGGGAACATGGCGGCGTCGTCGCCGACGCGCACGTCGCCGAACGATTCGCCGAGGTCGCTGTTGAGGTCGACCGTGGTCATGCGGCGAGCCTAGCCGCGGCGGAGCGTTCGGGCGCGGGTCAGCGGTCGCGGCGGGCGCCGTCCGAGGGGGTCACGACGAAGGTCGTCGGGATGCCGTAGTCGTGCTCGGCGAACGCGCCGTCGATCGCGACCTGGAGCCGGGAGCGGGCCTCGGCCGGGATGAGGGCGATCGCCGATCCGCCGAACCCGCCGCCGGTCATCCGGGCCCCGAGCGCGCCGTTGGCCTGCGCCGTCTCGACCGCGAGGTCGAGCTCCGGCACCGAGATCTCGAAGTCGTCGCGCATCGACCGGTGCGAGGCGTCGAGCAGCTCGCCGATCGCGGTGGGTCCCTCGTCGCGCAGCGCGCGCACCGTGTCGAGCACGCGCTGGTTCTCGGTGACGACGTGCTTCACACGCCGGTAGGTGACGTCGTCGAGTTCCGTGCGGGCGCGGTCGAGATCGTCGACGGTGAGGTCGCGCAGCGACGACACCCCGAGGGCCGCGGCGCCGCGCTCACACGCCTCGCGACGGTCCCGATAGCCACCGGTCGCGTGGGCGTGGTCGACGTGCGTGTCGATCACGAGGAGCTCGAGGCCCGCTTCCGCGAACCCGAGTTCCGTGACGATCGCCTCGAGGCTGCGGCAATCCAGGAACACCGCGTGGTCGCGGCGCCCCAGCAGGGAGGCGGACTGGTCCATGATGCCGGTCGGCGCGCCGACGGCGTCGTTCTCGGCGAGCTGCCCGACCTTCGCGAGGGTCGGGCGGTCGAAGCCGAGGTGCCACACCTCGTCGAGCGCGACCGCGACGGAGCTCTCGATCGCGGCGGACGACGACAGGCCCGCGCCGACGGGCACGTCGGAGTCGATGTAGAGGTCGGCGCCCGGCACGGCGGCGAGATCGGCACCGAAGCGGCCGAGCGCCCACGCGACGCCGAGGGGGTACGCCGCCCAGCCGTGCAGTCGCTCGGGGTCGAGGTCGGCCAGGTCGATCTCGGCCACCTCGTCGGCGAACGCGCTCGCGACGCGCAGCACGCGGTCCTCACGCGGTGCGAGGGCCACGACGGTGCGACGGTCGATCGCGAACGGCAGCACGAAACCCTCGTTGTAGTCGGTGTGCTCGCCGATGAGGTTCACGCGCCCGGGTGCGGACCACACGCCGACCGGCTCTCCGCCGAAGGTGTCGCGGAAGCCCTGTACGGCGTCGTCTCGGATGTCGTTCATGCCTTCTCGATCCCTTCCCTGACGAGAGCCGCCGACTGCTCGGGCGGCACGTCGCCGATCCATGCACCCATCGCCGCTTCGGAGCCGGCGAGGTACTTGAGCTTGTTCTCCGCGCGTCGCGGCGAGGTGACCTGCAGCATGAGCCGCACGGTGTCGCGGCCGACGTTCACCGGTGCCTGGTGCCACGCGGCGATGTAGGGCGTGGGCGTGTCGTACATCGCGTCGATGCCGCGCAGCAGGCGGCGGTAGAGCACGGCGAGCTCGTCGCGCTCAGCCTCGTTCGTCGCGGCGAAGTCGGGCACGTGGCGGTGCGGCAGCATGTGCACCTCGATCGGCCAGCGGGCGGCGAACGGCACGAACGCGGTCCAGTGCTCGCCGGAGAGCACGACGCGGTCTCCCGCGCGTTCGGTCTCGAGGATGCGCTCGAACAGGTCGCGTCCGACGGATTCGATCGAGGCGAGCAATCGTTCGGTGCGCGGGGTGATGTAGGGGTAGGAGTAGATCTGCCCGTGCGGGTGGTGCAGCGTCACGCCGATCGCCTCGCCGCGGTTCTCGAACGGGAACACCTGCTCGACGCCCGGCAGCGCGGAGAGCGCGGCCGTGCGATCCGCCCACGCCTCGATCACGGTGCGCGCGCGCGACACGGTCTGCGTGCCGAAGGACCCCTCGTGCTCGGGGCTGAAGCACACGACCTCGCAGCGGCCGAAGGAGACGCGGGTACGCTCGAAACCGACCTCGCGCAGGTCGTCGAGCGCCGACGGGGTGCCCGGCTCGGGCAGCGAGGGACCGAACGAGGGCGACTTGTTCTCGAACACGGCCACGTCGTAGCGGCTCGGGATCTCCGAGGGGTTGTCGGGTGTCGCCGGGGCGAGCGGATCGAGGTGGGCCGGCGGCAGGAACACCCGGTTCTGCCGCGCGGCGGCGATCGAGATCCAGTCGCCGGTGAGCACGTCCTGCCGCATGGTCGCGGTCGCGGGACGGGTGTCGAGGTCGCGGGTGTCGATCGCGCGCTCGGGGGGAAGGGTGGTGTCCGCGTCGTCGAAGTAGAACAGCTCGCGTCCGTCGGCGAGACGGCTCTCGCGCTTGACGATGCCTCCGGTGGTCATCCCATTACGATAACGTAAATCGACGCTTTCGAACCTAAAGGATCGAGCATGCCCGACCCCGCCTCCGACCGGCGCCGCGAGCTGGCGCGGCTGGTCGCCGAGCGCGGGTTCCTGCGCGTCGCTGATGCGAGCATCCTGCTCGGCGTGAGCGAGGTGACGGTGCGCGCCGATCTCGCCCGCCTCGAGGGGGAGGGGACCGTCGCGCGCATCCACGGCGGTGCGGTGCCGGCCGGCTCCATCCGATCGGAGTCGCCCCTCGAGCACTCGGTGCAGACGGATGCGTCGGTCAAGCGCGCGATCGGCGAGTCGGCTGCCGCGCTCGTCGCCCCGGGCAACAGCCTCATGCTCGACGTCGGCTCCACCGCGCTCGCCGTGGCGGAAGCGCTCGTGCGGCGCACGGAGCTCGAGGACGTCACCGTCATCACCAACGGACTCACCGTGGCGCTCGCGCTCGAGCCCGCCCATCCGCGGTTCCGGATCGTCGTCATCGGCGGCACCCTGCGACCGCTGCAGCACTCCCTCGTCGACCCCCTCGCCGGCACCCTGCTCGACCAGCTGCATGCCGATCTCGCCGTCATCGGGTGCAACGGCGTCGACGTCGAGGGCGGCGTCACGAACATCAACCTCGCCGAGGCCGACGTCAAGCGACGGATGGTCGCGAGGTCCGAACGGCGCGTGCTCGTCGCCGACGCGAGCAAGCTCGGCCGCACCCATCTCGGCGGGGTCGCCCCGCTCGCCGTGTTCGACACGCTCGTCACCGGGGGCGACCCTCCCCGGGCGGTGATCGGCGACCTCGAACGAGCGGGTCTCGACGTACTCGTCGCGGGCGAGGCCGGCTCGCTAGGCTGACCCCATGCGTGCCGTCACCGGAGAGCAGTACACCCTCGAGCGCGGCGGAGTCCGCGCCACCATCGCAGGCGTCGGGGCGACCCTGCGCGAGCTGTCGATCGACGGCACCGACCTCACCGAGCCGTTCGGACCCGACGTGCGTCCGCCGTTCAGCAACGGGGCGGTGCTCGTGCCGTGGCCCAACCGGGTGAAGGACGGCATCTGGGTGCACGACGGCGAGGAGCTGCAGCTCGACCTCACCGAGCCCCACCGGCACAACGCCCTCCATGGGCTGCTCCGCGATCGCCCCTACGAGGTGGTGGACCGTTCCGCGGAGGCGATCACGCTCGCGGCGACGGTGTTCCCCACCCGTGGCTGGCCCTTCCTGCTCGACACGACGGTGCGCTACGAACTCGTCGACGACGGACTCCGGGTGACGCACGGGGTGACCAACGCGTCCGAGGCGCGCGCTCCCTACGCCGTCGGCACCCACCCGTTCTTCACCATCGGCGGCGTGCCCACCGAGGATCTGGTGCTCACGGTGCACGCGAGCACCCGGTTCGAGACGGATGACCGCCTCAACCCCACCGGCGAGGTGCCCGTCGAGGGCACCGACTACGACTTCCGCTCCGGCAGGCTGCTCGGCGGCACGTTCCTCGACGACGCGTTCGGCGGGGTCTCCTCCGTCGACGGCGCGAGCGCCTCGCTTCAGGCGGCCGACGGACGGCGGGTCTCCCTGCTGCAGGACGACACCGTCTGGCCCTACGTGCAGGTGTTCACCACGCCGATCTTCCCGAAGGGCGGGGGGAAGGGCACGGCCATCGCGATCGAGCCGATGACGGCGCCGCCGAACGCCCTCAACTCCGGCCAGAGCCTCATCTGGCTCGATGCGGGGGAGAGTTGGCACGGCAGCTGGGGAGTGCGCTACAGCGCCTGACGCGTCTCCGTACGGGGGCAGTGTCTCCTCTGCTCGCCGTTTCACCTAATCACCCGGGCCGGCACCCAGGAACTTAGGCGCTGCGAGAGCCGGGCCCCACTGTGGAGGGAGAACGCGGGGAGCCCGCCCCGCTCTTTACCCACAGGAGATCGACATGACGAACACCCCCGGCGGCACTGCCGCCCATCACGACCGCACGGTGCGCACCCGCTTCGCCGAGACCAAGGCGTTCTACAAGACGAGCGAGTTCATCGTGTACGTGCTCGCGACGCTCGCCGTCCTCATCGCCTCGGCGATGGTCGACAACGGCGAAGACGGCCAGGGCTTCGGCGCCGACAAGGCGTGGCAGTACGTCGCGCTGCTCACCGTCGGCTACATGATCAGCCGCGGACTCGCGAAGTCCGGCGTGCGCGGTCGCGACGACGACTGACCCTCAGCTGCACACGCTCTCGCGCCCCGCTCCTCGAGCGGGGCGCGACTGCGTTCGCCGGTCGGGTGCTCGCCGTCAGACCGACTGCGGTTCGCGGGCGTCGTCGTAGCGTTGCCGGGCCCGCGCGATGTCGTCCTGATGCAGCTCCGTCCACGCGACGAGACTCTGGATGGTCTCGTGCAACGACGAGCCGAGGGGTGTCAGAGCGTACTCGACGCGTGGCGGCACGACCGGATGCACGGTGCGCGAGACGAGTCCGTCGCGTTCCAACTGGCGGAGCGTGACGGTGAGCATCCGCTGACTCACGCCGTCGATCGCGCGTTTGAGCTCACTGAATCGCAGCGATCGGGTGTCGAGCAGCGCGATGACCAGCAGCGACCACTTGTCCGCGATCCGATCGAGGATCTGCCGCACGTCGCAGTCCTCGCGCGTGTCCCACACGAACGGATCCGCGCAGGTATCCGTGGAGTAACCGGGTGACTCGAAAGTGCCGTCTTCCATGGCACCCCATGGTGGCGCACGATGGATGCGGTTACAAGAGGTAACCGAGGAAGGGGTCCCGTGTCGTCCACCACGTCGGAGCCGCTCGCGCCCGTCGCACGCTTGACCGGCCGTCCGCTCGCCGTCCTCCTCGTGCTCTGCGGGGCGCTGTTCCTCGAGGGGATCGACGTCGCGATGCTCAACATCGCGCTTCCCGCGATCCGCGCCGACCTCGGCCTCACGACGGGCGAGCTGCAGTGGGTGATGAGCGCGTACATCCTCGGCTACGGCGGGTTCATGCTGCTCGGCGGCCGTGCGGCGGACCTCTTCGGCCGCCGACGGGTGTTCCTCGTGCCGCTCGTGGTGTTCCTCGCGTTCTCCGGGCTGGGCGCGATCGCGACCGAGGGATGGATGCTCATCGCCGCGCGGGTCGTGACCGGTGTGGCCGCCGCGTTCATGACCCCGGCCGGCTTGTCGATCATCACGACGATGTTCGCCGAGGGTGCCGCCCGCAATCGCGCCGTGTTGATCTACTCGGGGGTGGGAGCGGCGGGCTTCTCGATCGGGCTGGTCGCCGGCGGCCTGCTCACGGTGCTGGGCTGGCGGTGGGTGTTCATCGCCCCGGTCATCCTCTCCGCGCTGCTGCTCGCGCTCGCGATCCCCCTCATCCCGAAGGTGGGTGCCGACCCCGCCGCGCGGGGCCGCCTCGACGTGCTCGGCGCCGTGACGATCACCGCGGCCCTCGTGGTGCTCGTGCTCACGATCGAGCAGGCGCCGCACACCCCCGCCCTCCTCACCGCCGCCGGGCTGGTGTCGAGCGCTGCGCTCATCGCCGCGTTCGTGGCGATCGAACGGCGAGCATCGCATCCGCTCGTGCGCCTGGGAGTGCTGCGGTCGGCTCCGCTCGTGCGGGCGAACCTCGGGGGAGCGCTGCTCGCGGCGGCGTTCATGGGGTTCCAGTTCATCGTCGTGCTCTACCTGCAGGAGTTCCGCGGGTGGACCGCTCTCGAGACCTCCCTCGCGATGCTCGTCGTGGCGATCGACGGCATCCTCGCCCCGACCCTCACTCCGCGCCTCGTCGCGCGCTTCGGCACGCGCCGCGTCGCGGCGGCGGGTTTCGTCTCCGCGATCGCCTCGTACGCGCTGTTCCTGCCCGTGGCGTCGGATTGGACCTACGCCGCGATGTTCCCGAGCTTCCTGCTGCTCGGGATCGCGTACACGCTCGCCTACGGACCGCTCACCATCGCCGCCACCGACGGTGTCGTCGAGAGCGAGCAGGGCCTCGCGAGCGGCCTGCTCTACACGGCCTCGCAGTTCGGCGGGGCGCTCGGACTCTCGATCGCGACCGCCGTCTACATCGCTGCGGCCGACGCCGTGGCCGATCCGCTGGAGACCTACCGCCTCGCACTCATCGTTCCGCTCGCGACCGCCGTGCTCGCCCTCGTGATCACTGTCGTCGGACGGCCTCGTCGGGTGCGACGGGCCTAGATGTCGGGGTCGGCGTGGTCGAGGGCGTCGTCGACGGCGCGCACCTCGTAGCCGTCGAGATCGCGGATCTTCTGCCGCATCTCGGCCACGGTGTCATCGTTGTCCGGCTCGGCGAGGGCGGTCACGTCGGTGGTGATCACGATCTGACTCGCCGGGCCGATCAGGAACCGTGAGACGCCCGGCTCGCCGCTCGCCTGGATCGTGCGGATCCAGACCTCGTCGGAGGTCTGGTGTTTGGCGAGCGCGGACGCGAGGTCCATGAGGGTGTTGGCCGCCTCGTCGCCCGTCATCACCGTCACTCCGGCGTAGGTGATCCGCATCATCCTTCTTTCCTAGCGCGGTCCCGCCGCGGCGGCCAATCGAGAGGCAGGTCGTCATCGTTTTCACGGCCAGGAGCTCGGATCGGGATGCGCGCAGAGGCGCCTCGACGCCGGGAGGTGCGCGGGAGTGTTGGAGGGCCGGGCAGACTTCGGGGGCATGCGACCCGGCCCTCCGTGCGATACAGGCGGGGGACTCTGTACGCGTGCGCCAGCCTAAGCGGCGGGGTCGGGGTGCCTGCGGCGTCGGCGCGCGGTCACACCGGGGACACAGTCTTGACGGGTGATCTCGGGTGGGCCCCGTGGGGCTCGAACCCACGACCCAGGGATTAAAAGTCCCTTGCTCTACCGACTGAGCTAGAGGCCCGCGCACCAACATAGCGCGGTGCGCGCCGGGCGCTCGTGGGACCAAAGTCCCTACCACGTCGGGGCCGTTTGTCAACCCCCTACTCCGAGGGCGGAATGTGGCGTTTCATATGACTACGCGGCGCCGTCGGTGCCGCGGGGACCGAGTCACATACCGAGGGTCCGATGGGTGACCGTCGCCCTCGTCGAGCAGCTGGGAGCGTCGAACATGAGTATTCCGACATCCGTCCCCCGTCCTCTGACTGCGCGCGACGTGATCGTCACGCCCGTCTCGGACCACGAGTGGATGGTCATCGATCGCCGTCAGGCCCGCACAGCGTTGCGCGGGCTGCTCGGCTTCGTCGTGCAGCGCGCCGGCCTGTACGAAGCGGTCCGTGTGGGCCGCCCCTACGTGAGGCACTACTGCGTCGACCTCGACGCCGTGGTGCACGAGTTCGTGCGTCCGCACACCTTCCTGTGGGAGCTGCCGCACCAGGTCATCGAGGTGCGAGAGGCGGATGCGGTCGAGATGGCCCCCGTGGCGACGGTGTCGTCGTCCACGACGCGGTCGGTCGTCCGCGGCGCGGCCTGAGCGCCCGGATCGGAGCTGGGGCAGGTAGGTCGTGTGGAGCCGTGAACTCCACATGACCTACCCGACCCCGAACATGCCGAAGGCCCGTGTTCCCGTGTCGGATTGCCGCGGGAACACGGGCCTCCGGACCCGATCGGTACGAGCGGTCAGACGCCGCGGCGGCGACCGCTGAGCGAGCGCAGCAAGAAGGCGATGATCGCGATGGCGGCCAGCACGAGGCCGACCCAGAGCAGGAACTGCAGCGATTGCACGAGTCCGCCGGTGATGGCGAGCACGATGGCAACCACGATGATGATGATGAGTAGAAGGTTCATTGCGTTCTCCTTGCTTCTTCATCCGACCGGCCCCTGCGCCGGATGGCGCGCTCGTCGGTCGGCTTGTCGTCAGCAATCCCAGTTCCCCGAACGTAGTGGCTCCCGGCTGGCGCCGGTTCCGCACTCAGGTAACATTCAGCAACTTGCGTAGTGGGCTACCCTGTCCGCGATGAGTGCAGACTTCCACAAGCCGACGAAGTTCTCGACGGACAAGTTCGAGAGCTACGAGAGCGGCAACGACCCGGCCACGATCCTCCGGATCGCGCACGACACCGCGCACTCGCTCGTCGACCGGGTGCGCGACAACCCCGAGCCCGACATCGTCGAACGGCTCGTCGAATACACCGACACGCACGGCATCGACGCGCTCGCGGAACTGTGGGCGCGATCCAGTCCCCGCAGCCTCCCGGGTGCGCTCTGGCGCATCTATCTGTTGCGGGTGCTCATCAACCAGGACCCGGAAGGCACGAGCACGCTGTTCCAGCGTGGCAGCGACGTCATGACGACAATCGACCCGCTCGTCGCCGGCGCGAGCATGCCCACCGGTCCCGCGGAGATCCGCGATCTCGCCGACGAGATCCTGCGTGGCGTCTTCCGCGGCGACTTCGCGGTGGCCCTCGATCGTGCGGCCTCGTTCTGCCGCGTGGCGGGAGCCGGTGCGGCGAGCATCGCGGACGATTCGGACGCGACGGCGGCGCCGGAGCGTGCCTCCGAACTCACCAGCCGGGCCCTGCGCTACGACACGACGGCCGCGGAGCTCACGGCGTGCGCGCGATTGTGGCGGCGCGGCGAGCTCGACTGATCCCACACGATTCCCGGCTCATCTCGCGGAGAGCGAACCGACTCGCGACGTCGCAGGTGGATCGTTAGTCTTGACGAGCCGGGCCGCAGTAACCCCGGGCTCCACATTTCGCCGCTCCGAGCGGCCTTGCGCCGAGAGGCGTTTCTGCGGCCCGGTTCTTCATGCCCCGACCGGTACCACGTTGTGGTTGCGGTCGAACAGGTTCGCCGGGTCGTACCGCCGCTTCACCTCGCGCAGACGATCGAGCGTCGCCCGTGGGTACATCGCCGCGACGGTCGCCTCACCGGTCGCGAGCGAGAAGTTGCCGTACCGACCGATCGCACGTCGCTCGAGCCCGGCCCAGACCCCGCGGATGCGCTCGGTCACCTCGCCGCCCGCATCAGCCGGCACGAACGCGGCGGCGATCACGAGGACCTCGGCCGATCGGTGCGCGAACGCGGTCGCAGCGGGGTCCACGCGCGATGAGGCGCCGCGTAGGTAGCGGATCATGAGCACCGAGGGGGCCGTGTCCGCGTGCGCCGCTGCGACGAGGGCGATCCCGTCGTCGTCGAGTTCGCGCCAGAAGGAGTTGTGGTCGACGACCGTGATCGGCCCTTCGGGACCGTGCGGGTCTTCGAGCACCTCCGCGTACGCCCGCGTGCCGACGTCGTCGCTCAGCAGACCCGGCAGCGCGCGCAGAGGGGCGAGCGCGGCATCGGCGGCCGCCACGTCGTCATCGCCCCAGCACACCACCAGCTGCACCGTCGGCGGGGCCTCGCCGAACGACGGCATCGCCACGAGAGTCGTGGTCAACCGCTCCGGAGCGTCGCGCATGACGTCCCGCCAGACGCGCATGAGCGGGACGAGCCGGTCCGCCCCGAAGGCGAGGGTGCCGAAGACGACGCCCGTCACCGGATGCGCGCGGAAGTCGAACCGCGTGACGACGCCGAAGTTGCCGCCGCCGCCGCGCAGCGCCCAGAACAGGTCCGGATGCTCGGTCTCGGACGCCTCGACGATCTCGCCGGAGGCGAGCACGACCTGGGCGCCCACGAGCTGGTCGAGGGCGAGCCCGTGTTCGCGCACCATCCAGCCGATGCCGCCGCCGAGCGTGAGACCGCCGACGCCCACCGAGCGGGTGTCGCCCGAGGTGAGCGCGAGTCCGTGTCGCCCGAGTTCGTCGGCGATCGCGCCCCACGTGGCGCCTCCGCCGATCTGCACGATCCCCTCCTCGCGTACCTCGATCGTGTCGAGGCCGCCGAGGTCGATGAGCACGGCGTCGGCCGCCGAGAAGGCCATCGCGCCGTGGCCGCCGCTGCGGACCGCGACGCCGAGATCCCGTGCGGTGGCGTACCGGACGGCGACGGCGACCTCATCGGCGGAGCGGGGGCGGGCGATGCGGGTGGGGGCACCGTGCGCGGAGTGGGGGAGGGCCGCGTCGTCCCATCCGGGGTCACCCGGTGAGAGCGCGTACCCCGTGATCAGGTCGTCCACGACGCCGGCGTCGGAGGAGTGAGTCGGGTTCATGCCGGGAAGATAGCGCCGCCCGGCGGATCTCGCCAGGAACGATGCTCGCGTATGCATCGGCGCTGCCGCACGACGAAGGCCGGCCGCGTCCGCGACCGGCCTTCGCCGTATGAGGGGAACCGACTCAGCTGGCGGGCATGAGCACGGTGTCGATCAGGTACACGGTCGCATTGGCGGTGTGCACGCCGCCGCAGATGACGTTGGCGTCGTTGACGGTGAGCGCGTCACCCTCGCCGGCGACGGTCACCATGCCGCCCTGCACGGTCGTCTGCTCGCCCACGATGTCCTCGGGCAGGATCTGGCCGGGCACGACGTGGTAGGTCAGGATGCTCGACAGCATGGCCGCGTTGGCCGGGTCCTTGAGCGACTCGATCGTCGCGGCGTCGATCTTCGCGAAGGCGTCGTCCACCGGCGCGAAGACGGTGAACTCGGCACCGTTGAGGGTGTCGACCAGGTTCACGTCGGGGTTCAGCTGGCCCGAGACCGCGGCGACGAGCGTCGTCAGCAGCGGGTTGTTCGAGGCTGCGACGGCGACCGGGTCCTGCGACATGCCGACGACGGACCCGGCGCCATCCGGCACCTGCTCGGCGTACGCGGCGCAGCCGCTGCCGACGAGGTCGTCGAAGGCGGGGTCCGTGGTCATGTCCTCGGCCGGCATCGACTCCTCCGTCGACGGCTGGGCCGCGGGCTCCTCGGCCATCGGCGCACACGCGGCCAGCCCGAAGAGGGCGATGGCGGCGAGGGTCGCTGCGGCGAAGGGGGTGCGCTTCGTAACTCGCATGAACTGTCTCCTTGGTTTCGGTGAGAACGCCCCGGGGTTCCGGCGCCCCGCCTCAAGCGGTCTCGACAGGGGTTTCGGAGCCTCGCCCGCATCCGATGGGTCGGATTCCGAAGCCTGGGATTCCGCCCCGAAGCACCCGTCGACGGAGCACGTCGCGCCGAAGAGACGGCGAGCGGAACCGACCGCTCCCCGCACCGTCTGGAGTCCCCGTGCTCGTCTCGCTCGCCCTCATCGGCCTCATCGGTGGCCTGATCACCGGCATCTCGCCGTGCATCCTGCCCGTGCTGCCGGTGATCTTCCTCTCCGGCGGGGTGCAGTCCGCCCGGGAGGGAGGTACGGATGCCGCAGCGCCGAAGGTCTCGAGGTGGCGGCCCTACCTCGTCATCCTCGGCCTCGTCACCGCGTTCAGCGTCTTCACGCTCATCGGCTCGCTCATCCTGGGCCTGCTCGGACTGCCGCAGGACTTCCTGCGCTGGGCCGGGATCGTCGTGCTCGTGCTCATCGGCATCGGGCTCATCGTGCCGGCGTTCCAGCACATCCTCGAGAAGCCGTTCTCGTGGATCCCGCAGAAGAACGTCGGCACCGACCGCGGCGGGTTCGTGCTCGGGCTCGCGCTCGGCGCGGTCTACGTGCCGTGTGCCGGCCCCGTGCTCGCCGCGATCACCGTCGCCGGATCGACCGGGCAGATCGGCGTCGAGACGGTCGTGCTGACCCTCACCTTCGCCGTCGGCGCCGCCCTGCCGCTGCTCATCTTCGCGCTCGCCGGACGTCGCGTGGGGGAGCGGGTCAAGACCTTCCGCCGCCGTCAGAAGGGCATCCGGCTCACCGGCGGCATCCTCATGATCGCTCTCGCGATCGGTCTCGTCTTCAACCTGCCGCAGTACCTGCAGCGCATCATCCCGGACTACACGAGCTACCTGCAGGACACCATCGGCAACTCCGAGCAGGTGCAGGAACAGCTCGACCTCGGCGGGCTCGTCACCGATGAGAACCGTGCCCTCTCGGAATGCACCGAGGGCGCCACCGAACTCGAGTCGTGCGGCACGGCGCCGTCGATCCGCGGCATCCAGGAGTGGTTCAACACCCCCGGGAACGCGCCGATCGCGCTCGACGAGCTGCGCGGCCAGGTCGTGCTCATCGACTTCTGGGCGTACTCCTGCATCAACTGCCAGCGCTCCATCCCGCACGTCACCGCCTGGTACGACGCCTACGCGGATGCCGGCCTCGAGGTGATCGGCGTGCACTCTCCCGAGTACGCCTTCGAGAAGGAGCCGCGCAACGTCAAGGCGGGTGCGGCCTCGTTCGGCATCGAGTACCCGGTCGCGCTCGACAACTCGCTCTCCACCTGGACCAACTACCGCAACCGGTACTGGCCCGCGCACTACCTCGTCGACGCCGAGGGCACCGTGCGGCACATCAAGTTCGGTGAGGGCGACTACGACACCACGGAGAAGCTGATCCGCGAACTCCTGCAGGACGCCGACCCCGACGTGCGGTTGCCCGACGCCACCGAGGTGGCGGACGCGTCACCCGACGCGGGCTCGACGACTCCGGAGACCTACCTCTCCGTCGGCAAGGAGGTCAACTACGCGGGGAAGGGCGACTACCGCAACGGCGAGGGCTCCTACTCGCTGCCGAAGGAGCTGAAGCGCGACAGCTTCGCCCTCGACGGCGACTGGACGATCGACTTCCAGAACGCCACCCCGACCTCCGGTGACGCCCGCATCCGACTCGACTACACCGCGCGGGAGATCCGTATGGTGCTCGGCGGCGAAGGCACGGTGAGCTACCGGATCGATGGCGAGCTGAAGGAGTTCGAGGTGGGCGGAGTGCCGACCTCGTACCCGATCGCCGAGTTCGACGATCTGGATCGCGGGGTGCTCGACGTCACGGTCGATCCGGGCGTCGAGGTGTACTCGTTCACCTTCGGATGACCAATCCCTCCGGCGCTCGGCACCGAATGAAGAGTGAGGCGCCGACGCGCCGGGTCGTCCCAGGGCCGGCCGCGTCGCCCTCCCCACCCACCGGGGCGGTGCGCGCTCTCCCAGCCCCGAAGCCCGCCCCGGTGGGCCCGACCCGAACCCGCCCGTGCCGCAGGCGGGTGCCCGACCGTGAGGCGACCCGATGACCGCATCGACGACCATCCGCACCGCGGGCGGGCCCATGCGTCGCGCAGCACGACCTGTCATGCTGGAGCCCGTGCGAGACGGAATCGAAGGCGGACACCAGACCGACCGGTCCGGCGCGCCCGCCCTCGACGCCCTGCTCGCCCGCGTGGCCGAGGGAGACCAGCAGGCGTTCGCGGAGCTGTACGACCGCATCGCGCCGCGCGTGCTCGGCCTCGTCACCCGGCTGCTGCGCGACCGCGCCCAGTCGGAGGAGGTGACGCAGGAGATCTTCCTCGAGGTCTGGCAGAACGCCACGCGCTACGACGCCGGCAAGGGCGGTGCCGTGACCTGGATCCTCACCATGGCCCACCGCCGAGCGGTCGACCGCGTGCGCAGCTCGCAGGCGGGGCGGGACCGCGACACCAGGATCGGCATCCGCGACTGGTCGCCCGACTACGATTCGGTGTCCGAATCGGTCGAGGTGACCATGGAATCCGAACGGGTGAAGAAGGCCATGTCCCGGCTCACCGAGCTCCAGCGGCAGGCCATCACCCTCGCCTACTACGGCGGCTACAGCCACAGCGAGGTGGCGTCGATCCTCAGCGTGCCGATCGGCACGATCAAGACACGATTGCGCGACGGCATGATCCGGTTGCGCGACGAGATGGGGGTGACCTCATGACCCGCCACGACGACGAGAACTCCACCGGCGCCTACGTGCTCAACGCGTTGTCCGAGAGCGAACGCGCCGAGTTCGAGGCGCGCGTCTCCGAATCCGGATCGCTGCCGCACGAGGTGACCGAACTCGCGGACACGGCGGTGGTGCTCGGGCTCGCCGTCGAGCCGGTGACACCGTCGCCCGACCTGAAGGCGCGGCTGATGGCGGCGGTCGCCACCACGCCGCAATTGCCGCGCGAGACGCCCGCCGGCCCCACCGCCGTCTCCCCGGCGGAAGTCGCACCGGCCACGGTGACCCGCGCCGCGTCGGTGCCCCCTGTGGCGACCGTCGACCCCCGCATCGAGCGGGCGGCCACGCCGGACGCCGGGCCCGCCGAGCGACGCGCCCGGCGGAGCTGGGTGCGCACCTCCGTCGCCGTGCTCGGAGCGGTCGCGGCCGCAGCCGGCCTGCTCTTCGGCGGGGTCGCCATCGGCCGATCGCTCGACCGACCGCCGGCGGTGTCGACCGAGGCGGCCGCGTTCGCCGAAGTGGCCGCGGCCCCGGATGCCCGTCGGGTCGTGCAGCAGCTGCCGACCGGAGCCACGCTCTCGATGTACTACTCGCTCGAGCTGCAGCGATCGGCGATCAGCTGGGACGGTCTCGACGAGCTGCCCGAGGGCGAGGTCTACGAGCTCTGGTACATCGGTGACGAGACGGTATCGGCGGGACTGTTCCGAGCCGGCTCCGGCGACAACTTCGCGGTGCTCGACGGCGAGATGAACGCCGGCGACGCGGTCGGGATCACGATCGAGCCGGAGGGTGGTTCGAAGGAGCCCACCCTCGAACGTCTCGTGACGGTGCTCGAGACCTGACCCGCGTCGGTTCCGCAACACGGAAGGGGCGCGACCGCCGCAGCGGTCGCGCCCCTTCTCATGCGTGGGGGAGGATCATCCGAACTTGCCGGAGACGTAGTCCTCGGTCGCCTGCACACTCGGCTTGGAGAAGATCGTGTTCGTGTCGTCGTACTCGATGAGCTTGCCCGGCTTGCCGGTGCCCGCGATGTTGAAGAACGCGGTGCGGTCGCTCACGCGGCTCGCCTGCTGCATGTTGTGGGTCACGATGACGATCGTGTACTCCTGCTTGAGTTCCTCGATGAGGTCCTCGATCGCGAGCGTCGAGATCGGGTCGAGGGCCGAGCACGGCTCGTCCATGAGGATGACCTCGGGCGAGACGGCGATCGCGCGGGCGATGCACAGTCGCTGCTGCTGACCACCGGAGAGACCGGCGCCCGGGCGGTCGAGGCGGTCCTTGACCTCGTTCCACAGGTTCGCGCCCTGCAGCGACTTCTCGACGAGCGAATCCGCATCGCTCTTCGACATGCGCCGGTTGTTGAGCTTCACGCCGGCGAGCACGTTGTCGCGGATCGACATCGTCGGGAACGGGTTGGGGCGCTGGAACACCATGCCGACCTGACGCCGCACGAGCACCGGATCGACGCCGGGGGCGTACAGGTTGTTGTTGTCGATGAGCACCTCGCCCTCGACGCGGGCGCCGGGGATGACCTCGTGCATGCGGTTGAGGGTGCGGAGGAAGGTGGACTTGCCGCACCCGGACGGGCCGATGAAGGCCGTCACGGTGCGCGGTTCGATCGTCAGGGAGACGCCCTCCACCGCCAGGAACTTGCTGTAGTACACGTTGAGGTCACGGACCTCGATGCGCTTGGACACGGGTTTCTCCTTAGCGGCCGAGCTTGGGGGCGAAGAAGCGGGCGATGAGCCGCGCGACGAGGTTGAGAAGCATGACGATGAGGATGAGCGTCAGTGCTCCCGCCCATGCGCGGTCGATGTAGGCCTGCGTGTCGACGCCCGGGTTGGCGTACGACGAGAACACGAACACCGGCAGGCTCTGCATGCGCTCGGCGAGCAGGTTGGTGTTGAGGCTCGCCGTGAAGCCGGCGACGACGAGCAGCGGGGCCGTCTCGCCGATCACACGGGCGATGGCGAGCATGATGCCCGTGGTGATGCCGGCGATCGAGGTGGGCAGCACGACCTTCACGACGGTGAGCCACTTCGGCACCCCGAGCGCGAACGACGCCTCGCGCAGTTCGTTGGGCACGAGGCGCAGCATCTCCTCGCAGGAGCGGACGACGACGGGGATCATCAGCACCGACAAGGCGATCGCGCCGGCGAAGCCCAGCCGCACGCCCGGGCCGAGGAAGATCGCGAAGAGCGCGTAGGCGAACAGACCGGCGACGATCGACGGGATGCCCGTCATGACGTCGATGAGGAACGTGACGCCCTTCGCGAGGCGGCTGTTGTTGCCGTACTCCACGAGGTAGATCGCGGTCATCAGGCCGATCGGCACCGAGATGATCGTCGCCGCGAGCGTGATGAGCAGCGTGCCCGAGATCGCGTGCGCGGCACCGCCGCCCTCCCCGACGACGTTGCGCATCGAGAAGGTGAAGAACTCGAGATCGAAGCGGTTGAGGCCGTTGCCGATCACCGTGGTGAGCAGCGAGACGAGCGGAAGCAGGGCGATGATGAACGCCGTCACGACGAGGGCCGTGACGAAGCGGTCCGTCGCCTGGCGGTGACCCTCGACGAGCCGCGAGATCACGTAGATCGCGCCGATGTAGAGCACCGTGCCCCAGAAGATCACCGCGACGGGGCTCACCGCGTCGAGCAGGCCGCCCGCGGCGAGCAGGGCGAGGATGCCGCCCATGACCACCCAGGATCCGACGAGCACCCCCCACGGGGCCATCTTGGGCAGCCGCCCGGAGGCGAGAGCGTTGGGTGTGGCGACCGCGGTCATCAGTTGGCTCCCGAGAAGTCCTTGCGGCGGTTCACGACGAACCGGGCCGCGGCGTTGACGGCGAAGGTGACCACGAACAGCACCAGGCCGGAGGCGATGAGCACGCTGATGCCGTCACCGTGCGCCTCCGGGAACCGCAGCGCGATGTTCGCGGCGATCGTGCTCGGGTTGCTCGCGGTGAGCACTTGCCAGGTGACGCCGCCGGATGCGGAGAGCACCATCGCGACGGCCATCGTCTCGCCGAGGGCGCGGCCGAGGCCGAGCATCGCGGCGGAGATGATGCCGGGACGGGCGAAGGGCAGCACCGCCATCTTGATCATCTCCCAGCGGGTGGACCCGAGGGCGAGGGCGGCCTCTTCGTGCAGCACCGGCGTCTGCAGGAAGATCTCGCGCGAGATGGCGGTCATGATCGGCAGGATCATGACCGCGAGCACGATCGCGGCGGTGAAGATCGTGCGTCCGGTCGCCGAGACGTCGCCGCTGAAGAGCGGGAACCAGCCGAGGTTCTCGTTGAACCACGCGTAGAGCGGCTGCACCGTCGGGGCGAGCACGAGGCCGCCCCAGAGGCCGTAGACGACCGACGGCACGGCCGCGAGCAGGTCGATGATGTAGCCGAGCGTTTGCGCGAGGCGCCGCGGCGCGTAGTGCGAGATGAACAGCGCGATGCCGATCGAGAGGGGCGTCGCCATCACGAGGGCGAGGAACGCGGCCCACAGCGTTCCGAACACGAGCGGTCCGACGTAGGCGAAGAAGTTGCGTCCTTCGAGGATCGGATTCTTCTCCGAATCGCCCGTGATGGCGGGCACGCTCTCCGCGATGAGGAAGATCGTGACCGCGGCGAGCACCAGGAGGATCGTCACCCCCGCTCCGATCGCGGTGCCGGAGAAGATCCGGTCGCCGGGCCGCTGCTTCGCCCGGATCACTCCGGGCTCGCGGGTTGTCGTCATGGGTTTCGGGTCTCCTCGAGGGGTGGGGGTCCGGAGAACTCAGCGAACGGTTCGGGCGGATGGGCCCGAACCCCTCGCTCAGTCTGCCCCACCCCGTCGCGTTGCACGACGGGGTGGGACAGGCCGGAGGTGTTACTTGATGAGCTCGATGGCCGTCTCGATCTGACCACGGAGGTCGTCCGAGATCGGGGCAGCGCCCGCGTTCTCGGCGGCCGTGCTCTGGCCGTCCTCGCTGGCGATGTAGGAGAAGTACTCCTTCACGAGCGACCCGACGGTCTCGTCCTCGTACTGCTCGCAGCCGATGAGGTAGCTGACGAGGGCGATCGGGTAGACGCCCGCCTCGGTGGTGGTGCGGTCGAGCTCGATCGCGAGGTCACCATCGGTGCGGCCCTCAGCCTTCGGCGAGGCGTCGACGAGGGCGGCGGCCGCCTCCGGCGAGTACTCGACGAAGTCCTCGCCGACCTGCACCGCGACGGTGCCGAGGCCCTCGGCGCGCGACGCGTCGGCGTAGCCGATGGTGCCCTGGCCGCCCTTGACGGCGTCGACGACACCCGAGGTGCCCTGAGCGGCCTCGCCGCCCTCGAGCGGCCACACGCCGTCGGGCTCAGCGGTCCACACGTCCGGAGCAGCCGTGAAGAGGTAGTCGGTGAAGTTCTCGGTCGTGCCCGAGTCGTCGGCGCGGTGCACCGGCGCGATCGCCGTGTCGGGCAGGGTCGCGTCGGGGTTCAGCGCGGCGATGGCCGGGTCGTTCCACGTCTTGATGTTGCCGAGGAAGATGTTGGCGATCGTGGCCGCGTCGAGGTTGAGCGTGTCGACGCCCTCGAGGTTGAAGATCACGGCGATCGGCGAGATGTAGAGCGGGAGCTCGACGATGCCGGAGTCGGCGGCGCAGGCGCCCCATTCGCCCGCGGCGATCTCTTCGTCGTCGAACGCGCGGTCCGAGCCGATGAAGTTGCTCGCGCCGGCGATGAAGTTGTCACGGCCGGTGCCCGACCCGGTCGGGTCGTAGTTGATCGTGACGTCGGGGTTCTCCTCCTGGAAGGCGGCGACCCATGCCTCCTGGGCGGCCTGCTGCGACGAGGCGCCCGACGCGTCGAGGGTGCCCGAGAGCGTGCTGCCGCCCTCGTCCTCGGTGCCGCCACCGGCGTTGCCCTCGTTCGCTGCGCACGACGAGAGCACGATGGTTCCGGCCAGTGCGATAGCAGCGATGCTGCCATAGCGCTTGATGTTCACGGTTGTCCCTTCGGGAATGGATTACAGGGGAGTCGGTGCGACTCACACGCCGTGACGATACGAACGCCGATTAACCAGGTTCGGCCCGGATGGTGAACGGAGGGTGAACGCGACGTTAAGTTCCGGTCGAGCCGTTACAGGGCCGGCCCGTGGATCTCCACGCCGACGAGGCCGGAGGTCGGATCGTCGGCCGCGACGTGCAGCACGGCGTACTCGCCGGTGCCGAGCAGCGCCGCGCGACGCAGCAGCGCATCCGCGGGGGTGTTCGTCGCGATCGCGACCGCCGTCACGATCTGCGGCAGCACCGGACCGTGGCTGCACAGCACCGCCGTCGTCGCGCGCTCGAGCCGCTTGCGCACGACCGTCTCGACCCCCGCGCCGTCGGGCCGGTAGGCGTCCTGACTGATGGCATCGGTGCGGCTCACCCGCAGCGCGGTGCGCTCCGCGAGCGGCGCGATCGTCTCGAGGCAGCGCACCGCCGTGCTGCTCACGAGCTTGCGGGGGCGGAACGCGGCGATCGCCCGCGCGACGCTCTCGGCCTGCCGCTGCCCGCGGGCCTGCAGCGGCCGCTCCGCGTCGGCGCCGTCCCAATCCTCGTGAGCCACCGCCTTGCCGTGGCGCAGCGCGATGATCGCGAACGTTCGCGCGCGTCCGCTCTCGATCCGCTCGGCGAACCGGTCGACGACCGACACGTCGTGCGGATAGGTGAGCAACTGGCGGGCGCGCCGGAGCGACACCCACTCGACCGCCGAGATCTCGTCGTTCGGTATGAACCGGCTGCGCGCATCCGGGTCGACCTGCGACGCCCAGTAGTGCACGACCTTGCGACGACCGCCCGGCAGCGAGTAGTCGACGGTGCCGAGCGGCGCGCCGAGCGCGACCTTCAGCCCCGTCTCCTCGCGGATCTCCCGCACCGCCGTCTCCGGGAGGGTCTCGCCCGGGTCGAGCTTTCCCTTCGGCAGCGACACATCGTCGCGCCGCGCGCGGTGCACGAGCAGCACGCGCACCCGTCCCTCGACGAGCTTCCAGCAGAGGGCGCCGGCCGCGACGACCGGCGCCTCGGGTGGGGTCACCGCAGGGTGCCCGGTCGCTTGCGTTGCGCGGTGCGGCGCATGAGCGTGTTCTGCAGGTCGGCGAGCGGGGTGCCCTTGTCGTCGAGCGAGTGCCGCGCCCAGTCGCCGTCCTCGTCGAGCCACCACGACGACGTGTCGTCGGCCATCGCCCGCTCGAACATGTAGTCGATCTGGGCGAGGTGCCGCTCGTCGGTCAGCCGCACGAGCGCCTCGACGCGACGGTCGAGGTTGCGGTGCATCATGTCGGCGCTGCCGATGAAGACCTCCGGGTCGCCGTCGTTCGCGAACGCGAAGATCCGCGAGTGCTCGAGGTACCGGCCGAGGATCGAGCGCACCCGGATGTTCTCGCTCAGTCCCTTGTGCCCGGGGCGCAGCGAGCAGATGCCGCGCACCCAGATGTCGACCGGCACTCCCGCGTTGCTCGCCCGGTAGAGCGCGTCGATGATGGCCTCGTCGACCATCGAGTTGACCTTGATGCGGATGCCGGACGGCTTGCCGGCCTTCGCGTTCTGCGTCTCGGTGCGGATGCGCTTGAGCAGCCCCTTGCGCAGGTGCAGCGGGGCGACGAGGAGCCGCTTGAACTTCTTCTCGATCGCGTAGCCCGACAGCTCGTTGAAGAGCCGGGTGAGGTCCTTGCCGACCTCATCGCTCGCGGTGAGCAGTCCCATGTCCTCGTAGATGCGGCTGGTCTTCGGGTTGTAGTTGCCCGTGCCGATGTGGCTGTAGTGCTTGAGCCGGCCATCCGCCTCCTGCCGCACCACGAGCAGCAGCTTGCAGTGGGTCTTCAGCCCGACGAGGCCGTACACGACGTGCACACCGGCCTTCTCGAGCTTGCGTGCCCAGCTGATGTTGTTCTGCTCGTCGAACCGCGCCTTGATCTCGACCAGCGCGAGCACCTGCTTGCCCGCCTCGGCGGCATCGATGAGCGCCTCGACGATGGGGCTGTCACCGCTCGTGCGGTAGAGGGTCTGCTTGATCGCGAGCACGTTCGGGTCGGCGGCGGCCTGCTCGAGGAAGGCCTGCACGCTCGTCGCGAACGATTCGTACGGGTGGTGCAGCAGCACGTCCTGCCGGGCGATCGATCCGAAGATGTCGCTCGGGCTCGTCGGATCGCTCGGCAACAGCTGCACGGCGGTCGTCGGCACCTGCTTCGGGTACTTCAGCCGCGGCCGGTCGATCTTGGTGACCTCGAACAGGCCGCCCAGGTCGAGCGGAGCGGGCAGGCGGTAGACCTCCTGCTCGGTGATGTCGAGTTCCTGCATGAGCAGGCCGAGGGTCACCTCGTCCATGTCGTCGGTGATTTCGAGACGGATCGGCGGGCCGAACCGTCGGCGCAGCAGCTCCTTCTCGAGCGCCTGGATGAGGTTCTCGGACTCGTCCTCCTCGATCTCGACGTCCTCGTTGCGGGTGACCCGGAACTCGTGGTGTTCGAGGATCTCCATGCCCGGGAACAGGTCGCCGAGGTGGTTCGAGATGAGGTCCTCGAGGGGGATGAAGCGCAGCAGGCCGCTGCCGTCATCCGGAAGCTGCACGAAGCGGGGGAGCACCTGCGGCACCTTGAGACGCGCGAACTCGACCCGGCCCGTCTTCGGGTTCCGCACCCGCACCGAGAGGTTGAGCGAGAGGCCGGAGATGTAGGGGAACGGGTGCGCCGGGTCGACGGCGAGCGGCATCAGCACCGGGAAGATCTGAGTGGAGAAGATCTCGTCCACACGCGAGCGGTCGTTGTCGTCGAGGTCGGCCCACGACTCGATGTGGATGCCCGCCTCGTCGAGGGCCGGCTTGACGAGGGTGCGGAACGCCTGGGCGTGCCGCTCCTGCAGCTCGTGGGCCCGCGCGGAGATGCCGGCGAGCACTTCGGCGGGGGGTCGGCCGACGTTGGTCGGCACGGCGATCCCGGTCGCGATGCGGCGCTTGAGGCCGGCGACGCGCACCATGAAGAACTCGTCGAGGTTGCTCGCGAAGATGGCGAGGAAGTTCGCCCGTTCCAGCAGCGGCACGAGCGGATCCTCGGCGAGTTCGAGCACCCGCTGGTTGAACGCCAGCCAGCTCAGCTCCCGGTCGAGGAACCGGTCGGAGGGCAGCGATTCGTCATCCCCGTAGTCGAGGTCGAAGTCGTCGTCGAGCAGATCCGGGCTGAGGCCGCTGTCGCCGAGGTAGGTGTCGGTCACGCGCCCATCCTGCCACCGCCCGGTGAACGGCGGATGACTCGATCAGGAGGGCACGGCACCCGCGCGGTCGGGCTCGTCCTCGTAGACGTTGAAGCGGTAGCCGACGTTGCGCACGGTGCCGATGAGCGACTCGAGGTCGCCGAGCTTCGCGCGGAGCCGCCGCACGTGCACGTCGACGGTGCGGGTGCCGCCGAAGTAGTCGTAGCCCCACACCTCGCTGAGCAGCTGCTCCCGGGTGAACACCCGCGACGGGTGCGTGGCGAAGAAGCGCAGCAGCTCGAACTCCTTGAAGGTCAGGTCGAGCGGGCGCCCGTGCACCTTCGCCGAGTAGCTCGCCTCGTCGATGACCACGCCGGAGGCCTGGATCTTCGACGCCGACTTGTCCTGCGCGAACCGGCCGATGACGAGACGGATGCGGGCGTCCAGCTCGGCGGGTCCGGCCGCCTCGAGCACGACGTCGTCGGCGCCCCAGTCCGCGCTCACCGCGGTGAGCCCGCCCTCGGTCAGCACGAGCACGAGGGGCACCGTCACGCCGGTGGTCGTGAGGATCTTGCACAGCGACTTGGCGCTCGCGAGATCCTGCCGCGCGTCGATGAAGATGAGGTCGCACGCCGGAGCGTTCACGAGCGACGCGGGGGAGGCGGGGATCTGCCGCGTGCGGTGGCTCAGCAGGGCGAGCGACGGCAGCACGTCGTTGCCGACCGCGGAGGTCAGGATCAACAACTGGGCCACGGGTGTCCTCCCACGAGAGAGCCCTCAGTCTATAAGCGCCGTCGTCTCGCGGCGGACGTGCGGGCGGCACCTCTACCATGGGCTCCGTGTCCCGGCCCCTCGCGAGCGTGTTCCCCGTCTGGGCGGTCGCGCTGCTCGGCGCCGTCGGTGTCGCGATCGTCGTGCATCCGGACCTGTACCTCACCGCGATCCCCATGGTGTTCGCGCTCTGCCTGCTGCTCTCCTTCGTGATCCAGCTCGCCATGCCGGTCAAGCAGGGCCTCGTCGGGCGGATGACCGCGAGCGTCGGCGGCGCTGCCGTCGTCCTCGCCGTGGCGAGTCTGGTGCTCGGCCTCGTCGCCCTCTGACGTTCGGACCGAGGGGTAGACTGAGGGCATGCTGCTCGCCCTCGAACTCTTCTACGTCGGCCTTCTGGGGCTCGCGTCGCTGGCGATCGGCTGGGTCTCGCTCGTCGTGCTCTACAACCTGTTCCGCGGCCAGCGCTAGACCCGTGTTCGATCTCGACGCGGATCTTCCCGCGGAGCTCGTGCCCCTCTCCTGGCTGCTCGGCGTCTGGGAGGGCACCGGCGTGGTCAACTACCGCGTCGGCGACGAGGTGCGCACCCACGAGTTCGGCCAGCGCATGTCGTTCAGCCACGACGGGCTGCCGCACCTGAACTACACCTCGTACACCTGGCTTCTGGATGACCAGCACACGCCGCTCATCACCGAGACGGGCTACTGGCGCTTGTCGCGACCGGCCGAGCAGGGCGACCCCGGCCCCGGCATGCTGCCGGGCGTCGGCGATGCACCGTTCCGCACGGCCGAGCAGGTCGAGGAGCTGCGCAACTCCCGTGACGGGTTCGACGTCGAGGTCTCGATGGTGCACCCCGGCGGGGTGAGCGAGCTCTACGTCGGACAGGTCAAGGGACCCCGCATCGACCTGCAGACGGATGCGGTGATGCGTTCCTCGAGCGCCAAGGATTACGCCGCCGCGACGCGGCTCTACGGGCTCGTCGAGGGCCACCTGCTGTGGGCGTGGGACATCGCCGCACTCGGACAGGACCTGCGCACCCACGCGTCGGCCCGATTGGGGCGGATCGATTGACCGGTTCTCCGTTCTCCGCTCTCGACGGCGCGGTCGGTGACCCCGTCGCCGAGCACTATGGCAACCCCGTGGTCGAGCAGCGCCGGCTCGTCGCCGGCACGGCCGTGGTCGACCTCTCCGACCGCGGTGTCGTGAGCGTCACCGGCGCCGACCGGCTCACCTGGCTCGACTCGCTCACGACGCAGGCCGTCGCGACCCTCGCCCCCGGCGTCGGCACCGAGCTGCTGCAGCTCGACCCGAACGGGCACGTCGAGCTCGCCGCGCACCTCATCGACGACGGCGAGACGGCGTGGCTGCTCACCGAGACCCCGGCCGAATGGGTCGCGTGGCTGCAACGGATGCGATTCCGGATGCGCGTCGAGGTCGCCGATCGTGGCGACGAGTTCGCGACGCTCGGCACGTTCGGTGCGGCGCTCGACGGCCGCGCCGCGGAGGCGAACGGGGTGCCGCTCGTCTGGGTGGACCCGTGGAGCGCGCCGACCGGCCACACCTACGCGACCGCGCAACCGCATCCGGGCGAGGAGTGGACCTACCGCGAGGTGCTCGTGCCGCGCACGGCGCTCGCCGAGTACACCGACCTGCCGGTGGCGGGCACGCTCGCCCTCGAGGCGCTGCGCATCGCCGCGTGGCGCCCGCGCTTCGGCCGCGAGGTCGACGAGCGCACGATCCCACACGAGCTCGACTGGCTGCGTACCGCGGTCAGTCTCGGCAAGGGGTGCTACCGCGGGCAGGAGACCATCGCCAAGGTCCACAACCTCGGCCACCCGCCGCGTCGCCTCGTGATGCTGCACCTCGACGGATCGGACGCGGTGCTGCCGCCCTCGGGCGCCGAGGTCGAGTTCGGCGGCGACGTCGCCGGACGCGTGACGAGCTCCGCCCTGCACCACGAACTCGGGCCGATCGCCCTCGCCGTCGTGAAGCGCCGCACCGACCCCGCCGCGACCCTCGGCGTGCGCGTCGACGACACGGTCGTCGCGGCCGCGCAGGAGGTCGCCGTGCCCGACGACGCCGGCGCGACCGTCGAGGTGCCGCGGATGCCGCGCTCCCTCGCTCGCCGTGCGGCGGCCGCCGCGGCAGCCCGCCCCGCGGACCCGCCGGTCGAGTAGGCCGGATCCGCGGTTCCCTTCGACAGGCTCAGGGAACGCAACGCTCACTGAGCCCGTCGAAGTGAGCCCGTGGACGACGGACGACCGCTCACTGAGCCTGTCGAACTGAGCCCGTGGGACCCGCGTCTCAGAGCTCGATCTGCCCGAACACTGTGAGCTCGCGCCACTCGGTCACCTGCGCGGTCGCGCCCGGCGCGAAGCGGTCCGCCTCCGGCAGGGTGCCGAGGTCGAGCGCGGTGAGCGCCACCACATCCGCGACCGGCACCTGGAAGGTGCGGAACGGACCGAGCGACGGTGACCCGGGACGCGCGCCGAGGTCGACGTCGTCGAGGGCGGGACTCTGGTCGAGCACGTAGCCGGTGCTCGCGAGCACGCCGTCCTCCACCCACGCGGCGACCTTCCAGAACTGGCGGGGGATGCGCACGCCGCGGTACTCCTCGTCGTCGACGGCGAGCACGGGGCCGGTGAAGACGCTCAGCCGGCTCCGCGAGGCGCGGGCGGCGGAGAGCACGTAGTCCTCGAGGCCGAGCCAGAGCTCCTTCGACTGGTTGAACTCGGCCGCCTGCGGAGCGGCGTTCGTGTACGCGAAGGTGTCGGTGTTCGCGCGCTCCGCGGTGTCGCGGTCGCCCCAGACCGGGTCGCGTCGGCGCACGAGGTGCCCGCGATCGAGGTCGTTGCGGGCGTACAGCTCTTCGCCCGCCTGCTGGTCCTCGGGCAACCGCTCGTCGAGGTGCCAGTCGTCGCCGCGCTCGAGCTCGACGAGGGACCGTCCGTCGATGTTCACGGCGGTGAACGCCGCGAGCCGGCGAGCGGTGTTCATCCCGACGGTGAAGTGCGTGTAGTCGAGCGTCACGAGGGGGACGAGCGGATGCCAGGGCAGCCGAACGTCGAGTCCGAGGAATCCGCTGTCGTAGCCCACGTCGCCCATACGACCATGCACGCATGACCGGCCGGTGAACTCACCCGGGACGCACCGACTCCCAGTCGACGGTGAGTTCCCCGAGTCGCCACCGCGCGCGGCCGTCGCGCACCGGCCAGCCGTCCGCGCGCATCCCCTCGACCGTTGCGATCCACCGCTGCGTCGGCCCGAAGTTCGACAACCCCGCGTTGTAGGCCCAGTGCCGGTCGAGGCTCTGCAGCAGATCGTGCACCCGCTCGCCCGGCACGTTGCGGTGGATGAGGGCCTTCGGCAGTCGTTCGGCGACGATCGACGGGCGCTCGAGGTCGGTCAGGCGCAGCGCGATCGTGAGGGTGCGCGGCCCTCCCGCGTCGATCGCGGCCCAGCTCGCGACGCGTCCGATCTCGTTGCACGTGCCCTCCACCAGCACGCCGCCCGGCTGCAGCCGCGCGGTCATCCGCTGCCAGGCGTCCGCGACCTCCGATTCGTCGTACTGCCGCAGCACGTTGAACGCGCGGATGACGGCGGCGCGGCGACCGCCCGGCAGCGGCACCTCGAACCCGCCGAGCGCGAAGCTGACCCCGGGACGCTCCCGCTCGCGGGCGATGCGCACGCGTTCCGGGTCGATCTCGATGCCGACGACCTCGACGTCGGGTCGCACGCGCCGCAGCCGCTCGTGCAGCTCGAGGGGGGTCGTGGCGGACGCGCCGTAGCCGAGGTCCACGACGACCGGGTCGTCGCTGCGGCGCAGCACCGGTTGGGCGGCGATCCAGCGGTCGACGCGGCGGAGCCGGTTGACCCCGGTCGTGCCGCGCGTGATCCGCCCCTCCGCCATCCGTCCATCATCCCGGAGCGCCGCCCTCCATCCCGGAGCGCCGTCCCCCGCTCGTTATGTCCACTGGCGGCAGAGGCCCCGCATGCGGGCGTGGTGAGGGGCTTGTGCCGCCAGCGGACATGACGAGCGAGGGGCGCGCAGCGGTGAAACGGGGGGATGGGCATCCGGTGGGCGAGCGGATGCGCGCGCGCCGCCCTCGGTAGGCTGACGGCATGACCAGCACGCTCATCCTGCTCCGCCATGGCAACTCCGACTGGAACCAGAAGAACTTGTTCACCGGGTGGGTGGACGTGCGGCTCAGCGAGCAGGGCGTCGGTGAGGCCAAGCGCGCGGGCGAGCTGCTCGCCGCGTCGGGACTCAAGCCCACCGTGCTCTACACGAGCCTGCTGACCCGCGCGATCCAGACCGCGAACCTCGCCCTCGAGACCGCCGACCGTCTGTGGATCCCGGTCAAGCGCAGCTGGCGCCTCAACGAGCGCCACTACGGCGCGCTGCAGGGCAAGGACAAGGCGCAGACCCTCGCGGAGTTCGGCGAGGAGCAGTTCATGACCTGGCGCCGCAGCTTCGACGTGCCGCCGCCCCCGCTCGACGACGACGCGGAGTACAGCCAGGCGGACGACGAGCGTTACGCGGACCTGGGCGACGACCTGCCGCGCACCGAGTCGCTCAAGCTCGTCATCGACCGGATGCTGCCGTACTGGGAGTCGGACATCACCGCCGATCTGGCGGCCGGGCACACGGTGCTCGTGACGGCGCACGGCAACAGCCTGCGCGCCCTCGTGAAGCACCTCGACGGCATCGGCGACGACGAGATCGCGAACCTCAACATCCCGACCGGCATCCCGCTCGTCTACGAGCTCGACGACGACTTCCGTCCGGTCGGACCCTCGCGCTACCTCGACCCGGAGGCCGCGGCCGCCGGCGCCGCCGCCGTGGCGAGCCAGGGCAAGAAGTAGAACGGACCCACTCTCGAGGAGCCCCGCGCCGACCGGCGCGGGGCTCCGTCGTTCCGGGTGCCCGCGGTCGTCGGCTGCAACGGATCGGTCGTCGGGGCGCGGCGATCGGTCGTCGGTGTGCAGCCGGCCGTTCGTCGGGGTGCAGCGAGAGCGGATGTCGGCCGCCGGCCGCCCGGGCCCGGTGACGCGGCGCCGGCTCAGCTCTCCGAGCGGATGACCTCCGGGTCGTCCGTGTTCGAGAACGCCGCGCCGAGTTCGGCCATGACCGCGTCGACGTCGTACTCCGAGTCGGTGCGCAACCACACGACGGGCCCGAGGTCGAGCGGCACCGGCGGGTTCTGCTTCCACTCCTCGGAGTCCCACAGGTCCCAGTCCGGCTCGTGCACGACGTGCCGTTCGCGCTCCTCGTAACGCTGCCGCGCGACCTCGTCGTCGACCTCGCACCACAACTCGACCACCGTCTCGGCGCCCGACTCGCGCACGCCGCGTTCGACGTGCTCGCGGTCGCGGTGCGCCCACCAGAACGACTCCACGACCACACCGGTTCCGATGTGGGCGGTGAGCGACCAGATGGTGTCCATCGCGATCATGCCGAGATTCGACGACGGGACGGCGGGGCCGACGAGGTCGGCGAGGGCCTCCTTGATGTCGTCCTTCGACAGCAGGGGCCAACCGAGCCGCGTCGCGATGTCCTCGGCGAGCGTCGACTTGCCGGAGGCGGGCAGTCCGTTGATGAGCAGCAGGGGATTCGCCATGCCGCCCATCCTGTCGTTCCGGCCGCGGCTCCGGCCGGAGTGTTCAGCGTTCTCGCCGCATCGGTGCCGCGAAGTCGCAGGTGCGCACGGTGAGTGCGACGCGCGACCGTGCCCGAGTGCGACCTCGAGGCTCCGGGTCGGTGCCGTGCGGTCCCAGGTGCGGGTCAGGCGTCGGCGGGGATCCAGTCGCCCGTCGCGAGGTACTGCACCTTCTTGGCGATCGACACCGCGTGGTCGGCGAAGCGCTCGTGGTAGCGCGAGGCGAGCGTCGCATCGACCGTGTCGACGGCCTCGCCGTTCCAGGTCGCACCGAGCACCTTGTCGAACACGCTCAGGTGCAGCGCATCGACCTTGTCGTCGTCGTTGCGGATCTCCTCGGCGACGCGCACGTCCTCCGAACGCAGGAGGGTGACGAGCTTGCGCGCGATCATCACGTCGAGCGCGCCCATCTCGGCGAAGGTCGGGCGCAGCGACTTCGGCACGACCTTGTCGGGGAAGCGGTACCGCGACAGCTGCGCGATGTGCTCCGACATGTCGCCCATGCGCTCGAGCGACGCCGAGATACGCAGCGCGCTCACGACGATGCGCAGGTCGCGGGCGACCGGCTGCTGGCGGGCGAGGATGTTGATCGCCAGCTCGTCGAGCGAGACGGCGAGTTCGTCGATCTTGGCGTCGTCCTCGATGACCTTCTCGGCCAGGGCGACATCGGACTCGTTGAAGGCCTGCGTCGCACGCTCGATGGCCTCGGCCACGAGCTCGGCGATCTCGACGAGGCGCTCCTGCACCTCGCGCAGTTCCTGCTGGAAGACTTCGCGCATCCTTCAAACCTTTCGGTGGCGGGGCAGCGGAGCCCGCGCATTCCCGGCAACGATGCCGTCGGCGGGTGAACAGTCGGTGTCGCCCGGTTGAACTTCGGGGCAATCCGGGCCCAAGGCACGGGTGACCGACGAAGGCACCCCGCCCGGTAACTAATCTAGTCGCATGGACTCGCCCTGGTTGGTGCCGGTCTCGCTGGCCTTCGGCATCCTCCTCGGCGCGGGACTCGTGTGCATCATCGTGATCTCCGCGCAGCGCGGCCGCCGTGCCGTCGCGGTGGCGAGCGCGGATGTGCCGGACGGCGTCGACGAGGTCATCGAGGCGCTCGAGTCGGCCGGCGTCGTCATCGACCCGTCGAACAACGTCATCCGCGCCTCTCCCGGGGCGATGGCCCTCGGCCTCGTGTGGAATCAGGCGCTCGTGCATCCGGAGCTCGTCGCGCTCGTCGACCGCGCCCGCCGCACCGGGCAGCCGATCACCGAGGAGCTGCACCTGCACCGCGGTCCGTTCGGTGACGCGCAGATCTACCTGTCGGTGCGGGTCGCCCGCCTCGGCGCCCGCTACATCCTGCTGCTCGCGGAGGACCGCACGGAGTCGTACCGGCTCGACGAGGTGCGCCGCGACTTCGTGGCCAACATCTCGCACGAGCTCAAGACCCCGATCGGCGCCGTCGGCCTGCTCGCCGAAGCGCTCGAGTCCGCGAGCGACGACCCGGTGCAGGTGCGCCGGTTCGCCAAGCGCCTCACGACCGAGTCGGAACGGCTCGCGCGCATCACGCAGGAGATCATCGAGCTGAGCCGGCTGCAGGCGGCCGACGCCCTGCACAACCCCGACCTCGTCGACATCGACCACGTCATCGCCTCCGCGATCGACCAGAACCGGGTGGCGGCGGATGCGCAGGCGATCCAGCTCGTCGGCGGCGGGGACAAGGGCGCGACCGTCTACGGCGACGAGTCGCTGCTCATCACCGCCGTGCACAACCTCATCGCCAACGCGATCCAGTACTCCAGCGGCAACTCGCGCGTGGGCGTGGGCGTCACCAACCGCGACGGCACCGTCGAGATCGCGGTCACCGACCAGGGTGTCGGCATCCCCGAGGACGAACTCGACCGGGTGTTCGAACGCTTCTTCCGTGTGGACCCGGCGCGCAGCCGGCACACCGGTGGCTCGGGTCTCGGCCTGAGCATCGTCAAGCACGTGGTGCAGAACCACGGCGGCGACATCCGAGTCTGGTCGCAACCCGGATACGGGTCGACCTTCACCATCCGGCTTCCGCAGGCAGCGCAGACCGGCACGCGAGTAGGGGCGCAGAAATGACCAGGATCCTCATCGTCGAAGACGAGTCGTCGCTCAGTGAGCCGCTCGCCTTCCTGCTCAGCCGCGAGGGGTACGAGACGACCATCGCCGCCGACGGGCCGAGCGCCCTCGTCGAGTTCGATCGTGCCGGCGCAGATCTCGTGCTGCTCGACCTCATGCTGCCCGGCCTGCCCGGCACGGAGGTGTGCCGCGAGCTGCGCACCCGCTCGAACGTGCCGATCATCATGCTGACCGCGAAGGACAGTGAGGTCGACATCGTCGTGGGACTCGAGCTCGGCGCCGACGACTACGTCACGAAGCCGTACTCGACGCGTGAGCTGCTCGCCCGCATCCGCGCCGTGCTGCGCCGCCACGTCGAATCCGACGGGCCGGGCGACGGCATCCTCGAGGCCGGTGATGTGCGGATGGATGTCGAGCGTCACACCGTGTCGGTCGCGGGCAAGGAGACCCCGATGCCGCTCAAGGAGTTCGAGCTGCTCGAGCTGCTGCTGCGCAACGCGGGCCGCGTGCTCACCCGCGGGCAGCTCATCGACCGCGTGTGGGGTGCTGACTACTTCGGCGACACCAAGACCCTCGACGTGCACATCAAGCGCATCCGTTCGAAGATCGAGAAGGTGCCCTCCGACCCGCAGCTGCTCGTGACGGTGCGCGGCCTCGGCTACCGCTTCGAGGCGTAGCCTCCCGGTGCCGCCGGCGCGGGCCGCCTCCGCCGGGGCGCCTCGCGCCTGCGGTCGCTTTCGCCGCGTCCGGGTGCCGAGTGCCGCGTGTACACGCCGCACTCGCGGTGATTCCGCCGTCCATATTCCCGAGCGCGCGCGTGATTCTCACGGCGGGGCGAAGGATGCGCGGCGGGACGGCGGAGGATGACCGCTGGTCGAGCGAGCAGGCCCGTATCACGGCCGGTCGAGCGGGCGGGCGCCGGAGGCGATTGGTTGCCGCCTGCGATGGGGAGGCCTCGATACGGCGGGCTCCGCCGCGCCTGCTCGACCAGCGGGAGGGGGAGACGCGGGGCCTACTCCTCCTCGGTGTCCGTCTCGTCGCCGGGGCTGTCCTCGGTGTCGCCGTCGGGCGTCGGGAACGGCGTCGGGGTGTTCGTCGGGGTCGGCGAGGGATCGACCGTGGGCTGCGGCGTCGGCAGCAGGTCGCGGTACTCGTCGAGGCGACCGTCGAGCACGGGCAGCATGAGCTCGTTGCCCTCGGCGTCGCCGTACTGCACGTACACGGGCATGAGCGAGCCGAGCGGGGCGTCGACGCCCTCGAAGATGACCTGACGGTCGCCGGGGACGCCGATCGTCTTCTGCTCACCCGCGTCGACCCACACCTGCTCGGAGAGCTGCACGCTGCCCTCGTCGTAGCTGATGTCGAGGCGCACGTTGTCGTCGCTCTCGTTCACGACGGAGAAGACGACGTTGACGGTCTCGCCGTCTTCGGTGATGGCGAGGGCGTTCTCGATCGCCACGTCACCGACGCGACCGCTCGCGCCGTCGACCACGTCGTTGATCTCCTGCGTCGCCTGCGGCGTGACGAAGGCGCATCCCGCGCTCATGACGGCGATGATGCCCGCGAGGGCGACGGATGCGGCGGCGCGTGCTCTCACGGAACCCCTCCAGGTCGGTCTTACCGGCGTCGAGCCTACCGTAGCGACGGTGCAGCCCCGGTCGGCGCACAGGTCCGGCTGGAAAGGCCCTGTGGTAAACTGGGAGTTCTGCGGAGGGACTATATTCCATGCTTTTCGAGGTCGGCGAAACCGTCGTTTACCCGCACCACGGTGCAGCAACCATCACCGAGGTGAAGACCAGGGTCATCAAGGGTGAAGAGAAGACCTACCTGAAGCTCAACGTGACGCAGGGCGACCTGACGATCGAGGTTCCGGCCGACAACGTCGACCTCGTCGGCGTGCGCGACGTGATCGGCAAGGAGGGCCTCGACCGCGTGTTCGAGGTGCTGCGCGCCCCCTTCACCGAGGAGCCCACCAACTGGAGCCGCCGCTACAAGGCCAACCTCGAGAAGCTCGCCTCCGGCGACGTCATCAAGGTGTCCGAGGTCGTGCGCGACCTGTGGCGTCGCGACCAGGACCGCGGGCTCTCCGCCGGCGAGAAGCGCATGCTCGCGAAGGCGCGTCAGATCCTGATCTCCGAGCTGGCCCTCGCCGAGAAGACCGACGAGGAGCAGGCCTCGACCGTGCTCGACGAGGTCCTCGCCTCCTGATCGAGCGGACGAGCGCGCGTGGGCGAGCCGGAGCATCCTGACGAGCCTGCGCTCGGCATCATCATCGTCGCCGCGGGGAGCGGCACCCGTCTCGGGCGCCGCGAACCGAAGGCGTTCGTGTCCCTCGCGGGACGCAGCATCCTCGCGCACGCGCTCGAGGGCGTGCTGCAGTTGGCGGAACCGGCGCGCATCGTGATCGTCGCGCCCCGCAGCAGGCTCGACGCGGCGGATGCGGTGGTCGCGCAGGTCGCAGGCGCCGCCCGCGGGTACGTCTCGGTCGTGTCGGGGGGCGAGAGCCGCCAGGCGTCCGTCGCGGCGGGTCTCGCCGCGCTCGGGGAGGCGCCGCGCGTCGTCCTCGTGCACGATGCCGCCCGCTGCCTCACGCCGACCGACGCGATCCAGCGGGTCGTGGATGCGGTCCGCGAGACCGGCGCAGGGGTGATCCCGGTCCAGCCGGTGGCCGACACCATCAAGCGCGTCGACCCGGCGGGGGCGGTGCTCGGTACCGTCGACCGGTCGGAGCTCGTGCACGTGCAGACGCCGCAGGGTTTCCCCCGCGAGCTGATCGTCGACGCCTACGCGCGCGCCGAGCGGGAGCACACCGACGACGCGGCACTCGTGGCCGCCGCCGGCTACCCGGTGACGACCGTCGCCGGCGATGACGCGGCCTTCAAGATCACGACGCCGTGGGACCTGCGCCGCGCCGAGACGATGCTGCGACGCCCGGTCGGCATCCGCACCGGCATCGGCATCGACGTGCACGCGTACGACGACGCCGACCCGCTCTGGCTCGGCGGTCTGCACTGGCCGGATGAGCCCGGGCTCGCGGGTCACAGCGACGGCGACGCGGTGTCGCACGCGATCTGCGACGCCCTGCTCTCCGCGGCCGGGCTCGGCGACATCGGCAGCAGGTTCGGCACCTCGGACGAGCGCTACCGGAAGGCGCACGGCGATGTGTTCCTGCGGGCGACGGTCGACCTCGTGAATTCCGCCGGGCTGCGCATCGGCAACGTCGCGGTGCAGATCGTGGGCAACCGGCCCCGCCTCGCGTCACGACGTGCGGAGATGGAGCGCCGGCTCACCGACCTCGTCGGGGCGCCGGTGAGCGTGTCGGCGACGACCTCCGACGGCCTCGGCTTCACCGGTCGCGGCGAGGGACTCACCGCCGTCGCGACCGCGCTCGTGCTCGATCGCGACGACCGCTGACCCCGACACACGGCCCGCCCCTCGGTAGCATGGGGCGGGTGACCGTCCGGCTGTATGACTCGCGTGCCCAGGGCCTCGTCGACCTCGATCCCCGTGTCGAGGGCGAAGTGGGCATGTACGTGTGCGGACCCACCGTGCAGTCCTCCCCGCATATCGGTCACCTGCGCAGTGCGCTCGTCTACGACCTGTGGCGACGCTGGCTCTCGTACCGCGGTTACAAGGTGACCCTCGTGCGCAACGTCACCGACATCGACGACAAGGTGCTCGTCAACGCCGCGCAGAGCGGCGAGGAGTGGTGGGCGCTGGCCTACCGGTACGAGCTCGAGTTCACCGACGGCTACCGCCGGCTCGGCATCCTCGCCCCCACCTACGAGCCGCGGGCGACGGCGAGCGTCGACCGCATGCAGGAGCTCATCGCCCGACTCATCGAGCGCGGTCACGCGTATCCGGCCGCGGACGGCTCGGGAGACGTGTACTTCGACACCGGATCGTGGCCCGCCTACGGTGAACTGACCCGGCAGGACCCCTCCGACATGGTCGCGGCAGCCGATGCCGATCCGCGTGCCAAGCGCGACCCCCGCGACTTCGCCCTGTGGAAGGGCCGCAAGCCCGAGGAGCCGGCGTCGGCCTCGTGGTCGTCGCCGTGGGGTGACGGTCGCCCGGGCTGGCACATCGAGTGCTCGGCCATGAGCGAGCGCTACCTCGGCGGCGAGTTCGACATCCACGGCGGCGGTCTCGACCTGCGGTTCCCGCATCACGAGAACGAACTCGCGCAGTCCGGGGCGGCCGGGCACGCGTTCGCCCGGCACTGGGTGCACAACGGCCTCGTCAACGTGAACGGGCAGAAGATGTCGAAGTCGCTCGGCAACTCGATCTACGCGGCCGATTTCCTCGGCATGGCCGCACCGCTCGTCATCCGCTACTACCTCGGTGCCGCGCACTACCGTTCCACGATCGACTACCACGACGGTGCGCTCGAAGAGGCGGAGGCGGCCCTCGACCGCATCGAGCAGTTCCTGCTGCGGGCGGCGCGCCGGCTCGACGGCACGCGCTTCGCGTCGGTCGGCGCCCCTGTCGTGCCCGACGCGTTCGCCGAGGCGATGGACGACGACCTCTCCGTTCCGCAGGCGCTCGGCGTGCTGCACGAACGGGTGCGCGAGGGCAACGTGGCCCTCGACTCCGAGGATCTCGACGAGGCCGCGCACGCGCGCGGTGAGGTCACGGCGATGCTGCAGGTGCTCGGCATGGACCCGCTCGCACCCGAGTGGGCGGGCGCAACGGATGACGCGACCGCCCGCGCCCTGGGCACACTCGTCGAACAGCTCATCGCCGACCGCGAGAACCTGCGCGCCGCACGCGATTTCGCGGGTGCCGACCGCATCCGAGACCACCTCGCCGGCGCCGGTGTCGTCGTGGAGGACTCACCGACCGGATCTCACTGGAGGATCGATGGCTAAGCCGGGGCGCCCAGGCGCACGCAAGGGCAAGAAGGGCGCGACCGTCGGGTCGGGCGGACAGGGGCGTCAAGCGCTCGAGGGCAAGGGCCCCACTCCGAAGGCGGAGGACCGCACCTGGCACCCGGCCGGCAAGCGCAAGGCCGCTCAGGAGCGTCTCGAGGCGGCCCGGTCACGCTCGGGCAAGGGCGGTACGGATGCGCCCCGCGCGCGTGCCCCGCGCAAGTCCTCGGACGACGCCGAGATGGTGACCGGTCGCAACTCGGTCGTCGAGGCGCTGCGGGCGAAGATCCCCGCGACGACGCTGTACATGGCGACGCGACTCGAGATGGACGACCGCGTGCGGGAGGTGCTCGCGCTCGCCAATCGTCGCGGCATCCCGGTGCTCGAGGTCATGCGTCCGGAGCTCGACCGCCTCACCGGTCCGGACAGCGTGCACCAGGGGCTGGCGCTCAAGGTGCCGCCGTACGAGTACGCGCACCCGCTCGAGCTGCTCGACGCGGCGATCAACCGCGGTCAGACCCCGCTGCTCGTCGCTCTGGACGGCGTGACGGACCCGCGCAACCTCGGCGCGATCATCCGCTCGGTCGGCGCGTTCGGCGGGCACGGTGTCATCGTGCCGCAGCGCCGCTCGGTCGGCGTGACGGCGTCGGCATGGAAGACCTCTGCCGGAGCGGCGGCCCGCGTGAAGGTCGCGATGGCCGCGAATCTCACGCAGACGCTCAAGGCGCTCAAGGAGCGCGGCGTGTTCGTGCTGGGCCTCGACGGCGGGGGCGACGTGGACCTGCCGGGCCTCGGCTTCGCGACCGAGCCGATCGTGATCGTCACCGGCAGCGAGGGCAAGGGCCTGTCGCGACTGGTCACGGAGACGTGCGACGCGGTCGTCTCGGTGCCGATCAGCTCCGACGTCGAGTCGCTCAACGCCGGGATCGCGACGAGCGTCGCCCTCTACGAGGTGTCGAAGCTGCGTGCGGAGGCCGCGGCCCGGCGCTGAGCCGGGCCCGACGGGGCAGACGTTGCGCGGCGGGTCAGACCTCCGCGCGGCGGATCAGACCTTCGCGCGCCAGTCGTCCTCGTCGACGATGTCGGTCGGGAGGGTGATCGCGCCCGTCGGCGGGTCGATCACGGTCACCTCGTCGCGACGGTGCCGCAGCACCGTGTCGATGTACGAGGTGAGCGCCTCCGAGAGGGGCACGTCGCGGCCCTCGTTCTGCGACATGTACCAGCGGTGGTCGAGCAGCTGATGGAAGACTTCCGCCGGCTCGAGCTTGCGGGTCAGGTCGCGGGGGATCGCGCGGGTGATCGGCTCGAACACGCGGGCGAGCCACTCGTGCGCGATCACCTCCTCGTCGACGTCCTTCCGGCGTGAGCTCGCCCGGTAGGAGTCGAGGTCGTTGAGCAGACGGCGCGCCTGGTTCTCGCCCGCATCGAGGCCCGTGAGTCGCAGCAGCCGGCGCGAATGGTGGCCGGCGTCGACGACCTTCGGCTGGATGTGCACGGTCGTACCCGCGTCGTCGGTGCGGATGGCGAGTTCCTCGATGTCGAAGCCGAGGTCGTTCAACCGCTCGACGCGCTGCGCGATGCGCCACCGCTCGGATTGGTCGAACTTCTCGGCTCCGGTGAGCTCGCGCCAGAGCATCCGGTACTGGGCGACGATGCGGCTGCTCACCTCGACCGGGTCGAGGGCCTCGTCGAGGCGGTTGCCCGCCTCGAGGTCGAGCAGCTCGCCGGCGATGTTCACGCGAGCGATCTCGAGGTCGTTCTCACGCTGCCCGTTCGAGAGTCCGCCGTCGTACAGCTGCCCCGTCTCCGCGTCGACGAGGTAGGCGGCGAAGGCACCCGCGTCGCGGCGGAAGAGGGTGTTCGACAGCGACACGTCTCCCCAGAAGAACCCGGCGATGTGCAGGCGCACGAGCAGCAACGCGAGGGCATCGACCAGTCGGGTCGCCGTCTCGGGGCGCAGGGTCTGCGAGTAGAGCGCGCGGTAGGGGAGCGAGAACTTCAAGTGCCGGGTCACGAGCACCGGGTCGAGCGGGGTGCCCTCGTCGTCGGTGCGGTTCGTGATGACGGCGACCGGGTCGACGCACGGGATGTCGAGGCGCTGCAGCGTACGCAGCATGTCGTACTCGCGGGCGGCGAGCTCCTGGGTCGTCTCCTTGATCGCGACGACGTACCCGCCGAGGTGCACGAAGCGCACGAGGTGCCGCGAGATGCCCTTGGGCAGTGCCGCGATGACCTCGTCGGGCCACAACTCGAGCGGCAGGTTCCAGGGCAGGTCGAGCAGCCCCGGGTCGACCGTCGCCGACGTGATGTTGAGTGAACCAGCCATGCTGTCGATTCTCCCCCGGAAAAGGGACGAGCCCGTCACACGTGGTGACGGGCTCGCCCAGAAGGTGGTGCGATCAGGCGACGACCGCCGGGGTCAGGCGCGCGCCCGACTCGGTGTCGAACGCGTGGACGTGCGCCGGCTTCGGGGTGATGAAGACGCGGTCACCGGCGTTCGGGTGAACGCGGCCGTCGACGCGGGCGACGATGTCGACGCGCTGGCCGTCGACCTCGGTGTGGCCGTAGAGGTTGCCGTCCGAGCCGAGTTCCTCGACGACGTCGACCTCGACCTGCAGGCCCTCGCCGCCGTTCGCGACGATGAGGTCCTCCGGACGCACGCCGACGGTGACCTTGCGGCCCGCGACGGTGCCGAGGGTCTCACGGTCGACCGGCGCGACGGCCGTGCCGAACTTGAGTCCGCCGTCGACCACGTCGGCCGGGAAGAGGTTCATGGCCGGCGAGCCGATGAATCCGGCGACGAACACGTTGGCGGGCTTCTCGTACAGGTCGCGCGGGGTGCCGACCTGCTGCAGGATGCCGTCCTTGAGCACCGCGATGCGGTCGCCCATGGTGAGCGCCTCGATCTGGTCGTGCGTGACGTAGACCGTGGTGACGCCGAGGCGGCGCTGCAGCGACGCGATCTGCGTGCGGGTCGAGGCGCGGAGCTTCGCGTCGAGGTTCGACAGCGGCTCGTCCATGAGGAACACCTGCGGCTGACGCACGATGGCGCGACCCATGGCGACGCGCTGACGCTGACCACCGGAGAGCGCCTTCGGCTTGCGGCCGAGGTAGGGCTCGAGGTCGAGCAGCTTCGCCGCCTCGAGCACACGCTGGGCGCGCTCCTCCTTGCCGATGCCGGCGATCTTGAGCGCGAAGCCCATGTTCTCGGCGACGGTCATGTGCGGGTACAGCGCGTAGTTCTGGAACACCATCGCGATGTCGCGGTCCTTCGGCGGCACGTCAGTGACGTCGCGGTCGCCGATGAGGATGCGGCCCTCGTTGACCTCTTCGAGGCCGGCGAGCATGCGCAGGGTGGTCGACTTGCCGCAGCCGGAGGGGCCGACGAGCACGAGGAATTCGCCGTCGGCGACCTCGAGGTCGATCTTGTCGACGGCGGGAACCGTCGAGCCCGGGTAGAGGCGGGTGGCCTGGTCGAACGTGACTGATGCCATTGTCTTCGTGTTCTCCTTCACCGGCAGGTACGTGCCGGACGATCCGTTGTGAATGGATGATCGATGACGTCTGAAGCTCGGGCGCCGTCGACCTGTGGGGTTCAGTATGCCACCCCGCGAACGAGGGTGTGAACCGAACGGGAGCATACGGCTTCGCTAGGCTGTTTCAGCTGCCGCCGAGAGACCTCTCAGACGCGGTACGTACGATCGCCCAGGCTCCGACCCGAGGAGCCTGCACAGGCAAGTGGCCACCGGGCCCGATAGAGCGAGGTTTGATGACCGACGGGGGAGCGGGCGACCGCCTGACGAAGAACCAGCGCCGTGAGGCGGCACGTGAGAAGGCGCGCCAGCTGCGCGAGGAGCAGAAAAAGAAGGACCGTCGTAAGAAGGTGCTGCTGCAAGGCGGCATCATCCTCGGCACCCTCGCGATCGTGGCGATCGTCGCACTCGTGATCGTGAACTCGATCCGCCCGGCCGGCCCCGGTCCGCAGAACATGCTCGCGGACGGCATCAAGATCGAGCAGGGCCTCACGGCCGTGCAGACGCCCGGCATCAAGGCCGGCGAGGACCCGACTCCGTTCCCCGAGAACGAGGACGACGAGATCGACGTGCGGGTCTACCTCGACTACATGTGCCCGTTCTGTGCGCAGTTCGAGCAGGCGAACAGCGAGCAGCTGCAGACGCTGCTCGACGAGGACGCGATCACGCTCGAGATCCATCCGATCTCGATCCTCGACCGCGCCTCGCAGGGCACGCGCTACTCCACCCGCGCCGTCGCGGCCATGGGCTGCGTCGCGGAGAACTCGCCCGACGCGTTCTTCGGCGTCAACACGGCGATGTTCGAGAACCAGCCCGCGGAGGGCACGCCGGGTCTCACCAACGAGGAGATCGCGGAGCTCATCTCCGGTGTCGAGGGCGTCGAGAACGTCGACGACATCGAGGAGTGCATCCAGGACGGCGACTTCATGAACTGGGCGCAGGACGCCTCGACACGGGCCCAGAACGGCCCGATCGACGGCACCGACGAGGTCGAGCGACTCGAGTCGACGCCTCTCGTGCTCGTGAACGGCGCGGTCTACCGCGGCGCGCCGAGCGACGCGCAGGCGTTCGCGAGCTTCATCGCCGAAGCGGCCGGCGACACGTTCACCGAGGAGTCGACCCCGACCCCCACCCCGACTCCGACCTCGTGACCGGCGCGGTCAGCCGCCGAGGCGGGTGACCACGATCGGGATCAGGTGATCGAGCGTGAGAGGCGCGAGCGGCAACGCTCGCGCCTCTTCCACGTCCGCCCAGAGCGCCTCCTCGATCTCAGCGGCGACGGCGATGTCGCGCGGAGTGGGCACGGCGAACACATCCGCATCCACCCGGTGACCGGCCTCGTTCGCGGCGGCCGCGTCGAACCGTCCGAGGAACTCGTAGCCGAGCGTCGACACGGGCAGCCCGAGCTCCTCGTTGAGTTCACGCGCGAGCGCCTGGGCGCCGTCCTCACCGGGCTCGAGCTTGCCGCCGGGTTGCATGAACACGGTCGTGCCGCGTTTGCGCACGAGGAGCATGCGCCCCGCGTCGTCGACGATGAGTCCGGCGGCGATGCGGATGACGGGGGCGGTCAGGATCGCTCCGCCGGCGCGGCGTCGCCGTTGCCGTGCGTCGCGGCGGCGGCCGCCGTCGCCGCGGCCCCGCCGGCGAACCCGCCGAGCAGGTCCTTCACGCCGACACCGAGGGTCGAGCTCAGCATCGCGTCGAGCTGGGTCACGCCGCTGACGACGTTCTTGCCGAGCTGGCTCGCTCCGTCGGTCGAGACGACCGTGAGCTGGTCGATGTTCGACATCGGCTCCGCGAGTCGACGCGCGATCTCGGGCAGCGACTCCACGAGACGCAGCCGGATGAGCGCCTCCGACTCCTCGGAGAGGGCTTCGGCGCGCAAGCGGGTCGCCTCGGCCTCCGCCTTTCCCTTCGCGAGGATCGCCTCGGCCTCCGCGTCACCCTCCGCGCGCAACGCCTGCGACTCCGCGATGCGGCGGTCGCGGTCGGCGTTCGCGGTCAGCACGGCGGCCTGGGCCTGCGCTTCGGCGATCTGGCGGATGCGGTACGCCTCGGCGTCCGCGACGACGCGGATCTCCGATTGCAGCTCCGCTTCGCGGAGCTGCGCCTGGCGCTGGGCGGTCAGCTCGCGCTCGGCGATGATGCCCTGCTGCGCACGGGCGTCGGCGAGGGGCTTCGCGGCCTCGGCCTCGGCCTTCGCCTTGTCGGTCTCGAGCTGGATGGCGGCGTTCTTGAGCGACAGCATCCGGTTCGCGTCGGCGATCGCCTCGTCGGCGGCGATCCGCGCCTGCTGGGCCTTCTTGTCCGCTTCGGCCTCGGCGATCTCGGCCGCCTGGCGCACGAGCGCCTGCTCGGGCCGACCCAGGTCGGAGATGTAGTCGAGCTGGTCGCTGATCTCCTTGATCTGGAAGGAGTCGACATCGAGTCCCTGGTTGGCGAGCGACTCGCGTGCGCCCATGAGCACGGCGTCGCCGAGCGCGGCACGGTCCTCGATGATCTGCTTGACCGTCGATCCGCCGATGCTGGCGCGCAGGGATCCCGACAGCACCTCCTGGGTGAACTGGTCGATCTGCTTGTCCTGCTCGAGGAACCGCTGGGCGGCCGCGCGGATCGCCGCGTCGCTGTCGCCGATCTTCACGACGGCGACCGCATCCACCTGGATGGTGATGCCGTTGGAGGTCTGCGCCACCCCCTGGATGCCGATCGCGCGCGAACGCAGCGACACCTTGAACGCCTTCTGGAAGAACGGGGCGACGAAGACGCCGGAGCCGTGCACGACCCGCTGGCCGGAGAGGCTCGTCTCCTTGCCCTGCGCGTCCGTCGTCCGCCGGGCGCGACGGCCGGTGACGATGATGGCCTCGTCCGGGGCCGCGACGCGGTACATGCCCCGCGCGATGAGGAAGGCGACCAGCAGGGCGACGGCGACACCGGCGATGGTGAGGCCGACGGGTCCGAAGACGAAGGAGAGGTCCATGCGTCCACCCTCTCAGAGCCGGTGTGCCGCCCGCCATGGGGAGTGAGCCCCATTCGGATACGCGGGGTTGACGATCACGGCGGAACACCACGTAGAGTGGTACCCCCAGGGGGTACCTTGGGCGGAGAACCAGCACACGGAGGACGACATGACCACCACCGCCGACTACCTCGTCGAGGGCATGACCTGCGGGCACTGCGTGATGAGCGTGACCGAGGAGCTCACCGCCCTCGAGGGCGTGCAGCACGTCGAGGTCGACCTGCGCCCCGGCGCCGCGTCGACCGTCACCGTGTCGAGCGACGCTCCGATCGACCCGGACGCCGTGCGCGCCGCGGTCGGCGAGGCGGGATACTCGCTCAGCGATCCGCGCCCGTGACCACGCTCACCGACGTCGAGCTCGACATCGGCGGCATGACCTGCGCGTCGTGCGCGACCCGGATCGAGCGCAAGCTCAACAAGCTGCCCGGGGTCGAGGCCACGGTGAACTATGCGACCGAGAAGGCGCTCGTGCGGGTGCCGGACGGTGTCGAGACGACGCAGCTCATCGCGACGGTCGAGGGCGCCGGCTACCGCGCCGAGCTCCCCGCACCGACGGTGCAGGACGACACGGGTGCGCCGCAGGCCGACGACACCCGCGAACTGCGCCGGCGACTCCTCGTCTCGCTCGTGCTCACGGTTCCCGTCGTCGCGATGTCCATGATCGCCCCCCTGCAGTTCGCGAACTGGCAGTGGCTCGCCCTCACCCTCGCCGCCCCGGTCGCCGTGTGGGGCGCCTGGCCGTTCCACCGGGCCGCTGCGGTCAACGCCCGCCACGGCGCCGCCACGATGGACACCCTCATCAGCCTCGGCGTGCTCGCCGCATTCGGCTGGTCGCTGTACGCCCTGTTCCTGGGCGACGCCGGCATGCCCGGCATGACGATGGAGTTCACCCTCATCGGGACCCCGGAGGCGGGGGCGGGGGAGATCTACCTCGAGGTCGCCACCGCCGTCACGGTGTTCATCCTCGCCGGGCGGTACGCCGAGGCGCGGGCGAAGAAGGAGTCGTCCGCCGCCCTGCGCGCGCTGCTCGAACTGGGTGCCAAGCACGCGACACTGCTGCGCGACGGTGCCGAGTCGCCCGTGCCCGTCGCGTCGCTCGTGCCGGGCGACCGCGTGGTCGTGCGACCGGGGGAGAAGATCCCCTCCGACGGGCTCGTCGTGGAGGGCGCCTCGGCGGTCGATGCGAGCATGCTCACCGGCGAATCCGTGCCGGTCGAGGTGGCCGCCGGATCGCGCGTGACCGGCGCGACGGTGAACGTCGCCGGTCGGCTCCTGGTCGAGATCACGCGCGTCGGGTCGGACACCGAGCTCGCCCGACTGGGGCGGCTCGTCGAACAGGCGCAGACCGGCAAGGCACGGGTGCAGCGCCTCGCGGACCGCATCTCCGCCGTGTTCGTGCCGGTCGTCATCGGGCTCGCCCTCGTGGCGCTCGCCGGCTGGCTGCTGGCCGGAGCGCCGATCGAGGTGGCCTTCACTGCCGCGGTGGCGACCCTCATCATCGCCTGCCCGTGCGCGCTCGGCCTCGCGACGCCGACCGCCCTGCTCGTGGGCACCGGGCGTGGCTCCCAACTCGGCATCCTCATCCGCGGGCCGCAGGTGCTCGAGCAGACCCGCCGCATCGACACGGTCGTGCTCGACAAGACCGGCACGGTGACCACCGGCGAGATGGCCGTACGGCTCGTGCGCGCGGTCGACGGCGAATCGACGGAGGAGGTGCTGCGTGTCGCCGCGGCGGCGGAGCACGGGTCGGAGCATCCGATCGCCCGCGCCGTGGTGCGTGCCGCGGACGACGTGCAGCCCGCCTCGGACTTCGCTTCGCACGCGGGACTCGGCGTGCAGGCCGTGGTCGGGGATCGTCTCGTCGTCGCGGGGCGAGCCGCCTGGCTGGAGTCGGAGTGGGCGATGGAGGTGCCGCACGCCCTGGCGCGCGAGATCGCCGACGCGGAGGCGGCGGGCACCACCGTCATCGTCGTGGGCTGGGACGGCCGGGTACGCGGCGCCGTGGGCGTCGCCGACACCGTGAAATCCGGCAGCGCGGAGGCCGTGCGTCGCCTGCGCCGCCTCGGCTTGCGGCCGGTGCTGCTCACCGGCGACAACGCCGGCGCCGCCCACACGGTCGCCGAAGCGGTCGGCATCGACGACGTGCGCGCCGGAGTCACGCCCGCGGGCAAGCTCGATGCGGTGCGACAGCTGCAGGCGTCCGGCGCGGTCGTCGCCATGGTCGGCGACGGCGTGAACGACTCCGCGGCGCTCGCCGCCGCGGATCTCGGGATCGCGATGGGCGGGGGGACGGACGCCGCGATCGCGGCGAGCGACATCACCGTCGTGAGCGCAGACCTGCTCGTCGTGCCCGACGCCATCCGCCTCGCCCGCCGCACGCTCGGCATCATCAAGGGCAACCTGTTCTGGGCGTTCGCGTACAACGTCGCGGCGCTGCCGATCGCTATGCTCGGCCTGCTGAACCCGTTGCTCGCCGGCGCCGCGATGGCGGTCTCGTCGGTGTTCGTCGTCACCAACAGCTTGCGGCTCCGAGGGTTCCGGCCGACGCAGTGAGCGGGCGGCGCGGCGTCGCCGGCGCGCCGGGTACCATCGCCGGATGACGTCCGACGGCAGCGTTCTGACCGCCGACGAGACCGAGCGGCTCACCCGTCGCGGGTTGCGGCTCGCCCAGTTCACCGTCGCCTACAACGTGGTCGAGGGGGCCGTCGCGATCGCGGCGGGCGTCGCCGCGGGGCTCGTCTCCGTGATCGGATTCGGGATCGACTCCGGCATCGAGTCGATCGCGGGCGTGCTCGTCGCCCTGCGGCTCACGGCACGACTGCGGCACGGCCATGCCGACGAGCGCAAGGAGCGGATCACGCTGCGGCTCGTCGCGGCGACGTTCTTCCTGCTCGCCGCCTACGTGACGGTCGAGGGCATCCGCAGCCTCGTGACCGCCGAGCGGCCCGACACCTCGGTGGTGAGCCTCGTGCTTCTCGCCGCATCGATCGTCGTGATGCCGTTGCTCGCGGCCGCGAAGACCCGGGTGGGCCGTCGTCTCGGCGACCCGCTCATCCTCGCCGACGCCGCCGAGACGCGCATCTGCGTGCTGCTGAGCGTGTCCACCGTGCTCGGCGTCGGCATCTTCACGCTCACCGGCGCGTGGTGGCTCGACCCCGTCGCGGCGTTCGTCATCGCGGTGTTCGCCATCCACGAGGGTCGCGAGGCCTGGGAGGGCGAACTCGCGCACGACCACGGCCACGACGACCACTGAGGTCTGGGCCGGGACGGCCGGTCAGGCGGCGAGGGCGACCCGGGGTGCGGGGAGCCGGGCACCGAAGTGCGGCAGCCACGGATAGAACACGTGCGGACGCAACACGACGCCCACGGCCTCGTCGAGGTCCGCGCAATAGGTGCGTGAGTGCGGGGTGTCGATCCGCACGACCTCGAAGACGTCCCCGCGGCGGGCGACGAAGCCGAGCACGCATTCCATGCCGGCCGAGATCATCCGCATGTCGACGATGCGCCACCCGCCGGCGACCATGGGATGGACGGCGATGTGATCCGGGCGCAGGCCCCGATGGCGGTCCATGTGACGGAACGAGTAGATCATGTGGTGCCTTCCGCGGCCGGCAGCCGTCGAAAGGAGTGACGAGAACTGCGCGCCCTGACGGGTTGGCTCATCCCGAGGCTATTGCCCCCCGGACGAGGGGCGCCAGGGGTGGCGCGGCGTCCGGGGACCTGCTACGGAGGGTCACCCGGAGAAGTCGAAGTCGAAGTCGATGTAGCCGCGTCGCGCATCCGCGGGAGCGATGAACGGATGATCGACGTCGCCCGTGTCGCGGTCGTCCGCCTCCACCTCGTCTTCTTCGAAGATGATGCTGACCCCGGGGCTCACGAGCACCTCCACCTTCCGGTTACCGACCTCGGTGAATCGCACGAACGCCCCACCGCCGTGCACCGCGTCGATCATGGCGGTTCTCAGCCCGGCCGGGTCCTGACCCTGGGCGAGATAGAACCGGGTCTGATTGACGGTGATCGCGGTGCGCAGCATGAGCCCTCCTCCCCGGCATGTTCGCGGCTTCTGGAGCACCCTGGGGGGGGGGCGGACCCCGAACCCTGAGGTGACGCGCAGGTTTGCGCCCGTCAGCGTCGCGGGCGCCGGCGGAACGCGGCGCGCAGGCACGCCAAACAGCCGATGACGCCCAGCGCCGTGACGACCAGCGCGACGACCGTCATCCAGAGCTCGGTCGCGAGCGTCACGTTCACGACCCCGGCGAAGGCGAGGACGCCGCACACGACGGCGCCGATCGCGAGCTGTTCGCGGGTCCAGCCCGTCTGCGGAGTCGACATGTCGCGAGCGTAGCGGCACGCGGGAGGTGGAGCCTCCTGTCGGGTTCGAACCGACGACCCCCGCTTTACAAGAGCGGTGCTCTGGCCAACTGAGCTAAGGAGGCGGGCGCACGAAATCCTACCGGCCGCGCGCGCGTTAGCGTGGGGGTGATGACCACGCCGCCCGCATCCCGCCTCGTCCATGCCCTCGCGATCGCCGCATCCGTCGTCATCGGCGCGATGACCGCGGTGCAGTCGCGCATCAACGGCGAACTGGGGCAGAGGATCGGCGACGGGTACCTCGCCGCGGTCATCTCGTTCGGCTCCGGCCTCGTCATCCTCGTGATCGCGATGCTGGCGTGGAAGCGCGGACGCACCGGACTCCGGCTCATCGCGCAGGCCCTGCGCTCCCGCTCCATGCCGTGGTGGTACCTCGTCGGCGGCGCGGCGGGCGCCTTCCTCGTGCTGTCGCAGGGACTCACCGCCGCCGTGCTCGGCGTCGCGCTCTTCACGGTCGCCATCGTGAGCGGGCAGACCATCAGCGGGCTCATCATCGACCGGCAGGGGATGGGCACGATGGCACCGAAGACGGTGACCGTCTCGCGTCTCGCCGGATCACTGCTCGCGCTCGCCGCGGTCGTCTGGGCGGTCTCGGCGCAGATCACCGGCGACATCCCGCTGTGGATGCTCGTCATGCCGTTCCTCGCCGGCGCGGGGATCGGGTGGCAGCAGGCGGTCAACGGTCAGGTGCGCACCGTCGCCGACTCGGCGCTCACCGCGACCTTCAACAACTTCGTCGTCGGGACCGTCGTGCTCGTGGTCGCGTTCGCCGTGCACGGGGCCGTCGCGGGATGGCCGACGGGGCTGCCGAGCGAGCCGTACCTCTACCTCGGCGGATCCATCGGGGTGATCTTCATCGCGTCCGCGGCGATCGTCGTGCGGATCGTCGGCGTGCTGCTGCTCGGCCTCGGCACGATCGCCGGTCAGCTGATCATGTCGCTCGCGCTCGACTTCGCCCTCCCCGTTCCGGGTCACGAGATCGTCTGGACGACGGTGGCGGGCACATTGCTCACACTCGTCGCCGTGGCGATCGCCGCGACGCCGAGCCGGGCGCTGCGCTCGTCGTCCTCCGCCTGACCCACGTGCGGCACTGAGCCGCGGCGCGGCGCGGCGCGTCAGGCCACGCGGCAGCGCAACGGCTGCCCGAGCAGGGCCCGTTCGGCCTCCTCGGTCGCGAGCCGCTGCAACGCGGCGAGCGAGGTGTCGGAGAAGAACGCGGCGTGCGGGGTGAGCACGACGGCATCGATCTCGCGCAGCGGGGAGCCGTCGGGCAGGGGCTCCGGTTCGACCACGTCGAGCGCCGCGCCCGCGAGGTGCCCGCTGCGCAGTGCATCCGCGAGGGCGAGCGTGTCGACGAGTCCGCCGCGGGAGGTGTTCACGAGCACGGCGCCTTCGGGCATCGCGGCGAGCGCGGCGGCGTCGATGAGGTGCTCGTTCTCCGGCGTGAGCGGGGCGTGCAGCGAGACCGCGTGCGAGATCCGCAGCAGCTCGTCGAACGACACGAGCTCGATGCCGAGCGGCGCGAGCTGCTCGGCGGAGACGAAGGGATCGCTCGCGACGATGCGGAAGCCGAACGGCCGCAGGCGGGCGGCGACGGACCGGCCGATCCGGCCCGTGCCGACGAGTCCCACGGTCGTCTCGGCGAAACCCCGCAGCGGTCCGAGCTCGCCCGCCCCGAGCCAGCCGCGTTCGCGGACCGCCCGGTCGTACCCCTTGAGCCGCCGCAGCAGCCCGAGCAGCGACGCGACGGTGTGGTCGGCGACCGTGTCGGCGCCGTAGTCCGGCACGTTGCAGACGGCGACCCCGAGTTCCGTCGCGGCGGCGACGTCGACGTTGTCGAATCCGATGCCGTAGCGGATGACGGTCGCCCCGTCGGCGAGCGCGGCGAGCACCCGGCGGGTCATCGGGGCGAAGTTCACGAGCGCGACGCGCGCGCCGGCGACGGCCTCGACCGTCTCGTCCTCGGTGCGGCACGAGAACTCCGCGAACGGCACCCCGTGCCGCTCGGCGAGGGCGCGCTCGCGCTCCACCCCGCCGAAGGCCTGATCGGTGACGACGATGCCGCCGCTCATCGGGGTGCGTCTCCGAGCAGTCCGCGTCCGGCGAGGTTCGCGATGAGCTCCCGGATGCCGAACCGCCAATCCGGTGCCGCCTCCGCGCTCATCACCTCGTTGACGAGGGTGCCGAGCGCCGGCGTCGAGATGGTGACGATGTCGCCGGTGCGGTGGGTGAACCCGGAGCCGGGTTCGTCGCGGTCCTGCGTCGGGGCGAAGAGCGTGCCGGTGAACAGCACGAAGCCGTCCGGGTAGCGGTGGTGCGAGCCCCACGCATGGCTCACGAGCTCCTCGAGCTCGCGACTCATCTCGCTCATCGAGCTCGAGTCGCGCAGCGTGAACCCCTCCGGCCCGTCCACGTGCAGCGACACGGTGAGCCGGCGCACGTCGTCGATGCCGAACTCCGCGTCGAACACCCGGATGAACGGACCGATCGCGCACGAGGCGTTGTTGTCCTTCGCCTCGGTGAGCAGCAGTGCGCTGCGGCCCTCGAAGTCCCGCAGGTTCACGTCGTTGCCGAGCGTCGCTCCGACCGGCCGGCCGTCGGAGGTCACCGCGAGCACCACCTCGGGCTCCGGGTTGTTCCACGTCGAGCGTTCGAGCACGCCGATCGGCTGCCCGGTGCCGACGGCGGAGAGCACCGGAGCCTTCGTGAAGATCTCCGGATCCGGTCCGATGCCCACCTCGAGGTACTGCGACCACAGGCCCTCGGCGAGGAGGATCCGCTTCACCTCCTCCGCCTCGGGGGAGCCCGGCTTCACGCCGCGCAGCGCGCCGCCGAGCACCGTGTCGATGCGCGAACGCAGCTCGAGCGCCTTCGTCGCGTCGCCCTTCGCCCGCTCCTCGATGACGCGCTCGATCATGCTCTTCGCGAAGGTCACCCCCGCGGCCTTGATCACCTGCAGGTCGATCGGAGCGAGCAGGTGAGGCGATGAGGCGTCCCCGCTCAGCGTGGCGTCGAGCACCTCCTGCAGGGGCCACTCCTTGCGGCCCTCCGCGTCGCGGAGCACCGCCAGCACGTCCGGACGGTCCAGGAGCTCCGAGGTCGTCGACGCGACCGCGGTCAGGTCGACGACCCGGTCACCGCGCACGGTGACGACGCTCGGCCCCCGCTCCTCCGGGTCGAAGACCCGCCCGAGGAGAGTTCCCGGTCCCGCTTCCGGGAGGACGGTCCGGACGTGCCGGCGGTAGTCCATCGGTCAGACCCCCGCGTAGTACGCCTCGATGGCGTCGATGTCGACGGACGAGTCGGGGCGCATGCCGAGATTCTCGTAGTGACGGCGGCGCGACGCCATGTCGGCGAGCAGGATCGCGCGGGCGTGCACGGCGACCTCCTGCGCGATGTGGGCCGGCACGACCACGACACCGTCGTCATCCGCCCCGACGATGTCACCGGGGTTCACCTGCACGCCGCCGCACGCGATCGTGGTCTGCGTCTCGATCGCCTGGATGCGGCCGGGGATGATGGTGCGTCCGCGGTGGCGGGCGACCACCGGGCTCTTCTGCGCGGCCACCTCGGCGGTGTCGCGGCAGTAGCCGTCGGTGATGATGCCGACCGCGCCGCCGAGCACCGCGGCCATCGCGTTCTCCGATCCCCAGAAGCCGACCTCGGGGCCGCCGCCGGAGTCCATGACGATCACGTGGCCGGGCTTGAGGTCCTGCGGCAGGCGGGCGTGGCTCGTCTCGGCGAACCAGCGTCCGTGGGCGGCGACGATGTCCTCGGTGGTGTCGAGCTTCCACATCGGCTTGTTGGAGGGCACACAGCGGATGGTGGCCGCCTCGCCCCAGAACTGCATGCCGTTCCAGAGCGGGCGCACCTGGGTGTCCATGAGGCCGATGTTGAAGTAGCCGATGCCGTCCATCGCGTCGACGACGTCGCACACGCGCAGGTGCTGGTAGAGGCTCGCGAGCTCGGCCGGGTCGGCCTTCTCGTAGCGGAAGTGGGTGGGGTTGAGGGTGGTCATGACTGCCTTTCGTGCTGTTCTCGGTCGATCGGATGCGGGGGGACGGTGGGGCGGGATCACACCTCCCCGAGGTGGTAGACGCGTTCGGCGGTCCCGCCGAGCAGCTCGGCCCGCCCGGTCTCGTCGGGCACGAGGTCGAACGCGAGCGAGCGGAGGTCGGTCCACGCGTCGCGGTAGCTCGCGCGCAGCAGCACGACCGGCCAGTTGCTGCCGAGCATGAGCCGCGAAGGGCCGAACGCCGCGACCACCTGCTCGACGTAGGGGCGGATCGCCTCCCGGTCCCATGCGTTCCACGCCGTGAGGGCGTCGATGCCGATCGAGACCTTGACGGCCACGTTCGGCGACTGCGCGAGCTCGGTCAGGTGCGACGCCCACGGATCCCAGCCGCCGGTGTCGAGCGGCGGACGCCCGAGGTGGTCGACGACGATCTGCAGGTCGGGCACGGCCCGGGCGAGTGTCGTGACGGCGCGCACCTGGTCGATCGTGATGGGCACGACGTCCCAGGCGAGCCCGCGCGCGGCGAGTTCGCGGAAGAGCGCGAGCACGTCCGCGTCGCCGAGCCAGTGCAGCGGGTCCTTCGCGACGAGGCACCGCACCCCGCTGAGCTTCGGCAGGCTCCGCCGCTCCAGCTCCGCGAGGGCGGCGGTGCCGCTGCGCACATCGAGCCACGCGACGATGCCGGCGATCCGCCCCTCCGCGGCGAACTCGGCGAGCCGGTCGTTCTCCGCCGGCTCGTCGACCGACTGCATCACGACGGTCGCGTCGACGCCGGCGGCGTCGAGCTCCGGCACGAGGTCGTCGTAGAGGAAGTCGCGCTCGAGGGCGGCGTGCGCGTCCGTGCGCCACGGCTGCTCCTGTGCGGCGGTGCGCCAGAAGTGCTGGTGCGCGTCGATCGTGCGGGTCATCGTCCACTCCATTCGGGTCGTCGGCCGTCGAGGAACGCGGACACGCCCTCGGCGAAGTCGGCGCTGCCGTAGCACTCGAGCAGCAGGTCGTCGGCCTCCGGCACGGGCACGGCGGCCGTGATGCGGCGGTTCATCTCCTTGAGCGCACGCAGGGTGAGAGGCGCGGAGCTGAGGATGCGGCGCACCAGTTCGTCGGCGTGCGCGTCGAGCTCGCCCGCCTCCACGGCACGGAACACGAATCCCGTGCCCTCGAGCCGTTCCGCGGGGATGAGGGTCGCGGTCAGCATCATCGTGAGGGCGTTCGCCTCGCCGGCGCGCGCCCGCAGCCGCGCGAACACGGCGGCCGGGATGCAATTGCCGAGTGTGCGGGCGATCGGAGCGCCGAAGAGGGCGCCGCGTTCGGCGATCACGACGTCGCTGCAGCACGCGAGTGCGAGTCCCGCGCCCACGGCGGTGCGCTGCACGAGCGAGATGACGGGCACCTCGACCGCGAGCACCGCGTCGAGCACCCGCCCGACCGTGCGCTCGTACTCGAGGCCGTCCTGGCCCGAGAATCCGCTGAACTGGCGGATGTCGGTGCCCGCCGCGAAGCCGTCCTCCGCGTCCCCGCGCAGCACGACGGCGCGCGTCGACGCGGGCAGCTCACGCACGCCGCGTTCGAGCTGCTCGTACATCGTCCAGGTGAAGGCGTTGCGCTTGCCGGGGTTCGAGATCCGGAACGTCGACACACCCCCCGCGTGCTCGACGTGCACCGCTGCTCCGCTCACGCGTCCTCCGACGCGGTGGTCACCCGCGGCAGCCACTCGGCGAACACCTCGTCGGTGTGCTGCCCGAGCAGCGGGGGAGCGGACCGCACGCTCACCGGCGTGCGGGAGAGCTTGAGCGGCGAGGCGAGCACTTGCGTCTCGCCCTCGACCGGGTGCTGGAAGCTCGCGATCATCCCGCGCGCCTTCACGTGCGGATCGGAGGTGAGCACCTGCTTGTAGTCGCGGATGGGGCCCGCGGGCACGCCGGCGTCGAGCAGCGCGCTCACCCATTCGTCGGTCGTGCGGGTGGCGAACCGGCGTTCGAGCTCCTCGATCAGCTCGGTGCGGTGCGCCATCCGCTGGTTGTTGTCGGCGAAGCGCGCGTCGTCGACGAGCTCGGGCGCCTCCAGCACGGCGCACAGTCCCCGCCAGAGCTTCTCGTTGTTCGCCCCGATGGTGAGGTAGCCGTCGCTCGTGGCCACCGCCTGGTACGGCGCCGACATGCGGTTCGCCGAACCGAGCGGCCGCGGGCTCTCACCGGTCGACCAGTACTCGGTCGACTCCCACACCGACATCGCGAGCGCCGACTCGAACAGGGACGTCTCGAGGTACTGCCCCTCGCCGTCCTCCCCGCGGGCGAGCAGTGCGGCGAGGATGCCGATCGTCGCGAACATGCCGGCGCCGAGGTCGGCGATCGGGATGGCGGACTTCACGGGAGGGCCGTCCGGCTCGCCCATCACGCTCATCACCCCGGTCATCGCCTGGGCGATGAGGTCGTAGCCCGGGTACGCCGAGTACGGACCCGTCTGGCCGAAGCCCGAGATGCTCGCATAGACGATGCGCGGGTTGACGGCCCGCACCGCGTCGTAGTGCACCCCCAGCCGGGCGGCGACGCCCGGCCGAAAGTTCTCGATGACCACGTCGGCCTCGGCCGCGAGGGCGAGGAACCGCTCGAGCCCGGCCGGATCCTTGAGGTCCAGGCTGACGCTGCGCTTGTTGCGGTTGAGCGAGAGGAAGGCCCGACTGTCCTCGCCGATGACCGAGTACCCCCACGACTTACGGGTCTGATCGCCCTGTTGGGGGTTCTCGATCTTGATCACGTCGGCGCCGAGATCCGCGAGCATCATGGTGCAGAACGGACCGGACATCACCTGGCTCAGATCGAGCACCCGGATGCCCTCCAAGGCGGCCCGGTCCGGAGTCCGGGGGTCGTTGTCGGTGTCGGTCATGAACAGTCGGGCCTCTCGCTCGTCGGTCGCCGGTCAGCTGCCGAGGCCGGCGTTCGCCTCGGCGATGAACGAAGCGGCGGCCTCTTCGACCGACTGGCGGCCGAATGCGACCTGCTCGTAGGCCTGACGGAACGCGGCCTCGAAGGTCGCCTGGTATCCGGGAGGGAACACGATCGAGGGCGGGTCGTTCTCGACGATCCGCTGGAACAGCTCCAGCTCGTGCTTCTTCGTCTCCGACAGGGCCGGGTCGGCCAGCTGCGCCTCGAGCACCTTGGTGTTGGTGGCGGCGCCGTTGTCGGAGGCGAACACGAGTCCCGCGTCGAGGTCGTTGGTGAAGAAGTTCACAAACGCCGCGGCCGTCGGCACGTTGTCGCACGAGCGGGGGATCGCGAAGCCGGACGGGTAGAGGGCGTTGCCCGACCCCTCGGCGCCGCTCGGGTAGGGGATCGTCGTGACCTCGTGGCCCTGTCCCTTGCCGTCGAGCACCGCCGTGACGGGGGTGAGGGCGTTGCCCGGGATCGTGTCGGTCATGAGCTGCCCGTTCGCGAAGTACCCCTGGTCGGGCCCGGACGGTTCCTCGGCCGTACGCTCCGCGGTCTCGGTCACGCCCGCGGCGCGCAGGTCCTCCCACATCGTCCAGTACTCGACGAGGTCGTCCTCGGTGAAGCCGAGCTTGCCGTCCTCGTCGAACAGCGTCTTGCCGTTCGCCTGCGTCCAGCCGATGAAGAAGTTCGGCCGGCCGCCGTTGCTGTCGATCGCGCGGGTGCCCTCGGGCAGGTTCTCGGCCGCATCCTCGAGGAACGTGACGAAGTCGTCCCAGTCGTAGCCCTCGGCGGGGAGTTCGACGCCGGCCTGCTGGGCGAGCGTCGTGTTGACGCCCACGGCGTCGTACGCGGCGCCGTACGGCAGGAAGTAGAGGTTGCCGTCGGGCCCGCGTCCCGTGTCGACGACGGCCTCGGGGATGTCGCTCACGTCGATGACGCCCGCCTCGATCATCGGGTCGAGCGGCAGCAGCAGGTCGCGCGAGGTGTAATCGTTCACCTGGCGGCCCTGCAGCTGCACCGCGCACGGCAGGCTCTTGCTCGCCGCCTGCACATTCAGCCGGTCGAAGTAGCCCTGGAAGTCGGCGGACTGCCCGTTCGCCGTCACGCCCTCGTTCGCCTCTTCGAACATGTCGATGACCGCGTTGGTCTTCTCGTTGCGCGCGTCGCCGCCCCACCAGGCGATCTCGATCGCGCCGGTGACCTCGCCGGTGCCGTCGACGGCGTCGCCGCCGCCCCCACCGCCGGCGTTGCCGCCTCCGCCGCTGCAGCCGGCCAGGAGGAGCGCGCTCGTTCCGAGCGCGAGCGCCCCCAGTCCGCGTCTGGTCCACTTCATCGTGTTGCCGTCCTTTCCTTACTTCATTCCGGTGGTCGCGATGCCCTCGATGAGCAGTCGCTGAGACACGATGAAGAAGCCGACGATCGGCGCGAGCGACAGTGTCGACATCGCGAACAATTCACCGAAGGCGTTCTCCCCCGTGGAGTCGAGGAACGTCTGGAGTGCCAGGGGCACCGTCTGCAGGTCGGCCCGGTTGACGTAGAGCAGCGGGCCGAGGAAGTCGTTCCAACTCGCGATGAAGGTGAACATCGCGGTGGTGCCGATCGCCGGGAGCGCGAGCGGCATGATGATGCGCGCGAAGATCCCGAAGTGCCCCGCGCCGTCGAGGCGGGCGGACTCGTCGAGCTCGCGGGGGAGGGTGCGGATGAACTGCACCATCAGGAAGATGAAGAACGCCTCCGTGCCGAGGAACTTCGGCACCACGAGCGGCAGGTACGTGTTGATCCAGTCGAGCTCGTTGAACAGGATGTACTGCGGCACGAGGGTCACGTGGTACGGCAGCAGCATCGTGCCGAGCAGGATCGCGAACAGGGTGCGCTTGAACGGGAACTCGAGCCGGGCGAAGGCGTAGGCGGTGAGCGAGCAGGAGATCAGGTTGCCGACGATCGACAGCGCCGTCACGAGGAACGAGTTGAGGAAGTACTGCGAGAAGCCGAGCTGGCCGGCACCCCATCCGTTCACGTAGTTGTCGAGCGTGAAGTTGCCGGTGAAGAGACCGAGCCCGTTGAAGATCTCGTTGTTCGGCCGGAACGACGCGGCCACCATCCACAGCAGCGGATAGAGCAGCACGACCAGCAGGCAGACCAGCAGGGTGTGCCGCACGATCCCGAACAGCACGGGATGCTTCACGACCGTGGTGGGGAAGATGCGCCGGGGCATCCGGATCGACGTCGTCGTCATGTCACTTGTCTCCGTAGAACACCCAGTACCGCGCGCTCCAGAAGAAGAGGGCGGTGAAGACGGCCAGCACGAGCACGAGCAGCCAGGCCATCGCGGAGGCGTAGCCCATGTCGAGCTGCGCGAAGCCGCGCTGGTAGAGGTAGAGCGTGTAGAAGAGGGTCGAGTTGACCGGCCCGCCGGTGCCGCCGCTGATGACGTAGGCGCCGGTGAACGCCTGGAAGGCGTTGATGGTGCCCATGAGCGCGTTGAAGAAGATGAGCGGCGTGAGCATCGGCACGGTGATGCTGAAGAACCGGCGGATGCGGCCCGCCCCGTCGACGGCGGCGGCCTCGTACAGCTCGCTCGGCACCTGGCGGAGCCCGGCGAGGAAGATGATCATCGTCGAGCCGAAGGCCCACACCGAGAGCACGACGATCGTGCCGAGGGCCGTGCTCGGATCGCCCACCCAGCTGCCGTGCTCGATGCCGAAGATCGCGAGGGCGGCATTGAGGAGTCCCTCGTCGCCGAACACCTGCCGCCACAGCGCGGCGATCGCGACGCTCGCGCCGAGCAGCGAGGGCAGATAGAACAGCGCGCGGTATCCGGTGAGGAAGCGCATCTTCGTGTTGAGCAGCAGCGCCACGAGCATCGAGATGACCAGCAGCAGCGGCACCGACACGGCGACGTAGGCGAACGTGACCCCCGCCGAGGCGAGGAAGCGCGGATCGCTCGCCATCGCGGTGAAGTTGTCGAGCCCGACCCAGCGCGGCGGCGAGAGCAGGTCGTAGTCGGTGAACGCGAGGTAGAGCGAGTAGAGCATCGGTCCGAGGGTGAGCAGCACGAGGCCGAGCATCCACGGGGTGAGGAAGAGCGCGGCGACGCCGGCCTCCCGCCGTTTCGCGGCGTTCTTGGTGCCGCGGCTCCAGCGGCGTCCGGGGGCATCGGCCATGATGCCCGGGGCGAGTCGTTCGGTCATGCGTCTGCGCCTTCCTGTGCGCCTTCGGAATCGGTCTGCCGGGACCGCTGCGCGTGGGTGCGGATGTCGTCGGCGAGCGTGCGGGAGAGCACGTCGGCGACCGGGACCTCGAGTCCCGCGCCGGAGGCCGCGGCTCGCACGGCGGCGAGGTCCTTCACCCACGGCCGGTCGTCGTCGGGCACGTCGCGTCGGTCGTAGTCGGCGGCGAGGTCGTCGTAGAACCCCCACGTGCGGCCGACCCATGTGTCCCCGGTCGCGGTGCCGAGGGCCTCGATGACGGTCGACTCGGCGACGCCGTACGCGTCCGCGAGCCGGGCGGCCTCGAGCACGGCGCCGAGCGACGCGAACGTGACGAGCTGGTTGGCGAGCTTGGCCGCCGATCCCGCGCCGACCGGTCCGACGTGCAGCACGGTGTCCCCGATCGCGTCGAGCAGCGGTCGGGCGTCGGCCACGTGCTCGTCGGCGCCGCCGACGAGCACGGTGAGTTCGCCGGCGCGGGCCCGGTCGGCCCCGCCGCTGACGGGCGCGTCGATCATCCGCGCACCGCGCTCGGCGAGGGTCGCTGCCACGTCGATCGCCGTCTGCGGGGCGAGGGTGCTGATCACGACGACGAGTCCCTCGAGGGGGCCCTCGACGCGCTCGAGCACCGAACGGATCGCCTGCTCGCCCGGCACGACGAAGCAGACGAGCGGTTCGCGGCCGAGGTCGGCGACGTCGATCTCGCGGGCGCCCTCGCCGCGCAGCTCGGCGACGCGTTCCTCGGCCGTGTCGAGCACGGCGACATCCCACCCGACCTCGAGCAGTCGGGAGGCGAGCGGGGAGCCGAGGTTACCCAGACCCACGATCACGGCGGACGACGATGTCAACGCTTCTCCTCGACTTTGAGTGTTGCTACGGTGCTGCCCGACGGACGCGGTGCGGCGTATATTGTCTACAACAGACCGTAGTCAGAATGCAATAGTCCGATTTCGGGAGCGCCTCTTGAAGGGGAGCGCTCCCATCCGGGAGGCTGTGAGCCCCGAGGAGGAACCATGAGGCGCAGCGACGTAGGCAGGGATCCGGGCGTGGGCCTGGAGGCACCGAGTCTGGTGGTGCTCGCCGCGGACGCCATCCGCAAGAAGATCCTCGCGGGCGAGCTGCAACCGGGGGAGCGGCTCATCGAGGAGCGGCTCACCGAGGACCTCGCCATCAGCCGGCCCCCGCTGCGCGAGGCACTGCGGGTGCTCGAGACCGAGGGTCTCGTCTCGACGCGGCCCCGGCGTGGTGCGTTCGTCGCGACGCTCGATGAGGAAGACGTCTTCGAGATCCTCACCCTGCGCTCCACCTTCGAACGCATGGCCTTCGAACTCGGCATCCCGGTCGCCGATGACGCGCTGCTGGATCCCGCCCGGCGCGCGCTCGACGAGATGGAGCGGTGTGCGGACGCCGAGGACCGGGGTGCGCTCGTGCAGGCCGGCTACCTGTTCCACTCCGCGCTCATCCGCATCGCCCGTCATCGGCGGCTCGAGGAGCTCTACGCCTCCGTGCAGCAGCAGCTGCTGCTGTGCATGTCGCGCAACCTCATCGCGCGGGAGCGCTATTACGAAGACCTGCACGAGCACGTCGGCCGGCACCGCCACCTGCTCCGACTCGTCGAGTCGGGCGACAAGGAGGCGGCGCTCGCCGAACTCGCCGTGCACGGTGAGCGGTCATTCGAGAAGGAGCCGTCGCTCTCGCTCACCGACTCCGACCCGACCGCCGGGTGACGCGCGCTACCGCAGGGTGGTGACGAGGCTCTCCACCGGCGCCGGCTTTCGGTCGGGGCTCGGCTTCTCGGTCAGACCGCCGACGTAGAGCCAGCCGAGCAGCTCCTCGTTGTCGGCCAGTCCGTGCATCCGGCGCACCGGATCGGTACGGGTGAGCGGGCCGGAACGCCACATGGCGCCCCAGCCGGCCTCGTGCAGCAGCAGATTGAGCGCGTGGCCCACGCCGGCCGCGGCGATGTCCTGCTCCCACGCGTGCACCTTGAAGTTCTCCTGCCGGCTCGCGACGACCGCGATGAGCAGGGACGCGCGCAACGGTTTGCCCGCGAGTTTCTCCGCGTGCTTGCCCTCGGCCGACGACGCCTCCACGAAAGCGGCGCCGAGGCGTGCCCGGGCGTCACCGCGCAGTTCGATCAACCGCCACGGCCGCAGCGAGCCGTAGTCGGCCATCGTCGCGGCGACCTCGGTGAGGCGCACGATCTCCGCGGTGTCCGGGGCGTCCGGAGTCACACGGGATTGCGACCGGCGCCGAAGCATCGCCTCGGCGGCCGTCACCTACTCGGCCTCGAAGTTCAGCGCGAGGGAGTTCATGCAGTAGCGGTCACCCGTCGGCGTGCCGAATCCGTCGTCGAACACGTGACCCAGGTGCGAACCGCAGTTCGCGCAGCGCACCTCGGTGCGGACCATGCCGAGGCTCGTGTCCTCGATGAGCTGAACCGCCTCCGGCCGCACCGACTCGTAGAAGCTCGGCCAACCGCATCCGGAATCGAACTTCGTGCCGCTCTTGAACAGCTCCGCGTTGCACGCGGCACACGTGTAGAGACCGGCGCGCGACTCGTCGAGCAGCTCACCCGTCCATGCCCGCTCGGTGGCGGACTGGCGCAGCACCGCGAACTGCTCCGGGGACAGCTCCTCGCGCCACTCCTGCTCGCTCTTCTCGACCTTGTAACCCATGGTGGTCGGTTTCCTCTCCTAGCGAAGGGACATCCTTCGTCAGAATAAACTCGCGGGCGTGCCCGAACGTTCCCTCATGGTCCGCCCGTGGAGCGAACTCACGACCCGGGAACTCTATTCGATCCTCAAACTGAGAACCGATGTGTTCCTGGTCGAGCAGAGGGTCGACGAGACCGAGCTCGACTTCCGCGATCTGGAACCCGCCACGCAGCACGTGTGGATCGCCGACGACCAGGGAGCGGCCGCCTACCTGCGGGTTCTCGTGGATCCGGTGCCCGAACACCGTGACGCGCACCTCGTCGTCGGGCGGGTCGTCGTGCGCGCCGATCGGCGCGGCGAGGGCCTCGCGCGCGACCTGCTCGACGAGGTAATACGGCGTCATGGACGCCTCGCGATGATGCTGCACGCGCAAGTCGCGGTGCGCGGGGTGTACGAACGGTTCGGGTTCGCGGCCTTCGGCGAGGCCTATGACGAGGCGGGTATCCAGCACATCTCGATGTACCGTCCCGCCGACTCGACGCTTCCCCGCTGATGGAGACCGCGGCGTGGTACCGCCGGTTCGCCGACGAGATGCGACGCCGTTCGCCGCTCACCGCGGCGTGGGCGGAGGGTGTCGCGGCCGACGACGAGGTGCTCGCGCTCATCGACCGGCTGCCGGACCAGCGTCGACAGCCCGCGCTCGTCTTCGCGTGCGCGCGGCTGCGCGGCTGGGCGGATGCCTCGTGGCCGGAGCTGCGCGAGCGGCTTCTGACGCGGTGGGCGGAGGTCGAGGCGGAGGCGCTCGTGCGCGCGACGCAGACGAACGAACCGGGTCGGTGCGCCGCGCTGCTGCCCGCACTCGCGCGGATCGACTGGCCGCTCGCAATCATCGAGGTCGGCGCCGCGGCCGGGTTGTGCCTGCAGCTCGACCGCTACGCCTACCGCTACGACGGCGGGCCCGTGATCGGCGGGCCCGTGATCGGCGGGCCCGTGGTCGGCGACTCCCGACTGGTGCTCGATTGCGCGACGGACGGCGCGGTCGCGCCGCCGGCGGGGTTGCCGCAGGTGGTGTGGCGGCGCGGCATCGACCGCGCGCCGCTCGACGCGGCCGACCCGGCCGACGCGGCGTGGCTGCGTGCGCTGCTGCCGGCGGACGAGCCGGAGCGGCGGGGGCGACTGGACGCCGCGCTCGGCATCGCCGCACAGGATCCGGTGGTGGTCGAGCGCGGCGACGCGGTCGACGACCTCGCCCGGCTCGTCGCCGAGGTGCCGGACGACGCGGCGCCCGTCGTCGTCACGACGGGCGTGCTCGCCTACCTGCCGCGCGCTCGCCGGGAGCGGTTCCGGGAGGAGGTGCGCCGACTCGGGGTGCACTGGGTGAGCCTCGAGTTCGCCGGCCTCTACCCCGACACGGCGCCGGCCGCCGTACCGCCCTCCGACGCGCCGTTCCTGCTCGCGCTCGACGGGCATCCGCTCGCCTTCGCGGAACCGCACGGCGAGACCCTGCGCCGCATCCCCGCCTGACCCGCGCGCCGCCGCCCCGCCGGAGTCGGGCCGCCGCACCCTCGACTGACCGGGCCGCCCGATCCCGCCACGGCGCTGACCGGTGCCGCTACACAATCGCGCTCGTGCGGCAGAAGAAGGTGTGGCGCACGCACGGTTGTGTAGCGCGTCGGATCGACGTTGTCGCGTGAGCGCGGATCTGTAGCGCGGATGGAGCTGTAGCGCGGCGCATCCGGGGCGCGCGGGCGCGCCGCCGCGACGGGGATGTCGAGCGGTTCTACGATGACGCGGATGGGAGCCGTACCCGAACGCGCGCCGGACACGCTCAGTGAGCGCGACCGCCGCATCCTCGACTTCGAACGCGAGTGGTCGCGTCACGTCGGGGCGAAGGAGGCGGCCATCCGCGAGCGGTTCTCTCTCACGCCCGCCCGCTACTATCAACTGCTGAACGGCCTGATCGACGACGTCGACGCCGTTCGCTACGACCCGATGCTCGTCGGACGGCTGCGTCGCCTTCGCGATGCCCGCACCGCCGCCCGCGGCACCCGCGTGTTCGGTGCCGACGGCGGCGCGGGTCGCCCCTTCGACGAGCGCTGAGGACCATGGCCAAGTTCCCGAGAGACGAATTCGACGACATCCCGACCCTGCCGCGGGTGGGCGCTCATCGGGCGCCGGCGCGCAAGGGGCGCGGATGGATCCGGTTCGCCTGGGCGGCGCTCGCGACCGGTGTGCTCGTGCTCGTCGGCGTCATCGGACTCGCGCTCGTCAACGACAGCTTCCGGTTCGACCTGCCCTCCCTCGCGGGGGAGAGTTCGCCTCCCCCCACCGAGGCTCCGCCTGCGACCGCGGAGCCGGTGACGGATCCTTCGGCGATCGACCCCGCGCTCGGACTCACCATCACCGTGCTCAACGCGAGCCCCGTCGACGAGCTCGACGAGCAGATCGGCGACACCCTCGAGGAGCAGGGTTGGCCCGTGGGCGCGCGCAACACGGCGGCCGACCGCGATTTCCCCGACACGATCGTCTTCTACAACGGCGAGCAGTTCGAGGGCATCGCCCGCGGCATCCTCGCGGCGATCGGCGAACCGGGCGACGTGCAGCTCTCCGACGCGTACCCCGGTGCCCCGGTGACCGTCGTGTTAGGCGCCGATCGAGCCGAATAGGCGCCGCTTCATGGCCCGGGTGTTACGCCCGTGTTTAATTCTTGTTGAATTGTCGTGAGCACGGCGTCATCTGGGGTTTTCGGGCCTGTTGGCGACACATCGCTCCGTTAGCATCTGGCTTGGTCGCCCATCCGGCGCGCGAAAGGCAGAGCACCCGCATCCGCCAGCGGGCCGGAGGGGTGCGGGTTGCGGCCCGCGTCGACCCGGCACTGGCGATTCCGCACGGGCCGCACGCACTACGCAGCACCGCAGCAGCAGGGAGCAACACCATGGCGACTGGGACCGTGAAGTGGTTCAACGCAGAGAAGGGCTTCGGCTTCATCACCGTCGAGGGCGGAGGCCAGGACGTGTTCGTCCACTACTCCGCGATCGACATGAGCGGCTACAAGGTCCTCGAAGAGGGCCAGCAGGTCGTCTTCGAGGTGGGTACCGGATCGAAGGGGCCGCAGGCCGAGTCGGTTCGCCTCGCCTGAGCGCGAACCCCGACTGAACCTCGTCGAACGCCGTCCGCTGCCGCGGGCGGCGTTCTTCGTTTCCCGGCCCTGCGGGCGGTGAACGGGGCCGGGTACCCTCACTTGCACTCGGTCATGGGGAGTGCCAGAATCAGTTAGCACTCGTTTCTGCTGAGTGCCAACCTCACGCTGATTCATACGTCCGGGAGGGACGAGGAACACACATGGCTAAGATCATCGCTTTCGACGAAGAGGCCCGCCGCGGCCTCGAGCGCGGCCTCAACACCCTGGCCGACGCCGTCAAGGTCACGCTCGGACCGCGTGGACGCAACGTCGTCCTGGAGAAGAAGTGGGGCGCCCCCACCATCACGAACGACGGCGTTTCGATCGCCAAGGAGATCGAGCTCGACGACCCGTACGAGAAGATCGGTGCGGAGCTCGTCAAGGAGGTCGCCAAGAAGACCGACGACGTCGCCGGAGACGGCACCACGACCTCGGTCGTGCTCGCCCAGGCGCTCGTCCGCGAGGGCCTGCGCAACGTCGCGGCCGGCGCCGACCCCATCAGCCTCAAGCGCGGCATCGAGAAGGCCACCCAGGCCGTCTCCGACGCGCTCATCGCGAGCGCCAAGGAGGTCGAGACCAAGGAGGAGATCGCCGCCACCGCGTCGATCTCGGCCGCCGACGAGACCATCGGTGCGCTCATCGCCGAGGCCATCGACAAGGTGGGCAAGGAGGGTGTCGTCACCGTCGAGGAGTCGAACACCTTCGGCACCGAGCTCGAGCTCACCGAGGGTATGCGCTTCGACAAGGGCTTCATCAACCCCTACTTCGTCACCGACCCGGAGCGTCAGGAAGCGGTCTTCGAAGACCCGTACATCCTGATCGTCAACTCCAAGATCTCCGCGATCAAGGACCTCCTGCCGGTCGTCGACAAGGTCATCCAGGCCAACAAGCAGCTGCTCATCATCGCCGAGGACATCGACGGTGAGGCGCTCGCGACGCTCGTGCTCAACAAGATCCGCGGCATCTTCAAGTCGGTCGCCGTCAAGGCCCCCGGCTTCGGCGACCGCCGCAAGGCCATGCTGCAGGACATCGCCATCCTCACCGGTGGTGCCGTCATCAGCGAGGAGATCGGTCTCAAGCTCGAGAACACGACCCTCGACCTGCTCGGTCGCGCCCGCAAGGTCGTCGTGACCAAGGACGAGACCACGATCGTCGAGGGCGCCGGCGACAGCGAGCAGATCGCCGGTCGCGTGCGTCAGATCCGTGCCGAGATCGACAACACCGACAGCGACTACGACCGCGAGAAGCTCCAGGAGCGCCTCGCGAAGCTCGCCGGCGGCGTGGCCGTCATCAAGGCGGGTGCCGCGACCGAGGTCGAGCTCAAGGAGCGCAAGCACCGCATCGAGGACGCCGTGCGCAACGCGAAGGCCGCCGTCGAGGAGGGCATCGTCGCCGGTGGTGGCGTGGCCCTCATCCAGGCCGGCCTCAAGGCGTTCCAGGGCGACGCGATCACCGGTCTCGTCGGTGACGAGGCGACGGGTGCGAACATCGTGCGTGTCGCGATCGACGCTCCGCTGAAGCAGATCGCCCTCAACGCCGGTCTCGAGCCGGGCGTCGTGGTCGACAAGGTGCGCAACCTCCCCGCCGGCCAGGGCCTCAACGCCGCGACCGGTGAGTACGTCGACATGCTCGAGGCGGGCATCAACGACCCGGTGAAGGTCACCCGTTCGGCGCTGCTCAACGCGGCGTCGATCGCCGGTCTGTTCCTCACCACCGAGGCCGTCGTGGCCGACAAGCCGGAGAAGAACCCGGCTCCGGTCGGCGACCCGAGCGGTGGCATGGACTTCTGATCCAGTCGCAACACCACGTGTGGGCGGTTCCCTTCGGGGAGCCGCCCACACGGCGTTAACCCGCCCGCACGTCACCCGGCGATCAGCTCGAGCACGGGACCGCGGTGCAACACCCGGTACACCCGGTCGCGGATGCGGTTGGCCTCCGGATCGGTGAGCGTGCGGTCGAGCGGACGCAGGGTGAGACGAACGAGCGCGTTCGCCTGATCGGGCCGCAGGGCCAGGCGGTCCCGAGCGGACTCCGGCAGGTCCGCCCACGGGGTGAGCGCGAGCAGCTCGATCGATTCGAGGTCGTCCGCGTCTGCGCCGAGCGCGGACCGCACGCGATCGCCGAGGGTCTCCGCGTCGTCGAGCCCGTCGACCACGATCGAGAGATCCCGCCGCAACGGCGGCATGATCGAGACCGGTCGCCACGGCTCGAGGTCGAGCAGCTGGCGCTGCACCCTCGGATCGACCGACCGCAGCACCCGGATGTCGGGGATGCCCTTGCGCAGCATGAGCGCACGGTCGAGTCCCATCCCGAGGGCGAGGCCGGACCACCGGGCAGGGTCGAGCCCCGCACCGGTCCACAGGTGGTCGGCGACGACTCCGCACTCGGCGAGCTCGAGCCACTCCCCGTCGATGCGCACGTCGATCTGCCGCCCGTCCCGGGTGTACGGGTGGGTGGCGGGTTCCGCGCGCCACTCGGCGCCCGGGAAGACGGCCTGCACGATCGCGCCGGCCAGCGCGAGCAACTCGTCGACGCCGAAGCGGGCGCGGGACGACAGGCGCCACAGGTCCACCTGATGCGGCTCGCCGACGTGGGTGCGGTCGATCGAGTCCCGGCGGTAGACGAGCCCGGGCAGCACGATGAGGTCGTCGTGCGCCGGTTCCGGCAGCGTCGCCAGCCGGTCGAGCAGACCGGGGATCGCGGCGGACGTGTGGCTGCGGAGCATGACCCGGTCACTGACGTACCGGGTGTAGCGGCGGTCTCGGGTGACGTCGGCGATCGGGAATCCGAGCCGGTCGTAATTGTCGGCCACGGGAACGAGCGGCGAGTCCCTCACGAGACGGATATGCGGCCGGTCGACGGTCACCGATGCGGCCGCATCGATGACCGCGTCGAGCAGTGTCTGCATCGCGTGGGCCCCACGGGCAGGGTCGCTGAGGTCACGCAGGGCGAGGGCGTCCGCGAGTTCGCGGGAGGAGAGGTGGGGCATGGCAGGTCCTTCGTGTCGAGTCGGTTCGAGGAGACACCCCCGAGCGGCTCGGCGCGGGACCTACGCGCGCGCGATCAGGCCCACACGACCGGGGACCGGTCGGGGGCGCAGAAATCGTGCGGCGCGATACGTCATGCCGACCACCGTAACGGCGCGGACCCCGCGACGGAAGCCGAGGCGCCAGAGCCCTTGTCGTCCTCCGGCGGCGGCCGCTACTGTCGGAGACATGAGCTTGTAGCAGGACTCCGGCCCCTCCGCGTTCACGCGGCGATCGTCTCCCCCTGCTCAGAATCGGATGTCTTCCCCGTGGCTCATTCATCGCCCGTCTCCCATGACGCGCCTGACGACTCGCACCTTCCCGCCGACTCGCACGCACACTCCGACGCGCCCGTCGACGTCGCCGTGGTCGGCGCCGGCATCGTCGGCGCGTCGATCGCGTATCACCTCGCCTCCCGCGGGCTCGCGGTGACGATCTTCGATGCCGGTCTCCCTGCATCCGGCGCGACCGGAGCGTCCTTCGCGTGGATCGGCGCGACCGAGGTGCCGGATGTCCCCTCCGCGCCCCTGCGACGGATCGCGGTCGACGAATACCGCCGCCTCGAGAGCGAGGTGCCCGAGCTCGACGTCACGTGGTCCGGTTCGCTCACCTGGCCGCCGGCAGCGACGAACGGATGGTTGGACGCGGCGGCGATCGCGGCCGTCGAGCCGGGGCTGCGCACCCCGCCGCTCGGGGCCGTGCATTCGCCGGAGGACGGCGCGGTCGACCCGGTGGCGGCGACCGAGGCGCTCGTCGATGCCGCCGTCGCGCGGGGCGCGCGCGTGCACGTCGGCACCCCCGTGACCGGGTTGCTTATCGAGGGGGAGTTGGTGATCGGGGTGCGTACCCCGCGCGGCGACGTGCGCGCGGGCACCGTCGTCGTCGCGGCCGGGGTCGGAACGGCTGCGCTGTGCGCCGCGGTCGGTGTCCATGTGCCCGTGCACTCCTCCCCGGCGGTGCTCGTGCGGGCGCGCAGCGCCCGGCGGGTCGTGCACGGCATCGTGGCGGGCCCGGACTTCGAGGTGCGTCAGGACCGCGAGGGCGTGCTGCTCCTGCCGCTCGAGTACACCGGAGAGCAGTCCCAACACGATCTCGCCCGCACCGCCCGGCGGGCCGTCGATCGGCTGCGTGCGGAGCTCGACCGCACCCGCGACGTGAGGCTGGTGTCGGTCGACATCGGTTGGCGGCCGATGCCGATCGACGGCGAACCGATCGTCGGCGCCGTGCCGGGTCGGCCGGGCCTGTACGTGAGTGTCATGCACTCCGGGGTCACTCTCGCCGCCGCGGTGGGGCGCCTCGTGGCCGACGAGATCGCCGGTCATCCCGGCGACGGTGACGCCGGTGCGAGCGAGGGCGTCGATTCGCTCGAACTCCGCGGCTGCCGCCTGGAGCGCTTCGGCGCCTAGCGGCCGAACAGTCGCGCGTTCGCCGACTCGATGTCGGCGTACTGCTGACCGGCCTGGCCGAGCGCGGTGGTGATCTGCGCGAGGCTCTCTTCGACGCGCAGCTGGGTGGCGCGCCAGTCGGTGATGACCGACTGGAAGGCGGTCGCGGCTTGACCGCCCCACGACCCCTGCAGGTTGGTGAGCTGACCGTGCAGGCCGCTCACCTCGCTCTGGATGCGGCTGATCGAGCCGCGGACGGCGGCGGTGACGGAGAGGACGGCATCGGCATCGACGTGGTAACGGGTCATGCCGTCGACGCTACGAGCCCGCGACGCTCCCGGCCGGGGTGGACTGTGTGGTTGGGGACGGCTCGGCGGTGGGGAGGAGGGGCAGCAGCACGCGGAAGGTCGCGCCGCCCCCCGGTGTCTCGTCCACCTCGACGACGCCGTTGTGCGACCGGACGATCGCCGAGACGATCGCGAGTCCGAGGCCGCTGCCGCCGGTCTCACGGGTGCGCGAGCTGTCGGCGCGCCAGAAGCGCTGGAAGATCTTCTCGCGCAGCTGGGGCGGGATGCCCGGGCCGTGGTCGATGACGGCGATGACGCCGTAGCCGCGCTCGCGGTCCGCGCCGACACCGATCTCGATCGGGCTGCCGTCGGGGGTGTACCGCATGGCGTTGCCCATGAGGTTGGTCACGACCTGGCGGATCTTGTTCTCGTCGCCGCTGACGCTCGCCCGCACCTCGTCGTCGATGATCGTGCGGGGCGCGAGCGGCGCCTCCTCCTGCTTCTGCGGGCGACCGCGACGGTTGCGCAGGCGGGCCCAGCGTTCGCCGGAGAAGACGACCGGACCGGTGGCGTTCGCCCCGGTCGACCGCAGACCGAATCGGCGGGTCGGGCCGGCGTCCGCATCCGGAGTCGCCTCGTCGTCGGTCGGGGCCTCGACCTCGGCCGGCTCGAACTCGAGCGGCACCACCGTCACGGTGCGGTCGGGGGACTGGGCGGTCGCGTCGAGCGCGACGTCGTGGGCGATCGGCACGAGGTCGACGGGGGCGAGGGAGACCGGGCGCGCCTCGTCGAGCCGGGCCAGCTCCAGAAGGTCGGAGACGAGCTCCGACATGCGGATCGCCTCCTTCTCGATGCGGTCCATCGCCTGCGCCACGTCGTGCTCGGAGGCGATCGCGCCCATCCGGTAGAGCTCGGCGTAGCCGCGCACCGACACGAGCGGGGTGCGCAGCTCGTGGCTCGCGTCGCCGACGAAGCGGCGCATCTGCTCGATCGTCTTGGCGCGATCGGCGAACGCGCGGTCGATGCGGGCGAGCATCGCGTTGAGGGAGCGGTTGAGGCGGCCGACCTCCGTGTTCGGGAGTGCTCCCGACATGCGCTGATTGAAGTCGCCGTCGGCGAAGCGCGCCGCCGTCTCCTCCACATCCCGCAGCGGCGCGAACGTGGTCATGACGAGCAGGCGCGTGAGCGCACCGCCGAGCACGACGACGGCGATGGCGAAGAACATGAAGATCGCGGCGAAGCGGGCGACGACGTCGTTCGTGCTGGTGAGGTCGAGGCCGACGACCACGGAGACGTCGGCGTCGGTGCCGGCGATGCGGCCCTCGCTCGCGATCACCCGCCACTGCGCGACCTTGCCGGGGGAGTAGGCGGTGAACGCCTGCCCCTCGAAGTCCTGGGTGCGCTCGAAGGAGAGCTTCGACAGGTCCGGGGCGGGCTGTCCGACTCCGCGGTTGTCGCACAGCACGTCGTCGCCATCGGCAGAGATCACCGCGATGTAGTACTCCTCCGTGGGCCCGGTGCTGACCTTGCACCCTTCGCTCGTGCGCTCGATGGACTCGTTCGCGAGCGAGTCACGCGCCGTCGCGACCCGCGAGTCCACCTCTTGCAGGAGGTACGCGTTGAGCAGCGACATCGTGCCCGCGCCCGCGACGAGCAGGCCGAGCGTGAGGAGGAGGACCGTCACTCCCGTGATCTTGGTGCGGAGGGAGATCCCGTTCCACCACGCGGAGAGGTGACGGTGCATGGGTGAGGGTTAGACCTTGTTGGCTTTGAGCATGTATCCGAAACCGCGCTTGGTCTGGATGATCGGCTCGCTCGAGTACTGGTCGAGCTTACGCCGCAGGTAGCTGATGTAACTCTCCACGATTCCGGCGTCGCCGTTGAAGTCGTACTCCCACACGTGATCGAGGATCTGCGCCTTCGACAGCACCCGGTTGGGGTTGAGCATGAGGTAGCGCAGCAGTTTGAACTCGGTCGGGCTGAGCTCGACCTGCTCGTTGCCGATGGTGACCTCGTGGGTGTCCTGGTCCATCGTGAGCTCGCCGGCGCGGATGATCGCGTCTTCGTCGTCCTGCATCGTGCGGCGCAGGATGGCCTTGATGCGGGCGACGATCTCGTCGAGGCTGAACGGCTTGGTGACGTAGTCGTCGCCGCCTACCGTGAGGCCGGTGATCTTGTCCTCGGTGTCGTCCTTCGCGGTGAGGAACAGGATGGGCGAGGTGTAGCCGCTCGAGCGCAGGCGCTTGGTGACGCCGAAGCCGTTCATGTCGGGCAGCATCACGTCGAGGATGATGAGGTCGGGCTCCTCTTCGAGCACTGCCGAGATGGCGGCGGCCCCGTTCCCCACGGCGCGCACGGCGAAGCCGGCGAATCGCAGCGACGTGGTGAGGAGGTCGCGGATGTTGGGCTCGTCGTCGACGATGAGAATCTTGGGTCCGTCAGCCATGCCCCAAGTATCTGCACGCTTGCTGGACGCCGCCTGTATGTCGTGTCAGCGGGGCGGATGTGCATCATCCGGGGCGCGTGCGGGCGCGCTGCCCGCCGGGTCCGAGTGCGCTGTGTGCCTCCGGGGACGGCGGCTGGGACCGACTCAGGCGGCGATCGTGTCGGAGTCGAGGATCGTGTAGCTGTAGCCCTGCTCGGCGAGGAAGCGCTGCCGGTTCTGCGCGAAGTCCTGGTCGACGGTGTCTCGCGCGACGAGCGTGTAGAAGTTCGCCGGCAGCCCGCTCTCCTTCGGACGCAGCAGCCGGCCGAGGCGCTGAGCCTCCTCCTGCCGGGAGCCGAACGAGCCGGACACCTGGATCGCGACGGTCGCCTCCGGGAGGTCGACCGAGAAGTTGGCGACCTTCGAGACGACGAGCACCTTCGTCACGCCGTCGCGGAACTCCTGGAACAGGCGCTCGCGCTCCGGCACCGGCGTCGCGCCGGTCAGCTGCGGGGCGTCGAGGGTCTCGGCGAGCTGCTCGATCTGGTCGAGATACTGGCCGATCACGAGGATGCGCTCGCCCTGGTGCTTCTCGACGAGGTCGCGCACGACCTGCATCTTCGCCGGCGCGGTCGCCGCGAGGCGGTACCGCTCGTCGTCGGCGGACGCCGCGTACTCGAGCCGCTCCTGCTGCGGCAGGTCGACCCGCACCTCGTAGCAGGAGGCGGGGGAGATGTAGCCCTGGGCCTCGATCTCCTTCCACGGCGCATCGAACCGCTTCGGACCGATCAGGCTGAACACATCCGACTCGCGTCCGTCTTCGCGCACGAGGGTCGCGGTGAGCCCGAGGCGACGTCGCGCCTGCAGTTCGGCGGTGAGCTTGAACACCGGCGCGGGCAGCAGGTGCACCTCGTCGTAGACCACGAGACCCCAGTCGAGCGCGTCGAGCAGCGCGAGGTGGGCGAACTCGCCCTTCCGTTTCGCCGTGAGGATCTGGTACGTCGCGATGGTGACCGGCTTGATCTCCTTGAGCTGACCGGAGTACTCGCCGATCTCGTCCTCGGTGAGGCTCGTGCGCTTGAGGAGCTCGCTGCGCCACTGGCGCGCCGAGACGGTGTTGGTGACGAGGATGAGCGTCGTCGTGTCGGCCTTCGCCATCGCGCCCGCGCCGACGAGCGTCTTGCCCGCGCCACAGGGCAGCACGACGACGCCGGAGCCGCCCTCGAAGAAGTTGTCGACCGCCTTCAGCTGGTAGTCACGCAGGTGCCAGCCGTCTTCCTTGAGGTCGATCGGATGCGGTGTGCCGGGGGTGTAGCCGGCGAGATCATCGGCGGGCCAGCCGATCTTCACGAGCTCCTGCTTCACTTGCCCGCGCGCCCACGGCATGAGCGTCCACACCTGCGAGGTGCGGCGCACCCCGAGCAGCGGTCCGATCCGCTTGTTGCGCGTGACCTCGCTGAGCACCGCGGGATCCGTGCTGCGCAGCACGAGTTCTCCCTCGTCGTCGCGCTCGATCACGAGGCGGCCGTAGCGGCCGACGGTCTCGTCGATGTCGACGGCGACGGACTGCGGGATCGGGAACTTCGACCAGCGCTCGAGCGTGCCGATCATGTCGGCGGCCTCGTGTCCGGCGGCGCGCGCGTTCCACAGGCCGAGCCGCGTGATGCGGTAGGTGTGCATGTGCTCGGGGGCGCGCTCGAGCTCGGCGAAGACCGCGAGCTCGTGGCGCGCGTCCTCCGCATCGGGGTGCGCCACCTCGAGCAGTACGGTGCGATCGCTCTGCACGATCAGGGGTCCGCCGGTCATGACCTTCCAGTCTAGGTCAGCCGGACGTCGCGCCCGCCGACCCGCTCGTCGTCGCGCGGCAGGCGTCTGCCGCTCGGAATCGAACGCCGGCGCGGGTGGGGGTATTCCGGTGGCGTTCCCTGAGCCTGTCGAAGGGAACCCCGCGCGGCGCTTTCGCGGCATAAGTCTCATCCGCGCCGGTATTTCCTACCGCGGATGCGAGTTGCCCCGCGGAACTGCTCAGCGACCGCGCTTCGACGGGCTCAGCGAGCGGCGTTCCCTGAGCCTGTCGAAGCGAACTCCGTGTGGGCGCTTCGACAAGCTCAGCGACCGCGCTTCGACAAGCTCAGCGACCGCGCTTCGACGGGCTCAGCGACCGCGCTTCGGCGGGTTGAGCGACCGGTGGTCAGGGGAGCGGGGTGACCGCGCTGATGTGGGAGAGGGGCAGCGTGCGCTCGATGTCGGCCTTCGCGTCGCGGCCGCGCACGCGGCCGCCGGCGAGTCCGGTCGGCTCGACGCGGTACACCGCCTCCGACCCGTTCGGCAGGGTCACCGTCACGTCGACGATCGTGCGGGCCTTCACGGCCTGCTCGAGCTGGCGTGCGATCCACGCCTGACCGGTCTCCTCCGGCTCGACGGTGCGGGTGTCGCGCAGTCGGGTGAGCAGCGCCGCGACCGGGTCGGTGGGTTCCGGGGCCGGCTGCCGGGTGCGCGGACGCTCGATCTCGATCGTGCGGCCCTCCGCATCCTCCGCGACGACCGGGTAGCGGGCGTCGTGCAGGCTCCACAGCACCACCTCGACGGGGAACCGGCTGATGAGGCGGTGCGGTCCGACCGGTTCGAGCGCGATGGCGGAGAGCTCCTGGTCGACAGCGACCGTGCCCAGCAGCCCGGTGTCGTCGGAGCGCACGTAGCTGCGGGCGGAGGCGTCCGCCGTGCCCGGTGTCGCCGCCGACGGGTCGATCGCGCCGACGCGCAGGGCTCCGTAGCGCGAACTCGTCTCGCCGATCAGGTAGTCGAGCGGTTGCGGGATGCCGGTGAGCGAGATGCTCGCGAGGAACCGGCGCAGCGACTCGGCCGTCTCGCCGCCGCCGAGCGCGCGGGTGAGGCTCTGCCGGGTGACGCGGTAGCTCGACGCGAGCGAACGGGACTCCACATCGGCGATGCGCCGCAGCCGGGCGTCGATCGCCGGGGCCAGGGGTCCGGGCGACACGATCGTGAGGTCGTGCTGCAGGTAGACCTTCTCGACCTCGCCGGGGAACAGCTCCGCCATCGCGGCCTCCGCCTCGGCGGGCTCACCGCGCAGCAGGTGCATGCCCGCCGTCGACGGGGCACCGGATGCGGTGATGCCGAGCCGCTCCGCGTCGGCGAGGTGCTCGGAGACGCGCTCGCGCATCCGGTCGCCGCCCGCGGGGAAGAACCAGTCGACGTAGTCGGCGAACCCCTCGCCCCACACGGCGTGGAGACGCTCGACGAGCACCTCGCGCAGTTCCGGGGGCAGGCGGTCGAGCCAGGCGGAGGCGAGGTGGGTCCAGCGGGCCGCGGTGGCGCGGTCGGCCCACTCGGCGGCGAGGGGCGCGGCCGACCAGAGTCCGCCGGCGAGTTGCGCGAGCTGCGCGTTCTCGGCGATGCGGCGCACCGCGGGCACCGCGTCGAGTTCGACGCCGGCGCTCGCCGCGAGGCGCTTCGCATCCGGCAGCGACATGCCACCGCGGTGCAGCTCGCGCGCGGGCTGCAGCTCGAGCGCCGCGAGCAGTTCGGCGACCGCCGTCGTCGCGCCGAACGCGTGATCGGCGGCGGCGCGGTCGATGAATCGGCGGTCCGTGGTCGACACGGACTCGAGGGCGGCCGGCGCGCTGCCCGAGATGAGGTCGTCGCGTGAGGGCAGGCCGAGCGACGGCCAGGAATCGAGCTGCTCGTTCACCGAGTCGTAGACGAGGGGCGCGGTGGCGGGCGCTTCGGGTTCGGCGTCGAGCAGGGCGAGGCCGTGCAGGCGCTGCAGCCTCTGGGTGGGGTCGTCGATGTCGTCGAGCGTTCCGGCGCTCGCCGCGGCGAGCACGGCGAGGGTGGGTCGGTCGAGTCGCGCGAGCGCCTGCTGCACCGAAGAGCGATCGAGCAGCGCATCCGCCAGATCGAAGACATCGCGGATGCCGTTCGGCTTCACCTCACGGTCGTGCAGCAACCGGGTGAGCGCCTGGTCGTCCATCGCTCTCAGACGCCCGGCGAGCGAAAGGGCGGACCCGCTAGCTACGGGCATCCTTCGCGGCCCGGCTGCGTCGGGTGAGGCTCACCAGCAGCAGCACGATGATGAGCACGAAGGCGAAGGGGAGTCCGATCATCGGCAGCACGGCGATGATGCTCCAGATGCCGCCGCTGAGGAGCGTCTGCTGCATGCCCGCCGCGGTCGCGACGATGATCGCGATGAAGCAGATGAGCGAGAGCGCGACGATGGCCGCGATCATGTACGCGAGCACACGCTCGGCACGATGCGCGGTGACCGGGCTCGGGGTGCTCATTCCTCCAGGATACGGCCCGAAGGCCCCGCCCCTTACAATCGAGAGTTACCGAGATCACAAGAGGTGTTTGCCATGCCCACCGGCAGAGTGAAGTTCTACGACGAAGACAAGGGCTTCGGCTTCGTCAGCAGCGACGACGGCCAGGAGGTCTTCCTGCACGCCTCGGCGCTGCCCGCGGGGGCGAAGGTGAAGGCCGGTACGAAGCTCGAGTTCGGGATCGTCGACGGCAAGCGCGGCGTTCAGGCGCTCTCCGCACGCATCGTCGAGTCGCCGCCGAGCGTGGTGAAGATGAACCGCAAGCCCGCGGACGACATGGCGATCATCGTCGAAGACCTGGTGAAGCTCCTCGACGGCATCGGCGGCAACCTCAAGCGCGGCCGGTACCCCGACAACGCGCACAGCCGCAAGATCGCGGCCCTGCTGCGCCGAGTGGCCGACGAGCTGGATGTCTGAGCCGGCCGAGGCGGACGTCTCCGCGACGGAACCGACCCCGGAACCCCGACTCGCGCCCACGAACGACAGCATCACGGCGCTCGCCCGCGAGGCGCTGCTCGAGAACACGGACGCCCGCAACATCGGTCCGTACGTGCGCACGCTCGACGAGGGCGACGGCGTCGTCTCCGTGCTGTTCGAGTCGACCCTGCCCGGGTACCCCGGATGGAAGTGGACCGTCAGCATCGCGACCGTCGGCGACGCCGAACCGACCGTGATGGAGTCCGAGCTCATGCCCGGCGAGGGCTCGCTGCTCGCGCCGGAGTGGCTGCCGTGGTCGGAGCGTCTCGAGGAGTGGCAGGCGGCCCAGGCCGCTGCCGCGGCCGCCGCCGCGGAAGCCGAGGACGACGAGTCGGACGACGACGATGATGACGACGACGAGCACGACGAGCTCGACGCGGACGCCGACGAGGCGGACGACCTGGGCGACGACGTGTACGACGGCGTCGATCCGGAGCTCGCCGTCACGGGCGACGAGCACGACGACGACGACGAGCACGACGACGACGACGACGAGTCGGACGACGACGACGAGGACGACGACGCGGATGTCGCCGTCGAGGGGTCAGCGGCGGGTGAGCTGGGCGTAGAGCAGGCCGAGCAGCCCGAGCGCGAGGCCGACGATGCAGGTCCAGACGAACCAGCCGCGCCCGTCCGCCGTCAGCGCCGGCGCCGCAAGAACGACGACTAGGGCGACCAGCCAGAGTGCGGTGCCGGCGAGCAGCGCTCGCCGGTCATCCGTGTTCACCGGCTCCGGATCGGGGCGGCGCTCCGAGTCCTTGAGCCACAGTCGCATTGCTACAGGCTATCGACCACGAACTCGATGCTGCGGATGAGCTGACGGATGTCGTCCGGCTCGATCGCCACGAACGTCGCGACGCGCAGCTGGTTGCGGCCGAGCTTGCGGTACGGCTCGACGTCGACGACACCGTTCTCGCGCAGCGTCGAGGCGACCGTCTTCGCGTCGATCGCGTCGTCGAAGTCGATCGTGACGACGACCTGCGAGCGGTGCTCCGGGTTCGCGACGAACGGGGTCGCGTAGTTCGAGGCATCCGCCCATTCGTACAGCGCGTTCGACGACTCCTTCGTGCGGGCGTCCGCCCAGGCGAGTCCGCCGTTGCCGTTCATCCAGTCGAGCTGGTTCTCGAGCAGCAGCAGCGTGCCGAGCGCGGGGGTGTTGAGGGTCTGCTCGAGGCGAGAGTTGTCGAGCGCGTTCTGGAGGCTCAGGAACTCGGGGATGTAACGGTCGGATGCGGCGATCCGCTCGATCCGCTCGATCGCGGCCGGACTCACGGCGGCGAACCAGAGGCCGCCGTCGCTCGCGAAGTTCTTCTGCGGCGCGAAGTAGTAGACGTCGCTCTCGGTGAGGTCGACGTCCACTCCGCCGGCGGCGCTCGTCGCGTCGATGACGGTGAGCGCACCCTCGTCGCCGTGCACCCGCTTCACCGGCGCCATCACGCCCGTGGAGGTCTCGTTGTGCGGCCAGGCGTACACGTCGACGCCGCTGATGACCTCGACCTCGCTGCGGGATCCGCCCGGCGCGTCGATCACCTTGGGGGCCTGCAGCCATGGCGCGTTCGCGGCGGCGGCGAACTTGGCGCCGAACTCGCCGAAGGTGAGGTTCTCGCTGCGGCGTTCGATGAGTCCGAACGCGGCGGCCTCCCAGAACGCGGTCGATCCGCCGTTGCCGAGGATGATCTCGTAGCCGTCGGGCAGGCGGAAGAGCTCGGTGAGGCCCGAGCGCACACGTGCGACGAGCTGCTTCACCGGTGCCTGCCGGTGCGAGGTGCCCATGATGCGGGCGCCCTCCGACGCGAGCCAGTCGAGCTGCGCCTGGCGCACCTTCGACGGTCCGCAGCCGAATCGGCCGTCGGCGGGCAGCAACTCACTGGGGATGGTGACCGTGGGCATGCGGGGAGTCTATTTGCGTCCGGGGGTGCGCGTCGAAGTCGAGCGGAGCGCAGCTCATCCCTACAGTCGGAGCGTGCGGATGCCACGCGAGCCGGAGCTGCGACTGTTCCGGGATGTCGACTTCTCGGCGCTCGAGACAGGTCGGGCGACCTTCCGACGTCTGACCCGCCCGTTCCCGAGCCGACTCGGGACGGCGCTCATCGTGCTCATGTTCGCCGCGGGAGCGGTCGTGGTGTTCGCGCCCGTCGGCTTGTTCGTGGCGGACAGCGACTCGCAGCGCCTCTTCTTCGCGGTGTGCGGTGTGCTGGCGCTCGCCGCGTTCGTCGGGCCGATGCTGGCCTTCCTCGTGTGGAACCGCCTCCATGGACGGCCCATGATCGACGCGGCCGGCAAGCTCGGCCGATTCGCCGAAGCGAACGCCTTCGACTACCGGCCGCAGACGATCGAGGAGGGCGAGCTTCCCGCCCCGGCCGGGCAGGAGGGCATGACGCAGCGGGTCCGCCACCGGCTGCACCCGGCGCCCGACTCACCGCTCCCGCCGTTCGAGATCGGCTACCGCTTCTTCCACCGCCCGGTTCCGGCGGACTTCCGACCCACGACCGAGACCCCGTACCCGGTGACGCTCGAGTACGGCTGGTACGTCGCGGTGCCGTTGCCGCGCCGTCTGCCGCACATCGCCCTGCTGCGCCGCGAGGATGTCGACGACTCCGATCTCGACCACGGTGCGCGCTATTCGATGGGGCTCGAGTTCGATCGCACGTTCACCCTGCTCTGCCCGCCCGGCTACGAGCGGGACGCCCTCTACCTGTTCACACCCGACGTCATGGCGGCGATGCTCGATGACGCCGGTGCGGCGCAGTTCGGGGCGGAGGTGCTCGATGACCGACTCTTCTTCCGTTTCCCGATCAACTCGTTCCCGGCCCTTCTGTTCTCCGCCGATGTGCGACGCGCGTTCCTGCTGGTCGAGCGCACCGCGGCAGAGCTGACGAAGCAGGCGTCGCGCTACCGCGACAGCCGCGTCGGCGACGCGCAGCTGAACCTGGTCGACGAGTCGGGTCGCCGGATGGGCACCCGCAAGCGGCGGACCGCCGTCATCGCGGGAGTCGGGGTGCCGCTCATGATCCTTGCGCCGTTCACGATGCTGATGTTCGGCATGCTCGCGCTCTGAGCGCTCGACGGCCGGCTCCTCCGTGAACGCGACGGCGTCGTGCCGACGGCTCCCTACGAGGCGCTGCTGTCCTGACCGCGGAACACCGGCACCGTGCGCGGCCGGCGCATGCGCTCGGCAAGCACGAGCGCGAGCACGCCGAGTAAGATCGTGCCGCCGACATGCACGAGGCCCTGGAGGGCGACGACAGCGGACAGCAGCCCGGGATCGCGGAACGCGTCGCCGAACACGAACGTCTGCGTGAGCAGAGTCGGCACGGCCGTCGCGGCGAGCACCCACGCCGGTGCCCACCGCCACGGGTGGGGGATGACGCCGATGCGCCCGATCTGCGCGACCGCGATGAGCGAGGCGAGCGCCTGGATGAGGGCGTCGGCGTAGCCGTAGGCGAAGAGCGCGGGCGAATCGGGTCCCGGCGTGTAGAGCAGCTCGCTCAGCAGCGGGGAGAGCAGCGTCCATAGGGCCAGCACGGTGATCGCCGTCGTTCCGAGCGGGCGGCGGTGGGTGACGCTGCCCGCGCGGCGGATGCCGAAGGCGAAGACGAGGAGCGCGGCAGAGAAGGCGGCCGAGGAGGTCGTGGCGGCGACCGCGGAGAATCCCATCGGCACCGACATGAGCACGGCCTCGATAACGACGGTGGCGAGGAGCAGCGAACCGCCGACGATCCACGTGAGTCGCGCATCCGCTGCGCGGGGAGCGGCGGGGGCGACCATGCTCGGAGTCTAGGAGTGCCCACGCTCAGGCGCGAGAACGGGGCGGCCGGAGTACCCGGCCGCCCCGTCGTCGTGTGCCTTACCGCGTGCTGGCGCGGCGGCGCAGCAGCAGCAGCGTGCCGATGACCCCGAACAGCAGCGGGAGCACGAGCAGTTCCGGGCGGAGCTCGCCGCCGGTCTGCGCGAGCGTGCCGGTGGGCACCGTGCCGTCGGCGGCCGTGACGGTGAGGGACGCCCACCCGACGAGCTCACCCTCGGCATCGAACACCGCGAGGCGGTGTGCCCCGACCTCCGCGTCCTCGGGGATGCGCACGGTGAGCGCCCCGGCCGAGTCGGCCTGCGCCCAGTCGCCGCCGAGCAGCGTCGGGGTGGAGAGCAGCCACGCGGCCGTCCACTCGCCCGCGCGCTCCTCGCCGAGCCCGACCGTGAGCACCTGACCCTGCTTCACCGTGGCGGAGTCGAGCGCGAGCCCGCCTTCCGCGTATCCGTCGACGTCCGCCGCCGTGCGCGGTGCGGGAGCACCGGTCGGCTTCGCGTCGGGACCGGGCTCACCCGGGCCCGGACCCGGGTCGACGGGCTCGACGTTCAGCACGACCGGCTCCGATTCGCCGATCACGGCGTGATCGTGGCCGTAGAGCCGCGCGATGATCGCGGCCCCGTCGTCCGCCTCCGACACCGTGCGGGTGAGGGTGGCGGTCGCCTGGCCGGGGATGACCACGAACTCCTCGGAGCCCGCGGCACGGATGAACCAGTGCCAGTGGTCCTCGCCGGTGTCCGGATCCTGCGCGGCGGTCAGGGTGAGTGCGTCCCCGGCCGTGTACGACTCCTCGAGGCCCGAGACGGTGATCTCGGTCTCGACCGGCGGCGCCTCGACGATGTTCAGCGACACCGGGGTCGACTCCACGTACGGCGTGCCGTCGGGCAGGGTCAGCCGGGCGAAGACCGCGGCCCCGTCGAGATCCTCGGTCGCGGCGAAGGTGAGCGTCGAGTCGTGCTGGTCCTCGACCAGCATCGGGGTGCTCTCGCCCGCGCGCTGCACGAACCAGTCGTACCGGTCGATGACGGATGCGGGAGTCACGGTCGCATCGAGAGTCACCTCGTCACCGGCGGTGTACTGCTCGGCGAGACCGGTGATGCTCAGCTTCTGCCGCGGCGCGGCACCGTGGTCGTCGACGTGGATCGTCACCGGCTCGGCGACGATCGGCTCACCTCCGCCCGCGAACGCGAGCGTCGCCCGCACCTCGACGCCGTCGAGTGCCTGCTCCGCGGTGAGGCGGTGCTTGAGGCCCGAGGCGCCGGGCACCGTGGTCCACTCCTGTCCGGGCCAGCGCCAGTCCCACGCCACCGTGTCGCCCTCCGCGAGGGCGGGGTCGGCGGCGAGCACGAGGTCGATCGCGCCGCCCTGGTGGTAGTGACCGCTCAGACCCTGGAAGAAGAACAGCTGGGTGTCGGGGTCGGCGTCGGAGACGAGCACCGGCACGTTGGTCTGCCCGACCATCGGCCCGGCCGCGTCGCCCACGTGGGCGATGAGGAACAGCATCCCGTCGTCGTCAGCGACGGTGAGCGGCATCTCGACGCTCAGCGCCTCGGCACCGGAGCCCTCCTTCACGATGCGGTTCGTCCACGGATCGGTGTTCAGGTTCATGTACTGCCACACGTAGTAGAGGTCGTCCCGCTGCGGGTACACCTCGCCGGTGGCGCGGAGCGTCGCCCCGTCGCGGTAGACGCCCTGCACGCCGGCGATCAGAACCTCGCGCTCGCGCACCTCGACCGCGATCGGAGCGGACTGGGCGACCGCGACGCCGTCGCGCACGGTCTGCACCGCCCACTCACCCGTGAAGGCGAACGGGCTGTCGACGACGATGCGCGAGCCCTCGACCCTCACGCCGTCGGGTGTGGGGTACCACAAGCCGCCGTAACTCAACACGAGCTGCAGACTCTCGCCCTCCCCGGGTGCACCGTCGATGGCGAGCACGGACGGGTCGCCGAGGTACGTCGGGGTCGCCGTCTCCAGCACCGCCGTGACGGCCTGAGCCGCCGGGGTCACCTCGATGGGCACCCACACGGTCTGCTGCTCGACGGGGTCGCCGGAGAGGAGCCGCACGCTGAGCTCGAAACCGTCGTGCGAGATGTCGACCGGGAGCTCCAGTCGCCCCGCGGAAGCGTCGGTTCCCGTGCCGGTGACGGGGTCGCCGCCATGGGAGGCGCCGATCGGACGTATGAGCCATTCGAACTCCTCACCCTGGTCGAGGGTGGCGCCCACGACGCGGGCGGTCAGCAGGCCGCCGGGCGCGTACGCCTCGGCGATGCCGCGAATGGCGAAGACGTCGCCGCCCGCCTCTTCGGTGACCGTGACCTGCACGGGCGCCGACACGGATGCGGTGGCGAGGTTCAGGGTCTCCGGCACGAACGCCGCGGTGATCGCGTGCACTCCGACGCCGAGCTGCGGCACGGTGAGACTCGCGCGTCCGTCGGCCACGCGCTCGTGGCCGATCACGCTCCCGCCGGCGCGGAACTCCACGAACCCGTCGACGGCGGCCGGTTCGACCGTCGCGTCGAGGGTGAGGGGATCGCCGAGCACGAGGTCCGTCGCGGACGTCTCGAGCGCGACCGAGGTCTCCGCCAGCACCGGCGCGTCGCCCACCACGAAGGTGTACGTCGCGGTCGACGTCGACGGGATGCCGCCGATGGTCACCAACCCCTCGATCGTGATCCGGTAGATGCCCGGCGCCGTGAACGCCCAGTTCGCGTGCATGTGGGTGCGCTGCACGGTGAACGACTTCAGGTCCTCGGTCGACGACCACAGGCGGTTGGGCTGGCCGAAGGAGCCGAACGTGAACAGCTCGAACTTGCCCGGTCCCTCGACGTCGACGAGGCGGAAGGTGGTGTTGTTGCCGTCGATCGCGTTGTTCGGCACCGACTCCGTCGAGAAGCCCGGCCAGATCGTCTCCGGGTTCTGGGTCATGGGCGCGAGCCAGATCTCCGCGCCGGCGGGCGCGACGAACTCGATGCCGGCCGGGGCCGTCATCCGGGCGTCGTGATCGACGTGGAACCACACATCGTCGGCGGCGAAGCGGGTGCCGTTGCCCTCGGGCACGTCGGCCTTCGTGCCGAGCGACAGCTGCCCGTTCTCGAGGAAGGTCGAGATCGCGTCGGTGTGGATGTCCTGCAGCAGACGATGCTCGCGCGGCTGGGGCGCGGGTCCGTCGGCCGCCGCCGCGGGGAGGGCCGGCAGCAGGAGTGCTCCTGCCGCGACCGCCGCGGCGGTGAGGAAGGCGGCGGGCCGCCGCCTTCGGGTGGAAGTGATCACGGGGGTGTTCCTTTCTTCGGGGTGCTGGGGGGAGGTCAGGCGGAGGCGCGCGCGGCGTAGTCGTCGGCCGCGGCGGCGACGCGGTTGTTGTAGTCAACGGAGGAGTTGTAGGCGCCGATCGCCGCGATCCACGCAGACGGCTCGGTGAGGTCGCCGCCCACGTCGCACAAGTGCTCCGCAGCGGTGAGGGCGGCGTCGTCGAGGTCGTGGATGTCGGTGCGGCCGTCGCGGTCCCCGTCTCGGGCGGTCGACGCCCAGGTCGACGGGATGAACTGCATCGGTCCGACGGCGCGATCCCAGGTGCCGTCGCCGTCGAGCGCGCCGCCGTCGGTGTCGGCCACGGCGTCGACGCCGCGACCGTCGAGCGGAACGCCGACGACGGGCGGCGACGCGACACCGTCGCCGTCGAGGGCGCCGCCGCCGAGGGTGCCGTGTCCCGACTCGACGAGGCCGATCGCGGCGAGGGTGTTCCAGCCGAGGCCGCACCCGGGATGGGTCTGTTCGGCATCCAGCGCGGCGCCGGCGTAGGCGGCGAGCGCGCGGGGCGGGATGTCCGTCGCGACGGAGGTGCGGGCCAGCCATGCCGGGTCGGCGAGGTCCGCGACGGGTGTCGCCGCCTGCGCGTCGTGCCGCCGTTCCGGCACCGGTTGCGCCGTGTCGGTCGGGGCGCTCCGCTCGGGAGTCGGCGCGGCCGCCTGCTGCGGGGCGGGGAGGAGAGCCGCGGCCACGAGCGCACCTGCGCCGAGGGCAGCGAGCAGCGCGGTGGCGGAGGGCAGCAGCCAGCCCGTGCGGCCGCGGTGGCCGGCGTTCATGCGCGCGCCTCCGCCGGCACAGGGGCGTCGTCCGCTCCCGGTGCGAGCGCGTCCTCGGTGTGCGCATCCGCACGTCGCCGGGCGAGGCGCCTGCCGAGCAGGCCGCGCGGCGCGAGGAACCAGGCGAGCAGGAACCCGCCCGTGAGCACGAGCACGATCGTGCCGCCGGTGGGCACCTCCCACGCCCACGAGAGGTAGAGACCGACGAGCGCGCCGAGTCCGCCGATCACGGGGGAGAGCAGCATCATGACGCCGAGCCGGTCGGTGAGCAGCCGCGCGGTCGCGGGAGGGGTGATGAGCAGGGCCAGCACGAGGATGTTGCCGATCGTCTGCACGCTGATCACCACGGCGAGGGTGACGAGCACGTAGAGCACCAGATCCAGCGCGAACACGGGCAGCCCCATCGCACGCGCCGACTCCCGGTCGAGGCTCACGGCGACGAGTTCCTTGTGCACGGCGGAGAGCACGAGCAGCACGAGCAGGCCCATGCCGCCCACCACGAGCAGGTCGCTGTCGGGGATGCCGGTGATCGACCCGAACAGGAACTGCTGCAGGCTGCCGGCGTACCCGGGCGCCTGCGCGAGGATCACGATGCCGAGCGCGAAGCTGCCGACGAAGAACACCCCGATGACGGAGTCCTCTTTCACGCGACGGTTCTGCGCGAACACGGCGACGAGCACGGCCGTGAGCACCCCCGCGATCGTGCCGCCGAGCACGAGGTTGCCCGAGACGACGAACGCGATCGCGAGCCCGGGGAAGACGGAGTGCGCGACGGCGTCGCCGATGAACGCCATGCCGCGCAGCACCACGAAGGTGCCCACCACGCCGCACACGATCGACGACATGACGGCGACCGCGAGGGCCTTGCCGAGGAACGCCAGGTCGGGGTCGAGGAGGTCGGAGAGGAAGTCGAGCGGACTCATCACGCCGCCTCGAGGATGCGCAGCAGTGCGGAGTCGCGGCCGACGCTGAAGGCGGCCATCCACGCGGCGGGATCGCCGGCGAGCTGTGCGGGCGTCCCGCAGGCGATGACGGTGCGGTTGAGCAGCACGATGCGGTCGCAGGAGTGCAGCGCCGACGGCAGGTCGTGCGTCGTCATGAGCACGGCCCGGCCTTCGCGGGCGAGGTCGACGAAGAGGGCGGAGAGCAGGTCCTGCGTGGGCATGTCCAATCCCGTGAAGGGCTCGTCGAGCAGCAGCACGGCGGGACGCAGCACGAGCGCCCGGGCGACGAGCACGCGCTGCCGCTGCCCCCCGGAGAGCCGACCGATGGGGCGGTCGGCGAGGTCGGTCATCCGCACCCGGTCGAGCGCGTCCGCGACCGCCTCCCACTCGGCCACGCCGGGTCGGCGCCGCAGTCCGAGTCGACCCGTGAGCCCGGAGAGCACGGTGTGGGCGACCGAGATCGGGAAGTCCCAGGCGATGTCGTGCCGCTGTGGCACGTATCCGATCGCGGCGCTCCCGGCCCGGCTGGAGTCGCCGTCGATGCGCACGCTGCCGGATGCGGCGGGCACCAGTCCGAGGATGGTGCGCAGCAGGGTGGTCTTGCCGGCGCCGTTCGGGCCGATGAGACCGACGAGTTCGCCCCGGCGCACCTCGAGCCGCACGTCGTGCAGCACCCGCCGGCCGCCGAGCTCGACCCCGGTCGCCTCGACCGTGAGCGCGGCGGTCATCCGGCCGACTCCTCACCACGGTCCGCGAGCACCGCGCGCTTGGCGCGGTTGCCGCGCACGACGGCGACGACGATGCCCGCGACGAGAGCGAGCGCGACGACCGCGATCGCCCCGAGCAGGATCGGCACGAGCGGATCGCTGCCGGCCTCGGCCGGGACCGCGGCGGGCTCGGTCGCGGCCCGCGGGTCGGCGTCCGCCGCTGCCGCCGCGCCCGTGCCGCCCCACGTCGCCGCGAAGGCGTCGACGGGCGGGGTGGACGAGCCGACGGCGAACCGTACGACCTGCGTGTCGGAGACGGTGGACCCGTCGACGAGGTCCGCCTCGGCGGTCAGCTCGAGCAGGTAGACGCCCGGCTGCGTGAACACCCAGTTGGCGTGGGTGTGCGTGTTGACGTCGACCCATGCCGCCTGCGGCTCGGTCACACGCGAGTCCCACAGCACCTGCGGTTCGCCGAACGAGCCGGACTGCAGGTAGACCGTCACGGTGCCCGGTCCCTCCGCGCCGGTGAGCGACAGGGTGATGCCGCGGTCGATGCTCTGCATGACCTCCGGGTCCTGCGTGTTCCAGCCGAGCCAGACGACGTCGGGGTTCTGCGTCTGCGGCACCACCCACACCGGCGAACCCGGTTCGGCGCCGAGGAACGCGTAGGCGGGGTCGTCGGGCACCGTGAGCTGCGATGCGTCGTTCACGTGCAGCACCGTCTCGTCGGGGTAGCGCCACACGCTCGTCGCGTTCGCATCGGCCTTGGCGACGTCGTCGTGGATGAGGAACCTCCACTCGCCGTCGACGAACTTCGGGCCCATGTCGACGTGGCCGACGTCGAGCACGCGCTCGCCGCCCACCACCGCCATGTTCTCGTCGAGGGTCTGATCGAGGTCGGTGCCGGTCGCGGATGCGGCGGTCGGCGCGAGCAGCGACGCCGCGGCGAGCAGCAGGGCGGCGGCGGGCAGGGCGCGGGTGAGGAAACGGGTGCGGGTCATCGTGCTTCCGGGTCGGTGCTGGTGCTGTGAACAGGGGTGAGGCAGTCGTGCAGGCTCTCCGCGTTGAACCGCATGAGCTCGATGTAGGAGCCGACGGTGCCGTCGAGGGTGTCGCCGTAGAGCGGGCACACGGCGATGCCGAGTCCCCGGGCGATGTCGGCGAGGGTCGAGGTGCGGCCGGCGCGGTGCGGTTCGAGGAAGACCGCGGGCACCTCGAGGGTGCGGATCGTCTCGGCGAGCTTGCGCCGGTCGGCGAGCGACGCCTCGACGGACGGGGTCGGGGTCACGGTGCCGGCGACCCGCAACCCGTACGCGTCCGCGAGGTAGCCGAACGCGGCGTGGGTGGTGACCACGTCGCGGTGCTCCTCGGGGATGTCGGCGAGGCGCTCGCGCACGTCGTCGTCGAGCTCGGTGAGTTCGGCGAGGTACGCGTCGGCGTTCGCGCGGTACTCCCGCGCGTGCTCGGGGTCGGCGTCGACGAGGGTGTCGCGGATCAGCTGCGTGTACGCCATCGCGTTGCGCACGTTCTGCAGCAGGTGCGGATCGATCTCGCCGTGCACGTTGCGCCCCAGCACCGCCTGCGGCAACTGGTAGAGCCGCGACCCCGGCGCCCCCAGGAAGGCGAACTGGCGGCCGTCCGGTACCTCGTCGAGGGCGCGGGAGGGCACGGCGATGACGACCTCGTCGGGCGCGAAGGGCATCCCCCCGCCGTGGCTGTGGCCGTGCGCATCCGCCGCCGTGGCGCTGCGCGTCGTGCCGCCCTGCGCGTCGTAGCGCACCTCGAGACGTCCGCCGTCGAGGTCGACGGTGAGGTCGGCGTGGCCGGAGTCGAGCACGGCCGCGTCGGGGCGTTGTGCGCGCGCCGGGTCGACGCCAACGGCGAAGACGAAGCGCGCCTCATCCACCGGCACCGGGCGTGCGCTCTGCCCGGCCTGCACGCGCGCCTGCGCGTCGAGCGTGTAGACGCCCGGTTCGGTGAACGCCCAGGAGAGGTGCGTGTGGGCGTCGAGCGGCAGCGTCATCGTGTCGTCGAGGTAGCCGCCCGCCGCGTCGAAGCCGTCGCTCGAGTCGAGGTAGACGTCGGTGTCGCCGAACGTGCCGGTCAGGTAGGCGAACACGTCGCCCGGCCCGTCGACGGCGGTGACGGTGAACAGCACCTCCGACGACGGGTCGGCCCCGTAGGCCGCGCCGGCACCCTGGGCGCGCACCCCGAGCCAGATCGTGTCGAGGTTCGCGTTCTCGATCAGGGGGATGAGCTCGGCCGCGTACTTCGCGGACTCCTCCGCGAGCGAGACGTGCGTCGCCTGCGGTCGCAGATTCGCCTCGAGCGTGCGGATGACGCCCCGCGGCTCCTGCAGGGCGTAGTTGCTGAACGCCACGTCGGCGTGCGCCGCGTCCGCCGCGTCGCGCAGGGTCGGCTCGTAGCCGTGGGGGTCGGCGCCGTCGGGCACGAGCGCGACGGCGCGCACGAGGTCGCCGCCGACGTTGCGCACGAGGTCGGCGAGCAGTCCCGTCGTCGTGACCACCTGCAGCCGTCCGTCGTCGGGGGTGAGGGCGGCCGGGCTCGCGCAGCCGGCGAGCAGCAGGGCACCCGCCGCCGCGACGGCGATCCGGCGGGTCACCTCGCGGCCCGTCGGCTCACGCCCGACCGGGTCGCGCTCGACCGGGTCCACCAGAGCGCACCGGTGAACACCGCGCCCGCGAGCAGCAGCGCGCCGAGCACGCTCAGCAGCAGCGGCACCGGGGCGCCGCTCGTGAGCGCGGCGAACGGGGCGGCGACCGGGTCGTCGCCCTCGCGCTCGATGCGCACCGGGCGGGCGTCGGCGCTCGCCGCATCCGCCGACACCTGCGACGCCGACCGCAGCGTGCCGGCCTTCTCGTGGGGGAGGGAGAGCGGGCGGGAGACGGCGCCGCACGCGGTGCCGGCGGCGGCCGAGGCGGGGTCGACGGCGCCGACGGCGACGGTGACGGTACTCGTGTCGCTCGTGCGGCGCCCGTCGGACAGGGTGACCGCCTGCGTCATCGTGAGCCGGTAGACGCCCTCCGTGCTGAACGCCCAGTTGGCGTGCGCGTGCACGCCGAGCGGGATCTCGTAGCGGCCGCCGCCGTCGAACACCATCGTCTGCACACCGCCGAACGCGCCCGTGAGGTACACCTTGACCGAGCCCGGTCCCTGCACGCGGTCGAGCGACCACGAGACGGTGCCGCGGGCGTTGCCGGAGTTGAGCGACTCGGTGTTCCAGCCGAGCCAGATGAGCGCCGGGTTCTGCGACTGGGGTACCTGCCACACGGTGGATCCGGCCGGTCCGACGGCACCGTAACCGCCGGGAAGGGTGAGTCGGGCATCCGGTTTGAGCCAGAGGATGACGCCCTCCGGATCGCGGTACACCTTCGTGCCCGAGGTGTCGTCGCCGATGAGGGAGCGCAGCCCGCCGTCGACGATCCGGGAGGCGTAGTCGATGTGACCGGCGGAGAGGATCGTGGCGCTCGCCGTGCACTGTGCGGCGGGCACCTCGCGCACCGGAGCCGTCGCGTCCGGCGTTTGCGGGGCGGGCCCCGGCGCGGGCGGCGGGGGAGTCGATCCGGGATCGCCACCGACGCGATCGGCGCAATCCGCGGGGTCGAGGCCCATGACGTCGGCCGTGCCGACGGCGACGGCGAGGGTGAAGTCGTCCCGCACCACGGCGCCGGAAGGCAGAGTCGCGGCTCGCTGGAAGGCGAGGCAGTAGTCGCCCTCGGCGGTGAACGACCACGCGCCGTGCGCGTGGGTCGCCTGCGGGATGGCGAAGCCGTCGGCGGCCGTGATGCCGTCGCGGGTGGAGAACAGCACGTCGACCGCGCCCAGTTGCGCCGAGGGCTGGTAGAGCAGGAAATCGCCCGGTCCGTCGGCCCCCGTGAGCGCCCAGCTGACCCCGCCCGCCAGGGAGCCGGCCGGGATCGCCTCCGTCGACCAGCCGGGCCACAACAGACCCGGCTGCTGGATGTGGGAGAGCTGCCAGAGGTCGGCACCCGGCACCCCGAGGAACGAGAACGCCGGCAGGTCGGGCACGGTGGTCCGCGAGCCGGGCAGCAGTTGCAGCACCGTCGCGTCCGGGTCGCGCCAGGTCGGGGTGGACGACTCGGTCGTGTCCTTCACGCGGGTGACGAGCGCGCCGCCGTCGACGAGTGCGGCGACGTCGACGTGCCCGTCGTTGAGCACGGTGGCACCGGCGGCGTTGACCGCGCCGTTCGGCACGTCCCAGACGGGGTCCGTCGGTTCCTCGACCGGCGGCTCCTCCGCGGTGCAGTCGGCCGGGTCGATGCCGTCCACGTCCACATCGCCGACCGCGATCGTGAGGGGGAAGGCGTCGGTCGTGGTCGTCCCGCCGGTCGGGGTGACCGAGCGGGTGAACGAGAGGCAGTAGACGCCCTCGGCGGTGAACGCCCACGGCCCCGCCGCCGTCGTGCCGGCGGGGATCGGGAACGCATCGGTGTCGTCGACACCGTCGCGGGTCGAGAAGAGGGGTTCGGTGCTCGCCGGCTGCGCCGTCAGCACGACGTCACCGGCACCCTCGGCGGCCTCGAGCGTCCAGAGCACGTCCTCGTGGGCGGTCGCGCCCGCGATGCTCCAGCCCAGGGTGGGGGCGTCGACGGTCGGCTCCGACGGCAGGGTCCAGATCGGCGTCCCCGGATCCCCGAGGTGCGGCTGCTCGGCGCCGACGGTCGTGGCGGTGCTCGGCGGAGCGTGCACGATGACGTTCTCGGGCGCCCAGTGTCGTGCATCCGTGGTCTCGACCCGGGTCGAGAGGTGGCCGCCCTCGAGAGTGGACGCGAGGGTGAGAGTGCCGCCGTTCAGCACGACGGCCCCGTGGGCGTTCACGTCGGGCAGCCCGACCGCGTGCACCGGGGCGGACGCGCCCGCCCCGACGACGAGAGCGGCGGCGATCGTCGCGGCGGCGCGGGATGACAGGGCACGGCGTCGACCCTCGGACATGGCGGACTCTCTACTGCAAGCACGGCGGCACGCCGTATTGAAAACGATTGTCGTTAACAACTAGCGCGCTTCGTGAACCGCTGTCAATTCGGAATGGCGCACAGGCGAGAATCGTTATCAGGTAAGGCGACCCTCAATTGGGTAGGCTGTGACGACGCCAGAGGGAGGGCACCGATGACGGATCTCGTCGACACGACCGAGATGTACCTGCGCACGATCCTCGATCTCGAGGAGGAGAACATCGTTCCGCTGCGCGCCCGTATCTCGGAGCGTCTCGGGCACTCGGGCCCGACCGTGTCGCAGACCGTCGGCCGCATGGAGCGTGACGGCCTCGTCGTCGTCGAAGGCGACCGCCACCTGGCCCTCACCGAGGACGGTCGCCGCAAGGCGACCCACGTGATGCGCAAGCACCGCCTCGCGGAGCGCCTCCTCGCCGACGTGATCGGCCTCGACTGGGCGTACGTGCACGAAGAGGCGTGTCGCTGGGAGCACGTGATGAGCGAGCAGGTCGAGCGCCGCCTGCTCGAGATGCTGAACCACCCCACCGAGTCGCCGTACGGCAACCCCATCCCGGGCCTCGACGAGCTCGGCGACAGCCCCACCCCGCGCTTCATGGACGGTGTCATCAGCCTCACCCGGGTGGTGGCCCAGTCGCCCGACGGAGCCGTCGGCGTCATCCGCCGCCTCGGTGAGCCGGTGCAGTTCGACCCCGAGCTGCTGCAGCAGCTGCAGGATGCGGGCGTCAAGCCGGGCGCGACCGCCCGCGTCTCCGCCGCCGGCACCTACGTGCTCGTGCAGGTCGACGGCGTCGAGTCCGGGCTCGAGCTGCCCGTCGAGGTCGCGACGCACATCTACCTCGCCGCCTGAGCGTCGGCGCCGGTCACGGCGCTCGCCGGGTCCTTCCGTCGCCGCGTCGCGCCCGAGTTCCCGTCGCGAATTGCGGGTGCGGACGCGTTTCACCCGCACTATGGGACGGGAAGTCGCTCGAGCTCGCGCGACCCGGCAGGATTCCGCGGGATTCCGGGACTTTCGGCCCTGCCGCATCCCGGATCGCCTGTCCTCCTCAAGGAGGACCGACGCCCCGTTCGGGGGTCAATCGGGGTACGGGCGTGACAATTTCGTTACCTTCACGTAGCGTGGGGGAGTCCTACAGGCCAGCACACGGCCGACAGGACCGGGTCCGGGATGCCTCATCCGCTCATCTCCCGGGTCGCGACGTGAACTCGACACGATTGGATGGGGTGGCTCCCTAGAGCTGCTGAGGCCTGGAGACTCCCTCTTGACCCGAGCCATGGAACCGCGCCGACCGGCGGGCGACCTGAAGAAGACCACCCCCGTGACCGCGAAGTCCACCCGCAAGGGCGTCGCCAAGAACGTGGCCGTGATGACCCTGGCCACCGGCCTGGTCGCCACGCTGGCCCTCCCGGCCTACGCGTTCAGCACCACCACGACGGCGAACGCCGAATCGGATGCCGCGGCCGCCGAGTTCCGCGAGTCGAACTCGCAGAACGTGATCGTGCCGGCCGACGCCGCCGCGAACGTCGCCACCCGCGACAACTTCACCGCGACCACCCCGGAGGAGCTCGCCGCGGCGCGCGCCGCCGAACAGGCCCGCCAGATCGCCGCCCAGCGCGAGCAGCAGCGCACGCAGCTCGCCTCCTACAGCGGACCCGGCGCATCCGACTTCCTCGCGAACCCGCCCTACCCGAGCTTCGACGGCAACCAGGTCGTCAACGTCGCCCGCCAGTACCTCGGCGTCCCCTACGTCTACGGCGGCGCGACCCCGGCCGGCTTCGACTGCTCCGGCCTCACGATGTACGTGTACGCGCAGTTCGGCATCTCGCTGCCGCACTCCTCGGCCCGCCAGGGAGCCAACGGCACGAAGATCGCGCCGGCCGACGCGCTTCCGGGCGACCTCGTCATCACGGACGGCGGCGGACACGTCGGCATCTACACCGGCAACGGCAACTTCATCGACGCCCCCATGCCGGGCCGCGTCGTGAACGAGCGTCCGATCTACACGTCGAACCACTACTTCGTGCGGTACGGCATCTGACGTACTGAACTGCAGAAGCGGCGCATCCGAGTGATCGGGTGCGCCGCTTCTTGTTGTGCCCGGGCGGGAGGTGTCCGGCACTGAGAGCGGACTTCTTCCGCGACACCCCAGTCGTCGCGCCCTCGTAACGGCGCGTCGCTCAGGATGTCCGCGCTCAATGCCGCCCTCCACGGAAACCCGAGCGGAACGCCGCCCCGGGCATCCGCTCGCTGAACGGCAGGTGAACCGGCGCGCCTGTGGTATGGCGTGCCGCGGATGTGGTTTACCCTGGTGCTCTCGGAAACTCGAGACCAGGGAGAGCCGGATGCTCAGAGAGCGCAACATCCAACCCGTGGATGCGCGCGTTCTGTTCCACATACGGCACTGCATTCTCGCGAGTGTGCACCAGCACGCTCGTGACCTCTGAGGCGCTGTCGTTCGCGACGGCGCCTTTTTGTTTGCCTCCCGGGTACGGCGGTTCCGCTTGCACCACCCCGGTTCGAATGTCTGGAAGCCGTCCAGGCCCTTTCGAGAGGCTGACCATGCGCACACTCGTCCTCAACGCGGGCTACGAGCCCCTCGCGGTCGTGTCGTTCAAGCGAGCACTCGTGCTCGTGATGAACGGCAAGGCGTCGATCGTCGCCCAGGATTCCGAGCACCCCGTGTTCGGCACCTCGGGCAGCTGGGACCGCCCGTCGGTCATCGTGCTGAGACGCTACGTGCGCATCCAGAACGGGCGGGCCGTGCCGGTCTCGCGCCGCGGCGTGCTGCGCCGCGACAGCAACCGGTGCGCGTACTGCGGGGCCTCCGCGACCACCATCGACCACGTGCAGCCGCGCTCGCGCGGGGGAGCGGACAGCTGGGAGAACCTGGTCGCCTGCTGCCTCAAGTGCAACAACATCAAGAGCGACCGCACCCCGCAGGAGATGGGCTGGACGCTGCGGATCAAGCCGCGCGCCCCGCACGGCGCCTACTGGCTGGTGCGCGGGGTCGAGCGCGCGCAACCGCAGTGGGAGGAGTTCCTCGCGCCTGCCGCGTGAGGTGCTCGCTGGTCGAGTAGGCGCGGCGAAGCCCGCCGCATCGGGCGCGTGCGAATCACTGAGCGGGTGTCGGACTGCTTTCGGCGATCTGGCCGAGCGCGGCGAGGTGCGATTCGAGAGCGGTGCGCCCCTCCGCGGTCAGTGCGAGCCACGTGAGTCGGCGAGCGTCCGCCCGAGCGGGCGACCTCTCCTTGCGTACCGTGAGCAGGCCGGCATCGCCGAGCACCTTGGTGTTCTTCGACAGGGTCGCATCCGTCACCTGCAGGGCATCCCGCACGACGGCGAATTCCAGTTCGTCGACGCGGCGCAGCAGGGCACAGATCCGCAGGCGGATGGGCGCGTGGATGACCTCGTTGAACGCGGGGGCGACGGGTGACGTCATGCGCGGTGTGCGAGCTCGTCGCGGAGCGCTCCGTCGTAGCGGCGGCCGAGGACGACGGTCATGGCGAACGCAAGGGTGGTCGGTGCCAGCGCCCACCAGGTGGGCAGCGCTCCGAGTCGGATGGTCAGCGAGGCGGCCATTGCCGCGATCACCATCGCCAGGGCGAGGTGCAACAGGCGGCGGCTGCGCGGACCGGCAGGCTGGCTGACGGCGACTCCGTAGCGCCGGCTGTAGGTGGTCGTGAGCACTGGGAGCGCCGCGATTCCGACCGCGACCAGCACGATCGCCACGGGCATCGGCAGCGCCTGGGCCCCGGTGAGCAGTGCCACGACCGCGCCGAGCGCGGGGTGATACCACCACGGGGTGACGACGTGCTGCGCGAGGCGGGCGCCGTCGGCGTCGAGGCTCGAGAGAGCGGCGCGCGCGTCGGCCGGCGACGGCTGCCCGTGCTCGAAGTCGTTTTCCATGTGGGAAAGCATATGACTTTCTCAGTTGGAAAGCGACGCGATCGCGACACAGATCGGCGCAGACCGCAGCGAGCCAGGTCGGATGCGCTACCGCGCGCCGCCGAACTTCTCGATCGGCGTGCGCTGGCCGGCCCGGAATGCGCCGACGCCCTGGTCGAAGCCGACGGATGACCCCTGGTACAGCGCGGACCGGTCCGCGGCGACGAAGATGGTGCCGCCACCGCGGATCGCGCGGATGACCGCCACACCGTCATCGACGGGGATGACGTGGATCGGCTCGGTGAGCTGCTGGCCCGCGCCTTCCGCGATGCGCCGGAACAGGTCCTCGCCCCACTGCGCGAGCTCCTGCTGGGCGACGGGCAGCGACGTGCGGTCGACGGGCACCGCGGGCGGGATGGGCCGCCCCTCTGCGTCGGGCATCCGCAGGAACCCGCGGAGCTTCGGTGCGCCGGCGAGCTGCGCGATGAGCGCGATGTGCTCGTACAGCCCGCCGAGCTGCAGGTTCTGCGGTGCCGGCGGCCCGCCGAGCGCGAGGAGCGGAACGAATCCGTAGCACTGCTCGAAGTGCGGCACCCCGTCGCTCGCGACCTTCGCCGGGTACGGCTGCCACTCCCACGTCGCGTCGCGCGCGATCGGATCCGACACGAGCGCGGCGAGCCGCGGGAAGGTCAGGTTCTGCGCCACGTCCATCACGCCCCATCGGAACTTGACCACGAGCACCATGCCGTTCGCCCAGGCGATCACGTCGGCCAGGGCGGTCGTGAACAGGACGACGGACCCGGCGGGCAGCCCGATGCCCGCGAGCATCTGGTCCGCGCGAGCCGGATCGACGAAGCGGAAGAAACCGTCACCGACGTACCCGGAGCCGTGCTCGCGCCACGCGGCGACGATCTCCGGGGGCACCGAGGCGGCGTAGCGGTCGATCGTCGTCGCGTCGATGGGAGCGACGGGGGTGAACTGCGCGAAAGCGGTCATGTGCTCATCTTCCCGTCGCGTACCTGTCGAACGCGATGGGGAGTGGTTACCATGCGACGCATGGCCAGCGACGCGCCCGCGAAGTACGACATCAAGAAGGCGCACAAGCGTCTGTACGCGCCGAGCGCGAAGGGCTTCGAGGTCGTCGAGGTGCCGGAGCTGAGCTACCTGGCGGTGGACGGCCACGGCGACCCCAACACGTCGAGTGGATATGCGGATGCGGTCGAGGCGCTGTACTCGGTGTCGTACGGGATCAAGTTCGCGAGCAAGCGGGAGCTCGACCGCGACTTCGTGGTCGGTCCGCTCGAGGGGCTGTGGTGGGCGGAGGACATGTCCACCTTCCTCACCCGCGACAAGAGCGCCTGGGACTGGACCATGCTCATCGTCCAGCCCGACTGGATCACCGCCGAGATGGTGCACACCGCGATCGAGAAGGCGGAGGGGAAGAAGCAGCTGCCGCCCGTCGAGCTCCGCCGCATCTCGGAGGGTACGAGCGCGCAGATCCTGCACATCGGTGCCTACGACGACGAGGGCCCGACTCTCGACCGGTTGCACCACGAGTACCTGCCGCAGCACGGGCTGACGTTCAACGGGCACCACCACGAGATCTACCTGAGCGACCCGCGGCGCACCGCGCCGGAGAAGCTCAAGACGGTGCTGCGCCAGCCGGTCAGGCCGGCGTAGCAGGTGTGCCCTTCGACAGGCTCCGGGCACGGGATCTTCGGCAGGCACGCTCGCTGAGCCTGTCGAAGCGAGCCCGTCGAAGCGAGCCGGTCGAAGCGCCCACGGAATCTCGCTACGGCGACTTTCCGCGTTTACTCGATCAGCGATACCGCGGCTACGGGTGGTCGGCGGGGCGGGGCAGCGTGCCCTTGGCGATGAGCCGCTCGTACACGCCCTCGAACGACTCGGCCATCTGGTCGAGCTGCCCGGGCGTCAGGGTATCGAGGAACACCGACCGCACGAAGGCGATGTGACTCGGCGAGACGTCCGCGAGCAGCCGGCGTCCCGCATTTGTCAGCACCACGTCCGTCGCCCGGCGATCGGTGCTGCTCGGTCGCATCTCGAGCAGGTCGCGCCCGGCCATCCGCTGCACGTGGTGCGAGACGCGGCTGCGCTCTGCGCCGATGCGGGTGGCGAGGTCGGAGACGGTGAGGGTGCCGTGCTCGTCGCTCACGAGGGCGACGAGCACGTCGTAGTCGGCGAGGGAGATGCCGTGGTCGGCGCGCAGTTGCCGGTTCATCTCGTAACGCAGCCGCAGGTGCACCTTCATGTAGGCGTACCAGGCGCGGACCTCGCGGTCATCGAGGAAGGCGTAGGGCGACTCGCTCGAGACGTCGTAGTCGCTCATGTCGTTCCGCCGGCGCCGGGCCCCACCGGTCAGTGGAACAGGACCGTGTAGACCTTGGCGAGCGCGCCGTCGCGCACGAAGCCCATGTCGGCGCCGCGCACGACGGGATCGGCGCCCTCGGGGCCGAACTCCCACGCGAGATAGCCCATGTCCTGGATCTCGTAGGCGTCGCCGGCGGGACGGAACACGAAGCCGGGCGCGCCGTCGAGGATGCTCTGCGCTTTGGCGTTCAGCGCGTCGTGACCCTCCACGCCACCCTCCGCGTCGGCGAAGACCACGTCATCCGTGTAAGTGCGGCGGATCGCGTCGAGCCGCCTGTCAGCATCGCGCTCGCCGAACACCTCGAGCAGATTGGCGCGCATGAGCGCGTCGAGGGAAGCCATGAATCCTCCTGGTCACCGATTGCGTGATTTATCACTCAAAATAGGTGGCACGGCGCCCACACGTCAATGGAGAGCGGAAGGATCGCCCGGCCGGTCGAGGCGCCGCTCGGGGCCCGGCATGCATCAAGGCAGACGGGGGATCACGATCGAGCCTGACTGGTAGACGCGGATGAGCTCGTCGGCGATCTCGGCGGGATGCCTTCTCGGCACTTCGGACCGCCACTGGTCGAGTGCCATCTGCAGCACCGTCATGGTGGTGTGTGCCGTGATGGCGACCCATGGCTCGCTCACCTCGGCGCCCGTCCGCGCCGCGATTGCCTCCTCGAGCAGGCTGCGCTCCTGATGCCACAAGTCCCACAGTCGTGCCCGAGGACCCGTCGACCGGTCGAGGATCGCCCGGAGCACCAGCAACCGCTGCTCCGAAGACTCATCCTGGTCCAGTACCTCGTGCAACGCGTGTCCGAGGGCGATGGCGAGGTCCTCCCGTTGGGGACGCGCGTGCAGGGCGGCGGCGAGGCCGCCGATGCCGGCCATGATCGGAGCGAGAACGATGAGCTCTTTGCTCGGGAAGTAGCGGTACAGGGTCGAGATGCCGACCTCAGCCCCTTCGGCGATCTGCTCCATCGTCGTCTGGTCGTAGCCCTGGTTCTCGAACAGATCGATGGCGATGTCGATGATCGCCTCGCGCGTGCGCTGTGCCTTGATCGTCCGCAGTCCCATAGGTCGAGAGTAGACCGATCGTGGGAACAACGTTGATTTGGTAGTCACTTCCATTTAGGAGTAGCTTCCACATCACCATCATCACCGCACGAAGGAGTGCCGCCCGTGACCGCCGACATCCCCCAGACCATCGCGCCGATCGAAGAGGATTGGTCGACTAAACCGCGAACGCGCATGGGTCGCCTCGTGCCGGCGCTCATGGTGTCCCAGATCGGCAACTACATCGCGCTGCTGACCCCGCTCCAGCTCCTCCTCACACTGCACCTCACGGATTTGCTCGACGGCAGCGACGCGACCTCCGCATTCGGCGTCGTCACCGGGTTCGGCGCGCTGTGCGCGCTACTGTTCAACCCGATCGGCGGCCGCATCAGCGACCTCACGACCGCGCGGTTCGGTCGGCGACGCACGTGGATCCTGTTCGGCGCGCTCGCCGGCGCCGTGGCGCTGGTGGCGATCAGCTTCACCACGGAAGTGTGGCAGGTCGTCGTGCTCTGGTGCGTGATCCAGGCGCTGTTCAACTTCCAGTCCGCAGCGACCACCGCGCTCGTGCCAGACCAGGTGCCACCGCTGCGACGTGGCGGCGTCTCGGGTCTGCTCGGCCTCACGATCGCGATCGGCCCGCTCCTCGGCATCGGCATCGCGAACAGCGTGCAGGCCGGTTCCCCGACTCAGTGGCACGTAATCGCTGCCGTCGCGGCCGTCGCGGGCGTGATCGCGGTGCTGCTCGTGCGCGACCCGCGCCAGCACATCGACCGGGCGGCGAGGCGGCTGGACCTGCGGGCGATCGCGCAGACCTTCTGGATCAACCCGCGTCGACACCCCGCCTTCGGCTGGGCCTGGCTCGTGCGCTTCCTCATCACCTGCGTCTTCGCGAGCGGCACGTACAACGCGTTCTTCCTCATCCAGCGATTCGGCATCAGCACCGCGGATGTCGGCGCCATCGTGCTGGGTCTTTCGCTGCTCTCCGTCGCCCTCCTCGCCGTCTCGAGCGTCGTCGCCGGCTACCTCTCCGACCTCGTCAAGCGGCAGAAGCCGTTCGTGGTCGGCGCGGGACTGCTCGGCGCCACGGGCCTCCTGCTGATGGCGTTCGCGCCCTCTGTCACCGTCGTCTACGTCGCCACCGCCATCATCGGTCTCGCCACCGGCGCGTTCTTCGCGATCGACCTGGCGATGTGCGTTCGCGTGCTCCCGAGCAGCAAGGATGCGGGCAAAGACCTCGCGATCATCAACATCGCCAACTCGCTGCCGCAGTCGGTCGTGCCCTTCCTCGCACCGGTGCTGCTGATGCTGGGCGGCTACACACTCTTCTTCGGCTTCCTCGCGGTTCTCGGCGTGCTCGGGGCCGTGGCCGTGTTGCGCGTGCCCGAGATCGGGCAGGAGCACGGCGCCCCCGGCGTGGCTCCCCTCACGCGCTCCTGACCGAACACCACCGACCCACTCGACCCGACAAGGAAGCACCGTCGTGACCAGCACCCGCACGCCCATACACGAGTTCGCCATCGCCGCGACCGAGCCCGGCATCGCCGACCCGCGCGTCGCCCTCGACGCCGCCCACGATTGGATCCCGGCGATCGTGCCCGGCGGCGTGCACGAATCCCTGCTTGCCGCCGAGCGCATCCCGCACCCCTACCGCGACCGGAACGAGACCGAGATCCGCTGGGTCGAGGAGCGGGACTGGTGGTACCGCGGACGGTTCGCCGCCCCCGTCGACCTCGCCGACGACGAGCGGTTGAGGCTGGTGTTCCACGGTCTCGACACGGTCGTCGACGTTTGGCTCAACGGCGAGAAGCTGGGCTCGCACGAGAACATGTTCCGCCCCGCCGTCTTCGATGTGACGAGCCGGGCGCTCGCCGACAACGAGCTGGCTCTGCGCTTCTCCCCGCCGCTGGCCGGACTCGAGGTGCCCGAGAGCGTCACGGAGATGGGTCGCCGGCTCGGTGACGCGTTCAGCCAGCTCGCGCCGGAGCCGGGGCCGGATGACGCGCCCGCCGAAGGCGAGGGGATGATGTCGGAGAACCTCCCGCTGTCGACACTCCGGCGCAAGGCGACCTTCTCGTGGGGCTGGGACTTCGGCCCGCGTGTGCCGTCGATCGGCATCTGGCGCGCGGTGGAGCTCGTGAGGGAGAAGCGGGCCGTGATCTCCGGGCACCACGTGCGCACGGACCACGTGGACGTCGACGGCGCGCGGGCCGCACTGAGCGTGCTCGTCGAGGTGGACCGGTTCGCCGGGGAGGGACCGCTGCGTGCGGAGGTGACCCTCACGGCGCCCGACGGTCGTGCGAAGCGCGTGCCGCTCGTGATTCCGGCCGGGGAGAGCGAGGCTCGCGCCAGGGTCGAGGTCGACGACGCACGGCTGTGGTGGACGCACGACCTCGGCGACCCCGCGCTCTACGACGTGGCTGTGGTGCTCAGCGCCGACGACATCGAACTGGACCGCGTCACGGACCGTGTCGGGCTCCGCACGGTGAAGATCGAGCAGCCGGCCGACTTCGAGGAGGGGGGTCGGCAGTTCCGCTTCGTGCTCAACGGCGTGCCCCTCTTCGCGCGTGGCGCGGCGTGGCTGCCCGCGAGCATGTTCGTCGGCTCGGTGAGCCCGGAGCGTCACCGCGACCTCGTCGGACTGGCTCGGGACGGCGGCATGAACATGCTGCGCATCTGGGGTGGCGGCATCTACGAACAGGACGCGTTCTACGCCGCCACTGACGAGGCCGGGGTGCTCGTCTGGCACGACTTCATGTTCGCCTGCATCGACTACCCCAGCGAGGACCCGACGCTGCAGCGCGAAGTTGCTGCCGAGGCCGAGTATCAGGTGAAAAGGCTGCGCAATCGCGCGTCCATGGCGCTCTGGAGCGGGAACAACGAGGTGCAGCTCATCCACGGCTTCGCCTGGCAGAACTACGAGCCGGGAGACTGGGGTTACGACTTCTTTTACCGCATCCTCCCCGATGCGGTCGAGCGGTTCGACGGGGGCACGCCCTATTGGCCCGGAAGCCCGTGGGGTGAAGCCCCGGAAGAGGGTTTCATGGCCGTCAACGGTGTGCTCGACGGAGACCGTCACGCGTGGGAGGTGTGGCACGGCTTCGACTTCGGCGCCGGCGGCGGGCCGTTCGAGTCCGTGGGTGAGTCGCGGCACTACCGACGGTACGCGCTCGACAAGGGCAAGTTCATCAGCGAGTTCGGCATCCACGCCGCGCCGGAACTGAGCACGCTGCAGCGGTGGATCCGCCCGGACGACCTGACTGTGCACAGCGAGTCGTTCGACCACCACAATAAGGACAACCCCAAGGACAAGCACGACCCGGTGCTCGAGATCGTCACCGGCCTTCCGGAGACGATCGGCGAGTACGTCGACTTCACCATGGTGTCGCAGGGCGAGGGGCTGAAGTTCGGCATCGAGCACTACCGACGCCGCTTCCCGCACTGCAGCGGCACCCTGGTGTGGCAGTTCAACGACGTCTGGCCGGGGTTCAGCTGGTCGGTGATCGACTACGACCTGGTGCCGAAAGCGGGCTATTACTTCGCCAAGCGCGCCTACTCGCCCGTGCTCGCGAGCTTCCGAGAGTCCGACGACGGCGCGCTTGAGCTGTGGCTGTCGAACAGCGGCAGGCACTCGCGCATCGTGCGTGCCGTCGTCACCCTCGCAAGGTTCGAAGGTGCCGCCGACCGCGTCGAGTCCGTGGAGGAGCACCTTCCCGCCGGCGCATCGCGGGTCGCGTGGCGCGCCCAGCCCGGTAGTTACGAGCGCGGTCCGGACAGGCTTGCCTGGGTGTCGAGTCCCGACGACGCCTTCCCGCCGAACCGGCTGTTCTTCTCCGAGGTGAAGGACACCCACTTCGGCAACGTGACGCTGGAGACCCGGGCCGAGCCTGATGGGCCGGGCGCGGCGACGGTGTCGATCACGGCGCACGGGTACGCCTACCTCGTCCGGGTGCTCTCGCCTGCGCCCGGCGTCCGCCTCAGCGACAACTACTTCGACCTGCGCGATGGCGAGGCGCGGGTGGTGCAGGTGAGCGGTCTCCCCGACGGATTCGACCTCGAGCGACTCGTCGTCGACGTGTACGCCGGTCAACGATGACGATCGCCGTCTCGAGCTTCAGCCTCCGCAGTGAGCTCGGACCCCTTCGGCTGGACTACCGGCAACCGGACGGAAGCACCGCCGAGTTCGTCGTGCCGTATCCGGCCGTGTGGCCGCTCGACGAACTACCTGGTCGTGCGCGCGACGCCTTCGCCGTCGAGGCGGTCGAGATCTGCCAGATCCAGTGGACCGATCCCGATGACGAGCACGTGCAGCGGATGGCCGACGCGTTGGCTTCGGCCGGAGTCGAGCTGCTGACCGTACCGATCGATGTCGGCGATCTCGCCGACCCCGACGACTCGCGTCGACGAGCGGACGTGCAGGCGACGCTCCGCTGGTTCGAGATCGCAGCCACGCTCGGGGCGGGTTTCGTGCGGGTCAACGCGGGGTCGCCGATCGCGGGGACCTCGCGCGACGAGACCGTGCTGGTGGCTACACTGCGGGAGCTCGGCGACCAGGCGGCGTCGCAGGGGATGCGCCTGCTCGTCGAGAACCACGGCGGAATCAGCTCGAGCCCGGCCTATCTGCTCGACCTTCTCGAGGCGGTGGGCACCGACCGACTCGGTCTGCTCCTCGACCTGGGCAACCTGGAGCCGATGGTCGGACTCAGTCAGGCCGCGTTCGCGGGACAGCAGGTGGACGCGTCCACCGTCGACTTCGCCCCGCTCTACGACGCGGTGCGCGAGTTGGCTCCGCATGCGGAGCTCGTGCACGCCAAGTCGTTCGGGCCGCTCACCGCCACCGCGGGGTCGCCGTTCGATGTGACGGCGGCGCTCACCATCGTGCGCGACTCCGGCTACCGCGGCCCCATCACGATCGAGTACGAAGGTGAGGACGGGGACCCGTGGGAGCACACCCGCGCGGCGGTCGAGCTCGTCCGGGGCATGTTCTCCGCCGGGTGGGATGCGCCCGAACCGGGTGTCACACCTGCACGGACTCGCCCACCGCGAGCGTCGTGAGCGGCACGCCGGTGAGCGCTTCGCCGAGGAACATCTCCGCCGACGCGGTGCCGACCGGGCTCAGCATCAGGTCGTGGATCTGGACGGTACGTCGCGGCGCGACCGCCCGCACGAAGTCGATCGCGGCGCCGGTGCGGGTCCACGGTCCGCTCGTCGGCACGAGGAGCGTGTCGACCGGCACGCCGGGAACGAGATAGGCGTCGCCCGGATGCAGCACGGCGCCGTCGACGAGGTACCCGACGTTGTCGATGTTCGGGATGTCGGAGTGGATGAGCTCGTGCGCGTCGCCGTAGACCGCGACGCGGAATCCGGCGGTCTCGAACGCGTCTCCGGCGCTCACAGTGTGCACGCGATCGCCGAACCCGTCGAGCGTCGCGGTCACGGACGCCGGTGCGAACACCTCGAGCTCGAGGCGGGACGTGAGTCCGTCGCGCACGGCGTCGACGTCGAGGTGATCCGGATGCTCGTGCGTGACGAGCACCGCATCCGCCGTGCCGATGAGCTCGCGCGCGTCGGGCGTGTAGGCGCCCGGATCGATCAGCAGAGTACGGCCGTTCTTCTCGAGGGTGATGGTCGCGTGGGTGTGTTTGGTGAGTTGCATGGTCGTCTCCGATCGATCCGGCGTTGCGCCGAGTTGTACAGGCAAACTGCATAGTACACAGGTGGACTGTATATTCGGAACATGAACTCCTTCGATTCGATCTCGACCCTGACGCCCGAGGAACTCGAGCGCGCCGAGCGTCTCCGCAACGCCGTCGGGGTCGCCGTGCGTGCGGTGCGGGCCGCCCCGCATCCGCTGCCGCAAGGGCAGATCGAGACGCTCGGGTTCCTCGTGCGCGACGGCGAGCACAGCATCGCCGCCCTCGCCCGCCGACGGGGCGTGCGGCACCAGAGCATGAGCAGCGCCGTCGCTGAACTCGAGGCCGGGGGGCTCGTCGAACGCCGACCCGATCCCGCGGATGCGCGCGGCCTGCTCATCGCCGCGACGGATGCGGGCGTCGCCGCGATCGAGGAGGAGCGGCGGTTGCGGGCGGGCACGATCGCGCTGGCCATCCGCGAGGCCCTCGACGAGCGGGAACGGGAGGTGCTCGACCGGCTGCCCGGACTGCTCGAGCGCATCGCCGCGGCGGTGACGGCGCGCGACGCCGACGCCGCGACTCAGGCCGACTGAGCGGCGAGCGAGTCGAGCACGCGCAGCTTCTCCGCGCTCTCGCTGTGCGCATCCGCGTAGTAGACGACGAGCACGACGTCGTCGGCCGGGAGTTTGTCGCGGTGCAGCCGCAGTTCTCCGACGACCGGGTGGTGCACGGTCGTGGTGCCGCCGGTGAGCGGGCGCACGTCCTGCCGCGCCCACAGGGTGCGGAACCGGGCGCTCGCGAGCGACAGCTCACCGACGAGTTCGACGACGCGCGCGTCGTCCGCCCCGCCCTCGATGGATCGACGGAACGCGCCGACGAACCCCTCGGTGGCGGCCTCCCAATCCGACTGGAACTCCCGCTCCTCCGGGTCGAGCAGCAGCGAGCGCAGCCGGTTGTGGCCCGGCTGCAGCCGCGGGGAGAGCGCGACGGCGAGCGGATTCGAGGCGAGCACGTCGAAGGCGCGACCCTCGATGAACGCCGGCACCTCGAGCGCGGCGAGCAGGTGGTGCAGTCGCGGCGGCACGCGTTCCGCTCGGCGTCGTGGGCGGATGCGCGGGGCCGGTGTCGCGAGGCGCAGCAGATACTCGTGCTCGACCTCGTCGAGCTGCAGTACCCGCGCGAGCGCGGCGATCACCTGCGGCGAGGGGTTGGAGTCGCGCCCGCGCTCCAGGCGCAGGTAGTAGTCGGCGCTGATGCCGGCGAGCATCGCGACCTCTTCGCGGCGGAGTCCCGGCACGCGCCGGTTCGGTCCCGCGGGGATGCCCGCGCGCTCCGGGGTGACGAGCCCGCGGCGGGCGCGCAGGTAGCTGCCCAGCCGGTTCTGCTCGTCGTCCACCCGGCCCACGGTAGTCGCGTGCGCCGTCGCGAGAGGGGGTCCTCCCACTCCCCGGACCAGCGGGGATCTCCCGCCATTCCGGGGGCGGGCGGATCGTGGTTCCCGTCATTCGAAAACGAAGGAGACCCCATGGAACTGCAGAACCGCACCGCGCTCATCGTCGGCGGCACGAGCGGGATCGGCCTCGGACTCGCCCGCCGGCTCCGCGACCTCGGCGGCACCGTCGTCGTCGGCGGGCGCCGCCGCGACCGCTTCTCCGACCTCGAGGCCGAGGGCCTCGGCACCGTCGAGATCGACGTCACCGACGGGGCATCCGTCACGGATGCCCGCGACGACGTGCTCGCACAGCATCCGCAGCTCGATCTCGTCGTCGCGATGTCCGGCGTCATGCTCACCGAAGACCTGCGCGACCCCGCCCACTTCGACGCGGCGCAACGGTCGATCGAGACGAACCTGCTCGGCACCATCCGGGTGACGGATGCGTTCACGCCGCACCTCATCGCGCGCGGCGCGGGCGCGCTCGTAACGGTGAGTTCGGGCATCGCGTTCCTGCCGTTCCCGCTCATGGCGAGCTATGCGGCGTCGAAGGCGGGGGTGCATGCCTACACCGAGGCGCTGCGGGCGCAGCTCGCCGGCACGGGGGTCGAGGTCGTCGAGCTCGTACCGCCGGCCGTCGCGACCGCCGGGCAGGAGAAGGTGAACCCGCACGCGCTGCCGCTCGACGGCTTCCTCGACGAGGTGCTCAGCCTGCTCGCTCAGGAGCCGACGCCGAACGAGGTGCTCGTGCAGGGCGTGCAGATGCACCGCTGGGCCGAACGCGACGGGCGGTACGCCGACCTCGTGGCGCAGCGCTCGCAAGCGCTGCAGCAGCTCCCCGGGCGCTGACCGGGGCCGCGCCCGCCGGCGTACCGTCCGCCGACCGCCGGTCGGGCATCCGCGGCGAAGCCCGCCCCATCGAGCCCCCCCGGCCCAGCCACCACACCGAGCATCACTCGGCGATAGCGTGAGTCGCATGAGACGGATGCTCGCGGCGGTCACCGCCGCCCTCGCGGTGGGACTGGCGCTGGTCGGGTGCGGGCCGAATCCCGATCGCTTCGCCCACGACGTGAGCGAGGCCGTTGTCGCCGCTCACCCGGCGATCCGCGATGCGTATGTCAGCGGTCACATCGGTGGCACGACTGAGGTGCTCGAGGACCGGTACGGGACGTGGGAGCAGCTGCACGAGGAGGGGTGACGCCGGACAGCAGGACACGGTGGATGCGTTGCTCTCGCCCGTGCCCGACCCCCTCGACGTCGTTCGCCGCTTCGATCGATGTCATGGGTCGGACGGCGTCAATTCAGTCCGCAGCGCAGATCGGCGCACTCCAGCACCAAGGAGCGCTCCGTGATCCTGCGCTCCAGTTCGCGATCGACGGGCGGAGCAGCGGCGACGATGATGGGCCGGCCGTCCACCCCAAGGGTCAGCGCCATCGGCCCGCCGGGGTACTCAGGCATCGCAAGCGCGGTTTCGCTGGTCGTCGCGCAGGTGACGTCCTCGCATGACACCAGGCGGACCACCCCGCTCACGTCGCGGCGCAGATACAGCGGTCGGCCGCTGTCGTCGATGGCGAGGGTCGCCGAGGGATAGTACGGATCCGACCCCGACGGCAGCGTGTCGACTGTCGTGTGCGTGGAGCAGGTGGCGTCACCACAGGTCAGCAGATGCCCTGTCATCTCGCCGAGTGCACGCCAGGCCAGTGTCGCGGTGCCCTCGCCGTTGACCGCGGCGCGCACTCCGGAGCTGCGATCCCGGTCGCCGATGCCCATCTCCCGCGGCATGTCGTCGAGCACGGTCACCGTCGGATCACCTTCCGGAGGGAACGCCACGAACTGCAGGGGTGCCGGTCCGTTGTGAGGATGCACGACGGCGACCCCGACGGTGCCGTCGGGGAGAACGACCATGTCCGCCATCGCCCATTCCGCGGACGCGAACGGGTACTGCCACAGCACGTCGGCCTGGGCGGAGAGTTTCGAGTCCGTGCACGCGTCGTCGGAGCAGCGGAAGACCCTCAGCGTGCCGTAGTCGGCCACCTCCGAGGCGGTCAGCAGAGCGACCACCGGCAATCCGCGCGCGTCGAGTCCGATGGTGGTGACCGTGTCATCGACCTGATCCGGGTCGCCGTACGCATCCTCGTCGAGGTCCTCGGTCCAGAGCGTCGAAGCGGTGCCGAGCGGATCATCGTCGGCAGTCAACCGCAGCTGGACGGGTTGATCATGTTCGTCGCGCTCGGGGACGCCCGCGGCCTCGGACGGTTCGAACTTCGCCGCGACGACCTCGATCTGTTCGAAGTTGTGGCCGTCGCTGAGCACCGGGCCGACACGCACGTACAGAACCGACCCGTTCGGCAGGCCGACCGCCGACACGCCGCCGTAGTGCGGACTGTCGAAGTCGCGGCACGTCGCCTCCAAGCAGATGCTCGTTCGCCCGCCCTCGTCGCCGATTGAACTGAACACCGCGGCCCCATCACCGAGAGGGACCGCCTCGATGTCTTCCCAATGCCTGCCGGCCTCCGCGACTGTGATTCGCGCAAGCCCGCCGGGATTCACAGCGGCGACGAGTCCGCCCAAGATCGGTGCCGCGACCACCGCCACCAGTCCGATCAACGCGAGAGCCCGACTGGGGTGTCGGACCCGCACCGGTGTCACCTGCCAGGGGAAACGCCCGATCTCCCGCGCCTCAACCGCCACAGTCGTGAGCCATCCGATTGCGAAGAGCACACCCGCGTAGAGCGCCGCAGCGCGGAGGACATCGCGGAGCAGCACAGCGAGCACGGAGCCCTCGAGATCGCGGGTGAGCCACACGGTGCCGAGCGCGAGAGCAACGCCGAGCCCCACGCCGAGCGACATGCGGGTGCGTGCGACCACGGCGTCTCGGCTCCACCGAGGCACGGATGCGGCGTGACGAAGGGCCGCGAAAGGCCCCCGCCGAGCGAGAAGTGCCGTCGAGGGTGCCGCCAGGATCGGAGCGATCACGACGATGGCGACCGCGATGAACACCAGCGCCACCGCAACATGCGAGACCGCCGCCAGTGCCAGCGTCGCCCCCGTCACTGCCGCGCCGATGATGCCGAGCACGATGAACACGATCGACAGCGGGAGTGCCCGCCGACCGGCCTCGCGCCAGGCGTCGGTCACGCTCGCACGAATCCCTCCGGCGCGCGCCGCGACCGCGAACGCCGCCGCCGCGGAACCGAAGGCGAGCGCGATCGCCCACAGCACGAGCAGCGTCGATTGAACGACGGGAAACCAAGTCGGCGGGTCGACGGGCACGATCGCGCCGTTGAGGAGCGACGCGGCGTTCGGCGACAGCAGCGACACGGGCACCAACGCGAGCACCGAGATGACGGCAGGCGGGATCACCAGTGCGGTGACTGCCGCGGGATTTCCAAACGAGCTGCTCAGCGTCGGCCCGAGCTCCGCGACGTACGCCCCCGATGCCTCCGATGGGCCGGTACCCGTGCCCACGCCGTCCATCGCTTCGCCCACTGGAGCCCCCGTTCGCAAGCACACAAGTCGACCTGCTCAGCACGTCCCCCACGAGGCAGGCAGGCCCCATGACAATACCGGCCGGAGGGAAACTCACGCATCGGCGACGCGAAGTCGGCCGACGCCGTGTGCGCGAATCCGTGGTCGGTGCCCTCGCTGCTGGAGGTCGATACGGGCGCCAAAGCGCCCGGCCCGGCCGACGGGTACCGCGCGCCGCAGGTTCAGGCGACCGCGGCGCTCCCCGCGATCAGCACGAAGAGGGGCAACGCCGCGTTGTTGACCACGTGCACCATCACGGCGGGCCAGATCGACCGGCTGCGCCGCATCATCTCGGCCGCGATGATCCCGACGACGAGGGCCGACGGCAGCGCGAGGCTGATGCCGTGGAAGAGCGCGAACACGACGGAGCTGCCCACTACGCCGGCCCACCAGCCGTAGCGCAGCAGCGCCGTGGCGATCACGCCGCGGAACAGGAACTCCTCGCCGAGCGGCGTCAGGATCGTGAGGAACGCGAAGGTGAGGATGAGCGGCAGCACGCCGCCGCCGGCCGCGTCGCCGTACGGCGCCTGCGGGGAGTCGTCGAGGCCCGTCAGCGCGATGACGCCGAAGTTCACGAGTCCCTTGAGCAGCAGGGCGACAACTCCCGCGAGCGCCCCGAGCGCGATCCACTTCCACGTCGTGCGGCGCACGTTGAAGGCGCCCCACGAGCGCAGGCGCACGGCGAAGGCTGCCGCGAATCCGATGAGCCCGAGAGCGCCGGATGCCGCGGCCAGCAGCAGTCCGTAGACGACCGGGTCGGAGCCGCTCGCGAGCGGGGTCAGTAGTGCGATCGCGATCAGCACGAGCACACCGACGCCGAGCCCGACACCGATCTCGACCCAGCCGGGTCGTTTCCTGGTGGAATCGCGGGCGTGCTGCTCGGCATACATGTGGTCGGTCATCGGGCGTCCTTCCCCTCGGGTCCAGCCCATCGGACACCGTGTGCTCGCCACAGGGTCAAGCCGCCCTCGCTGGTCGAGTAGGCGCGGCGAAGCCCGCCGTATCGAGACCCCCGCGGAGCGCGGCTCCGGCGCGGAGGCGCCGATCACCCAGTTCGTTCGCGCATCCGCAACGATCGCTTTACACCCGTTCACTTAAGGAGTAGGTTTACGCCCGTAAGCAAACTACGGAACGGAATCTCATGACCACCACTGCCGCCCCTCCGACGACCTCGACGCGGCGCGCGCCGCTTTATTTCCACGTCGCCGCGTGGGCCGTGCCCGTGCTGCTGCTCACCGAGTTCGCGATGATCGCCCTCGTGCCCGTGCTCGTCGTGCTGATCGGCAGCTTCACCGACGCCCGCGTGCACTTTGCACGCTGGTGGGCGACCGCCGTCGCCGCCCTGTACGCGATCCCGCTCGCCGTCCTCAACCTGCGCGACGACCCGGCGCCGAGCCTGTCGAAGGACATGCATCCGGCGTTCCTCACCCTCATCGTGCTCGCCGCCGTCGCGCTGCTGGTGCGCCTCTACTGGAAGGGTCGCCGCTGATGCCCGCGACCGAGAACACGGATGCCGCGACCACGAGCGCTCCGTCGACCACCGAGTCGATCGAGGTGGTGCTGCCGCGCATCACCGATCCAGACGGACTCGAACTCCGCGACCAGACGCCGCCCACCCCGGGCGCCGGCCAGGTGCTCGTGCGGATGGAGGCGACCGGCATCTCCTTCGCCGAGCAGCAGATGATGCGCGGCCGGTACTACGACCAGCCCGCGTTCCCCTTCGTGCCCGGCTACGACCTCGTCGGTCGCGTCGAGGCGGTCGGCGCCGGCGTCGACCCGTCCACGCTCGGCCGTCGCGTCGCCGCGGTCACCAAGACCGGCGGATGGGCGAGCCGGGTCGTGGTGGACGCAGCCGACCTGCTGCCCGTCCCCGACGACATCGACGCCGCGACCGTCGAGGCGCTGCTCGTCAACGGCATCACGGCATACAAGATGCTGCACGCCATGGCGCGACCGCGCGCCGGCAGAACCGTCGTCGTGCTCGGCGCGAACGGGGGAGTGGGCGACCTGCTCGTGCAACTCGCCCGGCACGACGGGCTGCGTGTGCTTGGCACCGCGTCGCCGCAGCACCACGAGGCGCTGCGCGCCCGCAGCGTCGAGCCGGTGGACTATCGCGCCCCCGACGCGTACGACCAGCTGCGGCTGCTTGCGCCCGAGGGCGTCGACGCGGTCTTCGACCACATCGGCGGACCCGGCTTGCGCGAGTCGTGGCGGCTGCTGCGCCGCGGCGGGCGGCTCGTCTCGTACGGCAGCGTCGCGACGGTGAACGACCGCGGCAACCCGCGCATCCCGGTGCTGAAGCTCATCCTGCGGCTCGCCTTGTGGAGCGCGCTGCCTGACGGGCGTTCGGGCGGGTTCTTCGACTTCTGGGCGGGCCGACGCGACCGGTCGCGCTTCAACGCCGGCCAGCGGGAGGCGGTGGATGCGTTGCTGGAGCTCGTGCGGCTGGGCGCCATCCGTCCGCAAATCGCCGAGCGGTATCCGCTGTCGCAGGTTCGGGAGGCGATGCACGCGGTGGAGTCGCGCAGCCACGCGGGCAAGATCGTGCTGCTCGGCGGTGCTCACGACGCCGCCGGCGGATGACGGGGGTAACCTCATGGCCGTGACCTCGGGAACCGTCGGACAGGTGGAGCGGTCGCGCAACCCGCGCGGCCAGGGCGTCCGCCTGCGCGACGAGATCCTCGACACCGCACGCGAGCTGCTGGGGGAGGGTGAGCCCATCACCTTGCGCTCGATCGCCCGTCGCGCCGGCTTCGCCGCCCCGTCGATCTACCGGCACTTCCCCGACGTCGACTCGATCATGGCGACGGTCGCGGAGGACGCCTTCGCCGACCTCGCGGCAACCCTCCGCGCCGACCTCGACGACCTGCCCGCCGAGCGGCGGTTGCGCGAGATCGCCGCACGTTACCTCGACTACGCCCAGCAGCATCCGCAGCACTACGCACTGATGTTCGGCGGGGTGTGGAACGCGGCGAAGGTGGTGGACGAGCACCCGGAGCGTGCCGAGCGGCTGAACCAGCTCGGCCTGAACGCGCTCGCCGTGCTCGTCGAAGCCATCGAGGCGTGTGTCGCCGAGGGCGTGTCGGCGAGCACCGACCCTTTCCGCGACGCGACGGCACTGTGGGTGGCGCTGCACGGCTTCGCGCAGCAGCGCGAGGCGGCGCCGCTGTTCGTGTGGCCCGAGGGGTTGCCCGACACACTCGTGACGTCGCTCGCGCACCTCGGCAGGTGACGGCGGCCCGATCGCTGAGCCGGTCGCCGCGCGTCGCGCGTTCCCAGCCGGCGCCCCGGTATGTCGACGATACGGTCGCTCAGCTCTGCGCTGGGCGCCACATTGTCGGTACGAGCGGTCCGTGCGGGAGGCGTACCTCCCCGACGACGCGGAAACCGAACCGTTCGTAGTACCCGACGTTGGCCTCGTCGCTCGACTCGAGGTACGCGGGCATCCGGAGCCGGTCCGCCTCGGCGAGGGCGAAACGCATGAGCGTCGAGCCGACGCCGCGACCCTGCGCCTCGGGGCGTGCGCCGATGTAGGCGAGGTAGAAGTGCGGTTCGTACGGGTGCACGGCCTCGAAGGCGTTCGTCACCGCGAGGCCGCGTCCGGTCGCGCCGCCCATCGCCGCGACGGCCTGAGGGAGCGCGAGAAGGGTGCGGACCGCGCCCACCTGCCAGTGTTCCGGCGGGTCCCACATGGCGCCGCCGAGCGTGCGTGCTCCGTCAGTAGCGACCTGGGTGTGCCCGTGTCGGAGGTGGAAGCGCCGTGCGAGCACCTCGAACATCGGCGCCACGCGCCGTGCCCGGTGACCCGGATCGGGGTAGATCCACGACATGACGGGATCGGTCTGGAAGGCGGCGCCGAGCGCCGCCGCGAGCTGTGGCACATCGTCACGCGTGGCGGGGCGCGCCGTGACAGTCGTCGAAGGGTTCGTCATCCCGCCACCCTCCGCCGGAGCGGTTGCACCAGACTTGCGGGATCCCTGCGGGGTGCCGCGCCACTACCGTGCGCCGCATGTCAACCTCCGCACCCATTCGCCGCGTCGTCGTGATCGGCGCCGGATACGCCGGCGTCATGGCGGCGAACCGCCTCCGCCATCTGTGCCCTCCCGACGTCGAGGTGATGGTGGTGAGTCCGCGGGCGACGTTCGTCGACCGCATCCGCCTGCACGAGCACGTCGCAACCGGCCGGAGCGCCGAAGTGCCCCTCACGGCGATGCTGACCCCTGGCATCCGCCACCGGCTCGGTCGCGTGCAGCGCATCGACGCCGCCGGCAATCGCGTGCTCCTCGATGACGGCACCACCACCGACTACGACTACCTCGTCTACGCCGTGGGCAGCGGGGCGGCGGATGCACGGCGCGCATCGCTCAACGACCTGGAAGCCGCGCACGATGTGCGCGAGCGGATGCGACGCCTTCCGCCCGGCGCGACGGTCACGGTGGTCGGGGGCGGCGCGACGGGCATCGAGACCGCCGCCGAGATCGCGGACCGCCGGCCCCTACGCGTCACCCTCGTCACCTCCGGCGTGGTGGCGCCCATGCTCGGGCCCGTCGCTCGTCGCGTCGTCCGTGCGCGACTCCGCCGCCTGCGCGTCGGAGTCCTCGAACACGCGCGGGTGGAGGCCGAACTCGAGCGGCATCTCCTGCTCGCCGATGGCCGCCGACTGGCGAGCGATCTCACCATCTGGTCGGGCTCCTTCGCGGTTCCGGAGCTCGCCGCCGAGAGCGGTCTGACCGTCGATCGCCTCGGACGCCTGCTCGTCGACGAGCGCCTCGCGAGCGTCGCGCACCCGAGGATCTTCGGCGCCGGGGATGCGGTGGCGATGCCCGCGGAACGGCAGGCCGTGCTGCGGATGGCGTGCGCGACCGCGCTGCCGATGGGGGCGCATGTCGCGGAGATGATCGCGGCGGAGTTCGCCGGCGGATCCGCGGAGCCGTTCAGCAACCGGTACATCGGGCTCAGTATGAGCCTCGGCCGCGGCCATGGCGTGGTGCAGCTGACCGATGGCGACGGGCGACCGAAGCGCACCGTGTACGTCGGCTTGCTGGCCGCCGCGATCAAGGAGCTGACCAGTCGGTACGCCCTCGGGTCGATGCCGCGGGAGGCGCGGCGCGCCGGGTCGTACCGGTGGAAGCGGGGGTGGGAGGGCGAGCCGCGCCCGCGTCGGTCGATCATGACGGCGCAGCTGCGGTGAGTCGAAGACCCCGGCTTTATGGGATGTGCCCCTGCACTGTTCCTCCTACCTTCGGGGCGATGAGCGCGGCCGACGTGCTCCGCCTTGGAGGACCACATGTCGCTCACCGCGATCACCACCCGGGCGCTGGCCCGCATCCCGCGCCTCCGCCCCGCCGCCCGCATCGGTGTGTCGCCCGCCATCGTGCCGGCGGTGATTCGCCCCGCGACCGCTGACACGAGCCGGTCGCTCGACGACCGCAACCCGGGGGAACACCGGCGGACCGACATGTTCGCCGCGCTGCAACGCGCCCACGGCGGCATGTTCTGACCCCGCCTCAACGACCGTCCGGGAGGACACCATGACCACGAACATCCCCGTTCACACGATCGTCGGCGCGAACGGCGCCACCGGGCGGGTGCTGCTGCGCGAGCTGACGGCGCGCGGTTCCCGCGTGCGCACGGTCACGCGCGGCCCGCTACGCAACGCCCCGAGCGATGTGGAGCAGGTGCACGCCGACGCGCTCGACGAGCGCGGGCTGCGCGCGGCGATCGCCGGATCGGATGTCGTCTATCACTGTGCAATGCCCACGTTCGCGCGCTGGCTCGTCGACTTCCCGCGGATCACGCACCACCTCATCCGAGCCGCTGCCGCTTCCGACGCGAAGCTCGTCTTCGCCGACGACACCTGGATGTACGGTCGCGTCGACGGCCCCATGCGGGAGGACCTGCCGTCGCTGCCGGTGAGTAACAAGGGCGCGCTGCGTGCCTTCCTCGCCGAGTCGCTGCTGCACGCGCACGCCCGAGGCACGGTGCGCGTCGTGATCGGTCGCGCCCCCGAGCTCTTCGGTCCTGGCGTTGGATCGCTCCTCGGGGCGAACCTGTTCGGCGCCGCCGCGCGCGGGCGCACCGCGACCTACCTCGGCGATCCGACGCTGCCGTTCTCCCCGCTCTACATCGACGATTTCGCTCGCGGGCTCATCGTGCTCGCCGACGACGACCGCGCGGACGGCGCGGCGTGGCACATCCCGACCCCGCCGGCGATCACGGGTCGCGAGCTCATGTCGATCGCCTACGCCGCGGCAGGGTCACGGATGCGGTACCGCACGCTCAGCAGCCGGGCGGGACGCGCGCTCGGCGCCGTGTGGCCGCTGGCCCGGGAGGGCGCGGAGATGCTGTACCAGTTCGAGCAGCCGTTCACCATCGACGCGTCCCGTTTCACCGGCGTGTTCGGCACCGATCCGACCTCGTATCGCGAGGCCGCGGCCCGCACGATCGCCTGGTATCGCGAGCAGAATCGATGACCGCGCCGGAGGAGTCGCACCAACTCGCCCGTGGCGTGCGGGTGCGGGTGAGCGGTGTGGGCGGACGGCGTCGCCTCCGTGCGCGTCTCGCCTTCCGCGGGGTCGAACTCGGACGGGTGCGCCGCAGCTCGCACATCCCGCTCCGGACGGTGACCACGCGAGGCCGCCGCATCACCCCGAGCGGACTGCTCCTGCTCGGCATCGGCGGCGTCGCGCTCCCGGCGGGCGTTCTGCTGCTCACACTGCTCGCCGGTTGCGCGGCGCCCCCGCCCGCACCCACTCCGACCGCGCGGGACGCCCGAGACCGGATCGCCGCGATCACCGACGCGTCGGCGCGACTCGACGACCTCATGTACGAACTCGGCGAACGTGCCGCCGCCGGCACCCTGCGGGACGCACTGCGTCCGCTCGCCGAGCGGGCCGACGCCTCGCTCGCCGCGATGTTCGCGGATGCGGGGTCGCCGCCCTCGGCACTCGGCACGGCGACCATGGACACCGTCGTCGACAACCCAGTCACCGGCCACGACTTCAGCGGCGCCTACCTCGGTCTGCTGCACACCCCGTGGACCGTGCAGGAGGCCCTCGTCGCCGCGGCCGACGCGGGGCGCATCGGAGCGGGCGCGCTCGACGCGGACCTGTCGTTCGCGCTCGGCGATTCGAGCCTCACGGGAAGCTTCACCGGGGGAGCGCTGACGGCATCCGGGAGCACTCGCGTGAACGACGCGGGAGGCTCCCTCGACCTGCAGAGCGACATCGAGGTGCAGGCCTGCCCGGATGCGGATGGTCGCCTGGCCGGCAACGTGTCGCTGGGCGCCGCGACCGCGGCTCCGGGATTCACCGGCGACTACGACCAGAGCGTGGCGTTCACGGCGCGGGTGAACGACGACGCGCGCATCAGCGCGTTCACGGTCGAGGTGAGCGGCGCCCTCTCCAGCCGGGGAGACGCGGGCACCGGCAGCTACATCGAGGGCGCCGGGAGCTTCGAATCGGTGGGAGACGTCTCCGCCGGGGACTTCGAGGTCGAGGGGGAGTGGGAGGTGGTGCGGCGAAGTCAGCACGTCACCTCCGAGCAGGCTGCTGACTTCGAAGCGGCCCAGCGCGACTCCGGGAACGAATCCGCGCAGCTCATCCTCGAACTGGTCGAGGAGTTCCTGCGCGGCGGATCGTGCCTCACGGTCGCCGTCACTCCCGGGCCCGACGCGCTCACCCGACCGGGCCAGCAGCTCGAGCAGTCGATCACGGCGACGAGCCGTGTCGACTCCGCCGAGATCGAGGGCATGGCCGCGGCCGCGTTGACGGAAGGCGGGGCGAAGGTCGAGCCGGAGAGCTTCCCGAAGCCGACGCCCGCCGTCGTCACCTACACCGGGCCCGAGGATCGCGACGGCACCGGAACCGTGCTCTACACGGTCACGTCCAATCGCGGCATCGGGCTGCTCGAACTCGACTATGCCGTCGCGGAGGGATGGGTCGTCGACGTCGAGGAGGACGGGGTCACGTACTCGGGCGTCAAGTGCGACGGGATGGAGGGCGACTGGGTCATCCACCGCGAGGGCGTTCCCGCGGGCAACGGCGGCACGCTCCGCGGCGAAATCGCCTTCAGCCTCGACCCGGTCGGCGGCATCGGCTTCGTCACCGAGAAGGCGACCCTGAGCTTCGGCGGCGACACGCTGTTCGGCACGTGGGAGGGCGACGTGTCGTTCGAACGCACCGAGCACGGGGGCGCGTTCCTCACGATCGATTACACCTCGGGCACGATCACCTACGACGGGGTCACCGCCGCCGCCGACGACATCCAGCCGGTGCCCGAGCTGCCGTTGCGGCGAGCGACGCCGGAGGAGTGCGGCGCGGGCGCCTGACCCCCTGACACACGAAGCGCCGGTGCGACCAGGTCGCACCGGCGCTTCCGACGTGCCACGGTTCAGTTGAGTCCGGCCGGTGCCCGCCACGACTGGATGCCGTCGAGCTGCTTCTCGAACGTCGAGGGCGGGGTGGCACGGGTGACCGCGTCGCGCAGGGCGGTGCGCACACGGCCCGACGACTGCGCCAGCCGGCCCACCATCCGAGCGCGCTTCGCGATCTGCTGGGTGCGCGGGCGGCGCAGGGCGTCGTAGCTCGTCAGCGCGCCCTGGAGGTCGCCGTCGCCACGGGCGGATGCGGCGAGCAGCGCGCTCAGGGTGGCCGCATCTTCGAGGGCCTGGTTGGCGCCCTGACCGAGGTCGGGTGTCATGGCGTGGGCGGCGTCGCCGAGCAGCGCGGTGCGGTCGCGGACGAACGTGCGCAGCGGTCCGGCGAGGTCGGAGATCGGATGCCGCACGATCGCCGCGGCGTCGGTTGCCGCGATCAGATCGGCGATGGGCGCGTGCCAGCGGCCGAACAGCTCCTGCACCCGCTCCTTCTCGCCCGCGGCGGGCGCCCCCTCCGGCATCGTGGCGACCGCGAACCAGTAGACCCGCCCATCGACCAGTGGTGCCAGGCCGAAGCGCAACCCGTCGCCCCAGGTCTCCCCGGCCGCATCCAGCGCCACGGGAACGTCCGTGACGCCACGCCACGTGCTGTATCCGGAGTAGCGCACACCGGGATCGTCGGGCCATAGCGCGGCCCGGGTACGGCTGCGGATGCCGTCCGCCGCGACGACCACGTCGAATCGCTCGGCGACGAGATCCGCGCTGGCGACGGCACCATCGGTGCCGATCGCCTCGACGGCCGATCCGAGGTGCAGGGTCGACGGGTCGACGGCGCCGACCAGGAGGTCGTGCAGGTCCGCGCGGTGCACGATGCGCAACGGGGCGACCGCGCGAGCGGGAGTGACCGAGAGCCAGGCGCCGTCGGGACGTCGTTGCCCCGCCGTGAGTTTCGCGGCGCTCGCCGCCGCGATGCGGTCGAACCCGTCGCCGAGCCCGATCGAACGGAGCGCGGTGCGACCGTTGCCGAAGATCGACAGGCCGGAGCCGATCGGCTGCAGTCTCGATGCCTGCTCGAAGACGTGCGTCTCGACTCCCGCTCGTTGCAGGCCGACGGCGGTCGCCAGACCGCCGATCCCGGCCCCGATGATTCCGACCCTCATGACTCCTCCTCGATCTCATCCTCTACTTGTGTAGAGGATGATTGCATGCGTACTCTACATCCGTAGAGGATCGAGTGGAAGACCCGAGCCTGCACGCGGCGCCGTTGACTCTACGGACGTAGAGCATCTACCCTCGGTGGCGCGAGAAGGGGACACCACGATGACGAGAAACGAGCCGGATAATCGCCCCGGCGAGGCCGCATCCGACCGCCGCGCCTCCATCGCCGACGCGGCGATCCGCATCGTGGCCCGCGAGGGACTGCGCTCGCTCACCCACCGTGCCGTGGACAGGGAACTCGATCTCCCGACCGGGTCGACCTCGTACTACGTGCGCACGCGCAAGCAGCTCATCGAACTGGTGGTGCACCGACTCGCGAACCGCACACGCGCGGATCTGAGCGCGAGCCCCGCATCCGCCGTCGTCGAACGGGAGGGCGCGACCGTGACCGACGCAGCAGGGGCGCTCGCGGCGCTTCTCGAACGCATCGCGGCCCGGTCGGATGACCAGCTCGCCCGCTTCGCGCTCGCGGTCGACCTGCACTCCGACCGGGAGCTGCACCGCTTCATCACCAACTCGTCTCCGATCCGCGAACAGATGCTCGCCGGCGCCCGGGCCGTCGTGTCGGCCGCCGGAGCCCCCGATGTGGACGAGGCCGCGCGGGGACTCCTCGTGGTCGTCGACGGACTGCTCTTCGACCGGTTGGCCGGCAGCGGGGTCGACTCGGGCCATCGCGCGGACCCCGCCACCGTGATCGCGGCCTACCTCCGCGGGCTGCCCGCGACGGCATCGTGAGCGACGACCCGCCCCTTCTCCGTCTGCTGGGCACCATCTCGCTGTCCGGAGCGGTGTTGCGGCCCGGTCGCGTCGTCACGCTGCTCGCCCGGCTCGCCGTCGCCGATGGCCGCGTCGTGCCGACCGACCGCCTGATCGCCGAACTGTGGCCCGACGACGCACCCGACTCGGCGCAGGCCTCCCTCCATGTGTATGTCTCGCGGCTGCGGAGGCAGCTCGCCGGCACACCGTTCGAGGTGGAGACCCGCGGGCACGGGTACGTGCTGCTCGGACCGCAACACCAGATCGACGTCACCCGGTTCGTGCAGGTATCGACCGAGGCCCGCACCCACGCCGACGCGCAGGAGTGGACTGCCGCCCTCGAGGCCGCCCGCAGCGCGGAGGAGCTCTGGACGGGGGAGCCGTTCGGCGGTGCGGTGCTCGGCGATGACCTGCGTGCCGTGCAGACCCGCCTCGGGTCACGCCTGTCGGATGCCCGCGAAACGCGCGCCGCCGCCCTCATCGAACTCGGTCACGGCGGTGATGCCGAGAAGCTGATCGAGGAGCTGCTCACCGAGGACCGGCTCAACGAGCGGCGATGGCGACTGCGGATGCGTGCACAGCACGCGGCGGGAACGACCGCGCTCGCGCTCGCGAGCTTCGACGAGTTCCGCCGACTGCTCGCCGAGGAACTCGGCGTCGACCCCGACCCGCTCACCCGTCGACTGCACCAGCGCCTGCTGCAGTCCTCGTCCGACGACGTGCCCACCGCATCCGCGCCGGGCATCGAGATCATCTCGCGGCGCGCCGAGCTCAGCGCGATCGACTACGCCATCCGCTCCGCCGCCGCGGGCGCGGGCCGTGTGGTGCTGCTCTCGGGCGAACCCGGAATCGGCAAGACGGTGCTGATCGAGCATGCCGTCGCGGCGGCCGATGGCCGTGGGGTCACGGCGGTGGTCGCCCGTGGCGTGCAGGGCCCGGGTACACCGCCGTTGTGGATGTGGGAGGAGGTACTCGGAGCGCTCGGCAGCGGGGACGGGGCCGGCGAGTTGCAGGCGATCATCGACCGGTTGCCGGGCGGAGCCGCAGGGTCGGACGAAGGGCGCTTCCGCCTTGCACAAGCGATCTGCGCCCGCGTGGTCGAGCACGCGCGTCGTCGCCCCGTCGTGCTCGTGTTCGACGATCTGCAGTGGGCCGACGAGAGCACCGTGCTCACGACGCTCGCGCTGGCCTCCGGCATCGCCCGCCGTGCCTGCACGCTCGTGCTCGCGAGCCGTTCGGGGCTCGCGCCCGACGGGGTGATCGCGCGTCGGCTCGCGGACATCGCCCGTCTGCCGCACACGAACGCGTTCGACCTCGACCCGTTCGGGCGGGCGGAGGTCGGCGCCATGCTTCCGGCAGGCACCTCGCCCGTGGTCGTGCAGCAGCTGCTCGACTGGACCGGTGGCAACCCCTACTTCCTGCGGCAGATGATCGCCGCGGGCCCGCGCACCGTCGTGCCCTCGTCCGCCATCGAGTTGCTGCGCAGCTGGATGGCCGACCTCGACGACGACACGCGCGGGGCGCTGCAGCTCATGGCGGTGGGCGGACGACGATGCGCGACGGCGCTGCTCGCGGATGCCGCCGAGGTGGTGCCCGCGCGCGTGCCGGAGCTGCTCGATGCGGCCCGCGAGCGCGGGCTCGTGCACGGCGATGGCCGGGAATGGAGCTTCACCCACGACCTCGCGCGGGAGGCGGTACTCGCTGAACTGGGCGACGAACGACGCGCCGCTCTGCACGGGCGACTCGCCGACGCCATGGCGCGCCGCGACCCGGAGGGCACGGGCGACCTCGAGCAGTACGCGAACCACCGTTACGAGGCGGCGGCGGGCATGCCGTCGCGTGACGCGTATCGCGCCAGTGTGGCCGCGGCCGACCACGCCCGCGCAGCGCACGCCTACCCGCGGGCGGCGACCCACCGCGAACGGGCTCTCGAGATGCTCGAGGTGAGCGCCGGGACGCGCCCCGAGAGGTTCGCGACCTTGCTCGCCCTGGCCGAGGAACGCCGGCTCGACGGCGATGTCCTGCGCGCCGCCGAGGCGCTCGGTCGGGCGATCGAACTGGCGGAACTCCTCGACGACCGGGAGCTGTTGGTACGCGCCGTCACCATGTACGGCGGGGTCACCTTCTGGAACTGGCGGCAGTTCGACGAACACGACGCCGGCACCATCGCGCTGCTCGAGCGTCTCGTGTCCGAGTTGCCCCCGGAGGAATGGCGCGCGCGAGCGGAGCTGCTCGGCACCCTCGCGGTGGAGCGCTATTACGGCGACGAACGCCTGCGCGGTGTCGGCGAGGCCGAGCGTGCGGCGGAACTCGCGCGCCAGGTCGGCGACCCGGTGTTGCGGGGGCGGGTGCTGAACAACCTCTTCATCGCGAACTGGTTCCCCGGCCGCGATGCCATCCGTCTCGCCGCCCTGGACGAGTCACTCGCCCTCGCCGGGCACGGGCTGCCGCCGCTGACCGAGGCGGTCGCGCGGATGCACCGGGTCAGTCTGCGACTGCGTCACGCCGACATCGCCGGATACGAGGACGACCTCGACCGGCTGGCCCGCCTCGTGCCCCGGCTGCTGCGTGAGGAGCTCGACAGCCAGCTCGCCACCCAGGTGACGGGGCGCGCCATCCTGCGCGGCGAGTTCCGGCTCGCCCGCGAGCTCGCCGCGGACGCCGCCGACCGTTTCGCGCGCACCACCCTGTGGGGCGCGGAATGGGTGCGGCTCATCCACGCCTATTCCCTCGAACGGATGGACGGCGACCCCGGTGCTCTCGCCGACCCCCTCGTCGAGGCGGCCGCGGCCCCGGAGCACACGCCGCTGCGCTGGACCGCGGTGCTCGCCCTCGCCCAGGCCGGTCGGCCGGACGAGGCCCGCGAGCGGCAGTCGCGCTGGAACATCCGCCGGCTGCCCGGAGTGACGCACTGGGGCAGCGAGCTCGAGTGGGCGCAGGCGGCCGAGACGGCTCTGCTGCTCGGCTCGCCACGGCTCGACGAGGTGTACGCACGACTGCGCCCACTCGCCGGGCAGCTCATCGATGTCGGCAGCGGCCTCGCGGTATGGGGCACGATGGACGCTCTATTGGCCCGGCTCGCAGACGCCCTCGGCGAGAACGCTCTTGCGGCGGAGCATCGAGACGCGGACGCCGCGCTCACCGACCATGTCGGCGACGCACTCGGCGCGGCGCCCGGGTGGGTGCGCACGACCGTCAGTCAGTGAGGTCGAGCCGGTCGAGCACGAGGGCGACCAGTTGCGCACGGCTGCCGACGCCGATCTTGGCGAAGACCGCCTTGAGGTGGTCCTGCACCGTGTAGGCCGACAGTCGCAGGTCCGCGGCGATGCGCTTCGTCGGAGCGCCCGTGAGCACCTGCATCACGACGTCCGTCTCCCGGGCCGTGAGACCGTGCGTCGCGGCGAGTGTCGACACGGCACCGTGCGCGCGTGAGCGCGACAGGGTGATGACGGCGTGGCGGACTCCGCGGTCGCCCCGCACCACGACGGCGCGGCCCACGATGCCGCCCGGCAGGTGTGCACGCACGGGCGCGACCGGATCGCCGGGGAACCGCCCCGCTCGCGCCCACACGCCGCCGATCGTCTCGAGCAGCGGCCCGGTGAGGCGGGCGTCGGCGGTGAGCCCGCGCCCGGCGAGCATCCGCCGCGCAGCGTCGGTCACCTGCACGACGGAGCCGGCACGGGTGACCACGAGCACGGCTTCCTCCGCCGTCCACGGCGAGGGAGTGTCGGTCCGTTCGGGCAGGTGGTGGAGGGCGAGGGTCACGGGAGTCTCCAGACCGGATGCCGTCCGCCGGAGCGGCGGACGGCATCCGCAGGGTCAGAACGCGGCGACGAAGCTGCCGATGATGCGATCGATGGCAGCGAGGTCGTCTTCGGTGTTCGCCTGCACGGCGACGGTGATGATGTACGAGCCGTCGTTCGCCTCCGCGGCCAGGAACAGGTACGCGGCGCCGCTGTCCGCGCAGCCCTCGTAGATCTCGAACACGCCGGAGTGCACGCCGTCGTCGAACGGCTGCGAACCCTGCGACGTGCACTCGGTGAGCAGGAACTCGTTCGCCGAGGCGAGCAGCGCATCGGTGGTCGTGTTCTGCGCGGCGTCGGGCGACGCGGAGACCCAGACGCCGGGAGTGTTCCACCCGTCGCTGAAGCCGGCCATGTCGGGGGTCGCGATGACGCTCGACCAGGTGCCGTCGTCGTTCGTGTAGCCCGATCCATCGACGTCGCTCCACGCCGCGGGCACCTCGACCGTCACCGCGCCGGAGTCGTCGGTGACGGTGACGAACTCACCGGCCGCCGCTCCGCTTTCGGGGGCGTCGCCGCCCTGCGATACGACTTGCACGGCCTCGAGCGGGTCGCCGTTCACCTGTCCGCGGTAGTACACGCCGTCGGAGGGGCGGTACACGTCGACGTCGAGGGTCGCGTCGACCCCGTGGGTGCGCAGCACGTCGCAGTAGTCCGACAGGGTGCCATCGGAGGCGAGGGTCACGCCCTGCAGGCGGGTGAGCAGGTCCCCGGGTTCGATGCCCGACTCGTCGGCGACGGAGCCGGCGGCGACGGAACTGACCCAGACCCCCAGCCCGTTGCCCTCCTCATCGGCGATGGCGTGCGCGTTAATGCCGAGACTCAACACGCTCTCGCCCTTCGCCAGGTCGTCGACCACCGCCAGCACCTCGTCGCGGTGGATCGCGAGGTTGGTGTCGTACTGGTCGTTGCCGGCGTAGTTGACGCCGACGAGGCGGCCCTTCCCGTCGACGAGCGGGCCGCCGGAGTTGCCGCCGCGGATCTTCGCGTCGTGCTCGATCACGTTGTCGATCGACGCCCACGGCGTCTCACCCGCGGTCGACGCCTTCGACACGATGCCGCGCGTCATGGTGAACGTGGGGTCGCCGAGAGGGAAACCCGCGGCGTAGACGTCGGTCGCCGTGGCGATCTCGCCCTTGCGCCAGTCGAAGTGCGGATAGTCGCCCTTCTGCAGCTGGATGACGGCGAGGTCGAGGCACTCGCTCGAGCCGAGCACCTTCGCATTGAGGGTCGTGCCCGTGTCTCCACCGACCCACACATCGAGCGTGCCCGCGCCGACGACGACGTGGTTGTTGGTGACCGCGAGACCTTCGTCGTTCACGATGAAGCCCGAACCGCGGCCGGCGGCTTCGTATCCGCCCTGTTCGGGGTCGACGAAGGTGCCGACCGCCTCGATCTGGATCGTCGCGGACTGCACCCCCTCGAAGTCGACGGCGCCGGATGCTGGGGCTGCGGGGGCGGTGGGGATGATGCCGCAGCCGGTGAGAACCAGGAGCGGCAGGATCAGCGCGGTGGCGCCGAGAAGCGGAAGCCGCCGGACGCGGCGTGGAGAAGTGGTCATGTCGCCGAAGGTAGGAACCTCCGCCTGCGTGCCCCTTGCGGTGCCTCGCGCCCGGCAGGCCGGTGCCGTAAGTCCCGCGCAAGTGCCGGTCAAGCCGGCCGTGGGGCAATGGCGGAGCAGCGGAAGCGCTGCGCATCCTTCGACACCCGGGAGCCGCCATGTCCGACCTCATCGATCACCAGCTGGTGCAGCCGTACAACGTCGCGGCCGCACTCCGCGAACTCCGGCAGGCGCTGCCCGGCCGCGTCTTCGTCGCGGGGGAGCCGACCGCCGCCGACCTGGTGCCCGCCTTCAACACGGCCTGGCGGCACCGCGCCCCGCTCATCGTCACGCCGTCGAAGCCCGCCGACGTCTCCGCGGTCGTGCAGATCGCCGGACGGCAGTCGCTCACGGTGAAGGCCATCGGCACCGGGCACGGCCTGCTCGGCCCGGTGGATGCGGGAATCATCCTCGTGACCCGTGGCCTGAGCTCGGTCGAGGTCGACGCCGAGACCCGGGTCGCCCGCATCGGTGCGGGTGCCCGCTGGCAGGACGTGCTCGACGCCGCCGCTCCGCACGGGCTCGCCCCTCTCGCCGGATCGGCACCGCACGTCGGCGTGGTCGGCTACCTGCTCGGCGGCGGACTGGGCCCGATCGCCCGGCAGTTCGGTTTCGCTGCCGACCACGTGCGCGAGATCGAAGTGGTCACCGGCGTGGGCGAGCACCTCATCGTCAACGCCGAGAGTCACGCCGACCTCTTCTGGGCGTTGCGCGGCGGCAAGGTCGGACTCGGCATCGTCGTCTCGGTCACGATCGACCTGTTCCCGCTCGCGACGCTGTGGGGTGGCGGCGTCTACTTCGCGGCGCCCGACATCGAGCCGGTGCTGCACGCCTGGAACGACTGGAGCGCCGCGTTGCCGGAGGAGTTCGGCACGTCGGCGGCGATCCTGCGGCTGCCCCCGGCGCCGTTCATCCCGGAGCCGCTGCGCGGGCAGACGGTGCTGCACGTGCGGGTCGCCTACACCGGCACCGCCGCCGAGGGGGAGCGACTGCTCGCCCCGCTGCGCGCGGTGCGCACGCCGCTGCTCGAGCGGGTGGCGGACCTGCCGTACGCGCAACTCGGCGCGATCCACCAGGATCCGGCCGAACCCATGCCGTACACCGAGGGCGGTGTGCTGCTGCGCGACCTCGACGACGCCGCACTCGACGCGCTGCTCGCCGCGGTGGGCCCGGATGCGCCGGTGCCGCTCGCCGCCGTCGAGCTGCGTCTGCTGGGCGGTGCGGTCGCGCGACCCGCGGGTGCGCCGAACGCGATCGCCGGCCGCGACGCCGCGTTCGCGCTGCACATCGTCGGCGCTCCCGTGCCCGAACTGCTCGACACCGTCATCCCCGCCGTCATCGAGGGCGTCTTCTCCGCGATGCATCCCTGGGTCGCGGAAGAGCTGCAGCCGAACTTCGTCGGCCCCGCGAACCCGGGGGAGCACCGCGATCGCATCTGGGCGCCCGACACCGCCCGGCGTCTCGACGCGGTGCGCGCCGGGTACGACCCTTTCCGCGTCTTCGCCTGACGCGCCCCCCGTCGCGTTCCCGGCCCGCTGGTCGGGTAGGCGCAGCGGAGCCCGCCGTATCGAGACCCCCACGCGAACCCGAACGAAAGCCCGAACCCATGGCCCGCCGCCTCCCTCTCCCCGATCCGCTGCCCCTTCTGCATCCGCTGCGGCCGGTCTCGAGCGCCACGACGACGATCGAGGAGTTCCCAGGCCGGCGCCTCCGCCTCACGATCGACCACGAACCGCTCGAGGGAGTGACCCCCGACATGCTGCTGTGGTGGTTCTCGCACATCGGCGACACCATGCCGTACGCGGGTGCGATCCGGCAGCGCTACCGGGTGTGGCATCCGCTCGACCACATCCACTGGGCGCTCGCCCGCGAGGCACCGGATGGCGGGGCGGCGGAGGGTGCACGATTCCGCATCGTCGAGGCGATGGGGCGCGATGAGCGCTTCCGCGTCGACACGATCGACCGGGTGGAGAAGCTCGACCGCACGGGCATCCGTCTCGTCATGCGCATCGCCGGGGCGCAGTTCTTCCAGCTCGAGCACACCTGGTCGGAGGGCCGCGGGCGCACCCACTACGTGAGCGTCCTCGATCTCGGGTCGCGGTCGCGTCTCGGGCGTCCGATCAACGCCTACCTGCGCTCGAAGGTCTGGGTCGAGGGCATGTCGCAGGCCTGGCTGAAGCACAACATCGAGGAGGTGGGCCTGTTCGAGCACATCCTCCCCGGCCTCTACCGCGCCTCTGCTCTCGCTGGTCGAGTAGGCGCGGCGGAGCCCGCCCTATCGAGACCCTCCGAACGCAACGCCCCGAAGGGAACCCCATGAGGATCGCCATCACCGGCGCGAACGCCGGCATCGGCCTCCGCGCCGCCCGCTTGCTCGCCGCCGAAGGACACCATGTGGTGGCCCTCTGCCGCAGCGTCGACCGCGCCCGCGCCGCCCTCGGCGACGACCCGCGCATCCAGATCCAGCGACTGGATCTCTCCTCCCGCGCGAGCGTGAGTGCCGCGGCGGAACGGCTCGTCGCAGACGGCCCGCTCGACGCGCTCATCAACAACGCCGCGGTGTTCGACCAGTCGCAGAAGCAGGCGGTGTTCACCCCCGACGGGCACGAGGCCGTCTGGCAGACCAACCACCTCGGCCCGTTCGAGTTCACCGCTCGGGTGAGCGCGGCACTCGCCGCATCCGCATCACCGCGGTTGTTGTTCATCGCGAGCAAGGGCATCGTGACGATGCCGCGCATCCGCATCCGGTACGGCGAACTCGACTCGGCGGACTGGTACACCCCGGTGAAGGCGTACTACCACTCGAAGCTCGCCCAGACGATGACGGCCGTCCACCTCGCCGAGCTGGCGGGCGAGCGCGTGAGCGTGTCGTGTCTGCGAGTTCCGGCCGTGCGGTTGGACGCCGACCGGCTCGCGGCGCAGCCGGCACTGTTGCGCATGCTCTACGCGCCGAAGAATCGTGTGGCGGCGGATCCCGCCGCGATCGCTGCGGTCTACCGCGATCTCATCTCCGACGGTCGGCAGCGCTCGGCCGAGGAGGTCTACGTCGACGAGCACGGGAAGGTCGTGCCGCTGCCCACGTTCGCCGCTCAGCAAGAAGAGCGGGAGCGTCTGTGGCGCGAGACCTCCGCCATCGTCGGAGATCCGACTTGGAGTCTCGGCGGCGGTCGGTGATCCGCGGGTCGAAGCCGGCGTGATCCGGTGAGGCGACACGAGGGCCGGCGCCCGCGACGTGACGCGATACCGGCGCACCCGCCATCCGCCCGCGTCAGCGTGGCTGTTCGCTGAGTTCGCCGAGGAAGTTCGGGGTGGCACCCATCTGGCGGGCCCACTCGTCGAACTTCGCGTCGGCGAGTTCTTGTTCGTCGTCCGTGTGCCGGAAGAGGAAGAGGAAGTCGTCCTCGTGATCGTTGCCGCTGTTGACGTTGGCGCGCATGATCCAGCAGAAGTAGTCGGGGGTGTACTCGGCGGACAACGTGTAGAACAGCTCGATGGTCACCCCGCAGGTGTCGACGGCCTGAAAGACGTCCTTGGCGTCCGCGCCGCCCTTCAGCAACGAGGCGTCGAGCACTCGCAGGATCTCGTCGCCGTATTCGGCGCTCACGGCCTCTTCGGCAGCGGTGCGCTGGTCTTCGCAGAGGAACCGGGAGGCGAGCCACGGCATCAGAGTGCGCAGCTCGGCATCCGGTGCGGCGTCGGGATGCTCGAGCATTTCGCACGCGGCGAGCCCCGCCTCGATCTGTTCGTCGTGAGCCGCCTCGTCGACCTCGCTCCACGTGCCCCGCACGGTGGGCGCCCCGAACGAACCGGCCTCGTCGCCGAGTACGGTCTCGGAGAGTTCGAAGAGCAGCACGACGTTGTCGTAGTACGCGCGCTGCGCCTCTTCCGACACGGTCGGGGTCTCCGGCGCGGCCTCACGCTCGTCGGCTGAGAGGGGCGCTCCCAGGAGGTTCGTGCAGCCGGTGAGCGACAGGGCGATCGCGGCCGCGCCGAGCAGCGGCAGGATCCTCGAGGTCGAACGCATGGGGTCCTTTCCGGAGACTCGCTCACATGCTATCGAGCGGCCGAGCACCGGACGTTACCGCTCCCGAACGGATCCCGCGCGGTGCGTGCCAACACAGCAATCGGGCGCCAGCGCCGGCGCTCGACTACCCGCGATGGAGGGGCCTGCCGAGCGGGGGTCCTCGAGTAGCCGTCGAGACGCGGTCTCGGCGAGCGTGCCGAGGATGCGCAGGCCGTCGTCGGACCGGCTGCCGGGCGCGGGGTGGTAGACGATGAGCTGCTGGCCGGGGGCGCTGCGCACCTCGAAGGTCTGCATCGTCAGCTCGAGCAGACCCACCTGCGGGTGGTTGAGGCGCTTGAACTCCATGCTCTTGCCGCGCACCTCGGGGTCGTCCCAGAGGCGGCGGAACTCGACGCTGTGCCGCAGCAACGTCTCGAGCACATCGAGCAGGCGCCGGTCATCCGGAACCTGCCCGAGCGCGAACCGCAGCGCGCCGGCGCTGTTGCGGGCGGCGGCGGGCCAGTCGTCGTAGAACGAACGCGCACCGGGGTCGAGGAACACCGACAGCAGCAGGTTCCGCTCCGGATCGAAGGGCGCGAAGAGCGCCTCGCCGATCCGGTTGGAGGCGAGCACGTCGTAGGCGTGGTTGAACACCACGGCGGGGGTGTGCGGCCAGGCGTCGAGCAGCTGCCGCAGCTCGGGCGAGGGCGCGTCGCCGCTGGGGGCTAGGTCGATGATCGGCATGAGGCCGGCGAGGCGGTAGACGTGCTGTCGCGCATCCCGGTCGAGGTCGAACACCCCCGCGAGGGCGTCGACCACCTGCAGCGACGGCCGGGTCTCACGCCCCTGCTCGAGCCGCGTGTAGTAGTCGACGCTGACGCCGGCGAGGGCGGCGACCTCCTCGCGGCGCAGCCCGGCGACCCGGCGCCGCACCGCGCCGCCGAAGCCGTGGCGGGCGGGGTCGGTGCGGTTGCGGCTGGCCCGCAGGAACGCGCCGAGCTCGTCAGTCATCCTTCGTCAGCACCATCCCGGCGTGGTACAGGACGCCGTCGACGAAGTCGCCGTCGGCGGTGAACCCGGTGTCGTCGAGGTACTCGATGTGGGTGCCCTCCATCCAGTAGCGGCCGGTGTACGCGGCCTCACGCTGCCCGCGCGCCTCGACGTAGGTGCCGTCGGCGCGCAACTCGTGCCGGATCCGCCGGTCGGCGGTGACCCAGAGCCCCACCTGCGAGCCCTCGGTCCACGTGGTGTTGTGCGTTCCGCTGTTCGTCATGGTTCCACGGTATGGATGCGGATGTGCGGGAGGGAGGGCGCCGTGCACCCACCCTCTCGGGCCGGTCGCTGCGCCTGTCGAAGCGGGCTCCTCGACCACTCGCTCTAACGGATGGACGTCTCGACTGGCTCCAGAAGGAAGAGGCAGGTGTTCGGCTCGTACTCATCCACTTCGGCGGTCACCCGCAGATTCGTTCCAACGCCGATCGTGTCGGGTACGACCCCGACGTAATGCAGGTCGTTGGTGAGATTGACATCGCGATACTGAAAGGCCGGTCCGGGGGCCGAGGTCTCGCTGAAGTCGCCCGCACCGAGCAGCAGGTCGTACCGGGTCGTTGCGCCGTTGTGGTTGTTGAGGGCGCCAATGCTTCCATCAAAAGCGATCATTGCGCCCTTGTACTTCTCAGCGAAGGCGGCGATGGAATCGTCGCAAATATTGCCAAGCTGTAGTAGCGCCGCGAGCTCAGCGTTGCTCTCAGGGGTCAAAGCGATCGCAGCCGGGGCGGAGGAGGCGCTTGGCTCAGGTTCATTAGAGGCAGCCGTGCTCGGAGCTGAAGTGCCGTCGTCGCGTGAGTTCCCAGCGGCCTCATTCCGCCCGGAGCTACCTCCTTCGTTGATGATCCCCGTGACGATAGCGACGGTGAGTAGCACGGCCGCAACGCCTCCCCCGATGGCGTAGAGGCGCCACGGAGTCGCTGGCTTAGGTCGGCGAATTTTCAGCTCCGTCTGGAGCCGAGTATGTGACTGAGAGACGACCTCCCAGCCCTCCTTTTCCCACTTCGCAATCGTTCGCGGTTCCGTGCCGCGCAATGTCCGCACGGTTCGCGTCTCGTACTTAGTGCCGACGTCGGCCATAGTGCCCCGCATTCTGCAGTCGATGCCGGTTCGGCTTGTCGACACTATCGACCGCCATCGTCGATCGAGCGCCGCGACGGGCCTCTACGGTGGAACCCATGCCCGACTTCGACTTCACGGCCCTCCGCCGCTTCCCGGACGTCGAAGCCGACAACCTCTTCGCCTACGACGCCTCCGACCACCTGATCCTCGACGAGGCCGCCGACGACCTCCACGCTGCCGCCCCGGGCGAGGTCGTGGTGATCGGCGACCGCTACGGCGCCCTCACCCTTGGGGCGCTCGCGCTGCACGACGCCGCGGACATCCGCACCCACCAGGACTCGTACACGGGCGAGCTCGCTCTGCAGAACAACGCCGCCGCGACGGGCGTGACGGGCTTCCGCTCCCTCGACCTGGGCGAGGAGCTGCTGACCGGGTCCCGCGTCGTGCTCATGCAGATGCCGAAGTCGCTCAGCGAGCTGGACGAGGTCGCCGAGACGATCGCGCGCTTCGCCGACCCGTCGGTGACCGTGTTCGCGGGCGGGCGACTCAAGCACATGTCAATCGCGATGAACGAGGTGCTCGGACGGCACTTCGGTGACGTGCGCGCCTCCCTCGGACGCCAGAAGTCCCGCGTCATCCGCGCTCGCGACCCGCGCCCGTCCGCGGAGTCGGCGTGGCCGCAGCGCGCCTACCTCGACGAGCTCGGCCTCTGGGTCGTCGCCCACGGCGCCGCCTTCGCCGGTCCGAAGCTCGACCTCGGCACGCGCGAGCTGCTGCGGCACCTGGATGAGATGAATCCGGATGCCCGCACGGCCGTGGACCTCGGATGCGGCACCGGTCTGCTCGCCACCGCCCTCGCCCGTACGCGTCCGGAGCTCGCGGTGCTCGCGACCGACACCTCCGCCGCGGCCGTCGCCTCCACTCGAGCCACAGCGGAGGCGAACGAGGTGGCGATCACCGTGCGCCGCGACGACGGCCTGTCGCAGCAGCCGGACGCGTGCGCGGACCTCGTGCTGCTCAACCCGCCGTTCCACACCGGGTCGACCGTGCACGCCGGCGTCGCGCTCCGACTCTTCGAGGAGGCGGCCCGTGTGCTCAAGCCGGGCGGCGAACTGTGGACCGTCTACAACTCGCACCTCACCTACCGCCCGGCCCTCTACCGCATCGTCGGCGGCACCCGTCAGGTGTCGCGCACCCCGAAGTTCACCGTCACCGTCTCCACCGCCCGTTGACGGGACTTGGCGCTGAGCTTGTCGAAGCGACCACCACGAACGACCCTGCCCCGCTCGGTAGACTCGTCGACGTATCCGCCTCTGTAGCTCAATGGAAGAGCAGTTCCGTCCTAAGGAAAGGGTTGGGGGTTCGAGTCCCTCCAGGGGCACAGGCATGGTCGCGACCGAGAGCTGTCGCGAGTCACTCTCATGCAGCAAAGGCGAAACGCCAAGAAGTGCTCCCGCGCGCTCGTGCTTCGGGCCGTGAATAGGTCAAGATACTGAAGGTGAGCTTGTTTTTAGGCTCGAAATTCTCGTCCGCGGTCAACGAGGTCGCGACCCGCACGTACGAATGGGGTAGTCGGTGGCCGTTTTCCAGTCGAGCGCACGAACGATCGATATGCTCGGCAGGCAGCAGATTGCAGGCATACCTACTGCCGTCTCCGAAATCTTCAAGAACGCTTATGACGCCTACGCAACAGAGGTCCGAGGCGACTACTACCCTGCGCGGAGCGCCGTCACGATTCGTGACAATGGCACAGGGATGTCCATCACCGATTTCCTCGAACGTTGGTTGGTTATCGGGACGGATAGCAAAGTCGCAGATCGCCGCGAGACCGCTTCCGCGCCCCCTCCCGGCATGGAGCCGCGGCGCCAGATGGGAGAAAAAGGCATCGGTCGCTTGGCCGTCGCGACTCTCGGGCCTCAGTTACTAGTCGTCAGTGGCGCGCGCGGTGCGCGCTCGGGCGCTCCCGGTGAGCTCGTGGTGGCGCTCCTTCAGTGGACTTTGTTCGAGGTTCCAGGACTCACCTTGAATGATGTAGTTGTTCCCGTTCGCACTGTGAAAACGATCGCGGATGTATCGCCCGCTCTACTCGTCTCAATGAGCGACGAAGTGCGCGCCTCCTTGAGCGAGTTGGGCGCTCGCGTCGGGAAGGATCGGCAGGATCGCATCCGTCGCGAGCTCGATCTTCTGACTTTCGACCCTCGACCATATTGCGCCGCCGAGGGCCCCAACCTAGCAGCGGAGCCTGGCACGACGTACATAGTGAGCCCTGTCAGCGAAGATCTCGAAGCCGCGCTCGAGGAACGCAAAGAGCAGGGATCCGGAGCTCCCATCAGCGACTTCCAGAAATTCCTGATTGGGTTCACAAATCCGATTACCCCCACAAGTTCGACACCTGATTTCGCGACGTCATTCTGGAGGTGGGACGGCGCTCAAGGGTCAGACCTGATCGAGGGGGTGGCCCGTTTTTGGGACGAAAGTGACTTCGCCCACGCGGACCACACGGTGGAGGGGGAGTTCGATGAACTCGGCCGCTTCCATGGGCAACTACGAATTTACGGCGATAAGCCGGTCGACATTGTAGAGCTGTGGAAGGGCAACGCCCGTAACGAAAGAACAGCGTGCGGCCCGTTCTCAATCAAGTTCGGGTACGTGCAGGGGAAGGCATCCGAATCCACGCTCAGTCCGGACGAGTTCGTCGAGATGACCGCAAGATTGAATCGTATAGGGGGGTTGTACGTTTACCGCGATGGCATCCGTGTACTGCCCTACGGCAACTCAGACGTCGACTATCTTGAGATCGAGAAACGACGTACCCTGAATGCGGGCACATACTACTTCTCGTACCGGCGCATGTTCGGTGCGGTCTCTCTGGACAGCCAATCGAACCATCGCCTACAGGAGAAGGCGGGACGAGAAGGTTTCCGTGAGAATGCTGCTTTCCGAGATTTTGAATCAATCCTTAGCGGCTTCTTGATTCAGATCGCTGCTTCATATTTTTCGCGCCGGACATCCGCGGATCCGACTTGGCGTGATCAGCGTCAGAATGTTGCCCGACGCGCGGAGCAATCAAAAGCTGAGAAAAGAGCTCGGGACGAGTTCCGCAAAGAGCTTCATAAAGCGATCGGGTCCGTTGAGTCAGGCGCCTTCGCTTCGGGTGTGCAAGGCGTCCTGCGAGATACCCGGTCGGGACTCGCTCACCTCGTGCGGCAAGAGCTCGCTTCAGATCTTCCCTCCCTCGCGTCAGTCTCGGTAGAAGCGCTCTTCAAACTTCGCGCCGGAATCGCGATCAGCCGCCCCGCAGGGTTGCCGTTGACGTCCGAGCTGGAACGGGATTGGGCTGCCTACAAGCGATTGTCGGGCGATGCGTCTGCGGTGATGCAGCAAGCGTTCGACGAGATCGAGGTGCTGTTGTTGAGCGCGCGCCACAAGCTCGGAATGCCCCAAGACGAGCCGGTCGACTCGCCAGTCCTTCGACGACTTCGGCTTCTCGCTGAAAATCGGCAGAGGGAGTTAACGAGCATGGCGGCCGAAGTGAGGCAAGCAGCCGACGCGGCGCGTGAAGTACTAGGGGCGCACGCGGACCAGTCCGTTACGCAGTTCGAAGAGTCGGCTCGTGACCTGATTGAGTCGCTTGGTCGGGTTGACGGCGGCGAAGCAGCCACGGCTCGAGAGATCGAGGCGTCCGCCGAACGAAGGCTTGAAGAAATGCGCTCGACACGGAGACGGGCAGAGGACCTCGTCTCGCAGGAAGGGCTGCACCATGAGACGGTCGATCTGAAGGAGCGCATTCTCGATTTGGAAGAGCAGATCGACGAGAACTTGGAACTCGTCCAGTTAGGGCAGGCCGTTCAGGTTATCAGTCATGAGTTCGAGGCGAGTATCGCCTCTGTGCGTAACGGGCTGCGAGGGTTGGATCCATGGGCTCGCGCGACTCCTCCCCTCGCCCCATTGGTGCGGGACATCCGAGCGGCATTCACGCACCTTGACGGTTACCTCCGACTTTTCACCCCTCTGCAACGCAGGCTATACCGCGAAGCTTCCTCGATCGCGGGAGCGGATATTCATGCCTTCCTGCTCGGCGTATTCGAAGAACGCATGCGAGTCAACGCAATCGAAATCACGGCGACTGACGCCTTCCTGCGGGCGGCCGTAAAAGGTTACCCGAGCACCTTTTACCCGGTGTTCGTGAACCTCGTCGATAATGCGATGCATTGGGTTCTGGAGCGAGAAACCGGGCGCGCCGTTCGCCTGGACGCTCGGCACGGGGCTTTCCTTATTGCGGACAATGGGCCGGGCGTCCGCCCTGCGGATCGAGAGGCGATCTTCGTCCGCGGTTTCGGCCGCAGGCGGGGTGGCCGCGGGCTCGGGTTATCTCTCGCTCGGGACTTGCTAGCCCGCGACGGTTGGCGACTCGTTCTGGAAGCGAACAACCCCGGTGCAGCGTTCAAGATTGAAAGGGTGCAAGGTGATGACTCGGGCGCCTGAAGCAACTCGTGCAGCCGAGCAATTTTTGCAATCGGTAGTTATTTTCGACGATGAGGCTTACACGCCTTCCGGAGGAGCGTACACCGCTACGTCTGGCGCTGCGGTTTTCGATGATAGCTACGGCGGCATGGCGGAAGAACATCCGCCAAGTCGCGGCGCGGAGGATGCTGGCGAACTAGACACGGAGAAGGTAGTTCGTGCGTTTGCTCAGCTAGGTATGAACTGTGCTGTCCTAGCTCCGTCTGGCGACGGCCGAGAACGGGACCTCGCTCTTCTCGGGTCGCTCGCTCGGCGAGCGGATGTGGTGATCCTCGATTGGTTGATTGGCAGCGCGCCGGCGGTGACAACCGGCGACGTGGCCATTGGGGAAGATCCCACAAGCTTCAGCTTCATCGAAACCGTGCTTGCGCAGGACTCCAAAGTCGGCTCGCGCTTGCGACTTATCTGCATCTACTCGGGTGAGCGCGACCTGGAAAGGGTTAAGGCGTCGGTACTTGAGCGGTTGAGGAAGAAGTTCGATCAGGTCTTTGATGGCGGTGAAGAAGCGTTGTCGGTGACAGTAGGCGACGCCAGGATCGTCTTCTTCTCAAAGGTTCATGCCGAAGGCCCTGCCGAGCCAGACGAAGTGTCAGTCGACGATGTTGCGGCGCGAGTCATCCGAGAATTCACCGGTTTCGCTGCAAACGGCATCCTTCCGAGCATCGCTCTGACGTCACTCGCCGTGCTTCGGGACCAAGCCCACCGGTTGCTGCAGCGTTTCCATGGTGGCCTGGACGCCCCGATGATCGCCCACAGAGCGATGACTACGCCGGCAGCTACCGAGGAATTCCTGGTGTCCCTCTTCGCCGACGAAGTGGAGGCCTTGATCTCGAACGGTGCTGTGCGACAACACCTATCGGACGAGCGCGTAGCCGCAGCCATTCGGGGAGGGTCTGCCGACGACTCTCACCGCTTCGTGTGGAAGAACGCGAAAACGCCCGCCGTAAGCGTCTCGACCGCCGACGCCGTCGCCACGCTTATGAAAAGCCACGAAGGTGACCTCGTTCGCGTGCAGAAGGGCGCTGACCTTCATAAGTTGGAGAAGACGTCGAGCGTGACCTCTTTGGCGTTGGATGGGATCGAGTCCGCCGTGCGCGAAGTTGCCCATGACGCTGACATGAATTTTTCGATCCTGTCCAGCCTGGCGAGGGACGGATACCTAGAAGGCGAAGACGGATTGCCGCCAACCCTGCGACTGGGGTCTATTGTGGCCCGACGGTCCCGTCGCCGCGTTCCCGGCACGGAGGCGGGCGGTCGTTACACCTACTCGGTCCTCACGGAATACCTGTTGTGCTTGCAACCACTGTGCGACAGCACTCGTCTCGACAAGGAGACGCGGTTCCCGTTCCTGCCCTTGACCCCGGGGGACGCTGGCCGTTTCGCGATTGTGGTACGAGAAGAGGGCGGCCCTCGAACGCTGACTCACAAGTTGTCTCTCGCTGACCTCCGCTCGATCGCTTTCGAACCTTCCTCGCCCAAGCGTGCCGTGGTGGGCACATGGAATGACGGGCATTGGGGATTCGGAGAACGGGGCCAGCGGTTCCAGTGGCTCGGAGATCTCCGGCTCGATAAGGCTCAGAGCGTGATAGCCGCTCTGTCAGCACAAGCGAGCAGAGTGGGAACGAACGACTACGAGTATCTCCGACGCCGCAGCCAAGCCTGAAGCGATGCTGCCCCCGAAGCGGGGGGCGCGCGTCACGTGAGCCCAATGCTAGGAATGCAAGGGCTTGAGGGTGCGGGGGAATGGTGTCGGGTCTGTTCGTCATGTTCGCGGATTACGCGAAAAAGTTCGGCGTCGAGGCGTCGAAGGCCCGACTGCAAGGTGACCTGCCGGACGAGAAGATCGCAGAGTTGGCGGAGCAGTACGAGAACGCCGTCGCGAAGGTGCACAGCGGCGGCCCGTTGGTGATCGCAGCCACACACCATGAGCCGTGGTATTCGGGAGCCGGCGACGATTCCATCTTCTGGAATCCGTTGAAGCAGCACTTCGTGTCCGACGGCTGGAGCGAGGATCGTCTGGACGGCTTGGACAGGGCGTCCGATCATGTGGTCGCCCATACTCCTCGTCCGTCGAAGCCTTCTTTCCGGGCGAAGGGGCTCGTTGTCGGCTACGTGCAGAGTGGCAAGACGACGAACTTCACATCAGTGATCGCGAAGCTCGCCGACGAGGACTACCGCATGGTGATCGTCCTCTCAGGCATCCACAACGGGCTGCGGAGACAGACCCAGAAGCGGCTCGATGCGCAGCTCAGGTCCCTCAATCCGGACCGCTGGATGACTCTCACGAGCGAGGACAAGGACTTCATCAAGCCAACCTTCTCCGCCTCAGCCGCCCTCAGCTCGGACAAGAGTCTGCTTGCGGTCGTTAAGAAGAACGCAGCGGTGCTTCGCCGGCTCGTCAAGTGGCTGGAGGAGCCCGGCGCTCAGGATGCGCTGAAAACCGCTCGGGTGCTCGTCATCGACGACGAAGCCGATCAGGCGTCGGTGGCGACGAATCAGATCAATCCGCTGATCCAAAAGATCCTCGGGTACATGCCACGGAGCACCTACATTGGGTACACGGCGACGCCGTTCGCCAATGTGTTCATCGACCCGTCCGAGAAGAACGACCTCTACCCCCGCGACTTCATCCTCAATCTTCCTAGGCCGGACGGCTACTTCGGGCCAGACAAGATCTTTGGCCGTGATGTCGTCGAGACAGACGACTCGGGGCGAGCTCTGGACGGGTACGACATGGTGCGGCTGGTGCCGGAGGAGACGGTGGGCGATCTGCTTCCGCTCACCAAGGCCGATGTCCCAGGATTCACCCCGGCCATCACCGACGAGCTCGCTGACGCCATCCGGTGGTTCTGGCTGGCGACGGCGGCCAAGCGCGCCCGGGGTCTGCTGGACCACAGCACCATGTTGATTCACACGTCGGTCAAGATCGACGTGCACGAGGCGTATCGCGAGCCTCTCGAAGCGTTACGGCGGGCCGCGATCTCGCAGATCCGTTCGGGCGGCGTGGCGTTGGAGGAATGGCGTGCGCACTGGGACCGCGAGTCCGTGAGGGTGCCTGCGGAGGATTTCGGCCGCGTTCAGACGTCTTGGGAGGAAGTGCGCGCCCATCTTCTCAACGTCGTCGAGCGCACGAAGGTCGTTTTGGACAACTACAGGAGCGCGGACCGCCTCAACTACGAGGGAGAAGAGAAGGTCGTCGCCATCGCGGTGGGGGGCAATACGCTCTCCCGTGGCCTGACGCTGGAGGGATTGGTCGTCAGTTTCTTCGTCCGCTCAGCGAGCGCATACGACACGCTCCTGCAGATGGGGCGGTGGTTCGGTTTCCGGACGGGCTACGAGGATTTGCCTCGGATCTGGATGACCGAAGCGCTCGTAGCCGCATTCCGGCACCTCTCCACCGTGGAGCACGAGATGCGTGCGGACATCGACTACTACCAGCAGCAGAATGCGACACCGGTCGAAGTCGCGGTTCGTATCCGCACTCATCCCCTCTTACGTGTCACCGCGAAGATGGGCGCAGCCATTCCCGCCTACGTCTCCTTCGCCGGCCGCCGACTGCAGACGCGCTATTTCAACCACAAGGACGCCGAATGGCTCGAGCGCAACCTCGAGGCGACCCGCCGCCTCGTCGAGAGGGTGGCGCGGTCGCATGCAGAGGTGAAGAAAAGTTCGGTCACCCTGTATCGGAACGTGGATGCCGCGGAGATCGTCCAATTCCTCGAGCAGTATCAGGTGCACGAGGAGTCGACGGACCTCGACACCGAATTGATGCGCAAGTACATCGCCAAGCAACAGTCGTCCGAGACGCCGAGCCTCAGCAAGTGGTCAGTGGCTGTGGTGGCGGGCGAGAAAGACGGTAAGACCGAGATCGTCGATCTGGGCGGCTTGCAAGTCCCGTCCGTGGTCCGCGCGCGGCTGCGCGAGCAGGGGAAGACGCGGGCGGACATCAAGACGCTCATGAGCAAGGTCGATCGCGCTCTCGACTTACCTGTCCCACTCGCTGAGCTCCGCCTGCTGCGAGAGCAGGACCTTACGGCGAAGCGCAACGAGGACGATGAGCTCGGAAAGCAAGGCTTGCTCGTCGTCTATCCGATCGACAGGACCAGCAAGCCTCAGAACGTGCATTCGAAAACACGTGATCCGCTAGACGCTGTGTTCCCTGTGATCGGAATCGGCGTGGTCTTCCCCGGAGATGCCGCTGAGAAGAACCGCATCTTCGCCACCCACGTCGCGGTCGACCTGAAAAACGTCGAGGACGCAGAGGGCCTCGAGGAGATCCTTGAGAGCGACTCGGAGTCCGAGGCGTGAGTATTGAGAAGCAGTTGGAGACCGGTTGGGCGGTGCTGCAAGCGCCGCGCGACCGCGAACTAGAAGCGTTCGATCTCGACCTCCGACTCAACGGCTTCCCCTGCCGCATCGCCCTGGACCGGAATGGCGTACGCCATCTCCTGATACCGATCTCGGACATCAAGCCCGTCACCCCTGCGCCAAGACAGAACCTTGAGGTGTCCAGCCGATGGCTCGAGATCGGAGGCTCGGTATCCGCCAACCTAGACCTCTCCTGTCCTGACGGGACACTACGGCGGGAGTTCGATGAGGTCATCGGCGACGTGCTGGAGTCCGTACGCGACGCCGCGGATGTTCAGGCTGCTGCACTCACCTGCATCGAGCGATGGAGACGCCTCTTCCGGACCAGCCGTTTCGGAGCGCTTTCGCCCGAGGCCCGCCTCGGGCTCTACGCGGAGCTCTCCGTGTTGCTCGCCGGTGTCAGGAGCGCGACGGGCATGCCCGTGTCTGCCTGGCGGGGCCCGCTCCGGGAGCGGCACGACTTCGAGGTGGCGGGGATGTGCTTGGAAGTGAAGGGTGTCGGGGCGAACGCCTCAGCGGTGACGATCCACGGCCTGGATCAGCTCGAATCCCACGACGGTCGCGAGTTGGAGCTGCTGCTCATCAGTGTCACGGACGAGCCGGCCGGGCAAAGCATTGACGAATTGATTGCGGAGATCCGCATAGCCACAGTCGAGCAAGCCCAATTCGAGGCACTGCTCGCACTCACGGGATGGACGGAGAACCTCCATGCCGACCGCTACGCGATCGAAGGTGTACGCGCGATTCCCATGTCCGACGCGGTGCCTTCCCTCTCGACCAGTCGCCTCGCTGGCGGCATCGTCCCGGAAGGCGTGGACCGTGTCCGATACGACCTGGCGCTCAACGTCCTCATGCCGCACGGCAGGCCCACGACAGTCGACGACGTCTTCACCGGGGTGAGACGATGACGCCTCCGCGCTGGTGGTCGCAGCCCTTCGCGCCTGAGGGTTCGGCGGCTGCCGAAGGCATCGCCAACCAACTCGGTCGCCCCTCACTCGACCCGCTCGAGATCCTGGTCCGCGAAGCGGCTCAGAACAGCTGGGATGCCCGCATCGGGTTGAAACCTGTGGAATTCCGGGTGAGTCTGCAGCGCCTCGGGGCGCGCGCCGCCGTGTGGAACGAACTATTGACGCCCGGACCCGCAGGGGAATCGATTCAAGACCTGTCGGCGTCGCTGACCGAGGACAGCCTTATGCTCGTGGTATCCGATCGAGGAACGGCGGGACTCGGCGGGCCGATGCGAGCCGGTATGAAAGCCGCGGCGGGGGAGCGCAGCGATTTCGTGCAGTTCATGCGCAATGTCGGGGAACCGCGGGACACTGCGCTCGGCGGCGGTACCTTCGGGTTCGGCAAGGGAATCTTCTACCGGTTGAGCACGCCGGGCGTCATCATCGCCGACAGTCGAGCAGGGGAAGAGCCCGAGCAGCGACGACTGATGGGTGCAGGCATCGGGAACAGCTTCTTCGTTGATGAGCAGCGGTTCACCGGTCGACATTGGTGGGGTGTCGTCTCGGATGACGACGTCCCGGACCCGCTGTTGGGTGATGCGGCCGACGCCGTGCGGGACCGACTCGGATTCCGGCCGTTCGCTGGCGGCGAGACGGGCACAGACATCGTCGTCATCGGCGCGATGACGGGCCTGACCCCCGATGGCGAAGTGCGTCGTGTTGACCAGGTCGGGGACCACCTCGCCTCCGCGATCCTCTGGCACCTGTGGCCGAAGATGGTGGGCGAGGACGAGCATCGAATGAAGTTCGCCGTCGATGTCGATGGCCGCGACGTGGTCATACCGGATCCTGCTTCCATCGACGAGCTGCAACCTTTCGTCGAGGCGCTCCTCGAGATCCGCGGGGGCAACGGCCGCCAAATCCAGCGGTCAACGAAGCCGATCGATGTCGGGCAGCTGTCCGTTGCAGTCGGTGCCAACGCCGCTCTTTCAGAGGCGCCCGTGATCGAGTCGGCTCGTCCGTTCGACGCGCCGGTCCGGCACATCGCACGTATGCGGCAGGCGGAACTGGTGGTGGACTATCTCGAAGGGCCGGAGCACGTGAATCCATCACTCCGGTACGGAGGTGTGTTCCGGGCCTCCGAGGATGCCGACCGCTACTTCGCTGCTGCGGAGCCTCCGACGCACGACGCCTGGATCGAGAAGGGATTGAGCGGAACGGCCTATGGGGTGGTGTCCAGGACCAGGCATCAGATCCGCCGCCATTTGACGGAGCGGTTCGATGGCCCACTCGCGACCGGCGCGACCGAACGTGTCGGCCTCGCCGCGTTCTCTGCGCGGCTCGGTACGCTCCTGGCTCCCATGGCGATGGCCGCGGCAGACCAGAACACGGAGGGAGGCGGCGCTTCCTCGGGCCAAGGGAATCGGTCGAGGAAGCCGATCGTAAGGGTCATCGATCGAACCCATCTGGTAGACCGCGGAGAGGCACCGTTCTTGGTCACAAAAGTGCGGGTGAGCGAGCTGGAGCAGGAAATCCAACTCACGGCTGACGCAGTGGTGAAACTCGACGGAGGCAGTGCCGAGGCGACTGCACCCGCGCACGCGCACAAGCCCCGCATCCTGCAGTGGGCACCTGTCACCGGCGGCGCACCGATCCCCGGCGCGGGGATCCGGTTGGGACCGGGCGGTGAGAGCGAGTGGTGGGTTTACGCCCAGTATGTGCCCTTCGTCGTGGTGGACATCGTCGTGAGACGGGTGCTCTGATGGCGGCCAGCGGCGCTCTCCCCTATCTCGTTCCGCGCCCGGACACCGTTCGATTCGAGCCCTGGACCATGTTCGACGAGGGTTGGACCGCATTACCAGCAGCGCTCGCTGTGTGGGATACGGATACAACTCTGACCATCAGTCAGACCGTCCATGTCGACGTGGATGCGGCATGGATGGACACCGGTCTTCCGGCTGGAACCCCGCTCCGTCTCACCGCGTCCTGGACGAGTAGCGCATCCGGTATGCGTTCCTTGATCGCACAGTCGGACGTGGTCGCCTCGGCCCCGGTGGTCCTGCAGGGGACGCTGCACGGCCAGCGGGTGGCGGGATCCCTCGACATCGTCACTTCACTCACGCCGACGCCAGTCCAGGGTGTGCACCGCCCCACCGTCCCCACCGCCCCCGGCGCAGTGCTTGCCGAGCACGCTCACCGCCTGACCGTCGAATCCAACACGACCATGTTCCCCACGGCGGTCGTCGACTTCGCCAGCACCAAGATCGATGTGTCCGCGAGTTGGCGCCTTGAAACCACGGCCGATCTGGATGCTCCGTTCCACGGGGGATTCCTGCTGCTCATCAACAGCCGCGACTCGGAATTGGTACGCGCCATTGAAGCGCGGTCCGCGAGCACCACCCAGCAGACGCTGCTCGCAGTTCTGGAGGGAGAGGTGGCGTCCCTGTTGTTCGAGCTGGCGGTACTCGATCGGGAAGCGCTACTGGCCCGGGACGACTGGGTCGCGGAATCGGTAGGAGCCGTCCTCCGCGGCTTCCTTAAGGCTGCCGAAAGCCACGGCCTGCACTCAATAGCAGTCGACTCGACGGAGCGCGCCGCGTATCTCGCCAGGTTGGCTGGCCTCGTACGCTCCCGTGGCCATGGGAGGCAGTTCTCATGACGGACCTTTGGCCACGCTTGCCGATCGGGCAGGCCTTCGCCCTGTTCGCAGAGGAGGAGACACCGGCACCGCTGCTCTCACATCCTGCGCAGACGTTCGCCCCCACGGGTGGCACCCGAATCGCAGAGGACCGTGTGAACGCTTTGGTCGACGAGCTCGTCGTCGCCGCACAGCGAGCGGGTTTCCCTGGAACGTCGACAGCGGCTCAGCGGGTAGCCTTCGACCGGGAAGCGGCGTTCGTGCTGACTCGCCACATGAAGATCCCTTGGGCTGAAGCTAGCGCTCGTGAAGTGTGGCACTTCCTCGCGCTTGTCGCCCTTCCGCATGTGACTCAGTGGCGCTTCGGCCGCGGCAACAGGGAACGCTGGATCGCCAGCGACCTGACGCGACACACCTGGGCCCGTCTCTGGTGGCACGGAACCGTCTTCGAGAGCGCGCCGGACGTGCTGCGTTCACTCTCGGAGAGCGACTTGAACCAGCTCCTCGAAAGACGGGCCATCGGCGGAGATGCTCGTCTGACCGTGCATCTGAGCAGAGCCGTGATCAGCGCGACGGGCGATGGCGAGCACCGGCGTGCTGTCATCCGGGACTCGACAGCGCGGTTCCGACGGCGCCTCGCCTTCACGGACCCCTTTGCAATGACGGATGACGAACTGGCTTCTCTCTGCGCGACACTCGTGAGCGAGAGCTCAGGAGCGGTCGGTACCTGAGCCCGTGGTGTCCTCCATCGCCGACCGCACCGCGGCGAACATCTCCGCTGGACTCTCGTGCTCCCACACCCGGAGAACTGTCCAACCCGCCGCCCTTAGCGTCCGATCGGTGTCCGAATCCCTGGCTCGGTTCGCTTCGACCTTGCGCGCCCAGAAATCCGCATTCGTTTTCGGGGCGGTGTAGTGCTGGGGGCACCCGTGCCAGAAACACCCGTCGATGAAGACAGCGATACGGCGTCGTGTGAAGACGATGTCAGCGCGACGCCGCATTCCCGGTATAGGTGCCGTGTCGACTCGATACCGGTAGCCAGCGGCATGGAGCAGCCTTCGTATCGCCAGCTCGGGTTTTGTGTCCCTGCCGCGGTTGGATCGCATGGAACGGGCAACCCCATCGCTCGAAGCCCACGACGGCGCACCCATGGAATCGACGGTACTCCAAGCTCGTCTCGACCCTCGCCGCCGGAGACCGCGCCGTTGACGGCCATGGTCACACCCGCCGGCTAGTCTCAGTCATATGCATGAAGACCCGATCTCCGTCCTGGACCTCTTCGCCGGAGCGGGTGGGTTGACGGCGGGCTTCCACGAGGCGTCGCCTCGCTTCCGTACGGTTCAGGCGGTCGAGATGGATTTCGCCGCCGCGGCGTCGTACACGGCGACCTTCGGCTCCGGTGTCGTGTACGCCGGCCCCATCCAGAAGTGGCTGGCGGAAGGGCGTGCTCCGCAATCCGTGGATGTAATCGTGGGAGGCCCCCCGTGCCAGGGGTTCTCGACGCTCGGTCGGCAGGACGTACAGGACGAGCGGAACGCGTTATGGGAGCTCTACGCTCAGACCATCGCGACGGTGCGCCCGAAGTACTTCGTGGTGGAGAACGTCGCTGCCTTCGCGAAGTCGCCCCAGTTCGAGGCGTTCTCGCGCGCGATCGGTGACGGAAACCTTCAGGACTACTCGTTCGAGCATCGCATCCTGAATGCGGCCGATTACGGTGCGGCGCAGGTCCGCAAGCGTGCCGTGATGATCGGCCACCGTAAGGATGTCGCACCGCCTGCTTTCCCGACGCCGACCCACAGTGGACGTTGGGTGACCGTCGCCGAAGCGCTTAGCGGTGTTCCGGTTGAAGCGACCGGGGTCGACCTGCCGCCCAGTCGGTCCTACGAATTCGCCGGTCGGTCGTACGCAGGGAGCTTCAGTGCCGAGGAGCTGCATCTCGGACGGACGTACTCCGAGCTGTCCCTCAAGCGGTTCGCCCACATACCGGAGGGCGGCAACCGTTTCGACATCCCCCACGACCTCCTCGCGCCTTGCTGGCAGCGGCACACCACCGGAACAGCGGACGTGATGGGTCGGCTGCGTTGGGACAAGCCGTCCGTGACGATCAGGACGGAGTTCTTCAAGCCGGAGAAGGGCCGGTATCTCCACCCCGTCGCCCCGCGGGCGCTGACGCACTACGAGGCGGCGCTTCTCCAGGGATTCCCGTCCACGCATCGATTCGTCGGATCCAAGACGGCTATCGCGCGTCAGATCGGCAATGCCGTTCCGATCCCGCTCGCGAAGGCGATCGCCCTTGAGCTCGAGCGGCTGCTGTAGCTGCCGGGCCTGTTCGCAGCGACGATGCAGCCGCTTCCGACTCGCGCAGGATCCATGAAAGGACGTCCAAAATGGCGACTAAGGGTGACTTAGGCGGATGGATCTTGGCGGCCCTGCGGGAGCTCGGTGGTACAGGGACGATTCTGCAGATCAGCGAGATCATTTGGCGAGATCACGAGCGCGACTTGCGCGTCTCGGGAGGGCTGTTCTACACGTGGCAATACGACCTCCGGTGGGCCGGGCAGGACTTGCGCGGGTCGGGCGCATTGCAGCCAGCGGAACCCGGCATGCCCTGGCGTCTCTCCTGACCTTGGTCTACGTCGCAGGCTCAGGGCGACGAGCGGCGGCACACATGATTGAGCCGCTCCCGCCATGTGCGTCTCAGCGCGTTGTGGGTGAAGCTTGGTTAATTGCGAGTCGGTCCGTCCGGCCGCCGTCCGCTACGTTGAGGCGATGGATGGAACCGTGAGGGACAAACTCGCGTCATTCGTTGCCGAGCGTGATTGGGAGCGATTCCATACGCCTGAGAACCTCGCCAAGAGCATCGCCATCGAGTCCGGGGAGTTGCTCGAGTGCTTCCAATGGGGCGACGCAGCCGACGATGCCCGAGTGCGGGACGAGCTGGCGGACGTGCTCACCTATTGCATGCTGCTCGCGGATCGACTCGGCGTGGATCCGAACCAGTTGATCCTCGACAAGCTCGCGAAGACGCGCGAGAAGTACCCCGTCGAGAAGGCCCGCGGCCGCAGCACGAAGTATGACGCGCTCTAAGGTCGAACGCCTCAGGTTCGAGCTGAACGGGATCGAGTCCTGGGCCCCTCTGGATCCGCGGCACACCAATTGGCCCGTCGTGTACGTCCTCGATGGGCCGAACTCGATTCCCGGAACGGCACGGGAGTCACTCGATGACGTGTACGTGGGCGAGTCACGGAACGCTGTCGGCCGCATGCGCCAACACCTCGCTTCCCCCGAGAAGCAACACCTGACGACTCTCCGCGTGGTGCTCGACGAACGCTTCAACAAGTCCGTCTGCCTCGACCTCGAGTCCTACCTCATCCGGATGCTCGCGGGCGACGGCGCGTATTGCGTATTGAACCGCAACGACGGCATCACGGAAGCGGACTACTACGAGCGCGAGAAGTACCGCGAATCGTTCCGGGACGTCTTCGAGCAGCTCAGAAACGACGGCGTCTTCACCCGGACCATCCCGGAGATCGAGAACAGCGACCTGTTCAAGCTCTCGCCCTTCAAGGCCCTCACGCAAGACCAGGCGATCGCCGTCGAGGACATCCTTGAAGGCTTCTTCACCGACCTGCAGGCGGAGACCACCAGCACCATCGTTATTCAAGGCGATCCGGGCACGGGCAAGACCGTGGTTGCGATCTACCTGCTGAAGTTGCTCGTGGATATTGCGACCACAGCGCCCGCTGACGATTTGGACAGCGACTCCCTTTTCGCGGACTTCTTCACCGAGGGCTATCGCGAGCTGCTCGCTGACCTGAAGATCGGCATCGTCGTGCCCCAGCAGTCACTCCGTAAGTCGATCGAGAAGGTGTTCCGAAAGACGCCCGGCCTCTGGCCGCGCATGGTGATGACCCCCTTCGACGTGGGGCGCTCCGACGGGTACTACGACCTGCTCATTGTCGACGAGACGCATCGTCTGAACCTTCGCGCGAACCAGCCTTCGGGCGTATTGAACCGGGACTTCCGTTTGATCAACGAGCGCTTATTCGGGATGGACGACGCGACGAAAACGCAGCTGGACTGGATCCGGGCGAAGAGCCGGCATCAGATCTTTTTGCTCGACGCCGCGCAGAGCGTCCGGCCAGCCGACCTCGCTCCCGAGACAGTTGATTCACTCGTGCGCGAAGCGAAGGGGCTGCACCGGCACTACCGACTGGCTTCCCAGATGCGAGTGAAGGCCGGCAGCGACTATGTGGCCTACATACGTCGCATGCTCGAGGGGCGTCCGGATGCCCGCGACGAGGTGCTTTCGGACTTCGGCGATTATGACCTCAGGCTCTTCGACAGCCTCGGCGACATGCAGCGCGAGATCCGTGAGCGAGAGAACGAACGCGGGCTGGCCCGCCTTGTAGCCGGTTACGCGTGGCCGTGGAGGAGCAAAACTGACAAGTCGGCGTTCGACATCGAGGTCGACGGTCTGCGACTGCGGTGGAACAGCACCGCCACGGACTGGATCGCCTCCCCGGGCTCGATCGAGGAGGTGGGCTCGATCCACACTGTGCAGGGTTACGACCTCAACTACGCGGGAGTGATCGTCGGCCCCGACCTCCGCTACGACCCGGAACACGGCCGGCTCATCGTCGATCGCACCTCGTACTTCGACAAGAAGGGGAAGGAGAACAATCCCCTTCTCGGCAAGACCTACAGCGACGACGACCTCCTACGCTTCATCAGGAACATTTACGCGGTGCTCCTGACACGTGGCATTTGGGGCACGTACGTGTACGTGTGCGACCCGGCGTTGCGCGAGTACCTGAGGAGGTTCATCCCGTCGCGCGCTGTAGATTCCTCGGGGCACTGAGGAAAGGCGGTCGCCATCGCGGCCAAAGCCGTTCGACGCCATGATGAGGAAGCGACTGAACGGGGTCGCCTGACTGGGGGAGGCGGGCAACATGAGCGAACCGCTATGGACGGATGTCGTTTCGGCCGTGGGAAGCGCAGTCACGCCCCTGGCCGTCGTCGCCTTCGGACTCGTCATCACCCGCCGTCAATCGCGCAGCGAATTGCTGCAGCGCACCCGGCTCGAGTACTACACCCAGCTCGTTCCGGACCTGAATTGGCTCATGTGTTATATGACGTTCATCGGGACCTGGCGCGACGACTCTCCTGTCGACATCGTCGATCTGAAGAGGCGGCTCGATTCGAGGTTCAACGTGGCGGCGCCCCTCTTCAGCGCCGAGGTGACCGATGCCTACCGGGCCCTCATGAAGCTCAGCTTCCGCACCTTCGGAGGCTGGGGTGAGGACGCGGTCATCCGCACCGGCGCGTTCCGGCGCCGGTCGAGTTGGCGACGCAAAGATATCCGATGGAATCCGCACTGGGATAAGCGGTTCGAGCGCTCCGACGAAACCACGATCTCGGCTGAGGAATTGACGACCTACAGGGGCGTTTACGACGATCTGCTGGCTGCGCTCGTGAAGGATCTCGACATCACGCGAGCACGGGCGAAATTCACCACCTCTCGCGTGCGGTTGAACGCGAGCGCGCCCGTCAGAACCGACATAGCGGGTGCCAGCTGATCCCAAACGAGGCGTGCGCTTCCGGGATGGCTCGCGCAATATGAGGTCGAGCAGCGCGGCGCAAAACGGAGGGTCACGAGATGACTGAGGGGGACCGCGTATGGGTCGACTTCACCCAGGACGAGGCGCTCGTGCTCCTCGAGTGGCTGTCCGCACTTATCGAGGGCAACGAGCTTCCGACACCGGAGTTCCAGGTCGTCGGCGGCCTCGAAGCGATGCTGGAGCGACAGGTGGACGTCGTCACCTCACCCAAGTACGAGCAGGAGCTCGCCGACGCGCGGATGCGACTACGGGCGATCCGGGAGCCGGACGGCGACGACGTCGCGCCGTAGTGCTCGGCGCGGGCTCTGGCATCACCTGCCTGCGCTAGCGAGCTTCCAAATTCAGGACAATCGCCTCGGACGGATGCAGCAGGGGCATCCGGACACCGACCGCGCCCAACGCGCTTCCGGTTGAGCGGACGGCCCCGGCGGAGCTGAGCGACTCCGCGGGCGTGCTGTGCGCACCTTCGCCCACCCCGAGCGCCGAGAGGTGGAACTCGGACGAGCCGTCCAACCCAGGCACCCGCAGCAGCGCCGGTAGCGCCCGCGGCCCGCTCTCGGACCGCGCCAGCCGCAGGACCGCACCCGACCCATCCGCCGCCACGATCGACGTCGCAGTCGTACCAGAGTCGCCGGTGGGCAGGTGCCATACGTCGCCAGTGTGCAGCAATCCGCGCAGCCGTTTGTACGCCGCGATGCCCTCGCGCAGTTCGTCTAGCTCGCTAGACGAACACGTGGTGATGTCCCACTCGATGCCGAAGTGGCCGAACATCGCCACGGCGATGCGGAAGTCGAGGCTCGTGGCGCGCTTGGTGGTGTGGGCGACGGGTGGGCCGACGTGGGCTCCGATGAGTTCCGGGGGGAGGAGCAGTTCGGTCCATCGTTGGATGGCGAGGCGCTCCACCGGGTCGTTCGTGTCGGAGGCCCACACGCGGTCCGTGTGCTCGAGGATGCCCAGGTCGACCCTGGCGCCGCCGGAGGCACAGGACTCGATCTCCAGGCCCGGGTGGCGCTGCTTCAGCGCGGCGAGCAGGTCGTACACCGCTGACGTGTGGCGGTGCACGTTCGCGCGACCGGTGTTGACCGCCTCGATGAGGTCGCGGTTCTGGTCCCATTTGATGTAGTCGAGGCGGTACTCGGTCACGAGCGCCGAGATCGACTCGAGCAGGTAGTCGAACACCTCCGGCCGCGACACGTCGAGCACGAACTGGCCACGCCAGGGGCGCACCTCGTTCTCGATCGGTTGCAGCAGCCAGTCCGGATGCTCGCGGGCCAGCTGCGAGTTCAGGTTCACCATCTCGGGCTCGAACCAGAGGCCGAACTCCATGCCGTGGCTGCGCACCGCGTCCACGAGTGGGTGCAGTCCCTCCGGCCACACGGACGGGTCGACGCGCCAGTCGCCGAGGCCCGCGGTGTCGTCGCGGCGACCCAGGAACCAGCCATCGTCGAGCACGAAGCGCTCCACGCCGATGTCGGCGGCGACGCGAGCGAGTTCGGTGAGCTTGCCGAGGTCGTGGTCGAAGTACACGGCCTCCCACGTGTTGAGCGTCACCGGGCGGGGGCGCTTCGGATGCTGCGGCCGGTTGCGCACGAAACGGTGGAAGCGGCGGCCGATGCCGTCGAGCCCCTCGTCGCTCCACACGAACATCGCCGCGGGGGTGCGGAACGAGGCACCCGGCTCGACCGTGATCTCGCCCGGACGCAGCAGCGCGCCCGCGCCGATCACCGTGCGGGCTTCGGGCAGCGCGTCGACGCGGTAGACGGAGTCGCCGCTCCACGCCAGGTGCACCGCCCACAGCTCGCCCTGCTGGTCGCCGAACCCCGGCGTGCCGAGCGCGAGGACCATGGGGGAGTCGTGCCCGGTGCGGCCGCGGCGCGACTCGCGGGCGACGCTGCCCTGGGTGAGCGGGCGGCGCTGCGGGGCGCGCTCGCGCGTCCAGCGTCCCGAGAAGTCGAGCACCTCGCTCGCGAGGTCGCCGACCGGCATCGTCTGCTCGAGGATCGCGAGATCCACCGGCTCGGTGCCGTCGTTGAGCAGCTCGTGCTGCACCTTCAGCACCCCCGACTCATCGAGGGTCAGCTCGATGACGAGCCGCAGCGCATCCGCCGCCGCCTCGACGCGCAGGCGGGACTCGTCGCCCTCGACGCTCGTGGTGCGCCAGCGCGGCAGCAGCGCCCGCCGGTCGACGTGCCCGGCGAGGCCCGGCCGCCCCTCCCATCCGTCGTGCTCGCCCGGAACGAGGGTGAGCGGCCACGGGTGATCCAGCGCGCTCGGCGACGGCGGGCGCGCCACCGCGAGCAGCAGCTGCCGCCCCTCCTCCTCGGTGAGCGGGCCGATGTCGGCGCCCCAGTGCACCACCTCGGGCAGCGACTCCTGGTGCAGCGCGATGACGACGCCGACGCCCGCGGCGCGCAGCACGTGCACGGGCGGGGTCGCGGATGCGCGACTCGGGTCGAACGTCACAGCGCCGCCTCCCGCACCACGACGACGGCGCCGGCCGGCACGAGCGCCTCGCCGTCGAACACCGCGTCGTCGAGCAGCGACTCGCCGGAGACGGCGACCGTCTCGTCGGCGTCGGAGTGGTTGATGAGGAACAGCACGCCGCCCTCCGGCGTGACGCGCCGCACCGCCTCGACCGCGGGGCTCGCCTCGACCGCGCGGGGGAGGGCGAGCTCGTCGATGAGGCGGTCGGCGAGGCGCTCCGCCGACTCGAAGGGCAGCATCGCCGACACGTACCAGGCGGCGCCGTCGCCGACGGTGTTGCGGGAGACCGCGACGCGGCCGGCGGAGTCGCCGTCGGCGTAGGTGACGATCGGCTCGGCGCCGTGCAGGTTGGTGTCCTCGCTCCAGTCGGTCACCACGCCGCCGTCGGAGAGCCGCACGGTCTCGTAGGTCTGCAGCGGACGGAACTCCTCCGTCGTCACGCCGATCAGGTCACGGAACGCGCCCGGGTAGCCGCCGCCGCGCACCCGGTTCGTCTCGTCGACGACGCCGGAGAGGTAGGTGACGAGCGCGGTGCCGCCGGCGCGCACGAACGCGTCGATACGGGCCGCCTGCGCGTCGGAGACGACGAACAGGGTGGGCAGGATGACGAGGTCGTAGCCCTCGAGGTCGCTGTCGACCGGCAGCACGTCGACGAGCACCTGACGCTGCCAGAACGCGCGGTGCCACAGCCGCGTCTCGCGGGCGTAGCGCAGCGCGCGGTGCGGCTTGAGTCCCTGCTGCAGCGACCACGCCGACTCCTCGTCGACGAGTAGCGCCACCTTCGCCGGCTCCACCGGCGACCCGGCGATCGGCTTGAGCTTCTGCAGCGCGTCGCCGAGCTGCACGATCTCGCGCCACACCCGGCTCGCGGTGCCGGCGTGCGGCAGCATCGCCGAGTGGAACTGCTCCGTTCCCGCGGTGGAGGCGCGCCACTGGAAGAACATCGCGCCATCCGACCCGCGGGCCACGTGCGCGAGCGCGTTGCGCACGATCTCGCCGGGCGCCTTCGCGCGGTTGCGTTCCTGCCAGCTCGGCGCCCCCGTGGAGTGCTCCATGAGCAGCCAGGGCTTGCGGTCGACCGCGAGGCCGCGCATCCGGTCGCCCGCGAAGGAGAGATCCTGCTGCCGCAGCGGGTCGTCGACGATCGTGTAGTGGTCGTTCGCCACGACGTCGACGTGCTGCGCCCAGTCGGAGTAGTCGACCACGTGGCCGCCCGCGCCGACCATGAGGTTGGTGGTGACGGGGCGGTCGGAGAGCTCGCGCAGCACCGCCGCCTCGGCGAGGTAATGCTCGAGCAGCTCGTCGGAGGAGAAGCGCTCGAAGTCGAGGAACCGGCCCGGGTTCGTCTTGCGGGCGTCACCGGTCGGCGTCGTGATCTGCTCGAACGCGGTGAAGGTGTGGCCCCAGAACGCGGAACCCCACGCGGCGTTGACCGCCTCGATCGTGCCGTACTGCTCGCGCAGCCACTCCTGGAACCGCGCCGTCGACACCTCGCAGTGGCAGCGCCCGTTGCCGCCGCCGAGCTCGTTGCTCACGTGCCACAGCTTCACGGCCGGGTGGTCGCCATAGCGCTCGGCGATCGCCCGCACGATGCGCAGCGCGTGCTCGCGGAACACCGGCGAGCTCGGGCACCAGCCGAGTCGCCCGCCCGGGGTCTCGCGCTCGCCATGGGCGTCGAGCGGGGGCAGGTCCGGATGCGCGTGCAGCAGCCAGCTCGGCGGCGCGGCGGTCGGGGTGGCGAGGTCGATCGCGATGCCGTTCTCGTGCAGCAGCCCGATGATCTCGTCGAACCAGCCCCACTCGAACTCGCCCTCGCGCGGCTCGAGCAGCCCCCACGAGAACACCCCGAGGGTCACGATGTTGACGCCCGCCTCGCGCATGAGCCGCACGTCCTCCCGCCACACCTCGGGCGACCACTGCTCCGGGTTGTAGTCGCCACCGAAGCTCAGGCCGTCCGTCGGCCAGGCCGGCAGCTCGCGGCGGGTGGAGGGTCGGGTAACGGCGCGACGAGCCACGGGGCATCCCCTTCGATGAGCGTGTCGGCGCGATCGCGCCGCCCTCAACCCTGGGGCGGATGCGCCGCCTTTGTCAACATGCGTAACAAACCCGGTCAGAACTGCAGGGCGGTGCGGATGCCGAGCACGGCACCCGCACGGGCCCATTCGTCGAACTCGAACGGCTGCACATCGAGCTCGATCGGCGGCACGCCGGGGGCGCGCACCTGGTCGATCACCGAGTGCACGACGTCGCCCGCGAGCTCCATGAGCGGCAGCCCGTCACCGGTGAGCACGATCTTCTGCGGGTCGAGCGCGTTCGCGACCGTGCCGATGAGCACGCCGAGGGCGTGTCCCGCGTCGGCGAAGGCGCGCAGTGCCGGAGCGTGGCCGTCGCGGGCGAGGGCGACGACGCCGGGGTAGTCGAGCCCGGGCATTCTGAGGGCGTCGACGATCGCGGGGCTCGGCAGCACGGCGCTCGCGCAGCCGCGATGTCCGCGACCGCAGATCGGGCCGGCCGGGTCGATCGGCAGGTGGTCGAGGCTCCCCGCGCGACCATGGTGGCCGGTCACCAGGCGGTCGTCGATGACGAAGCCGAAGCCGATTCCGGCGCCGATGGTGATGAGCGCGAGGGAGCGGCAGCCGACTCCAGCGCCGAACCAGTGCTCGGTCGCGGTGAGGGCGCGCACGTCGTTCTCGGCGCTCATCGGGATGCCGAGGCGCTCGGTGACGAGGTCGGCGAGGAACACGTCGTGCCAGCCCAGGAACGGCGAGTCCTTCACGATCTGCCGGCCGCCGACCTCGGTCAGGTCGCCCGCGAGGGTGACCCCGCCGGCGGTGATCGCGGGGTAGTCGGCGGCGAAGCGCGCGTGCGCGGCGACGATCTGGTCGATGACCGCGTCGACCTCCGTCGAGACGATCGGTTCCTCGTGGCGGGCGACGATCCGCGCGCCGAGGTCGGTGACCACGGCGAAGGCGGTGTCGCCCGTGAGCTTCACACCGAAGAAGTGCCGGGCGTCCCGTCGCACGACGAGCAGCTCGCTCGGGCGACCGGTCGCCCCGCGCAGCTCGACCTCGCCCTCGGCGATGAGCCCGTGCTCCATGAGGGCGCGGGTGACCCGGGTCAGGCTCGCCCGCGACATGCCGAGACGACGGGCGATCTCGGCGCGGGGGAGCGGCCCGTGGATGAGCAGCTCGCGCAGCGCCCCGCGCTCGGTCTCGGCGAGCGGGGGCCAGGCGGCGCCATCGCCCGCACCGGCCCACTCGCGGGAGGAGGCGCTGCCGGCGCCGCCGCCCACCATCGCGGCGGCGCTGTCGAGTACTTCGGACACTGACCCTCGATTCGCTGTCGCGACGCAGCCTAGACCCGCTCGCGCTGCCGCCCACGGCATCCGGGCATCGATCGACTTTGTTTTGCCTGTTGACAAACTCGCATCGCCGGTTCAGGCTGTCGGTCAATCGGCGGTCACCGCCGACCCGCACACATCAAAGGAGATCCTGATGCGCATCCGACCCCTCGTGGCCTTCAGCGCCACGGCCGTCGCCATCGCGGCACTCAGCGGCTGCAGCGCCGCGGGCGGCGACTCCGACGGACCTGTCACGCTCGAATACTGGGCCTGGGCGGCCGAGAGCCAGAGCGTCGTCGACCAGTGGAACGAAGAGAACCCCGACATCCAGATCAAGTACACGGATGCCGGTGGTGGCGACGACTCCTCCGCGAAACTGCTCACCGCCGCTCGCGCCGGCAACGCCCCCGACCTCGCGCTCGTCGAGTACACGACGCTGCCGTCGCTCATCGTGGCCGACGTTCCGCTCGAGATCACCGACTACGTCAGCGACGTGCAGGATGCGTTCACCGAGGGCACGTGGGAGCAGACCACCTTCGACGGCGCTGTCTACGGGGTGCCGCAAGACGTCGGACCGATGGCGTTCGTGTTCCGTGAAGACCGCTTCGCCGAGCTCGGCGTTCCCGTGCCGACGACGTGGGAGGAGTTCCGCGCCTCCGCCGCCGCGGTGAAGGCCGCCGACCCGAACACCGTCATCACCACGATGCCGCCCGGCGAGTTCGGCTTCTTCGCCGGCGTCGCCACCCAGGCCGGCGCCCAGTGGTGGGCGATCGACGGCGAGGAGTGGACGGTCGGGATTGCGGACGAGGCGTCGCTCGAGGTGGCCGACTTCTTCGAGTCGCTCGCCGCGGAGGGTCTCATCCAGACCGAGCCGCTGCTCACCCCCGAGTACAACGCCGCCGTCAACGCGGGCACGATCCTCTCCTGGCCGAGCGCCGTGTGGGCGCCGAGCGTCATCGAGTCGGTCGCGCCCGAGACCGCGGGCAAGTGGGCCATGGCGCCGCTTCCGCAGTGGACCGCGGGCGACAAGGCGGTCGCGTACCAGGGCGGATCCGCCGTGGTCGTGACGAAGGACAGCGAGCACCCGGAGGAGGCGACGAAGTTCGCCGCGTGGCTCAACGCGAGCGAAGAGGGCAACGAGCTGCTCATCAACACGCAGAGCCTCTACCCGGCCTCGACCGTCGGCCAGGAGATGGCGGAGAGCAACGACCCGCCGTCGCTCATGCCGCAGCAGACCGACTTCTACACGGTCGCCGCCGACATCGCCTCCGACACCATCCCGGTCACGTGGGGACCGAACGTCAACCTCGCCAAGAGCACCTTCGAAGACGAGCTGACCAAGGCCATCCGCAACGGCACTCCGTGGCGTGACGCGTTCATCGCCACGCAGGAGGCGGTCATCGCCGACATGAAGGAGACCGGCTTCCCGGTCAGCAACGGGTAGTCGAACGGATGCGGGTGCCGGCCGGGTTCGCGGCCGGCACCCCCTCCGCCCCTCCGCCCCCACGGTTCGAAAGTAAGGACGCCACCGATGTCGACCACCGTGCAGACGCCGCGCTCCGCGGCCCCGCCCGGAGCCCCCGCCCCTTCGCGGCGCGCCGCGCCCCGCGCATCCGGACGCCGCCAGAGTCGCGGCAACCGGCTCGCCCCGTACCTGTTCACCGCGCCCGCGGTGATCCTCTACATCGCGTTCATGCTCATCCCGGTCGGCTACGCCGTGTGGCTGAGCCTGCGCGCCTACCGCATCGAGGGCGGGCTGCTCGGGCGCAAGACGGATGTGTTCGTCGGCTTCGAGAACTACGTCGCCGTGCTCACCAACCCCGACTTCGCCGCCGGGTTCGGCCGGCTCTTCGTCTACGGCATCATCGCCGTGCCGCTCACCCTCGGGCTCGCGCTGCTCTTCGCGCTCCTGCTCGACACCCCGGCCGCGCGGCTCAAGCGGTTCGGACGCACCGCCATCTTCATCCCCTACGCCGTACCCGGCGTGGTCGCGGCGCTGCTGTGGGGGTTCATGTACCTGCCCAGCACGAGCCCGTTCTCGTACATCACCCGGGCGCTCGGGCTCGGCACCATCCCGTTCCTCGAAGAGCCGGGGCTGTTCGGCTCGCTCGCGAACATCGCCATCTGGGGCGGGGTCGGGTTCAACATGATCATCATCTACACGTCGCTGCGGGGCATCCCGAGCGAGATCTACGAATCCGCCCGCCTTGACGGCGCGACCGAGACGCAGATCGCGCTGCGCATCAAGGTGCCCCTCGTGGTTCCCGCCCTCGTGCTCACCGGGGTGTTCTCCCTCATCGGCACGCTGCAGCTCTACAGCGAGCCGGCGACCCTGCAGCCGATGACGAGCGCCATCTCGAACACGTGGGTGCCGCTCATGACCATCTACCGCGACGCGTTCGGAACCGACGACCTGCCCCAGGCTGCCGCCGCCTCCACCGTGCTCGCCGTCGGCACCGTGCTCGTCTCGGTGATCATCCTGCGGATCGTCAACCGCAAGCGCATGGGAGTGAACTCGTGACCGCCGCCGTCTCCACCCGACCGCGCCCCGCATCCGCTCGCACCGATCGCGCCCGCCAGCGCAGCCGCGACGGCGGATGGGGGCTGCTGCCCACGATCGTGCTCGTGCTCGGCGCGATCTACTGCCTCATCCCCGTCGTCTGGGTGTACCTCGCGGCGAGCAAGACGCGCGGTGAGCTCTTCACCACGTTCACTTTCGCCCCCGGAACCGGGTTGTTCGAGAACCTCGGGTCGCTCTTCGCCTACCAGGGCGGGCAGTACCTGATGTGGTGCGTCAACTCGCTCATCTACTCCGGCGTCGGGTCCCTGCTGTCGGTGTTCGTGTCGGCGATGGCCGGGTACGCGCTCGCGAAGTACGAGTTCCGCGGGCGCTCGTTCCTGTTCCTCTCGATCCTCGCCGGGGTGCTCATCCCGGGCATCGTGCTCGCCGTGCCGCAATACCTGCTGCTGAGCGAGTTCAACCTCGTGGGCACGCACTGGTCGGTGCTGCTGCCGAGCATCATCAGCCCCTTCGGGATCTACCTGTCGCGCGTGTACGCGATGTCGGCGGTGCCGCAGGAGACGCTCGAAGCGGCGCGGATCGACGGGGCGGGGGAGTGGCGGATCTTCCAGCAGATCGTGCTGCCGCTCATGGTGCCCGGGATGGTGACGGTGTTCCTGCTGCAGTTCATCGGCACGTGGAACAACTTCCTGCTGCCGTACATCATGCTCTCGGACCAGGACATGTATCCGCTCACCGTCGGCCTGTTCACGCTGCTCGCGAAGGGGTCGGGCACGCCCGCCCTGTACTCGGTGGCGATCACGGGCGCCGCCGTGTCGATCATCCCGCTGCTCGCGCTCGTGCTGTTCCTGCAGCGCTACTGGCGGCTGGACCTCGTGTCGGGCGGCATCAAGGGGTAGGCGGGTCTCGGCGGGAGTCGGGGGTCTCAGCGACCCCGGCCCCGAGACCGGCCCGGTCAGCGGGGCAGGAGTCCTGCGACGAGGGCGTCGACGACCTCATCGGTCGAGGTGTCGGCGTCGAGCGGCGTCGTCAACCGGTCGAACAGCAGCCCGTCGATCGCGTAGTGGAAGAGGGCGATCTCGCGTCGGCCGCCGGGTAGGCCCGCTGCCTCGTTGAACGCGACGTCGCCGTCGAATCCGGCGCGCAGCCACGCGCCGAGCACCGCCGCGACCTCGGGGCGACGGCTGCTCTCGAGGCGCAGCTCGAAGAGGGCGAGCGTCACCTCGCGGTTCGTGGTGAGCCGGCGCACGATGTCGCGCACGTACTCCGCGAACAGCGCCCGGCTGGGGGGCTCGGATGCGCGCCGCTCGAGGTCATCCGGATCCGGCGCGAGTCGCTCGCCGATGCGGTGCACGAGCCCGTCGATGAGCGCACGGCGAGTGCGGAAGTAATTCGACGTCGTGCCGGGCGGCACCGCCGCGGCCTCGTCGAGCGCCCGGTGCGTGAGTCCGCGCGACCCCTCCGTGGCGAGCACCCGCAGGCCGGCATCCGCCAGCAGTCGTCGCCGTTCCTCATTCCTCGCCATGAACCGATGGTAGCGGAACCACTACGGATGTTGTACTCTCACTATCCACTACGTCCGTTGTGAATAGGAGTGTCATGCGAGAGCTCGTCTACTACGTCGCCGTCAGCCTCGACGGCTACATCGCCGGGCCCGACGGACAGTTCGACGCCTTCCCGATGGAGGGCGACCACATGCAGGGGATCTTCGAGCGCTTTCCGGACACGATCCCCACCGTCGCCGCCGCGGCGATGGACCTCGACCAGTCCGCCGGCCGGTTCGACACCGTGGTCATGGGCTGGAACACCTACGCCGTGGGCCTGCCCCACGGACTCACGAGCCCGTATCGGCACCTCGACCAGGTGGTGTTCACCCGCTCGCACCTGCACGACGACCTCGGCGAACGGCCGAACCTCACCGTCACCGACGAGAACCCCGTCGAGGTGGTCCGCCGGCTCAAGGCGGAACCGGGCCGCTCCATCTGGCTGTGCGGCGGCAGCGCGCTCGCGACGACCCTCGTCGATGAGATCGACCGGCTCGTGCTGAAGCGGAGCCCCCTGGTACTCGGCGACGGCATCCCGCTGTTCGCCGCGAGCGGCTATGCGCCGCGCGCGTTCGACGAGGTGTCGACGACGACGTTCCGTTCCGGCGTCGTGATCTCGGAGTACGCGCGACGCCGGTGAGCGGGCTCCGCGCGGGGCGCGATTCGTCGTGCGCTCGCGCGGCAGTCTTCCCCGCCGCGCGAGACGCACGGCTGTAGCGCCACCGTGTCGGCGGTTGGGGTGCGGCAGGATGGCGGGATGGAAGCCGAGCAGCCCGCCGATCGGCCGATGCCGCCGTTCAACGCGACGATCGCGCTGCTCACCGTGTCGCGCTCGGTGGAGCGGGCGCTCGCCGAGGCGCTCGAGCCGCGCGGGCTGAACGTGCGCAAGTACGGCATCCTCGGGCACATCGCGTCGGCGCCGGGCCTGTCGCTCAGCGAGCTCGCGCGCCGATCGGGCATCACCGTGCAGAGCACGCACACCCTCATCGGCTCGCTCGTCGCCGCCGGCTGGGTGCGTTCCGAGGTGTCCGCGAACGGGAGGCCGGCCGCGCTGTCGGTCACGGATGCTGGCACCGACCTGCTCGCCGCCGTGACGGCCGACCTTGCCGAGCTCGACGCGCGGCTCTTCGCAACTCCGGCCATGCGAGCGGTGGCGGACGCGCTCGAGGGCGCGATGCGGGAGCGGTTCGAGGAACGCTGACCTTCAGTTAGGCTGAAGCAACCATCAGCCGAACTGAAGGGTGGCCATGGAAGCCTTTCTCCTCGCCGCGCACGTGCTCGGTGGGATCCTCTTCGTGGGTCCCGTCGCCGTCGCGGCATCCCTGTTCCCCCGCTACGTTCCCCTCGCGCCGGGCGCTCCGACGAGCGACCGGCACCCGGCGGGCGAGCGCTCGCCGCGCGTCGCCGGCGCCCTGCACCGCATCACCCGCGTGTACGGACTGCTCGGGCTCGCCGTGCCGATCATCGGGCTCGCGCTCGCCTTCGTGCAGGGGCGCGTCGGCGAGGTGTGGATCACCGTCGCGATGATCGTCACCGCGCTCGCGGGCGCGCTGCTCGCCTTCCGCATCGTGCCCGCGCAAGCCGCCGCGCTCGCCGAGCCGCCCGTGCGCATCAGCCGCCTCGGCATGCTCGCCGGCGTCTTCAACCTCATGTGGGCGGCCGTCGTCATCCTCATGGTCGTGCGTCCCGGATCGGACTACGTCGGATGACCGCCGCGACGGATCGCCCGGACACCCCCAGTCGCGGCGTGCTTCGCGCGCTCACCGTGCTGTCGGTGCTCGAGGTCGGCACTCTCGCTGCGTTGCTCATCAACCTCGCGACGGTGCACGTGCGCGCGGTCACGCAGGCGATCGGGCCCACCCACGGCGCGATCTACCTCGCGGTCGTGATGATCGTCGTCTTCGCGCCCGGGTTCCGCCGGCTCGACCGCATCCTCGGCTGCCTCCCCGTCATCGGCGGCGTCGTCGCGCTCGTGCAGGCGCGCCGCCGGGCCTGACGGAGCGCGCGGGCCGGTAGCGGCCGGTCACCGTCGCGCTACGAGTTCGCGCCGGCGCGCCAGGAAGAACAGGCGCGCGACGGCGGATGTGTAGCGGATCGGGCGTGAGCCGTCGCGCCGCCGCGGATGTGTAGCGGATCGGGCGGTCATCGTCGCGCTACGAGTTCGCGCCGGCGCGCCAGGAAGGACAGGCGCGCAGCCGCGGATGTGTAGCGCGTCGGGTGTGAGCCGTCGCGCCGCCGCGGATGTGTAGCGGATCGGGTGTGAGCCGTCGCGCTACGAGTTCGCGTCGGCGCGCCAAGAGAAACAGGCGCGCGACCGCAAATGTGTAGCGGGTCGCGCCCGGACTGGCGCGGCACGGCGATCCTGTAGCGCGTCGGGCGTGGACTGGCGCGCGAGCGCGGATGTGTAGCGGGTCAGCCCTGCACGCGCGAGGCGCCGACCTCCCAGATGAACGGGGGGACCGTGCCGTTGACCGCCCAGTCGCCGACGATGCGGGACTTGTAGACCACCGGGTTGTGCGAGGCGACCGTGCGGGCGTTGCGCCAGTGCCGGTCGAGGTCCTTCGCGCCCGACGTGGCGGATGCGCCGAGGGCGTTGAAGAGCACGGTCGCGGCGCGCGGAACGGACTCGCTCAGCACCACCTGACCTTGCGCCGCGGCGATCTCCGCCTCCGCGGCGGCACGGCGGTGCTCGTCGCTGCCGCGTTCACGCTCCAGGTCGACCGCGCGCTCCAGGGCGCGCGCGACGCGCTCGACCACGGCACCCGCGGTGAACGCGACCGATGAAACCTCGCCGACGACCGCGAGCAGCTGCCCGTCGTGGCGCGCCTGCTCGGCGAGACCGTGGCTGTACACGCGGCTGCGGGCGCGCAGCTCGTCCGCCGCGTCCCGCGCCGCCGCGTGCGCGACCCCGGCGAGCACGCTCAACAGCACGAGCTGGAACAGCGCGGTCTGGTACGTGAAGCGGTCGCCGAATGCGGTGACGTGCCGGGCCTCCACGCGGGCGCCGTCGAACACGGCCGTGCCGGTGCCGGTCAGCCGCTGCCCGAAACCGTCCCAGTCGTCGGAGACCGTCACCTCGGGCAGCGCGGTCGAGACGAGCACGGTCACCTGTGCGCCGTCCTCGGTGGTCGCCGTCACCTCCGCCCACTCCGAGAACAGCGTGCCGGTCGTGTAGTACTTGCGGCCGGTGAGGCGCCACGCGTCGCCGTCACGCCGCAGCACCGTCTCGGAGCTGCCGACGGTGGCGGCGCCCGTCTCGCTCCACGCGTTGCCGACCGTCTCGCCGGCCACGAAGCGGGTGAACCACTCCGCGCGCGTGGCCTCGTCGGCGGCCCAGAGCTGCTCCTCGACGAAGGCGATGTGTCCGCGGAAGATCTGCGGCAGGTTCGAGTCGGCCTCCGCGAGCTCGACGAGCAGCGACGTGAACTCGGTCAGCGACAACCCCGCGCCGCCGTAGTGCACCGGGATGCGCAGCGCACCGAATCCGGCCTCTTTGAGCGCCCGCACCGCATCCGTGGGCAGCTCGCGGTCGCGGTCGCGACGGGCGGCGTCGGCGCGGAACACGTCGAACAGCGGACGGAAGCGGGCGCGCGCCTCGTCGAGGGTGGAGCGCCGAGCGGAATCGGTGAGCGTCATCGGGGTCTCCTGCCGGTCAGGTGTAGAGCGAGATCGGCTGCACGACGCCGGTGAGGAAATGCGCCCCCACCTCGAGCTTCTTGTAGTCGACGGGGTCGTGCAGCGAGTGGGTGCGGATGTTGCGCCAGTGCAGGTCGAGACCCACCGACGAGGCGGCCGAGCTCGATCCGGTCGCCTCGAACACGCGGTTGGCGACGTCGATCGCGGTGTCGCTCGAGACGACCTTGAGCGTCGCGATCTCGATCTCGAGGGCCGCCCGGTGTTCGGCGGTCAGCTCGTGCCCGAGCGAGATCGTGCGATCGAACGACCGGTTCGCGCGATCGGCGAGCGCCTCGACGGCGGCGGTGCGGGCGACGAGCTCGCCGTACAGGCGGCGCACGAACGGGTCGTCGCGGTACAGCTCGGCCGGACTCAGGAACCACGAGTTGGGCCGGGCGTTGGTGAGGCGGCGCGCCTGTTCGAGCGCGCCCTGGGCGATGCCGAGGTAGAGGTTGCCGAAGACGAGCTGGATGCCCGGGGTGACGAGCGTCTCGAACGGGTCGTCGCTCGCGAAGCCGAGCACGTGCTCCGGGTCGACGCGCACGTCGTGATAGCGCACGGTGTTGCTCGCCGAGAGGCGCTGGCCGAGGAAGTCCCACCCGTCGACGAGTTCCACCCCTTCGTGCCCGAACGGCAGCACCACGAACGCGAACCGGCCGGCGTGCGGTCCCTCCGAAACGACGGCGTTGATGAGCAACGCGTCGCCGACGCCGGAACCGGTGGAGAAGCGCTTCGTGCCGGTGAGCCGGAACCCGTCGCCGTCGGGGGTGAGCGCGAGGTCGGGGTCGACCGGGTTGACGGAGTCGCCCCACAGCCAGCGGCCCTCGATCGACCGCCGGTACCACTGCTCCCGCTCGTCCGCCGGGGCGATCAGGGCGATGTTCGCCGAGTTGATGTAGTGGTAGCCGAGCAGCTGCGCGATCGACGCGTCGGTGCGGGCGAGGATGCGCACCGCGAGCAACGCGGACTCCCAGTGCGCGCCGCCCCCGCCGTACTCGGCCGGGTCGAGCAGGGTGGTGAGCCCCGCCTCCTTGAGCAGCCGGCTCTCCCCGAACGGCTGCGCGTTGGCGCGGTCGCGTTCGAGCGCATCCTGCTGAAGCGTGGCCGCGACGCGCTCGGCGACCCCCGTCCAGCGTTCGAGCTCGGCAGCATCCGCCTCGCCGTGCCAGGGGCTGCGGGCGGCGCGGGTGTCGGAAGCGGTGGAAGTCATGTCGTCCTCCTGACGAGATGTCGGTGCTCAGTGGGCGGCGGCGGGGGCGCCGACCGGCGCCTCGGAGTCGGCGACGCTCGGGGCGTCGGCGAACGCGCCGCGGTACCGGTGGGCGGGATGCCACTCGGGCACGACCGGGCTGCCGCTCAACCGGTCGCGGAAGGTGCCCTCGGGGTACTCCTCCCACACCCGTCCGCGGCGCCGCAGCTCGGGTACCGCGAGTTCGACGAAGTCCTCGAAGGTGCCCGGCGTCACCACGTAGGCGAGGTTGAACCCGTCGATGCCGCCCACCTCGACCCAGCGCTCGAGCTCGTCGGCGACCGTGGTCGGGCTGCCGACGATGACCGGACCGATGCCGCCGATGCCGACGTAGTCGGCGATGTCGCCGGTCGTCCACTCGCGGGTCGGGTCGGCCGTGGTGAAGATCGACAGCGCGGACCGGGCGGCGTCCGTGTCGACGTAACGCAGCACCTGGTCCGGGTCGTACGTGGACAGGTCGAGGCCCGACCATCCTCCGTAGAGCGCGAGGGCGCCCTCGCGTGAGACGTAGCGGCGGTAGTCGTCGTACTTCGCCTGTGCCGCCGCATCCGTCTCGGCCACGATCACGGTCGCGAGGGTGAGGATCTTGACCGATTCGCGCGGACGGCCCTGCGCCTCGGCGCGGTCGCGGATGTCGTCGGTGATGCGCCGGGTGACCTCGGGCACGAGCCCGTTGATGAAGATCGCCTCGCCGTGACGCGCTGCGAACTCCCGGCCGCGCGGCGAGGCGCCGGCCTGGAAGATCACCGGGGTGCGCTGCGGCGACGGCTCGGAGAGGTGGAAGCCGGGCACGTCGTAGAACTTGCCGTGGTGCTCGATCGGGTGCACCTTCTCCGGATCGGTGAAGACGCCGGACTCCCGGTCGCGCCGCACCGCGCCGTCTTCCCACGACCCCTCCCACAGCTTGTAGACCACATCGAGGAACTCCTCCGCGATCTCGTAGCGGTCGTCGTGCTTGATCTGGGTGCCGAGTCCGAGGTTGCGGGCGGCGCTCTCGAGGTACGACGTGACGACGTTCCAGCCGACGCGGCCGTTCGTGAAGTGGTCGAGCGTCGTGAAGGTGCGGGCGAGCGCGTACGGCAGCTCGTAGGTGGAGGCGACCGTCACGCCGAACCCGAGGTGCCGGGTCACCGCCGCCATCGCGGGGATCTGCAGCAGCGGATCGCCGACCGGCACCTGCGCCGCATCGCGCAGGGCCGCGGCGCCGGAGCCGCGGTACACGTCGTACACGCCGACGACGTCGGCGAGGAACAACCCGTCGAAGGTGCCGCGCTCGAGCAGCTGCGCGAGTTCCGTCCAGTACTCCAGGCGCGCGTACTCGTCGGCCCGATTCTCCGGATGACGCCACAGACCCGGGGCCTGGTGCGTGACGCAGCTCATGTCGAACGCGTTCAGGATGATCCTCTTGCTCACGCGCATTCCCTTCGTTCCCGGCCGGTGGCGGCCCGACGGTCGGGAGACTAACAACGGCTCTCGGGCCCGCGGGAGGGGCCGCGCAACACGACGCAACACAACGCATCCGGCCGTGTGACGCGGATTGTTTCGCCGGATGACGGTGCGTTGCACCGTCTTACACGCGCTCTCGTGCGGTCCGTCGAGGTCTCCCTAACATGAGCGACGCGTTCACCCGAGCGCCGACCCGAGGAGGACCTCCCATGACCGACGCCGCCGTCTCGCGACGCCGACTCGCCCTTCCCGCCGCGTTCGTTGCGGCCGCCTTCGTGCTCGCCGGATGCGCCTCCGGCTCGTCCGCCTCCGAGGGCGACGGGGACTTCTCGGGCGAGGAACTGAGCGTGCTCATGATCACCTCGCACGAGGGGGCGGCGAACCTCCTCGCCAAGGAGTTCGAGAAGGAGACCGGCGCCGTCATCAAGCCGGTCATCGTGCCCTACGACGAGATCGGCAACACCCTCGCCCTCGACCAGCAGTCCGGGGCCAACACCATCGACGTCGCGGCGCCCTGGTACGTATCGATCGGCGACCTCGCCGCCGACGGGGCCATCAAGGACCTCACCGACTGGATCGAGTCCGACGACGAGATCGACACCGAGGACTTCATCCCCTCGATCTACGACCCGTACACGCTCGTCGACGGGCAGCGGTACGGACTGCCGTTCGACGGCGACACCCACGTGCTCTTCTACAACAAGGAGATCCTCGCGCGGAACGGCTTCACCACTCCGCCGGCGACGTGGGACGAGTACATCGAGCAGTCCGCGACGATCACCCGCAACGAGTCCGCCAACGGGGTGTACGGCAACGTCATCTTCGGGCAGAAGTCGCCGCTCATCCTCGGGGCGAGCTACGCGAACCGGCTCGCCGGATTCGGCGGGGAGTTCGTCGACGACGACGGCAAGCCCGCGATCGACTCGCCGGAGGCGATCGCGGCGGCCCAGTCGCTCGTCGACGCGCTCGACTCGGCCGTGCCGACGCCCGCGACGACCGCGTTCGGTGAGGGCAACGGCGCCTGGTACGCCGGCAAGGCCGCCTTCATCGAGAACTGGACCGACCTCGGCGTCGGATCGCAGATCGGCGAGGACTCCACGGTGAAGGACAAGTGGGGCGTCACCACCCTGCCGGTCGGCGGCGACAACACCGAGTCGCGCGCCTCCCTCGTCGCCGGGTTCACGTGGGTGATCGCGGAGAACACCGAGAAGGAGGAGCTCGCCAAGGAGTTCATCAAGTGGGCGGCGTCGAGCGAGGTGAACGAGGAGCTGCTCGTCTCGGACCCGCAGACCGGCATCGACCCGAACCGCAGGTCGTCGCTCGAGAGCGCCGCGTACGGCGAGGCCTACCCGGAGCTGCAGGAGGTGAACCGCGCGACGCTGCAGGGCACGCTCGCCTGGCCGACGGGGGAGAACGCGACGCAGGCGGCCGAGATCCTCACCGACGAGCTCGCGAAGCTCATCGCCGGCGACGGTGGTTCCGCCGAGGAGACGATGAAGCGCGTGCAGTCCGAGTGGGAAGAGATCCTTGGCTGAGACCTCCCTGCCGCTCCCCGCGGCAGCCGTGCGCTCGCGCATCCGTCGCCGTTCACGGCGGGGGGATGCGCGGGCGCATCGGCTGTTCGTCAGCCCGGCCGTGCTCGCCCTGCTCGTGCTCGGTCTCTACCCGCTGCTGTTCATCGTCGCCGCCGCGTTCTCGGAGTCGTCGCTCGGCAAGCCGTTCCAGGAGTGGGTCGGCACGGCGAACCTCGAAGCGGCGCTGCTGGATGCGGACATCGTCGCTTCGCTCGTGCGCGGCACGGCGTACGCGGTCGGCGTCTCGGTCGTGAGTCTCGTGCTCGGGGTGGTGGTTGCGCTCGCGTTGCGGCACTCGGTGGCGAGCGGCTCGATCGTACGCACCGTGCTGCTGCTGCCGCTCATCATGCCGCCGGTGATCGTCGGCACGCTGTGGAAGCTCGTCTACAACCCCGGCGGCGGACTGCTCGCCACCGTGACCGGGTTCGCGGGCGGGGACCCCGCGAGCGTGTCGCCGCTGTCGTCGTCCGCGTGGTCGCTGCCGGCGATCGCCGTCGCCGACGTGTGGGAGTGGACCCCGCTCGTGGCGCTCCTCGTGTTCACCGCGCTCCTCGCGCAGGACGAGGAGCCGATCGAGGCGGCGCGGCTCGACGGCGCCCACGGGTTCGGGTTGTTCCGGCACATCACCCTGCCCGCGATCGCCGGGGTCGTGGCGGCGGCGTTCTTCATCCGCCTCGTGCTCGCCTTCAAGGTGTTCGACCTGATCTTCATGATGACCTCGGGCGGTCCGGGGCAGTCGACGACGACGGCGTCGTACATCGTCTACCAGCTCGCGTTGCGGGAGTTCGACGTCGGTATGGCCGCCGCCGTCACCCTGTTGCTCGCCGTCGTGGTGACCGTCGTCACCCTTCCCGTCGCGTTCCTGACCCGGAGGTTGCAGGCGAACCATGAGTCGTGAACGCACCACCCGCCCGGGTGGGAACCGCATGTCCACCGCCGTCGTGGCGATCACCCTCGCCGTCGTGATCGTGCCGCTCGCCTACCTCGCGTCGGTGTCGCTCATGGGCCGCGACGAGGTCACCTCGGGCGTGCTCGTGCCCGCAACACCGGCGTGGTCGAACTGGTCGGACGTCGTCACCGGCACGGAGCTGTTGCGCGGTGTGGGCAACTCCCTCTTCGCCGCCGCGGTCGGCGCGGCGCTCACGCTCGCGTTCGCCCTGCCGGCGGCGTGGGCGATCGTGCGGTACCGCACCGGCGGGGCCACCCTCGGCGGAACGCTCATGAGCCCGTGGCTGCTGCCGCCGATCGTCGCCGTGGTGCCGTTGTTCACCCTGTTGCGCATCCTGGAACTCAACAACACCCTCATCGGGCTCACGCTCGTCTACGCGCTCGTGAACCTGCCGGTCGCGATCTGGCTGCTGGAGGGTTTCCTGCGCAGACTGCCCAGCGAGCTCGACGAGGCGGCGCGGATGGACGGGGCCGGCCCGGTGCGACTGCTGCTGTCGATCATCGCGCCGGTCGTCTCGCCCGCCCTCGTCTCGATCGGCATCATCGTGGCGATCCTGAACTACAACGAGTTCCTGCTGGCCACGTTCCTCACGCAGAGCGACGACGCCCAGACGCTGCCCGTGGTGCTGTCGATGTTCTACGGCGAGCGCACGCCCCACTACGGCAAGATCGCGGCCGCCTCCCTCGTCGGGATCGTGCCCGTCTTCGCCGCCGCGGTGCTCTTCCAGCGGCGCCTCGTCGGCGGGCTCGCCGCGGGCAGCGTCAAGTAGGCCCGATCCACTTCTGGACGCACGCTGAACGCCGGCTGACAGCGGCCGGTCCTCCGGACTAGCCTCGGCACCGAGACGGACCGGGGGAGGGGAATCGTGAGACGCACCATCGCGCTCCTGGTGACCGGCGTGCTGGCGGCGGCGCTGACCGCATGCGGCGTCAGCATCCCGACCGACCCGTACGGCACCCTCGACCGCGTGCGCGGTGGCACGCTCGTGGTCGGCGCGACCGCCAACGAGGAGTGGGTGCAGATCGACGGTGCCGTGCCGACCGGCAGTGAACCGGAACTCGTCGAGCGGTTCGCGGAGCACCTGGACGCGCGAGTCGAGTGGGTGACCGGCAGCGAGCAGGAACTCATCGACCGGCTCGACCGCGGCGAGATCGACATGGCCGTCGGCGGGTTCGCGAACGACACCCCGTGGTCGGAGAAGGCGGCGATGACCGCCGCGTACGTCGACGAGGTCGATGAGCAGGGCGAGACCGTGAAGCACGTGATGCTCACCCGGATGGGCGAGAACGCGTTCCTGCTCGAACTCGAGACGTTCCTCACGGAGAAGGCATGAGCGTGAGCGAGCGCACGAACCCGAAGGGCTGGTTCGGACACACCAGGCTGCCGGATGAGCAACAGCGCGCCCTCGCCCAGGCCACGCGCCTCGAGTGGGCGACCATCGGATTCCTCGCCGTCACGGTGACGATCGTGGCCCTCGTGCTCGGCAGTTCGCAGGCCATGCGGGCGGCGTGGATCGAGGACATGCTCTCGTTCCTCCCGCCGATCGCGTTCCTCGTCGCGACGCGGGTGGTGCGGTTGAAGCCGACCGTCGCGCATCCGTACGGCTTCCACCGCGCGACGGGCGTCGCGCACCTCGTCGCCGCGGTGGCGCTGCTCGTGATGGGCTTCTACCTCTTCTTCGACTCCGCATCCAAGCTCGTGTCCGCGGAGCATCCGAGCATCGGCGGCATCACCCTCTTCGGCGTCACCTTCTGGTTGGGCTGGCTCATGATCGCCGCCCTCGCGATCACGAGCATCCCGCCCGTCATCCTCGGCCGGATGAAGCTCAAGCGCGCCGAAGCGCTGCACGACAAGGTGCTGTATGCCGACGCCGACATGAACAAGGCCGACTGGCAGACCGCGGCCGCGGGCATCGCGGGCATCCTCGGCATCGGGGTCGGACTCTGGTGGGCGGACGCGGCCGCGGCGCTCATCATCTCGGCGAGCATCGGCTGGGACGGGATGAAGAACGTGCGCGGCGCGATCGGCGCGCTCATGGACGCGTCGGCGAAGACGTACGACGACAAGAAGCCGCATCCGCTCGCCGCGCGCATCGACCGCACCCTGCGGGAGCTGCGGTGGGTCGAGCAGGCCCGCTCGCGCGTGCGGGACGAGGGACACGTGTTCCACATCGAGTCGTTCGTGGTGCCCAAGCGCGGGCGCATGCCGAAGCTCGAACAACTCGAGCAGGCGCGGGAGCTGTGCTCCTCGCTCGACTGGAAGGTGCAGGACATGGTCATCGTGCCGGTCGCTGAGCTTCCGGACGAGTTCCTGCCCGGCGTGACGTCGGGCGGGGAGCGGTAGGGCTCCGTTCCCTGAGCCCTGTCGAAGGGAACGGACGCGCAGCCCGCTCCGACGCGCTCAGCCGGGTGGGGTGAGAGCGGCGGTCGCGGTCGGCACGTGCGGCAGTGCGCGGGCGTCCGCCATGTCGGCTCCGGTGAGCGCGCCGGAGAGACCGCGGTGCCCGCGCGTGAACGGCACCGACGTGAACGACACGAGCACCACGAGCGAGGTCAGCACGCTCAGCAGCGCGAACGGCGCGTAACCGCCGAAGTCGCCGAGCGCGAGCCCGAGCGTGTAGGCGCCGCCGGTGACGGATGCCCGCGCCAGACGTTGCCCGGTGGATCCGGGCGCGCCGTCCCAGACGGGCGCGAGGAACACGATCCGCTGACCGAGCGACGCGCCGTATCCGAAGAGCGCCGGGACGAAGAACACGAGCAGCCCGGGCACGAGGTGCGCGACGACGTGTTCGATCGGGTGCGGGGCGACCTCCGACGTGCCCGCGATGAGGGTGCGGAGGAGGGTGGCGGCAACCGAGACGACGGAGCTGATGAAGCCGAAGATCAGCACGTCGAGCAGCATGCCCAACCAGCGCCGCCAGCCGCTCACCGGCCGCGGCTCGAGGCGCGTCGCTTCGAGGTCGCGTCGTCGGGGCATCCACCACAGCACGGCGGGGGCGACGAGTCCGCCGAGCACCGCGCCGAGCGTGTTGGCGAGCACGTCGTCGACATCGGCGACGCGGTAGGAGCAGGCGTAGAGACCGAACAGGCCGGTGTACTGCGTCAGCTCGATGAGCACCGATCCGGCGAAGCCGACGATCGTGGTCGTGAGCGTGCCGCGGTGGAAGTAGCGCCGCACGAACACGCCGAGCGGCACGAAAAGGGCCACGTTCAACACGACCTGCAGCGACGCCCGGCTGGTAGCCAGGCCGAGTGGTGACGCGCCCGGATTCTCGCGCGCGATGTCGTCGATGAAGTGGAAGGGGATGAGGTTGACGAGCCGCGACTGGTCCGCCGCGCAGGCCTGCTCAGGTGACGGGAGAGGCAGCAGCGTGTAGGCGACCAGGGCGACACCGTAGATGCTGAGCGCGACCGCGCCGAGCATCCGCCGCGCGCTGATGCGGCCGTACCGGCGGTACTGCACCATGACCGCGGGTACGAGCAGCGCTCCGAAGAGCAGCAGCCCCCCGAAGACGCCGAACCCGGCCTGCCACGTCCACTCACCCATTGCCCCGAGCTTACGGATGCGTGCCGCCGCAGGCGTCGGCCGTGCGATGCAGTCGGGTCGATCCTCGGATGGACGTCGCGCTCGCCGAGCTCGGCGATGGGTGGTCGCTGAGCGAGCCTGTCGAAGCGCAACCCTGGGCGGGGCCGGCACGACGAAGCGGGCCGCCGCCCGAAGGCAACGGCCCGCTCGTTCGCGGATGGATCAGCGGGCGCTGCGGCGACGCAGACCGATCGCGATGAGGGCGGACCCGACCGCGAGCATGCCCGCGGTCAGCACACCGAGCGGGGTGACCTGCTCGACACCGGTGGATGCGAGGCGGTCGTCGTCCGAGGTGGTGCTGCGCGCGGGGGTCACGACGGCCGGGGTGGGCTGTGCGGTGCCGGGCTGGTCGGGGGCGCCGCCGATGGGGTCGGTCGGCTCTTCACCGCCGTTGCCGGGGTCGACGGGGTCGACGACCTCTTCGACGGTGTAGTCGAAGATGACGCTGACCTCGTTGCCGGCGGCGTCGGTGCTCGTCAGCAGCACGGAATGACCGCCGAGGTCCCGAGTGTCGAGCAGCTCGCCGCTCTGCACCTCACTGGAGCACTCCGCGACGCCCGAGGTCGTGTCGGTGCATTCGTAACCGAACTCGATCTCCGCGTTCTGGGCGACGACGGCGCCGTTCCCGACGGGTGCTCCGGATGCGTCGTGGGCCGCGTGGGCGATGACCGGCACGACGGTGTCGCGGCGCACCGTGATCGTCTGCTGCTCACTGCGGTTGCCCGCCGCGTCCTCGGCGTAGTAGGTGATGTCGAACACCCCGTCGGTGTCGATCAACGTCGCGGCCCGCGTGTCACGCACCGTGGTCGGCCACCGGCCCGGCACCTGATAGGTGATCGACACGCCCTCCTCTGTGGTGTCATGCACCTGGAACTCGACGCGGGTCTCCCCGGTGAACCACTCATCGTTCGTGTGCGGACCGGATGCGACGGCGGTGATCGCGGGAGCGGTGATGTCGTCGTCGACCACGGAGTACCGGAACGGGATGACGGTCTCGTTGCCGGCGACATCGCGCGCCATCACGTCGACCGTGTGCTCGCCCACGGTGCTCGTGTCGAGCATGCCCTCGAGGCGGTCCTCGTCGTAGCAGGAGTCGACGCCGGAGAGGTCGTCCGCGCAGAGGTAGCCGAGGCTTACCTCGAAGTCGAGCGGATAGACCGAGTCCTGCGGCTGCGAGAACGTCGCCACGTACGGCGCGGCCAGGTCGATGTTCACGGCACTCGTGGCCACGGCCGAGCGGTTGTCCGCCCAATCGACCGCGTAGGCGCTGAATACGTGCTCTCCGCCGGTCTCGATCGTGGCCGCGCCGCCGGGACCGACGATCCAGTGCTCCGGACCACCGTCGATGGAGTACACGATGCCTCGCAGGTTGTTCCCCGGGTCGCCCGCGGCGAGCGTGATCTTGACTGCGCCGGTGTACCAGCCGCGGGGGGATGCGGGCGGCACCTCGACGATGATCGACGGCGCGGTCGTGTCTGGGTCGGCCAGGGCGATCGGCTGCGAGGTCGCGACCTCCGGCTCAGCCGGTGCCGGCGTGGCAGCGGACGCCGGGTCCGCGGCGGGTCGAGCCGGCTCGACCGGCGCCTGCTTGGTCGGTCCGGTCGTCGGTTCGGCGGTGGGCTGGGTCGGAGCCTCGACGGGCGCGTCGGTGGCGGCGGGCTGGGCCACAGCCGCGGCGGGTGCGTCGGTTGAGACGGGCGCCTGCTCGGCGGCGGGCCCGATCTCGTCGGCGACCGCCGCCCCGCCGTAGACGAGGGAGAGCAGGATCGCTCCGGTGGCGGCGCCCGCGGCGACGCGGCGAGAGCTGATGCGGGTGTTCATGGCTGTCCTTGTTACTCGGGGGATCAGGTCGGGAACCACGTTATGAGCGGTGTTCAGTGCCGGGAGAGCGTCGCGGAGCGCTGCAACGGTGTTGCAATGCGGATGCGGAAGGGCCGCCCGAGTATGCGGACGGGCGGCCCGGGTATGCGGAAAGGGCCGCCCGGAATCCGGGCGGCCCTTCGTGAATCGCTCGGCGTCAGCTGGCGCGGCGACGGCGGGCGACGCCGAGGGCGGTGAGGCCGAATCCTCCCGCCAGGAGCGCGGCCACGAGGCCCGCGATGCCGGCGACCTGCGAGACGCCGGTCGACGCGAGGCGGTCGTCATCGGCGGTGTTGCGGGCCGGGGTCACGACGGCCGGCGCGGGCTGGCCGGTGCCGGGCTGGGCGGGGGCGCCGCCATCACCGACGGGGTCGGTCGGCTCCTCGCCGCCGTTACCCGGATCGGTCGGCTCGCTCGGCTCCTCGACGGTGTAGTCGAAGATGACGCTCACCTCGTTGCCGGCCGCATCCGTGCTCATGAGCAGCACCGAGTGCCCGCCGAGGTCTTTGGTGTCGAGGAACTCGCCGTTCTGCACCTCGCTCGTGCAATCCGCGACACCGGAGATGCTGTCGACGCACTCGTGCCCGAACTCGATCTCGGCGTTCTGCGGCACGACCGCCCCGTTCTCGACCGGGGTGCCGTCCGTGTAGTGCGCCGCGTACGCGATCGTCGGCACCACGGTGTCACGGCGCACCGTGATCGTCTGCGTCTCGCTGCGGTTGCCCGCGGCGTCCTCGGCGTAGTAGGCGATGTCGAAGGCGCCGTCGCTCGGGACGAGGAACTCCGTCGACGTGCCGTCGACCGACACCTCGGGCATGCCGGGGATCGTGTAGTGGATCGACACGCCCTCTTCCGTGGCATCCGCCACCTCGAGGGTGACCTTCGCGTCGGTGCCCGTGAACCACTGGTCGTTGACGTGCGTGCCCGATGCGGTGGCGGTGATCGCGGGCGCCGAGGTGTCGGCGTCGGTGACCGAGTAGCGGTACGGGATGACGGTCTGGTTGCCGGCCACGTCGACCGCGATCACGTCGACGGTGTGGTCGCCCACGGTGCTCGTGTCGAGCTTGCCGTTCGGGAGTTCACCGGTGATGCACATGTCGACGCCCGACAGGTCGTCGGAGCACTCGAACTCGAGCGTGACGTCCGCGCCGAGCTGGAACACGGCGTCCTGCGGCTGCGAGAACGACTGGACGTAGGGGGCCGCCATGTCGATCATCACCGTGCGGGTCGCGACCTCGGAGCTGTTGCCGGCGACATCCACCGCCCACGCGGCGAATTCGTGGTCGCCGCCGAAGCCGATGGTGGCGATGCCGATGTCACCGGGGATGGTCTGCGCCGGCCCTCCGTCGACCTGCCACATGATCGAGGCGACACCGCTCTCGGCGTCGCCGGCGACGAGCTCGATGCTGACCGGCTCGGTGTACCAGCCGCGCGGCGCGGGAGCGGGCATCGCGACGACCAGGGCCGGGGCGATCACGTCGGGATCCTCCGGCTCGGTGGGCTCCTCGGGGTCGGTCGGCTCCTGCGGGTCGGTCGGCTCGTCGGGCTCGGTCGGCTGCTCGGGCTCGGACGGCTCGGCGAGCGTCTCGGCGGGCGATGCGGCGGCGGGCGCGGCATCCGGGGCCTGCTCGACCGCGGGGGCGGCGGGCGCCTCGGCGGCGGGGGCCTCGGCGGGCTGCGCGGGCGACTCGGTCGCGGCCGGCGCCGCGTCGACCGCGGGGGCGATCTCGTCGGCGACTGCGGCGGCCCCGCCGTAGGCGAGGGAGAGCAGGATCGCTCCGGTGGCGGCACCCGCCGCGACGCGGCGGGAGCTGGTGCGGGTGGTCATATCGGTCCTTCTGTGTCGGGGGATCCGGTCGATTCCGACGTTATGAGAGGGGTTCACGCCGGAATCGGGGTCGTCGGCGGCTGCAACCGGGCTGCAATGTCGTGCGCCGGGGTGTCGTGGATGACGGGTGATCGTCGGGCGGGTCTCGATACGGCGGCTTCGCGCGCCTACTCGACCAGCGGATGACGGCCGTGGGCGGCGCAGACTCGACCGCGGGGAACACGACGACGGGCCGCCTCCTGGGGAGAGGCGGCCCGTCGGGTGGGGCGGATGCGCGTCAGCGGTCCGCGCGGCGGGCTCGGCTGACCGCGGTCAGCGTGAAGCCCGCCGTGATGAGCGCCGCGATGAGAGCCGCGACGCCCGCGGCCTGCGCCGCGCCGGTGCTCGCGAGCTCATGCTCGCTCGCCACGGCGGACGTTGCAGGCCGTACCGGCGCCGGCTGGGCGGGCCCCGTGGGGGGTACGGGGGTGCCGCCCGAGCCGGTGCCGGGGTTCGTGTCCGGGTCGGTGCCCGGGTCGGGGTCGGTGCCGGGGGTCGGCGCCTCGACGGTGTACTCGAAGAGCGCGCTCGACTCATGCCCCGCGTTGTCGGTGGTCTCGACCCGCACGGTGTGCAGGCCGAGCGCGCTCGTGTCGAGGGCGTGGCCGTTCGCGACCTCACCGGCGCAGTCCGCAACGCCGGAGGCGGCATCCGTGCACTCGAAGCCGAGCTTCAGCGTCGAGCCCTGGTGCACGACGGCACCCGACGCGACCGGAGCGCCTGCCACATCTGTCGCCGCGAAGGCGATCGCGGGAGCGATCGTGTCGCGACCGATCCGGATCGTCGTGTAGTCGGTGACGTTGCCGATGGGGTCGGCGACCTGCCACTCGATGATGTGCCGACCTTCCCCGAGGGGGATCTCCACCACAGCGGATCGCTCGGACCGGGGCTCGCCGTCCACGCGGAAGGTCCACCGCACTTCGCCGGTCTCATCCGTGGCCGAGAAGCGCAGCATCGCGTCATCGCTGGTCAGCCAGTCGCCGTCGCGGTCACCGAGGTACTCGATCGTCGGCAGGGGTGCCGAGGTGTCGTCGGAGACGGTGTAGCGGTAGGGGATCGTCGCCCGGTTGCCCGCCTTGTCGACGAGCTCGATGGCGAACTCGTGCACACCGAGGGTGCTCGTGTCCAGCCGGTTCTGCGCGTCACGAGCCGTGTCGTCGCAGACCTCGACACCGGAACCGATGTCGGTGCAGAAGTATTCGAGTTCGAACACGCTGTCTTGCGCGACGACCTTCCCCGGCGACGGACGCCACGCGAGCACGTACGGGGTCGATGTGTCCTTCTTCACCTCGTAGACGATCGGAGCGGACCTGTTCCCCGCGGCATCGACGGCCCGGAAGGTCACGTCGTACCGCCCGTCCGCCTCGAAGGTCACAGTGCCGGAAGGGCCGTCGATCCTCTGTACCGCGTCGCCGCTGTTCTCGTACGCGTACTCGATGTGCGTGACGCCGGAGCCTTCGTCGGCGCTCGTGACACCGACCGGGATCGGGCGGGTGTGCCAGCCGCTCGTATCGGGATCCGGGAAGCTCAGCGCGACGACGGGCGGCACGGTGTCCGCGGCCGCGGTGGCGGCTGTGACCGGCGACGGTGCGGGCGCAGCCGGCTCGGGTGTGGCGGGCGTCGAGAGTTCGGCCGTCGTCGGTGCCTGCGCCGATTCGGGAGCGGGACCCGGTTCCGGAGCCGGTTCGGGTGCGGAAGCCGGCTCGAGTGCAGGCTCCGGCGTCGGTTCCGGAGCGGATGCGGGGGCGGGTTCCGGCGCCGCGTCGGCCGGGGCTGCGGGCTCGGCGCTCGCCGATGAGGTCGACGGTGCGGCGACGAGATCGTCGGCGAACGCGGCGCCGCCGAAGGTCAGCGACAGGGCGATCGCGCCGACCGCGGTGCCCGCGCCGATGCGGCGGGCGGAGATGCGGGGAAGCATCGGGTTCCTTTCGGGGAGGGGCGAGAGTGCGGACTCAGGCGGACCAGGCGTCGAACGCCGTGTCGAGGGCGAGCAGGGTGGAGATCAGCTCTTCGCCCTCGTCGGCGCAATCGTCGGTGATCTCGTCGGCGCATCCGGCGTCCGACCACGCGCGGCCGGCGTCGGCCGACGCCTCGAAGGCGGCACGGAGCGCGTCCGTGGCAGCCGGGTCGCCCTCGAGCGAGTCGAGGCCACCGGCGACCTCCTCGTAGCTCGCGGCCAGGTCGGCACCGGCGAGGATGTCGGCACACACGATGTCGTCGGGGCTCAGGGCGAGGTCGACGCTGCAGTCGTTGTTGATCCACTGCTCGGCGATCACGGCGATCGCGCTCTGCTCGATCTCGAGCAGGAAGCCGAAGTCCTCGCCCGACGCCGGGGCGGAGCCGCCGTCGGCGGACGAGTCGCTCGCCGGGGCGGGGGCGGGCGTCGGGTCGGATGCGGCACAACCGGTGAGGGCGGCGACCGCGAGGGTCAGGGGGAGGACGGTGAGGGCGAGGATGCGGGCGCTGTTCGTGGGCATGCCGAGAACGTTAGGAAGAACCGACCGGCCCGTTTCGGCTGCTCGACGCGCTGCAATCCGCGTGCAACACATGGGTCGCACGGCTGCGGGCGTTCAGGAGGGGAGGGACTCCACGAGCTCCCGCGCCTCGGCGAAACCGAGCGTCCGACCGGCGCGGTAGGCGCGCTCGAACGCCGCATCCGTGAGTCCTTCGCGCACGCGGCGGCGCTGATCCTCCGCATCGGGACCCTCCGACGACGCCGTGTCGTAGCCGTACCGGGTGCCCGTCGCGTCGATCATGCCGAGCAGCCGCGCGCCCACCTCGTGCCGCTCGATGTACGCGGTGGAGGCCGCGATCGCGTGCAGCATGATGAGCGCGCTCGTCGGGTCGTCGGTGGCGAGTGCGCTCGCGAGACCCGGCTTGAGCACCGCGATGGCGTCGCGGCCGCGGCGCAGGTCGAGCAGCACCTTCGCGGTCATGTAGGGGGCGAACGCCTGGATCCACCCGGGACCGTTCGCGCTCGCGAGGTGCTGCGCGCGGGCGAGGGCGCGCAGCGCGTCCTGCGGGCGCCCGATCGCCCGCAACAGCTGTCCGTGGCACAGTTCGATCTCGCTCCGGATGGCGGGCGGCGCCGAATCGGCGAGTTCGAGCGAACGGCGCATCATCTCGCGTCCCTGCTCGGCGTCGCCGAACAGGGTGGAGGTGTAGGCGTAGTTCGCCAGAGCGACCGCCTCGAGCGGGGCGTCTCCGGATTCGCGGGCGAGTTCGGCCGCTTCGACGGTGTACCGGGTGATGTCCGCGCCGTTGCCCGCACGGTAGGCGATGAGCGCCCGGCCGCGGCGGAAGCGTGCCTCGAGTGACGGGTCGGTGTCGCCCTCGACGGCGTCCGCACGTTCCGCGGCGTCGAGCGCCTCGTCGACCTGGCCCCTGCGGTACCAGTACGACGCGAGGGTGATGAAGAGCTCGAGGGCCAGGCGGCGCTCGCCGGTGCGTACGGCGGTGTCGAGGGCGAGGCGCAGGTCGGCGCGCGTGGCATCGAGGTCGGCCTGCGCGGCGCGCGCATCCGGGCTCGACAGTCGTTCGGCCGTCGACGCCGCGAAACCGGCCATCCAGCGGGCGTGACGGTCGAACCAGGCCCCCGCATCCGAGTCATCGGTGTCGCGCACGTGCTGACGGATGGCGCGCAGGAGCCGGTACCGGCGGTCACCCGCGTCGTCACCGCTCACCGCGACGAGCGACTTGCGCACGAGTTCGAGCATGACGACGACGACCGGTTCGGAGCCGGTGTCGCAGATGCCCTCCACGGAATCGAGGGTGAAGGGGCCGGCGAAGCGGGCGAGCTGATCCAGCAGCGACCGCTCCGAGTCGCTCAGCAGGGCGGTGCTCCACTCGATCGCGTTGCCGAGGCTCGCATGGCGTCCGCGGCCGGCGCCGAGGCCCGTGCCGGTGGGCAGCGACGCGAGCAGGGCGGACAGGGGCAGCACATCGAGACGACTCGCCGCGAGCTCGACCGCGAGCGGGATGCCGTCGAGCAGCCGGCAGACCTCCGCCACGAGGTCGGCGGTCGACTCGGTCAACTCGAACGTGTCGTCGACGTCTTGCGCGCGCTGCGTGAAGACGGCCACCGCATCCGGGAGCCGGTCGCCGTCGAACGGCGCGACCCGCAGCAGACGCTCACCGGCGATGCCGAGGGGTTCGCGGCTCGTCGCCACGGCGGTGAGTCGTTCGGTGGCGGCCAGCAGCTCCGTGACGAGGCCCCGAGTCTCGGCGAGCACGTGTTCGGCGTTGTCGAGCATGAGCAGCACACGACGCCCCTCGAGGCGGGTCGCGATCGCGGCCGCCGTGGCGGACGCCGCCCCGACGAGTCCCGCCACGAGCGCGGCGACACCCCCGGGCTCGGTCGTCGTGAGGTCGGCGAGATAATGCTCTTCGTCCACCGCTCCCGACTGGCGGGCGTGCTCGATGAGCAGACGTGTCTTGCCGACACCGGCCGGTCCGACGAGGGTCACCAGTCGGGACACGCCGCGTGCCTGCGCGAGCTGCTCGAGCTCCACGGCGCGGCCGACGATCGGGGTGAGCGGGATCGGCACGTTGCTGCGCACCGGCGCGGCCTCGGCGGTGAGCCCGAGCACGCGGGGATCCTGACGGACGATGTCCGCGCGCAGCGCCCGCACGTCCGCCGGCACATCGAGGCCCTGCTGATCGAGCAACCGCTCGCCGTACGCGTCGAGGGCGGCGAGCGCGTCGCTCGTGCGGCCGCCGCGGGCCAGGGCCGTCGCGAGCAGGAGCGTCGGCGCCTCATCGAGGGGACGCTCGGCGGTCAGACGTTCGAGGTCGAGGCGGGCGGCCGCGGCGTCGCCCGCGTCGAGCCGCAGGCGGGCGAGGGCGAGGGCGGCGAGACGCTGTTCCTCGAGCAGTCGCGCGCGGGCGTCCTCCACGAACGGCACGTCGGGCAGGTCGGCGAGCGGGCGTCCGCGCCACCAGCCGAGCGCCACATCGAGGTCGTGGATGCGGTCGGCGATGGCGCGGGAAGGATCGTCCGCCGCGCCCACGACGGCACTGAAGCGCACCGCATCCACCGCGTCGGGGTCGAGCAGGAGCCGGTACCCCTGGCGTCCTCCCTCGACGATGTCGCCGAGGGCGCCCTGCCGCAGGCGAGAGATGTGGGCCCGCAGACTCACCACGATGCGGTCCGACGGCTCGGCCCAGATGTCGGCCACGAGCGTCTCGGTCGCCACGACGGTACCGGCGCTCAGGGCCAGTCGGGCGACGATCGCGCGGGGGATGTCGCCGCCGATCGGAAGGGCGACCTCCCCGTGCCGCACCGTCACCGGTCCGAGCAGGGAGACGGTCGTCGACGACCCCGCCCCGCTCATGCCGTCCACGCCGATCGAGCGTAGTCGAGCCGGACGTTGCAGACCGATTGCGACGGGCTCGGCGGCCGGATGCGCACCCCGGCTGCGCGATTACGGTCGAGCAGACGACCTCCGAAAGGACCACACCATGTCACGATTCGTGATCGAGCCGGTGCCCATCCCGGCCACGATCGACGCTCCCGATGCGGAGGCGTTCCTCGGCACCATCGACGTGCGCAACGCCGTCGAGACCGAGGGGTTCGGCACCGACGAGTTCGAGTACCCGGCGGCGGAGCTGCTGCCCGGCTGGCTCGACCCGTACGAACCGAAGCTGCTCTTCGCCGCGCGCGCCGACGACCGCATCGTCGCGCGCGGCACCATCCAGTTCGCGCTCGGCAGCGACACCGACACGGCGTGGATCTCGGTGCAGGTGCTGCCCGACTACCGGCACCTCGGCATCGGCCGCGCCCTCGCCGACCTGCTCGAGGACCTCGCCCACGATCGCGGCTGCACCCGCGTGATCGTCTACACCGTCTCCCGCGACGGAGCGGGCCCGCGCATTCCGGCCCCCACCGGTTTCGGCTCGGTGCCGCTCGGCAACGCCGAGGTGCGCTTCCTGCTCGCCCGCGGATACTCGCTCGAACAGGTGGAGCGCGCGAGCCGGCTCGCCCTGCCCCTCGCCGACGGCGTGCTCGAGGCGCATCGCGTGGAGGCCGACGCGGCGGCCGGTGCCGACTACCGCGTGGAGGGCTGGAGCGACCTCACGCCGGAGCGCCGGCACGCCGACATGGCGCACCTGCGCACCCGGATGAGCACCGACGCCCCGAGCGCCGGACTCGACGAACCCGAGGATCCGTGGAGCGTCGAGCGGCTCATCGAATCCGAACGCGGCCGTCTCGGCACGGTGACCGTGCTCACGAGCGCGGTCGAGCACATCCCGAGCGGGCGCCTGGTCGGCTTCACCCAGCTGCTCGTGCCCCTCGACACCCGTCGCCCGGTCGTGCAGCAGGACACCCTCGTGCTGCGCGAGCACCGCGGTCACCGGCTCGGCATGCTGCTCAAGATCGCCAACCTGCAGCAACTGCGCGCCGGCGGCTATCCGCACCCGTCGGTCACGACGGTCAACGCGGAGGAGAACCGCCACATGCTCTCCATCAACGAGGCGCTCGGCTTCGTGCCGCTCGCGTACGAGGGGGCGTGGCTCAAGGCCACGTCGGCCCCCTGCCCGCTCGACCGCGGTCCCGAGCTGCCGGCGACGGTGGAGATGCCGATCATCGGCGCCCCGGATGCGGTCGCCGGCTCAGAGCGTCGCGGCGAGCTCCAGCGCGGCTGAGAAGCCGAGCCCGCGACCGCGCTGCTCGGCCGCTTCGAACGCCTCGGCGTCGAGCGCGGCGCGCACGCGGTCGCGGTGGCTCTGCGCATCCGCCCCTTCGGTGGTGACCGGGTTGTACTCGTATCGCACGCCCATCGCGTCGACCATGCCGAAGAGGGTCGCGCCCACCTCCGGCTTGCCGAGCAGCGCCGCCGCTCCACCGAGCGCGTTGAGCAGTGCGAGCGCGCTCGTCGGGTCGTCGGACGCGAGTGCCCCGGCCACTCCGGGGCGCAGTACCGCGACGGCGTCGGCGCCGCGGCCGACGTCGATGAGCACCTTGCCCGTGACGTAGGTGGCCGAGGTCTCCGCCCAGCGATAGCCGGCCTCCGCCGCGAGGGCCCGGGCTCGCGCGAGCACCCGCAGCGCCTGCGCCGGACGACCGAGTCCGCGCTGCATCTGCCCGTGGCACATCTCCACCTCGCCGCGGACCCACGCCGGAGAGTGCTCCGACAGCGTGACGGCGCGCTCCATGAGGCTCTCCGCCGCGGTCGGGTCGCCGAGCAGCGCGAGCCCGTACGCGTCGTTGGCGAGCGCGATCGCCTCGAGGTCGGCGTCGCCGGACTCGTTGCCGAGGCGTGCCGCCTCCCGGATGTAGCCGAAGGCCGACACCGCGTCGCCGCTCTGATAGGCGAGCATCGTGCGCCCGAGCAGGGCGCGTCCCTCGAGCGGCGGCGGCGCCTCTCCCGGTACCGCGAACGCACGCTCGGCGGAACCGAGACCCTCGCCGAAGAGACCGCGGCGGAACCAATGGGTGGCCTGACCGGCGAAGAGCATGAGCGCGAGCGGTCGCGACCCCATCGCCACGGCGGTGTCGAGAGCGAGCTGCAGGTCGGGGCGCGCGTGATCGAGGGCGATGTGCGCGGGACGGGCGTCCGCGGTGACGAGCAGACCGCCCTTCTCGACGGCGAAACCCGCCATCCACACCGCATGCCGGGCGCGCCACTCCTCGACCGGGAAGGTCTTCGGCTGCTGCGCGAAGTAGGCGCGGATGGAGTCGAGCAGGCGGTAGCGCCGCTCACCGCCCTCGTCACCGGTGACCGCGACGAGCGACTTGCGCACGAGTCCCGCGGTGAGCGCGACCGGGTCGCCCGCCGCGCTCTCGCAGATACCGGCGACGGCGTCGAGGGTGAACGGACCGACGAACAGCGCCAGTTGCGTCATGAGGTCGCGCTCGTGCTCCTCGAGCAGTGCCGCGCTCCACCCGATCGCGTTCGCGAGGCTGCCGTGTCGACCGCTGCCGGCGGCGAGGTCGGTGCCGCGCTGCAGCGACCGCACCAGGGCGGGCAGGGGCAGCACGTCGAGGCGGCTCGCCGCGAGGTTGAGGGCGAGGGGGATGCCGTCGAGGGTGCGGCACACCTCGCGCACGAGTTCGGCGGTCGCCTCGTTCACCTCGAACCCGGGTGAGGATTCCTGCGCCCGCTGCTCGAAGATCGTCACGGCCTCGCCGAGTCGGGAACCGTCGAGCGGGCCGATGCGCACGATCCGCTCGCCCCGGATGCCGAGCTGTTCGCGGCTCGTGACGACGATCGTGAGTCCGACCGCGCGCGCGAGCAGCGTCTCGACGGCGGAACGCACGGCGTCGAGCACATGCTCGGCGTTGTCGAGCACGAGCAGAACGCGGCGGCCGGAGAGGCGCCGCGCGATGGCGTCGAGGTCCGCCTCGTGGGCTCCGACGAGATCGGCGAGCAGCGACGGCACCTTGTCGCCGCGGTCGACGACGGTGAGGTCGGCGAGCCACTGCTCGTCGTCGGTCTCGGAGGTCGCCGCGCGGGCGTGCTCCACCACGAGTCGCGTCTTGCCGACGCCGGCCGCGCCGACGAGGGTCACCAGTCGGGCCGCCGCGCGCGCACGCGTGAGCGCCTCGAGCTCCGGGGTGCGCCCGACGAGCGGCGTGAGCGGGATGGGCACGCCCGTGCGCTGCACCGTCTCGGCGCTGACCGCGGTCGTGCCGAGCACCTCCGGCTCCTGCCGCAGGATGCGCGAGCGCAGGTCGGCGAGGGCGGGGGAGAGGGTGCCGCCCTCGCGTTGGGCGGCGTCGAGTGCGGCCAGCGCGTCGCTCGTGCGGCCCGACCGCGCGAGCGCGGTGGAGAGCAGGGTCTGCACGTCGTCGTCGAGCGGGTGCTCGGCGGCGATGTCGGTGAGCCCGAGCGACGCCGTCGCGTTCTCGCCGCGGTCGAGGCGCACGCGGGCGAGCGCGAGCGCGGCGCGGAGCCGGTCGTTCCGCATCCGTGCCCGTGCCGTCTCGAGGAACGGGAATCCGGTGAGGTCGGCGAGCGGGTCGCCGTCCCACGCTCGTTCCAGGTCCGCGAGTTCCGCCGCGAGGTCCGCGTCGATCGGGGCACCCTCGGCGCGGTCGGCCGCAGCCGCGATGCGGCGGGCGTCGATCGCCGTGGGCTCGAGGGTCAACCGGTAGCCGTCGCGTCCGCCCTCGAGCAGGTCGGCGAGCGGGCCGCCGCGCAGCCGGGAGACGTGCGAGCGCAGACTCGTCAGGATGCTCGCCGGCGCGTCACCCCACACATCCCGCACGAGTTCGTCGGCGGGCACGGCGACACCGGCGTCGACCGCGAGCCGCGCGACGATGGCACGAGGGATGTCGCCGCCGATCGGGAGGGCGACGTCGTCGCGCCGCACGGTCACGGGGCCGAACAGCGAGAGGCGGACGGTCGGGGGGTGCTCGGTCACTCGCGGCAGGATATCGGACGCCTGTGACGAGCTCTCACCTGTGGGGGACGCGAGCGGAGTCAGCTGAAGGAGGGCATGTCCAGGTCGGGCACGTCGGTCATCTCCTCCGACCAGTCCGGCCGGGCGGGATGCAGTCGTGCGGTGGCGCTCTCGAGCTTCTCGATGATCGCGGCATCGAACGGTTCGGTGTTCGGTTCCCCGACCGGGTTCGAGAAGATCTGACTCGCCGGACCGATGAGGAAGTGGGAGTAGACGATCGCGCCGTCCTCCTGACGGATGGGCACCTGCACGACGTCGGCGAGGTCGGCCTCCGCGAGCGCTCGCGCATAACGCAGCAGTGCCTTGCACGTCATGTCGTCGGTGAGCACGCTTCCGTTCGCGTAGTAGATGCGCCGCATTCCTGCATCATCGCCGGTGAGGTCGCCCGGGGGGAATCCGCTCGCATCCACTCCTCAGCCACGCACCGCCCCGGCCGGGGGAGGGGAGGAACTGAGAATTCCCCCTTGTTTACGGGAAGATATCTTCCTATAGTCGACCCATGGTCAGACGGAAGCCGGGGTCGCTCCTCCCTCTCGAGGTGCACATCCTCGAAGCGGGGCTCGAACTGCAGGCCGCGGGCAGCGATTTCTACGGCTTCGCCCTGGCGCGCAAGATCGCCGAACGCGACGGCGCCGGCGGGCTGACCGCCCACGGCACCCTCTACAAGGCGCTCGGCCGGCTCTCGGATGCCGGACTGCTCGAGAGCTCGTGGGAAGACGTGGCGCTCTCCGAGGCCGAGGGGCGACCGCGACGCCGGCACTACCGTGTCAGCGGGGCCGGCGCGCGTGCCCTCGCGGCCTCACGCGCCGGTCGTCCCGTCACCGGTGCCGAACCGGGAACGGCCTTCGCATGAGCGCCTCGCGCTCGATCGAGTACCGCCGCGCCGCCCAATGGTCGCGCTGGTGGGCGACCCGCTACACGCGTGGGCTCCCGCCCGAGGTCGCCAACGAGAGGCTCGACGAGCTCGCCGCCGACCTGCACGACCACAGCGCGCACGCCGACGCCACCGGCATGACCGGTCGCGCGCTCGCCGTCGCGATCGTGTCGCGCAGCCTGCGCGGAGTGCCGGCCGACCTCGCCTGGCGGGCCGCTCAGCGCCGCGTCGTCGGCGGTGCCCGCATCGCGTTCAGCGGCCGGCACCTGCCCGTGACGCTGCTCGTCATCGCGATCACGGCATCCGCGCTCTTCGCCATCGGCGGCATGCTCATGAGCCTCACCCTCGCCTCGCAGACCCTGCGCGACCAGCAGTACGCGGAGGTGCTCGCGCTCACGATCGTCGTCTCGATCGCGCTCGTGTGCGGACTCGCGCTGCTCGCACGACGGATCACCCGGTCGATCGGCGCGTTGTGGCTCATCGGTGCCGTGTTCGGCATGGGACACCTCGTGATCCACTACCTCACGCACTACGACACCGTGCTCACCCCGTTGCTCGCCCGGCTACCGGACTGGCCGTCGTTCGTCGTGGCCGAATCGATCGGCGCCGCCCTGCTGTACCTCGCGGTCGCGGTGTGGTGGCTGCCGATCTCCTCGACCCCGATCGAGACGGAGGACGCCCGATGAGGAAGCTCATGACGGTCGTGCTCGCCTCCGCGGGACTCACCCTGATCGCCGGCACCGCCGCGGTCGGCATCATCACGGCGACCGCCACCCCGGCACCCGCGCCGATGGACGAGCCAGCCCAGACGAAGCTCATGGTCGAGGGCGAGAGCACCCGGATCGCGGTCGAGAGTGAGCCGGCGCCGGCCACCGAAGGAGCACCGGCACCCGGGGCGACCCCGGCCACCGAGACCATGGTGATGTTCGAGTACACCCTCAGCGCCGAGGAGCAGGCGCTCGTCGACGAGGGCAACACCTATCCGCCCGACACGCTCATCCCGGATGCCCTCAACACGGCGATCGGCGCCCTGCAGGACCGCATCATCACGGCCTGCATGACCGCCTCCGGCTTCGACTACCTCGCCTATCTCGCCGCCACGGCCGGAGACGGCGAGACCGGGGCCGCGGCGATGGACCAGTGGATCCGCTCCGGGGTCGACCCCACCGCCTTCTTCGCCGCCCTCTACGGCGAGCAGACCGACGAACCCTATGACTGGACCCGAGCGGGATGTGTCGGCTACGCCGTGCACATCACGGGAATGGACGATCAGCATTGAACGCGACAACTGGATCCGTGCCCATCGTCGGCGAACCGCGCCTGCGTCTGGTCGACCCCGCCGCGGGGGAGGCGCTCGACGCCCCGCACCCGGCGACCGTTCCCATCCGCATCCCGACCCGCCACCGGGACGAGGGACCCCTCGCGCTCCTGACCCCGCGCGAGGTCGACGTCTTCTACGCGATCGCGGAGGGCATGACCAACGCCGAGATCGCGCGGGCCTTCACCGTCTCGCTCACGACGGTCAAGACGCACGTCGCGCGCATCCTGCTCAAGCTCGACGCCCGAGACCGCGTGCAGCTCGTGGTGCTCGCCTACCGATCGGGGTTGATGGCGGCGCGGTGACCGCCCGTCACCGGCCCCAGCGACGCACCAGGTAGGCGCCACCGCCGACGAGCAGTCCGACGCCGAGCACTCGACGGACGGCCGTTCTGCGTCGCCCGCCCCATCCGCCGTCGGTGCCGTGACCGGCCACCTCTCCGGAGGGCCGGTAGAGGTTGCCACTCGTCGGTGGGGCCGGCTCGGTGGTCGAGAGATGGGTGCGGTCGACCTGGGCACTCAACACGCCGTCGATGAGCTTCGGCGTCATGCGGTGCTGCCGCACGAGGGCATGCGCGCCCGTGCCGACGGCGATCTCGCGCCGCGGGGCGATCGCGGCGGAGACGACCGCGCGCGCGACCCGGTCGACGGAGTTCACCGGGGGCATCGCGAGCACGCGGCGACCGGTGTAGTTGGCCGCGTTCTCGAAGAAGGGGGTGTCGACCGTGCCGGGAAGCACGGTCGCGATCTTCACGCCCCGCACTCCCTCGAGGCGCAGCTCGTTGCGCAGGCTCCCGGCCATCGCGCGGACCGCGGCCTTCGACATCGAGTAGGCGGAGGCGTAGGGCATCGCGATCTCACCGGCGATCGACGCGACGTTGACGAGCACGCCCTCGCCCTGGGCGCGCATCACCCCGAGGGCGGCGCGGGCGCCGTGCACGTAGCCCATGACGTTGACGTCGAGCACGCGCCGGAAGTCCTCGATGGGCGCATCGAGGAACGGCGAGTAGAACCCCACCGACGCATCGTTGACCCACACGTCGATGCGTCCGAACCGTTGCACGGCGCGACTCGCGAGCACCTGCACGGCGTCCGCGTCGGTCACGTCTGTCGCGACGACGAGGGCGTCCGACCCGAGCTCCCGGCACTGCGCGGCCACCGCATCCAGTTCCTCCTGGGAGCGCGCGGCGAGCACGAGCGACGCCCTCTTCGCCGCGAAACGCAGCGCCGCGGCGCGACCGATCCCGCTCGAGGCGCCCGTGATGACGACCACCCGGTTCTTCAACGACATGGCATGTTCCCTCCGCTGCTCCTGCAGGGACGCTAGGTCGCGCTCCTGGTAGGTGCGGCGTCCCCGCCGTCCGGCACAGCGAATACCCACCTGCCGCATGCCGCTCCCGGGCCGCGTCGCCGTCGTGTCGAGAATTCAGGAGGGGCGTGCCGACGCACGCACGTCGGAAATTCAGGAGTCATGCCCCGCCCCGCAGGCGCGGTGGCGTCGGGAATTCAGGAACAGCCGAGTGGCCGCGGGGTGAGAGCCCTGGGAATCCCGTGGACGCGGAGGCTTCGACGCCGCCGATCTCCTGAATTCCCGACACGGCTCGGCACGCCGTCGGGCACGCCGGAAGTGCGCGACTCCTGAATTTCCGACACCCAGGGCGGCATCCGCACCGTCGCCGCATCCGCCACCCCCGCCGCGTCCGCACGCGGCGCAGGCCGAGTCCACGGACGGGCCGGGCGCCGGCGCCCGGCGATACCCTGAGCCGCATGCCGACCGCACTCGTCACCGGGGGGACCGCCGGGATCGGCGCCGCGTTCGCCCGAGCCTTCGCCGCCCGCGGCCACGACATCGTGCTCGTCGCGCGGGACGCCGCCCGACTGGAACGGGTGGCCGACGAGCTGCGGGTGCGATTCGGGCGACAGACGGAGGTGCTCGTCGCCGACCTCGCGGTGCGGGAGGACGTCGACCGCGTCGCGCAGCGACTCTCCGACCCGGACCGCCCGGTAGACGTCCTCATCAACAACGCCGGCTACGGCATCCACACCCCGCTCGTCTCGGACGACGTCGCCGCCCACGACCGCGCGCTCGACGTCATGGCGCGGGCGGTGCTCGTGCTGAGCGGTGCGGCGGCGCGCGCCATGCGCGGTCGCGGCGGCGGTGCCATCGTCAACGTGTCGAGCGTCGCCGGGTTCGTGAGCCTCGGCGCGTACTCCGCCATCAAAGCGTGGGTCACCTCGTTCACCGAATCCCTCGCCGTCGAACTCCGCGGCACCGGCGTCACCGCGACGGCCCTGTGTCCCGGATGGGTGCGCACCGAATTCCACGAGCGGGCGCAGATCGGTGTCGAGGCGATCCCGAGGTGGTTGTGGCTCGACGCTGACGCGCTCGTCGCCGCGTGCCTGCGCGACGTCGACCGAGGGCGTGTGCTCTCCATCCCGACGGCCCGCTACCGCGCCCTGACCTGGCTCGCCCGCCACCTGCCCCGGTCGGCGGTGCGGGGCGTCTCCGCCGCGGTGGACGCGCGTCGCACATGAGCGGCGGATGACCGCAGCATGTGAGAAACCTGGACACGACTCGCGCGTCTCATCGACGGCGGGGCAGGGTGAAGACATGAAGCGCGTGTACTACTCCAGCGGGTCCGTGCTCACCGGCGACCGACTGGCCGATGACGTCATCGACTACGCGGCGGCGCTCGCCCGGAACGGCCAGGCCGACAACGTCCGCATCCCGGTCATGCTCGAGGACGGTTCGCCGAGCGACGCGAACCTGCTGCTCGGGCCGGCGAGCGAGCTCGTGGCCGTCGGGGAGGCCGCCGAGGCGCCCGATCCGCGCGACGACGACACCGCGCAGTACATGGAACGGCGGGTCAAGGAACTCTCCGTGCCGCGCCCCCGCGCTGCTGCAGCGGTGACCCCGGTGCTCGCCGAGGACTACGACTACTGACCGCTCACTGCATGCGGTAACGCGCGAGCGCATCCGCGTCCCGAGCGTGCGTCGCCGCCCGGCGGGCGATGTCGAGCGCCTCGACCGGATCCGGCGTGCGCTCCGCCACCTCGAGTTCGCGTTCCGCCTCGGCGAGCCGCGTGCGCGCATCCGGGCCCACCTGCCCGCGTGCGCTCTCGACGAGAGCGCGCACACCCGCGATCGCGTCGCGGGTCGTGCGCACGGTCGTGTCGAGCGCCGCCCGCGCATGCTCGAGTCGCTGCGCCTGGGAGCGTGCGGAGGCGAGCGCGTGATCGAGATCGGCGACCACGTCGGCGAGATGGTCGGTCGCGGCGATCGGATCCGCGCCGCCCGCCCGCAGCGCGTCTTCGACATCGGCGATCGCGTCGTTGATGGCGCCCGCCGTCTCGGCGTCGGGGGCGTGGTCCCGAGCGCGGCGGGCCTCCTCGAGGTCCGCTTCCGTGCGCCGCTCCACCTCCTCCCGACGCACGGCCGCCGCGTCGAGCGCGGCGGCGAGTCCGTCCACTCGGTCGGCCGCGTCGGTGGCGCGTCGGGCGAGGGCCTCCGACTCGGCGATCCGATCCGTCACCGCGGTGACCGGACCGTCGAGTCCCGCCTCGGCGTCGTCCGCCACCGCGGACGCGTCGGCGACAGCGCGCCGCACCTCGTCGGCGGCGATGACGAGGGAGGCGGTCGCGTCGGTGCCGTAGCGCTGCGCGAGGTCGTGCAGCAGTCGCGGGTGCGCCTCGGCGCGCCGCTCGACCGCCTCGAGGGACCGGCGGATGCGCTCGAGCCGCGCGGGCGCATCGGCCTCCGCGCTGCGCAAGCGGGTGAAGCCGCGGGACTGTTCCTCGAGTGCGGTGCGGGCCTCGTCGCAGCGCGAGGCGATGCGACGCGACCAGCTGGCCCGCTCCCGATCCGAGTCGGGTTCGGCGTCGTCGAGCCGCTGGCGCAGCGCGAAGGCGTCGCGCAGCACGACGCGCGCCTCCTCGAGCGCGGAGGCGAATCCGCGGGTGCGTTCCTCGCCGAACTGGGCGACCGCGAAGCCGAGCTCGGCCTCCGCCTCCGCCACCGCGTCGTCGAGCCGCACGAGCGCCACGCCGGCCTCCGTCTCGAGCCGCCGCAACCCCTCCCGGGACGCGGCGTCGTCGCGCCGCCGCCGGCGCGACAGGGCGACCATGCCCGCGATCGTTCCCACGCCGACCACGGCGAGCACCGTCACGACGGCCACCGCGACGGCTCGAGCGAGCTCCGAGTCCATGCGCCGATCGTACAAACCCCGCGTATCCTCCACGGATTCACGCGGATCCGGGCTTAAGGTGGCCCACGTGTGGCGCGCCGAACGGAACTTGGACGACCTCGAGGAGGAGACGATGCACGTGCAGAAGCAGGTGACCGCTCCCCACGCGATCAGCCTCGGTGATCCCACGCTGACCACGGGGAACGCGGCCGAGCCCGTCTGGCGACGCTGGCGTGAACAGCTCGCCGCGATCGGCGGCACCTCCCCGCTGCTGCACTTCCACGACGTGCCGCGCTCCCGCATCGAGCTCTCGACCACGCACCCCGGCGGGCTCGCCCAGTTCATCACCGGCAAGACGACGATGCTGTCGAGTCTCATCCGCGACGAACTCGCCTTGCGCCAGGCGAAGCTCGCCGCCGGGGCGATCGCGTCGAAAGGCGTCGAACTGTCGACGGCCCGCGGACTCGACGCCGTGCACCTCGCCATCGGCATCGTCGAGTGGTCGCACGACGGCACCGAGTACCGCGCGCCGATCCTGCTGCGCCCGCTCGGCATCCGGCGCCACGGCCGCGACTTCGAACTCAAACTGCGCGGCACCGCGCGCCTCAACCCCGAACTCGCCCGCGCCCTGAGCAGCCAGTTCGGCATCGTGCTCGACGCCGACGCCTTCGTCGCCCTCACCACCCAGGAGGGCTCCTTCAAGCCCAACGCGGTCATCGACCGCTTGCGCGGCCTCACCGGGCACCTCGACGACATCCGCGTCTTCCCGCGACTCGTGGTCTCCTCGTTCGTCGATGTCGCCGGGGCCATGCGCGCCGACGCCGCCGACCTCGCGCATCCGGTGCTCGACGCCCTCGCCGGCAACGCGAGCGCCAAGTGGGAGGTGGAGGAGGGGTACCGCCCCGTCGAACCCGCCCACCCCGACCACCGGGAGCCGACCACCGACATCCTGCTACTCGACGCCGACGCCGAGCAGGAGAACGTCATCGCGCAGATCGCCGCGGGCAACTCCGTCGTCGTGAAGACGCTCCCGGGCACCGGCGGCACCCAGACGATCGTCAACGCCCTCGGCACGCTCGTGGCGCAGAACAAGCGCGTGCTCGTCGTGAGTCCGCGCCGCGCGACCCTCGACGGCATCGCGCAGCGTTTCGCCGACATCGGGCTCGCCGGCCTCGCTGTCGCCCCCGGCACGCTGCGTCGCGACGTCATCCGCTCGATCTCGCGGGCCGAGAAGGCCGCGAAGCCGCAACTCGCCGAGGTCGATGACGCGCTCGTGCGGCTGCGCCGCGTGCTGCTCGACTACCGCGGCGCGCTCACCAAGGCCGACCCGGCGCTCGGGGTCAGCGTGCTCGACTGCGTCACCGAACTGAGCCGGCTCGCGCTGCTGCCGACCCCTCCGGCGACGACGGCGCGACTCTCGCGCGAAGCGATCGAGCGGCTCGCCGACGACCGTCACGACGCCGCGGAGGCGATGGTGGCGGCCGCGCGCCTCGGCGAATTCAAGTACGGGCCCGGCGACTCCGCCTGGTACGGCGCCGTCTTCGCGACCGGCGAGGAGGCGGGTCACGCCCACTCGCTCGCGCAGCGCCTCGCGGACGAGGCACTGCCGCGCCTGCTCGTGCGCGCGAACCACCTCATCGAGGGCACCGCGCTGCGGCCCTTCACGACGATCGCCGAACTCGGCATCTACCTGCGGCTGCTCACCGACCTGCGCGAGACGCTCGACCGGTTCCAGCCGATGGTGTTCGACCGCTCCCTCAGCGAACTCATCTCCGCCACGGCATCGCGGCGCGACGCGCCGGAGATGTCGACGGGCAACCGCCGCCGGCTCAAGAAGCTCGCCCGCGAATACGTGCGCCCGGGTGTGCACGTCAGCGATCTGCACGGTGCGCTCACCAGGATCCAGCAGCAGCGCATCCTGTGGCAGCGCTACGCGACCGCCGGTGCGGTGCCGGAGGTGCCGGTCGGCATCGCGGATGTGCAGGTCGCCTACCAGCAGGTGGCGCAGGATCTCGCGTCCCTCGACGGCCCGCTCGGTCGCACCGGCCGGGAGAACGCCCTCGGGCAGCTGCCGCTCGACGACCTCACCCGACTCGTCGGCGCCCTCGCGGAGCCGTCGGACGTTCTGCACAACCTGCAGGAGCGCACGCAGCTCATGACGCGCCTGCGCGGGCTGCAGCTCGATCCGCTCATCGCCGACCTCGCCGTGCGACACGTTCCCGAGGACCAGGTCGAGGCGGAACTCGAACTCGCCTGGTGGACCTCGTCGCTCGAGTCGCTGCTCGAGCAGGAGCGCGCGCTGCTCGGCGCCGACACGAGCGTGCTCGACCGGCTCGAGGCGGACTTCCGTCTCGTCGACGAGGCGCACGTGGCCGGCAGCGCGGGTCTGCTCGGCTGGCAGCTCGCGGAGAACTGGAAGATCGGACTCGTCGACTGGCCGGATGAGGCGGACGGGCTCAAGAAGCTGCTGCGACACCCCAGCGTCACGGCGTACGAACTGCAGACGACCGCTCCGCACCTGTCGCGGGCGATCGCGCCGGTGTGGATCTCGTCGCCGTACGAGGTGCACACGATCACCGACACCATGCCGTTCGACGCGGTCGTGCTCGTCGACGCGGGGGCGACGACCCTCGCCGAGAACGTCGGCGCCATCCGTCGCGGCAAGCAGATCGTGGCGTTCGGAGACCCGGTGACGCAGACCCCGGCCGCGTTCGAGACCGCCATCCCGGTGGCCGAACGCGACGACCGGCCCACGAACTCCGCCCACCGCGAGGGCGAGGACATCGAGCAGCTGCACGCCGACTCGGCGCTCGCGCGTCTCGGCTCGCTGCTGCCGACCCTCTCGCTCACGCGCAGCTACCGCGCCGGGGGCGAGGACCTCGCCGAGCTCGTCAACCGCCGCTTCTACGGCGGACGCATCGAGTCGTTCCCGTGGGCGGGCAGCTTCCTCGGTCACGGCAGCCTCGCGATCGAGCACATCCGCGAGGGCAGCGGACTCCCCGACGAGGAGACCGGCGCCGTCGAGAGCGTCGACGCCGAGGTCGCCCGCGTGGTGGAGCTCGTGCTCGATCACGCCGCGAAGCGACCGCGCGAGTCGCTCATGGTCATCACCGCGAGCGCGAAGCACGCCGTGCGGGTGCAGCAGGCGGTGCTCAACGCCGTGGCCGGCCGCGCCGACCTCACCGAGTTCGTCGTCGCCGACCGCGCGGAACCGTTCACCGTCCTGACGGTGGAGCAGGCCGTGGCGGAGAGCCGCGACCGTGTCATCTTCTCCATCGGCTTCGGCCGCACCCCGCACGGTCGTGTGCTGTCGAACTTCGGCGCACTCGGCGAGCCCGGGGGAGAGCGGCTGCTCGCCGTGGCGATGACCCGCGCCCGGCGCGCCCTCACGGTCGTGTCGTGCTTCGTCGCCGACGACCTCGACGAGGACCGCATGCAGCACGGCGCCGTCGCCCTCGCGCAGATCCTGCGCGAGGTGTCGGCCCGCGATGCGATCGAGCACCTGCCCGACGACAGCGATCCGATGCTCGTCGACCTGGCCCGTCGCCTCGAGGCGCGCGGCGTGCACTCGGTGCTCGGGCACCGCGGCAAGCTCGGCCTCGTCGCCGCCCACGGCGGTGTGTGCGTCACCGTCGACACGGATGCGGCGCTGCTCGGTTCGTCGCTGCGGGAGTCGCTGCGGCTGCGTCCCGAGATCCTGCGCCGGCTCGGATGGCACTACGTCCGCGTGCACGCGTTCGAACTCTTCAGCGAGCCCGACGCGGTCGCTGACCGCATCTGCGTGCTGCTCGGAGTGCCCACGGGGCCGGTGACGGAGGAGATCCCCGTCATCCGCACCGCCGATGCCTGAGTCGCCTCGCGAGTCGGGATCTGGGGCAGGGTTTCCCGAACCGTCGGCGGAGGCGCGGCACCGCGGACGACGCGGGCGCCGTCGGGTCACGACGGACCCGCCCCCCGGCTCCGACCCGGCGCCCGCACCGGAACCGCCGCGCCACTCGAGCACCGAGAACGACTCCCGGCTGCGCGCCGAGAAGCCGCCGCACTACTGACCCGCGTCCGCGGCCAGGCCGGCCGCGTCAGCGCCGGTCACGGATCGCGTCGCGCGACAGCTTGTCGTTCGCGCGGCAGAACTTTCAGCCGCGCAAGCGCGAAGGTGTAGCGCGACGGCGTGAGACGCGCCGGGTGGCGTCGAGGGACGCGGGCGGACTGGGTCCCGGCGTCAGGCGGTGTGCTTGCCGTCGTGACCCGCGCCGAGTCCCTCGGCGGTCTGGCCCTTCGCGATGAGGTCGCGGATGTCCTTGAGCAGTTCGAGCTCCGTCGGGGGAGTGTCGGCGGCGACGGGCTTCTCGCCCTGCTCCTTCTTGGCGAACGCCACCCGCTTGAGGTGGTTGATCGGCATCACGAGCACGAAGTACACGACCGCGGCGACGATGAGGAACTGCAGCAGGGCGCCGAGCACGGCGCCGAAACGCAGGTCCGCGCCGTCCCCGGTGAACGACGGGATCGTGACGATGAGCGCGTCGTCGAGGGTGCTCGCGTTGAAGAGCGCGCCGATCGCGGGGTTGAACACATTCGTGACGAGCGAGGTCACGATCGCCGTGAACGCCGTTCCGATCACGACGGCGACGGCGAGGTCGACGACGTTCCCGCGCAGCAGGAACTCCTTGAAACCCTTGAGCATGGCGACACCTTTCACGGATGCGGTCGCCCGGCAGCCTAGCGAAGGGCCGCCGTCATCCCGCCCGCGACTAGGCGGCGCTCGACCCTGACGACCCTGACGACCCTGACGACCCCGACGAGGAGGAACCGGAGGAGCTCGAGCCGGACGATGAAGACCCCGAAGACGACGACGACGAACCCTTCGACTCCGACGACGACGACGACGACGACGGCTTGGCGCGGCTGTCGGTGCGGTAGAACCCCGACCCGTTGAAGGTCACCCCGACGGCGCTGAACAGCTTGCGGAGCTTGCCGCCGCAGGTGGGGCACTCGGTAAGTGCGTCGTCGGTGAACGCCTGCTGGATGTCGAACGCGGTGCCGCACTCGGTGCAGCGGTAGGAATAGGTGGGCAACGATTACCTCGAGAAATGAGTGATGCCGGATGGGGTGACGACGCCGTCGACGGGGCGGTCATGCCGCTCGCGAGGCACCTCGTCGACGACCTCGCTGTCGAAGAGAACAGCATAAACCGGCGGACACTTCTCCATGGATCCGAGGGTCTTGTCGAAGTATCCGCGGCCCCAGCCCATCCGCATGCCCGTGCGGTCGACCGAGGCCGCCGGCACGACGATGAGGTCGACCTCGTTGATCGCGAGGGGGCTCAGCAGCTCGCTCGTCGGCGTCGGCATGCCGAGGTGATCCGCCTCCTCCGCGCCGGCGTCGTACGGTGCCCAGTCGAGCAGCCCGTCGTTCCGCGAGACGGGCAACAGCACCTCGATGTCCTGCCGCCACGCCCAGTCGACGAACGGACGGACGTCCGGCTCGTCGGGGCGGGAGAGGTAGGCGGCGATCCTGCGCACGCCGAGGTCGCTCGCGAGGTCCACCAGGTGCTGCGTCAGCCGGCTCGACGCGGCTTCGCGCTCCGGCTCCGTCATCGTGCGTCGCCGTTCGCGCAGCTCTGCGCGGAGAGCGCGTTTGGCGTTCGCCACCGCGTCGGTCATGGGTCGATTCTACGAGCCGCATGTGAACGGTTCATTTCATCCGGCGAAGCCGTCACTGACCCCCGCTAGGGTGTCGTCTCATGGGCGAACCGATCACCAAAGCTGTCATTCCCGCCGCCGGGCTGGGCACACGATTCCTGCCGGCGACCAAGGCCATGCCGAAGGAGATGCTCCCGGTCGTGGACAAGCCGGCCATCCAGTACGTCGTGGAGGAGGCGGTCGAGTGCGGCCTGACCGACGTGCTCGTGATCACCGGACGCAACAAGCACGCGCTCGCGAACCACTTCGACCGCGTCACCGAGCTCGAGGCGGCGCTGCAGCTCAAGGGTGACGAGGAGCGGCTGCGCCGCGTCAACAAGTCGAGCGACCTCGCCAACATGCACTACGTGCGCCAAGGCGACCCGCTGGGACTCGGGCACGCCGTGCTGCGGGCCAAGATGCACGTGGGCCACCAGTCGTTCGCCGTGCTGCTCGGTGACGACATCATCGACGAGCGCGACGCTCTGCTCTCCCGCATGATCGAGGTCGCACAGGAGAAGAACACCTCCGTCGTCGCTCTGCTCGAGGTCGACCCCGCCCAGACGAGCATGTACGGCATCGCGACCGTCGAGGCGACCGGCGACGACGACGTGGTGCGGATCACCGGCATGGTCGAGAAGCCCTCCCCGGAGGACGCCCCCTCGAACCTGGCCATCATCGGCCGCTACGTGCTGCGCCCCGAGGTGTTCGAGGTGCTCGAGAACACGGCGCCCGGCAAGGGCGGCGAGATCCAGCTGACGGATGCGCTGCAAGAGATGGCGAAGGACGACGCGGTCGGCGGCGTGTACGGCATCGTCTTCCGCGGCCGCCGCTACGACACCGGCGATCGGCTCGACTACATCAAGGCCATCGTGCAGATCGCCGTCGACCGCGACGACCTCGGCGCCGACGTGCGCTCGTGGCTCAAGGACTTCGTCGGGCGGCTCGACTAGTCCCATGCCCCTCTCCATCCCCACGTTGCGTCACGGCGAGGTGACGGTGCGGCCGATCCGGGTGCGCGACGCCCGGGTGCTCGAACGCGAGCTCATGGCGAATCGCAGCTGGCTGCGCAAGTGGGAGGCGACCAGCCCGACCGGGCCGATCTCCTTCGACACGCGCGCCAGCATCCGCTCTCTGCTCGCCAACGCCCGGGATGGGGTGGGGCTGCCGTTCGCGATCGAGTCGCGCGGCGAGTTCGCCGGTCAGCTCAACGTCTCGTCGATCGCCTACGGCTCCTTGTCGTCGGCGACGATCGGCTACTGGGTGTCCGAGCGTTTCGCCGGGCGCGGACTCACGCCCACGGCGGTCGCGCTCGCGACGGACCACTGCTTCTTCGGCATGGGCCTGCACCGCATGGAGATCTGCATCCGCCCCGAGAATGCGCCGAGCCTGCGGGTGGTGCAGAAGCTGGGGTTCCGCTACGAGGGACTGCGTCGGCGCTACATCCACATCAACGGCGACTGGCGCGACCACTTCTGCTTCGCGTTGACGGTCGAGGATGTGCCGGCCGGCGTGCTCAACCGCTGGGTCGAGGGCCGCGCGCCGAGCGAGGACGCCGACATCCCCGAGGCGGACCGCATCAAGGCGCTGTCCGCTCCGCGACCGCGGCCCTGAGGTCCTTTCGCGGGCGAGGTCGCGGATGCTCGTCACCGTTGCGTCGGTGCGATCCGCCGCGACCGTGATGAGGCTCCGCAATGTCGGCTCGACGGGGGAACCGCGGATCCGGTCGTAGAACGCGCGGTCCGCGGCGCGCCACCGGGCGGAGCGCCCGCGCAACCGTATCTTGAGGGCCATGGATTTCGGTGGTGGTGCGGGCGTGATGCTGGCGCTCGCGGCCGTTCTGTGGATGGCCTATCTCGTTCCGGTGTGGTTCAAGCGTCGCGAGTATCTCGCCACGGAACGCAACGCGGTGCGACTGCAGCAGACGCTGCGCATCATGGCGGAGACCGCCGAGGTGCCGGCGGAGGTGCGTGCCGAGTCCAACGCGCGCAGCATCGCGGAGTACCAGAAGGTGCTCAAGCAGGAGGCGCAGAAGGCGGAGGCCGCCATGCGCGCCCGTAACGCGGCGGCGGCTCGAGCGGCCGCCGCGCGGCTCGCCACGACGCAGCCCCGGGTGGCCGCCGCGGTTACCGCGACGCGACTCGCGCAGCGACGCCTCCGCCGCACCCGTGCCTTCACCACGCTCGCGCTGCTCGCCTCCGTCGTCGCCTTCGTCGTGCAGGCCGGGCTCATGATCGGCACCGGCGTGGCCCCGGCGTCGTGGTTCGTGCTGCTGTTCTCTGCCTTCGTCGCGACGACGTCCTTCGCCCTGCTCGGCCGACTCGCGAGCGTGAGTCGTGCGCGCGCGGCGGCCCTCGCCGCCCCGCTCGAGGTCGCCGCTCCCGCCGCGCGTCGGCGCGTCTCGTCGAGCGCCGCTCCGGCCGTCGCGAGCGAGCAGGCCGAGGAGCCGGTCGCCCGCGAGTGGACCCCGGTGCCCGTGCCGAAACCGCTCTACCTCTCGCGTCGCACCGTCGCCTACGCCCCCATGGAGGATCCGACCGCCGATCTCCGTGCGGCCGCCCTCGCTCAGGTCGAGCGGATGCGCGCGGCCGAGCGGGCCGCCGGGGAGCGGGCGTTCGCGCTCGCCGAGCGCCCCGCCGCCACGCCCGCGACTGCGGCCGCCCCCGCCGCTGCCACCGCGCCGACACCGGAATCCGCACCGGCACCCGTCGTGCACCTCAAGCCGAGCCGCTGGGCGACGATGGGGCAGGTCGACACGGTCGGCACGCGCGCTCCGGACATCGACGCGGCCCTGCGCCGCCGCCGCGCCGCCGGCTGAGCGACGCCCACCGCCGCGCCGCCCCGCGGCCGGCTGGTGGCGGCTGCCGCTGCCGCTGCCCCGGCACCGAGCGCGGAATTCCGGCGCCCCTGCCGGTGTGTCGTGCTCAGCCCCCAGCGTGTCGCGCGGAGGATCCGCTCTCGCTGCTCCACCGGCCCACATCGCAGGCGTCCGCCGGGGACCGCCCGACGTGACCGAGGTCGGCAGGGCCGCGCCGGAGGTGGTAGGTTTTTCTCCGGACATGGGCCCATGGCGCAGTTGGTAGCGCGTCTCGTTCGCAATGAGAAGGTCGGGGGTTCGAATCCCCCTGGGTCCACCACGGAACGCCCGGCTTCGGCCGGGCGTTCGTCGTCGCCCGGGTGACCGGCGTGCCGCCGGAGCGTAGGATCGCGCCGGATGGCCGCTCACGAGGATTCGTCGGCCCGGGAGGATGATGGCGCTCGAGCACCCCGTCGACGTGCGTGCAGTCGCACGCCGATTCGGCCGCACCGCGGGCGTGAACGGGATCGATCTGACCGTCGCCCACGGCGAGATCCACGCACTCGTCGGACTCAATGGAGCCGGCAAGTCCACTCTGCTGCGTCTGATCCTCGGCATGCTGCGGCCCGAGGCCGGCTCCGTCCGGGTCGCCGGATCCGACGTGGCCAGAGGGGGGAGCTGGTCGCGCGTCGGACACCTCATCGATGCGCCTCTGGCCTATCCCGCGATGACGGTCCGGCAGAACCTCCGTGCCGTGGCGACCCTGCACGGCATACCCCGATCCCTCGCCGATGAGCGCATCGCCGGGCTGTCGACCGAATTCCGCCTGGACGAGTACCTCGACGTGCGCTTCGGGCGCTTGTCCCTCGGCAACCGCCAGCGCCTCGGACTGGCGGCGGCCCTCGTGCACGAGCCGGAGGTGATCGTGCTCGATGAACCGGGCAACGCCCTCGACCCGTCCGGCGTGATCCTGCTGCGCAACGCGCTCGCGAGCCGAGCCGCCCGAGGCAGCGCGGTGCTCGTCTCCAGCCACCACCTCGACGAGGTGGCCCGCATCGCGCATCGCATCACCGTGATCAACCGCGGCCGCGTGATCGGATCGCTCGCCCCGGACGCCGTGGACATCGAGCGCGCGTTCTTCTCGCTCGTCCTGGCGGATGAGGAGGCTTCGTCGTGACGCGCGCCCTGCTCCGCCGCGCTCTCGCCGTCGAGGGGATGAAGACGGCGACGGGTGCCGCTCCGCGCGGAGCGGCGCTGGCTCTCGTTCTCGGCACGCTCGCCCTGGCGGTGGGGATGACCGCGGCGGTGGCCGCGGGCAACACGCTCGTCACCGAACGTCTCGGCGCGCTCGGCGACCTGGAGGGCTGGTCCCGGCTGCTCGCGGTGGTGGCGCAGATCACCGCGGCCGCATCCGTTCTCGCCTTCGGAGTCGCACTCGCGTGGATCTTCGGGCGGGAGTTCACGGAGGGCACGATCACCGGCATGTTCGCGCTGCCCGTGCCCCGGTCGCTCTTCGCCGTCGCGAAGCTCGTCTGCTTCGTCGTGTGGGCCGTGGTCGCGGCGCTCCTCCTGGTCGCCGGCACCGTCGCGGTCGGGATCGCGTTCGGTTACGGCTCGCCGGGTGACGAGTGGCCCGCGGTCGGGCGGCAGCTCGCCATGACCTTCCTGTCGGCGTTGCTCGTGACGCCCGTGGCCTGGGTGACCACGGTGACACGCAGCCTCCTCGCCGGGGTGGCGAGCACGATCGCCATCATCGTGATCGCCCAGGTGTCGGTCATCGCCGGGATCGGTGGGTGGATGCCCTTCGCGGCGCCCGCGCTCTGGGCCCTGACACCGGATGACGTGACGCCCGGGCAGCTCGCGGCCGTGCTCCTGGTGCCGCTCGTGTCGGGTGTGGCGACGTCGGTCGCCTGGCGGAGGCTGCAGCTCGACCGCTGAGGGCGGACCGCGTTACGGCGCGTTTCCCCGCGACCGGCGGCGCGGAGCGCGCCCGGGTACCGTCGAAGACGATGAGCGCTGCGATCGAGAACCTCGGCACCGAGTCCCGCGTCTTCGACCCGCCCGCGGAGTTCACCGCGCGGGCGAACGTCGGCCCCGAGCAGTACGACGCGATGATCGCGGCGGCGGCGGCCGACCCGGTCGCGTGGTGGGAGCAGCAGGCGGCGCGGCTGGAGTGGGAGACGCCGTGGCACACGGCGCACTCGTGGCAGCCCGCGCAGCGACAGGCCGACGGGGAGTACAGCGTGCCGCACGCCGAGTGGTTCGCCGGCGGGCGGCTCAACGTCGCCGTCAACTGCGTCGACCGGCACGTGCGGGCCGGCCGCGGCGACAAGGTCGCGTTCCACTTCGAGGGGGAGCCGGGTGATCGAGCGACCGTCACCTACGCGGACCTGCAGCGGCGGGTGTCGCAGGCCGCGAACGCGCTCACCGCGCTCGGCGTCGGGAAGGGCGACCGCGTCGTCGTGTACCTGCCGGTACTCATCGAGACCGTCGTCATCACCCTCGCGATCGCGCGGATCGGCGCCATCCACTCGCTCGTGTTCGGCGGGTTCTCCGCCGAGGCGCTGCGCTTCCGCGTCGAAGACACCGGCGCGAAACTGCTCGTCACCTCCGACGGGCAGTTCCGCCGGGGCACCGCGGTGCCGGTGAAGGCGCAGGCGGATGCGGCGGTCGCCGGCAACGCGGCGGTCGAGCATGTGCTCGTGGTGCGGCGCACCGGCGACGCGACGCCGGACATCCCGTGGACGGAGGGGCGGGACGTGTGGTGGCACGACGTCGTCGACACGGCCTCCGAGGTGCACGACGCGGAGGCGTTCGACGCGGAGACGCCGCTGTTCATCATCTACACCTCGGGCACCACGGGGCGCCCGAAGGGCCTCGTGCACACCTCCGGCGGCTACCTCACGCAGGCGTCGTGGACCCACTGGGCGCTCTTCGACGCCAAGGACGACGACGTGTACTGGTGCACGGCGGACCTCGCCTGGGTCACCGCCCACACCTACGAGCTCTACGGCCCGCTCTCGAACGGCATCACGTCGGTCATCTTCGAGGGCACGCCGAACACCCCGCACCCCGGCCGGCACTTCGAGATCATCGAGCGCTACGGCGTCACGACGTACTACACGGCCCCGACGCTCATCCGCAGCCTCATGTCGTGGTTCCCCGACGGTCCGCCGGCGCAGTGGGACCTGTCGAGCATCCGCCTTCTCGGCACGGTGGGGGAGGCGATCAACCCGGAGGCCTGGGTGTGGTTCCGCCGGCACCTCGGCGCCGATCGGGCGCCGGTCGTCGACACGTGGTGGCAGTCCGAGACGGGTGCGGCGATCGCGGCCCCCGTGCCGGGAGTCACCCCGCTCAAGCCGGGCTCCGCGACGCGCGCCCTCCCCGGGGTCACCGTGCGGGTCGTCGACGACGCGGGAGAGGACGTGCCCGCCGGCTCCGGCGGCGCCCTCGTGATCGACGGCACCTGGCCGTCGATGGCGCGCACCGTGTGGGGCGACCCGGCGCGATACCGCGACGCGTACTGGACGCGGGTTCCGGGTTCGTACCTCGCGGGTGACGGGGCCCGCCTCGACGCGGACGGCGACCTGTGGCTGCTCGGGCGCATGGACGACGTGATCAACGTCTCCGGTCACCGCCTCTCGACGATCGAGATCGAGTCCGCCCTCGTCGCGCATCCGGATGTCGCCGAGGCCGGGGTGGTGGGAGCCGCGGATCCGACCACCGGCCAGGCCGTCGTGGCCTTCGTCGTGCCGAACCGGGGTGCGGACGGCGCGGACCCCACCGCCCGGTTGCGGGCGCACCTCGCCACGGCGATCGGGCCGATCGCGAAACCGCGCGAGGTGCACGTCGTGCCGGACCTGCCGAAGACCCGCTCCGGCAAGATCATGCGCCGGCTGCTCGTCGACCTCCTCGACGGACGGCCGCTCGGCGACGCGACGTCGCTGCAGGACGAGACCGTCCTCGAGCGCATCGCGGAGGCCCTGCGTCGTTGAGCGCCCTCAGTCGCCGTGCCCGCGGCGGTAGTAGGCCCGCGCCTTGCTGCGCGCTCCGCACATCTCCATCGAGCACCAGCGACGCCCGCCGTTCCGGCTGACGTCGACGAAGAGCCACCCGCACGACGGACACGCCCGCAACCGCGTGAGCCGCTCGCTCTCGAAGAGCGCCATCGCCGCGCTCGCGGCACGGGCGGCGAGGGACGCACCCGACTCGATCTCCGGCCAGGCCCGGTGCAGGCGACCGTCGGTCGCCTGCACCCCGATCACCCGCAGGCCGGTCGCGTGGGCGCGGGCGAGCGCGGCGAGGTCGCCGGATGCGGGGACCGTGCCGTCGAGGAACGCACGGGCGATGCGGTGGATCGTCTCGCGGAGCTCCCGGAGCGCGTCGAGGCCGGCGTCGTCCAGCTGCCCGGCCGTCCACCCCATCGACTCGGTCCAGGTGGCGGCGCTACGCGCATCCGCGAACCAGTCGACCCGCGGATGCGGTCGCTCGTTGACCGAGTTGGCGAACTCGAGCGCGACGTCGTTCGCAACGTGGTCGAGGGATCCCATGCGGCGACAATATCACCACTGAATCGCACTTGACCGGTGAGAATCGCCGGAGCAGGATGATCGCATGACGAGCGACGCGCCCCGCCCGGACCGCGGCTTCGGTGCCCTGTGGATCGCGGCCGGCACGGCCAACCTGGGCGACGGGGTCGTGCTCGTCGCCTTGCCGCTCATCGCCCTGCTCATCGGGTCATCGCCGGCGGAGGTCGCCGCGATCACGGTGATCGCCACCGCGGCGTGGCCCGTGCTCGGCCTGCACGCGGGGTGGATCGTCGACCGGGTGCCTCGACGTGGGCTGCTCGTGACGGTCAATGCGGCGCGGGCGGCGGTGTTCGGCGCGGTCGGTGCTGCGGCGCTCGCGGACGCGCTGTCGTTCCCGCTGCTCGCCGTTGCGGCGGCGGTGTTCGGGGTCACGGAGACGCTCGCCGACACGGCGCTCGTGGCGGCAGTTCCCGAACTCGTCGTTCCGCAACGGCTCACGGTGGCGAACGCACGACTGGAGGCGACCACGAACATCGCCAACCAGCTCGCCGGACCGCCCCTCGCCGGCGTGCTCGTCGCCGTCGGCGCGTCCGCGGCCCTCGCCACCGGGGGTGCGCTCTATGCCGCTGCGGCCGCCTCCCTCGCCATGCTCGGCCGTGCCGGCGTGCGGTCGACCGCTCCTCGTGCCCCGCAACCACGCACGGGTGTGCTCGCGGGTCTCCGCTACCTGTGGCGGCACGACCTGCAGCGTCCGCTCACCTTGCTCACCGCCTCGATGAACCTCGTATGGGGCGCCTGGACGGCCGTGTTCGTGCTCGCCGCGGTCGCCCCCGGGCCGCTCGCGCTGTCGAGCACCGCGTACGGACTCGTGCTCGCCGCGATGGCGGTCGGCGGCGTCCTCGCGTCGACGGTGGTGGGTCGGGTGCAGCGCCGCCTCGGCACGGCCCTCGTGCTCCTGCTCGATTGCGTCGGCACCGTGCTGCTCGTGCTCCCGGTCGCCCTCGGCGCCCCGGTCTGGGTCGTGGTGGCCGGCCTCGTGGTCGCGGGCGCCGGAGCGAGTGTGTGGCGGGTGCTCGTCGCGACGATCCGACAGCGCACGACGCCGTCGGAGCTGCTCGGCCGGGTCTACGCCGCCTCTCGGGTGCTCAGCTGGGGCGCGGTGCCGGTCGGCGCCGCGCTAGCCGGAGCGGCGACGGAGCTGGTCGGGCTCCCGGCGGCGTTCCTCGGCGCCGCGGTGCTCGCGTGCCTCAATGTCGTCGCCTTCCCGGTTCTCTGGCTCCGCCTCGCGCGATACGACCGGGACATGGGGGGAGAGGATGTAGCCGAGTTCGCCAATAGCAGAAATCGTTCCTCCGCGTCAAGGGCCTGACGTCCCGCCGCCGAGTTCGCCATACTCGGATTCGTAAGTGCAGAACCAACGTCAGGGAGGGACCATGGTGGGGCAGGAACAACGTCGTATCACTAAGGCTTCGGACATCGGCATCCTGCCTTTCGCTCCGAACCACTGGAGGATCGTCGACAAGCGATCCACCCGCGGAGGCATGGACGCGCTCATCGGGTTTCTGACCCGCCGCGGCGACGTCTACGAAGTGGCGCGGATCGGTCAGCCGCACGTGCGCTCGTACTGCGCGGACCCGTCGCGGGTCACCGAGCTGCTGCTGCGTCCGCACACCTTCATGCCGCCGATCTCGATGCCGCTGCCCGATGTCGACCGCAGCGTCGTCGAGGTCGATGCCGAGCTCGACGCGGAGCTCGAAGCCGTGAGCGCCCCGGCGCTCGTCGAAGCCGCCTGAGCAGCTTCGGTACGACCCGTCGCGACGGACCCCATGGGTCCGTCGCGACGGTCGTTTAAAGGAGCCGCGACGGTGGTCTTGGAGAGCGGTCGGGGACTTTCCTGAGAGCTTCGCGGGACCTTGGTCACCTCGTCCGGAATTTCGGCCATGGTATTGGCATGCACCAGACCCTCCATCAGCCGACCGTCCGCACCGTGGCGAACTGGCGGATGGCCGACGACGACTTCTGGACCGCGTGCGTCCAGGAGCACTTCGCCGGATACGTCGAGCGCAAGGATGGCCGCTACTACGCGAGCAGCGCCTTCGGCGACTACCTCGGCGAATACGCGACGCTCGACGCGGCGCAGCGCCGCGTGGTGCAGTACGTCGAACGGCTCACCGCCGTCTGACCGAGGCCGCGCGGAACTCGGACGCGGCTGTCCGCTGCGTCGGCTACACTCCCGAATCGCAGGGCCGGCTGCTTCGAGAGGAGCACCCGCGTGGCCATGCAGCACGATCGTCAAGACGGCGTCGACGCCCGCCGTCGCGCCGAGCGCGATCACATCCCGGAGTGGCATCCGCTGCTCTCCGCCGTCGAGACCGAGCCGGGCGTCTGGCGCATGGTCACCCCGCAGGGGCGGCCGTACGCGATCGTGCGTGCGATCGAGCTGGGCGGCGAGCGCGGCTACCGCGCCGTGACCTGGGCCGAATCGAGTGCCGACCGTCGCCTCATCGGCTACTACCGCACGCTGCGGGCGGCGACGAAGGCCGCCCACGACGTGCTCATCGAATCCCACCGCCGCATCGGCATGACGGGCACACCGCGCCGAGGTCGCTGAACCTCACACGCGCTCGGTCGCCGCGCCTCACAAGCGCTCGATCGCCGGCCCGAGCAGCAACGCCGTCGGCACGACGAGCAGCGCGAGGGCGGTGACGAGCACGCCGGCGCGGGCGGGAGCGCCGAGCGCCGGGGTGCGGATGAGCAGCCGGCGCACACGATCGCGCACCTGATCGGGCGAGGCGACCTCGGCCCAGCGCGCTCGCGGCGCCACGGCGACCTCCGACGGTTCGGCCGTCACCGCATCCGGCCCTCCGGCGACGAGCGCGATGGCGGTCGCGAGGGTCTCGTCGTCGACGTGGCGGCGCGCCCGGTCGTCCGCGAGCATCTCGACGAGGGCGCCCACCTCACGCTGCGCGCGGTTGGCGATGGGGAACCACGGCAGCGACGCGTGCCAGGCTCGGAAGGCGACGAGCACGACGTCGTGCCGCTGGGCGACGTGGGCGCGCTCGTGCTCGACGACGGCCTGCAGCTCGCGTTCGCCGAGCAGCCGAAGCAGGCCGGCGGAGAACACCGTCACCGAGTGGGCGCCGCTCGGCAGGCAGTAAGCGACCGGCACCGCGTTGTCGAGCACGCGGGTGTTCGGCCGGTCGGGCATCGGGGTGCTCAGCAGCTGCACGAGGTTGGCGTGCCGACGGCGCTGGCGCTCGGTGCGCACGATCGTGAGCGCGAGGTTGAGCAACAGGTGGCCGCCGAGCAGGGCGGCGCCGCACAGGGCGAAGAGGTGAGGGAGATCGGCCGCGTGCAGCGGCCGGTTCTCGACGACCGAATCGACGAGTCCGAGGCCCGCATCGACGAGGTCGGCGCCGAACGGGGCGAGGCCGAAGGTGAGCAGCGCGCCGATCATCGACAGGCCCCCCGCGAGCGCGACGGCCTGCCAGAGCACGAGCGCCGTGGCGGGAGCCCGCCGGGTCCAGCGGGCCCGCTCGAGCAGGATCGGCACCGGCCAGGCGAGGGCCAGCGCGAGCGCCGCGAGGGCGAGGGCGGCCCCGATCATGTCGGTCAGTCGCGCGGACGGTCGAGCAGGCGCCGCAACATGTCGGCGTCGTCCGGGCTCACCTGCCCCACGAAGCGTTCGAGTACGGCCGTGCGATCCGCCGCGCCCCCGAGCACCTCGTGCATGAGCTCGGCCATGTGATCGGCGCGCGACGAGGCGGCCCGGTAGACGTGCGGGCGGCTCGCGCGATCGCGGGCGACGAAGCCCTTGTGCTCGAGGCGGGAGAGCACGGTGAGCACGGTCGTGGCGGCGAGCCGCTTGCCCGCTTCGCCGCCGTCCGCGGCGAGTCGATCGCGCAGGTCGTAGGCGGAGAGCCGGTCGCCGGTGTCCCAGAGGATGTCCATGATGCCGCGTTCCAGGTCGCCGAGCGTCGCCATCGCAGCCTCCTCCCGCATCCGTGCGCCGTCAGCATAACACTTGTTCTACGCCACGTAGAAATAGTGCCGCAGATGTTCTACGCTGGTGTAGAAATCAGTTCTACGGCTCGTAGAAAAAGGAAGGCGGCATCCGTGGACCCGCTCGAGATCGCGCGCTGGCAGTTCGGGATCACCACCGTGTACCACTTCTGGATGGTGCCGCTCACCCTCGGACTCGGCCCGCTCGTGGCGATCATGCAGACCCTCTGGGTGCGCACCGGCGACGAGCGCTGGCTGCGCATGACGAAGTTCTGGGGAAAGCTCTACCTGATCAACTTCATCATGGGTGTCGCCACCGGCATCGTGCAGGAGTTCCAGTTCGGGATGGCGTGGAGCGAGTACTCCCGCTTCGTCGGTGACGTGTTCGGCGCCCCGCTCGCGATGGAGGGCCTGCTCGCGTTCTTCTTCGAGTCCACGTTCCTCGGCCTGTGGATCTTCGGCTGGGACCGTCTGCCCAAGAAGCTGCACCTGGCGACCCTGTGGATCGCCGTCGCCGGCTCGGTGGTCTCGGCGTACTTCATCATCGTCGCGAACTCGTGGATGCAGCATCCCGTGGGCGTCGACCTCGTCGACGGGCGACCGGTGATGACCGACATCTGGGCGGTGCTGACCAACAACACCGCGATCGCCGCCTTCACCCACACGATCTTCGGCGCCCTCGGCGTCGGCGCCGGCTTCGCCCTCGGCATCGCGTGGTACCAGCTGTGGCGCCGCCGCCGCGATGGACTCGACTCCGTCGACACCGACGGTCGCGTCATCGTCGGCGCGTCCGCGACGGAGCCCGCGCGGGATCGGGCCGACCACGCGGTGTGGCTGCGCTCGCTGCGCATCGCGGCCGCGGTGGCGGTCGTCGCCTTCGGCGGCGTCGCGCTCACCGGCGACCTGCAGGCCAAGCTCATGTTCGATCAGCAGCCGATGAAGATGGCCGCCGCCGAGGCGGCGTGCAAGACCGGCACGAGCTTCTCGGTGTTCGCGGTCGGCAACCTCGGCTCCCGCGACTGCTCCGACGTCGTGAGCGTCATCGAGGTGCCCGGGCTGCTCTCCTTCCTCGCACACGGCGACGTCGACACCGAGATCGAGGGCGTCAGCGATCTGCTCCCCGAATACCAGGAGAAGTACGGCGAGACCCTGCCCGACGACCCGATGTACGGCGAGCGCGCCGGGCAGCCCGTCCAGTACGTGCCGCTCATGGAGGTCACCTACTGGGGCTTCCGGCTCATGATCGGATTCGGCGCTCTCGCCGCTTTCGCGGCGGCGGTCGCGCTGTGGCTGACCCGCAAGGGCACCGTGCCGGAGTCGAAGTGGATCATGCGCCTCGCCGTGCTCGGCATCCTCGCGCCCTTCGCGGCCAACACCGCCGGATGGGTCTTCACCGAGATGGGCCGCCAGCCCTTCGTCGTGGTGCCCAACCCGAACCCGAGCGGCACCGACGGCGTGTTCATGTTCACCGCCGCCGCGGTGTCTCCCGGAGTGACGGCGGGGGAGCTGCTGTTCTCCCTCATCTCGCTCGCGCTCGTCTACGGCGCCCTCGCCGTCGTCGAGGTGACCCTGCTCGTCCGGTTCGTGCGCGCCGGGGTGCGCGCCGCGATGCCGGACGCCGGCATCCGCCCGCGCCGAGATGAGCCCACCGACCCGGACGCGGAGCGTCGCGACGACGTGCTCGCCTTCGCCTACTGACCGGCATCCGGAAGGGACCGTCATGGATGTGCTGCCCACCGTCTGGTTCGTGCTCATCGCCGTGCTCTGGGCGGGCTACCTGCTGCTCGAGGGGTTCGATCTCGGCGTCGGCATGCACCTGCTGTTCTCCACCCGCGACGACCGTCGTCGCCGCGTGATGCTCAACACCATCGGACCCGTCTGGGACGGCAACGAGGTGTGGCTGCTCACCGCGGTCGGCGCCACCTTCGCCGCGTTCCCGCTCTGGTACGCGTCGCTGCTCTCGGCCCTGTACCTGCCGCTCGTGTTCGTGCTGCTCGCCCTCATCCTGCGCGCGGTGTCGATCGAGTACCGCGGCAAGGGCCGCACGGCGCGGTGGACCCGCTGGTGGGATCGGGCCCTCGGTCTCGGCTCGCTCGTCGCCGCGTTCGGCGTCGGCGCCCTGCTCGCCATCACGACGGTCGGGTTGCCGCTCAACGAGAACGGCGACCGTGTCGGGGGGCCGTTCGCGTGGTTCGGCTGGCCCGCCGTGCTCGGCGGACTCGCGGTCGTCGGGTTCTGCCTCGCCCACGCCGCGGCGTTCCTCGCGCTCAAGACCGAGGGCGGCGTGCGCGAGAGCGCGGGACGGTTCGCCGCCCGGTGGATGCCCGTGGCGCTCGTGCCGCTGATCGGCTGGGTGCTCGTCGTCCAGCTGCGCGACGGGTCGATCGTGAGCTGGTGCCTCGCCGCCCTCGCCGTCGTCGCGGGCGGGGTCGCGTGGACCGCCGCGCGCCGCCGCCGCGAGGGCGTCGCGTTCGCGGGCATGGCGGCGCTGCTGCTCGCCGGCGTCGCGGCGATCTTCACCGCCGTGTATCCGGTGGTGCTGCCGTCGACCCTCGATCGCGCGTGGGATCTCACGGTGTCGAACGCGTCGAGCGGCGACTACGCGCTCGGCGTCATGAGCGTCGTCGCCGCGTTCGGCGTGCCGCTCGTGCTCGCCTACCAGGGGTGGACGTACTGGGTGTTCCGCCGCCGGATCGGCGAGCGGCACATCCCCGAGCACCACCCGGTGCACTGATGCCGCGCATCCCGGCTCGGCTCGCCGAGCGGCTCGCACGTCTCGGGCCGATCGACCCGCGCGCGCTCTACCTGCTCGGCGTGCTCGCGGCGGTGCGGGCGGTCGCACTCGTCGTGCTCGCCGAGGCGCTCGCCCGCGGGGTCGTCGCCGTCATCGACGGCGGCGACGGATGGCGCGGCGCGGTGATCGCGGGCCTCTGCGCCGCGGTGGCCCGCGCCGGTGCCGCGTGGCTCGGCGAGGTGGTCGCGGCCCGAGCGGCGATCGCCGCGAAGTCGCGCGTGCGGCGCGCGCTCGTGCTCCGGTACCTCGCCGGGGGTGTCGACTCCCGCGTGGGATCCGCCGCGCAGCTCGCGTCGTCGGGGCTCGACGACCTCGACGCGTTCGCCCGCCGGGTGCTGCCGGCGGTCACGGGAGCCGCCGTCGTCCCGGTGGTCGTCGGTCTGCGCATCCTCGCCGCCGACTGGGTGAGCGCCCTCATCGTCGTGCTCACGGTGCCGCTCGTGCCGGTGTTCATGGCGCTCGTCGGGCTGCACACGCGGGACCGCTCGGCCGAGTCCGTCGCCGCCCTCGCGCGGCTCTCCGACCACCTCGTCGAGCTCGCCCGCGGGCTGCCGGTGCTCGTCGGGCTCGGGCGCGTCGACGAGCAGGCGGCGGCCCTCGACCGGATCTCCGAGGAGCACCGGCGCACGACGCTCGCGACCCTGCGCCTCGCGTTCCTCTCCTCCCTCGTGCTCGAACTCATCTCCACGATCTCGGTCGCCGTCGTCGCGGTGTTCGTCGGCGTGCGCCTCGTGCACGGCGAGCTGCCGCTCGAGATCGGCCTGCTCGTGCTCGTGCTCGCCCCCGAGTGCTTCACCCCGTTCCGCGACCTCGGCACCGCGTTCCACGCCGCCCAGTCCGGCGCCGTCGCGCTCGACCGGGCACGGGAACTGACGAGCCGCGGCGCGGATGCCCGCACCGAGCGGATCGCGAGGGGCGCGGCCGACGGCGCTGTCGTGCGCGCACGCGACCTCACCGTCGCGTACCCGGAGCGCGGCGTCGTGCTCGCCGGGTTCGACCTCGAGGTGCGGTCGGGGGAGACGGTCGTCGTCGAGGGACCCTCCGGCGCGGGCAAGAGCACCCTGCTCGGCGCGATCACCGGCACACTCGACCGCGCCGCACGCGTCGGGGGTGCCCTCGAAGTGCCGACCGCGATCGCCTGGGTTCCCCAGCATCCGCACACCGTCGACGACACGGTGCTCCGCGAGCTGCGCCGCTACGCGCCGGGCGTCGACGACCCCGAGTTGCGCGCCGTGCTCGGGCGGCTCGGGCTCCACGAACCCGCCGCTGACCCCGCGCGCCTCAGCCCCGGGGAGCTGCGCCGCCTCGCGGTGGCGCGCGGCGTCGCGCGCGTGGCCGACGGCGCGCAGCTGCTCGTGCTCGACGAGCCCACCGCGCACCTCGACGCCCACAGCGCGCGGCTCGTGGTCGACGAGCTCGCGCGCGTCCGCGGACGCGTCGCCGTGCTCATCGCGACCCACGAGCACGAGGTCGCCGCTGTCGCCGACCGCCGGGTGACGCTCGGTCGCGGTGTACTGCGCGAGGCGCGCGTCGAGCAGGCACCCGAGGCCCCGACCATCCCGGCGCCCGACGCGCCCGCATCCGGTGCCGAGGCGTCGCCGGTGCGCGTGCTGATCGCGTTCCTGCGTCCCGCGCTCGGGCGCTACGCGGCGGCGATCGTGCTCGGCACGCTCGCCGCGCTGTTCGCCGCGGCCCTCACCGCCGTGTCGGGGTGGCTCATCGTGCGGGCGTCGCAGCAGCCGCCGATCATGTACCTCATGGTCGCCATCGTCGGCGTGCGGTTCTTCGGCGTCGGACGTGCCGCGCTGCGCTACGCCGAGCGGCTCGTCACGCACGACGCGATCTTCCGCTCGCTCGGCAGCTGGCGTGCCCGCTTGTGGACGGCGCTCGCGCGACGTGGCGGCTCCTCCCGCGCGCTGCTGCGCGGCGGCACCGCGCTCGACCACCTCGTGGTCACCGCGGACCGGGTGCGCGACCTCGTGCCGCGCGTGCTGCTGCCCGTCGCCGTGGGTGTCGCGGTGGTCGCCGCGGCGCTCGTCACGGTCGCCCTGCTGCACGCGCCCGCCCTGCCCGTGTTCGCTGCGGCGCTCGCCGTCGCGCTCGTGCTCGCGCCGCTCGTGACGCTCGTCGCCGATTCCGCCGCATCCGCCGGCGCGGGCCGGTTCTCGTCGGCCCTGACGCGGCGGATGGCGGCGGCGCTTCCCGCGGCGGCGGAGCTGCGGGCGAACGGGGCGGCCGACCGGGCGTCCGCGGAACTTCTCGAGCTCGACGCGCGCGCCGGCGATACCGTGCGGCGCTCGGCGCTCGCTGCCGGGCTCGGATCCGCCGTCGTCGTGCTCGCGTGCACCGCGGCATCCGTGCTCGTGCTGCCGGCGACGGTCGCGGGGATCGCCGCGGGCACGCTGCCGACCGAGATCGTCGCCGTGCTCGCCCTGCTGCCGCTCGGACTCATCGATCCGCTGCTCGCGGTGGTGGACGCCGTGCAGCACGCGCCGGCGCTCGCCGCGGCGCTGCGCCGCACGGGGGAGCTCGCCGATCCCGTGGACCCGGCGCCGCGTGCCACGGACACCGGGCCGTCGCGCGTGGAGGAGCTGCGGATCGACGGCGTGACCGCGCGCTGGCCCGGAGCCGCCGTGCCGGTCGTCGAGGGGGTGGATGCCGTCGTGCAACGCGGGGAGTGGCTCGCGATCGAGGGACCGTCCGGGGCGGGCAAGAGCACGCTGCTCTCGGTGCTCGTGGGACAGCTCCCGGCGGAGCGCGGCCATGTGCTGCTCGACGGCGTGGACGTCGCGGGGCTCGACGCGACCTCGCTCGCGCGGCGCATGGTGTGGTGCCCTCAGGAGGGGCACCTGTTCGACTCGACGGTGCGCGCCAACCTGCTGCTCGCCCGCCCGCGCGACGACGCGCCGCGCGACGGGGAGCTGTGGGCGGCGCTCGACGCGGTCGGGCTCGCCGACGCGCTGCGGGCCCATCCGGCCGGGCTGGATGCGCGGCTCGGTTCGGAGGGCGCCGGGCTCTCGGGCGGTCAGCGGCAGCGGCTCGCGATCGCCCGCACCCTGCTCTCGCGCGCGGACGTCGTGCTGCTCGACGAACCGACGGCCCATCTCGACGCGGCGACGGCCGGTGAGCTCATGCGCCGCCTGCGGGTCGCGCTCGCCGACCGCATCGTCGTGCTCGTCACCCACCACCCCGACGACATGGCACCCGGCGACCTACGTCTGGCCCTCGGTCGCGCGGCGGTCGCAGCGGGCTGAGCCCCCCCCCGGGCGCCGTGCAGCGAGAGCGGATCTCCGACGCGACACGCCGGACGTCGGAACCGACACGCCGCCGGCCGCCGGCCGCATCCGCGCTCAGTGCACGACGGCCGACGGGGGGAACGGTCGAGCTCCGTGGTGGTTGCCTTCGACAGGCTCAGGGAACGGACTCGAGAGGCTCAGGGACCGGTGCCGACAGCCTCCGGGGCCGAGCCGGCGGGTACGCTGAGCGGATGCCGCAGCTCGTCGTCGACCCGAACACGGTGTTGCGCATCCGCCGGGCCCTCGATCGCGCGGCACCGCCGCCCGCGACGGTCGACGAACGCGGCTGGCGCGACCGGCGCGACGAGCTGCTCGACGTCTTCGAGGCGGGTCGGACGGCGGAGGTCGACGATGCCGCGCTGCGCCGCGTGATCGACCTGCTGTCGGAGGCGGCCTCGGATCCGCGGGCACGGCTCTCCGAGGCGGAGTGGCGTCGTCAGGTCGACGAGCTCGTTCCGGAGCTGCTCGCGCTCAGCCGCTCCTGAGCGGCGTCAGTCCCCGGATGCGGTGAGCGCGCGGGCGAGCGCGTCGATGCCGTAGTCGAAGGCGGCGTCCAGGTCGCCGCCGAGGCGGAAGGAGCCACCGAGCTCCATGCCGAGGAACCCGTTGGCCCATGCCGTGACCGTGCGCGCGGCATCAAGTGCCCGCTCCGGCCCGGCGAGCTCACCCGCGACCTCGATGAGCGGCGCGCTCGCCACGGCGAGCGACTCGGGGCGCGAGCCGCTCGTGCCGGGCGGGGGAGTGAACACGAGGTGGAACGCCGCCGGGTGCGCGTGCGCGAACTCGCGTAGCGCGACCGCGAGCGCTCGCAGCCGTCCGCGCGCATCCGGCTCGGCCTCCGCGACCGCGCGCAAGCGGGCGCCGAGATCCCTGACGCTCGCCTCGGCGATGAGGTCCATGAGCTCCTCGCGGTTGCGCACACGCTTGTAGAGCGAGGGTGCGCGCACGCCGACGCGGTCGGCGACCGCTTGCATCGTGAGCCGGGCGGGCCCGTCGGACTCGAGCAGGTCGCGTCCGGCGGCCACGATGTCGGCGAGCGAGGTGCGGTCGGGGGTCGGCATGCTCCAAGTATAGCTATTGACATTAGCCATCATGGCTAACTACGTTAGCCATGACTCGACGGAAGGTCCCCCATGCAACTCGCCCCGCACCTCCACCGCATCGGCAACGACATCGTCGCCGCCTACCTCGTCGACACGGCCGAGGGCGTCACGGTGATCGACGCCGGACTGCCCGGACACTGGCGCGACCTGCTCGCCGAGCTCCGCGACATGGGCCGAGCGATCGAGGACGTGCGCGGCGTCGTGCTGACGCACGGCGACTCCGACCACCTCGGCTTCGCCGAGCGGCTGCGGCGCGAGCACGGCGTGCCCGTGTTCGTGCACTCGGCGGATGCGGCGCGGGCTCGGGGCGGCGCCAAGCCCTCGGCGAGCGCCGGCGGCTTCCGCCCGCTGCCGACCCTGCAGTTCCTCGCCTACAGCCTGAGCAAGGGCGGCGCGCGCACCGCCCACCTCACCGAGGTGGTCGAACTGCAGGGAGGGGAGACGCTCGACCTTCCGGGCAGCCCGCACATCATCGAACTGCCCGGGCACTCGCCGGGCAGCATCGCCGTGCACGTGCCCGCCGTCGGCGCGGTGTTCGTCGGCGACGGACTCACCACGCGCCACGTGCTCACCGGTCGCCCCGGTCCGCAGGCCGCGCCGTTCACCGACGACCCCGAGCAGGCGATCGCATCCCTCACGCGTCTCGAGGGACTGGGCGCCCGGTGGGTGCTGCCCGGACACGGAGCCCCGTGGTCGGGAGGGGTGGAGGAAGCGGTGCGCCTCATCCGCGCCGACCGGGCGGCCCGTGCCGACTGACCCTGGTCGCCGCGCCTGCGCGGTGGTTGACTGACGTCGACCAGCAGGGAGGCCGGCATGGGCGAGATCGACGACGACACCGATGTGCTCATCGTCGGGGCCGGCCCGACCGGGCTCATGATGGCCAACTGCCTCTCCCGACTCGGCGTGCGGTTCGTGCTCATCGACGGCAAGACGGAGCCGACCCGCGAATCCCGGGCGCTCGTGCTGCAGGCGCGCACGATGGAGATCTACGACCAGCTGGGGCTCGTCGACCGCGTGCTCGAGCGCGCGAAGCGGGTCGACGCGCTGACGCCCGGCTTCGAGTCGACGGCGTTCCGCCGCGTCGACATCTCGCGACTGTCGGCGGGCCTGTCCCGCTTCCCCGCGCTCTTCGTGCTCGAGCAGAGCGCGAACGAGCGGATGCTCGTCGACGCACTCGAGGAACGTGGCGAATCGGTGCGCTGGGCGACCGCACTCGACGACCTCCGCGACGACGGCGCCGGCGTGACGGCGACCGTGCGCACCGACCACGGCACGTCGACGATCCGCGCGCGGTACTGCGTCGGTGCCGACGGCGGCTCCTCCCGGGTGCGGGAGTCCGCGGGCATCCCGTTCGACGGCACGACGAATCAGCACACCTTCTACGTCGCCGACGCCGTCGGGGTCACCGGGCTCGAGCGCGGCGTCAACATCCGGTTCGGCACGAGCGACTTCCTGCTCGCGTTCCCGATGGCGGGACGCCACGACTACCGGCTCATCGGCGTCGTGCGGAACGCGGAGATGCCCGCGGTCGCGGAACGCCACGTGCGCGAGCGGCTGCGGCGGTTCTTCGGCGTGGACTACCGCGAGTCGCGATGGTTCTCCACCTATCGGGTGCACCACCGGGTCGCGCGCGAATTCCGCCGCGGGGCGGTGTTCCTCGCCGGCGACGCCGCCCATGTGCACTCCCCGGTCGGCGCGCAGGGCATGAACACGGGCCTGCAGGATGCCCACAACCTCGCCGCGAAGATGGCCGACGTCGTGCTGCACGGCGCCCCCGACGCCTCCCTCGACCGGTACGAGGCCGAGCGTCGTCCGGTCGCGCAACGACTCATCGCGACGACGGATGCGGTGTTCGACGTCGTCACGTCGGACCGGGCGGTCGCGCGGACCTTCCGCCGCGTCGCCCTGCGCGCGGTGGCCCCGATCGCGCCGGCGCTCGTTCCGCGACTGCCCGGCGCATCCCGGTTCTTCGGGTATGTGTCGCAGACCCGCATCCACTACTGGATGCGCGACGAGGCGAAGGCGGAACGCAACGGCCGTCGCGGCACCGTCGTCGGGCGGCGCCTACCGACCGGACCGGAGGAGGCCGAGCAGCTGCGGTCGATGCGGTGGCAGGTGCACGTGTACGGCGACGTGCCGCCCGGGGCGGTCGAGTCGGCCGCGTCGCGGCTCGGGGTGCCGGTGCACCACCACGAGCAGGTCCCCGACCACCGCCTGCGGCGAGGGTGGTTCCACCTCGTGCGTCCCGACGGATTCGTCGCCGCCGCGGCGCCCGCCGAGCGCGCCGACCGGCTCGCGACGGCCCTCCCCTGGAACGCCGGCGCCTGAGCCCCGCGGGAGACTGCTCGCGCGCCGTTTTCCGTCAGTAGATGCCCTCATCGGCCTCCGGTAAGGGCGACTACTGACGGGAAACCGACCGACCGAGCGCCGCCAGACGCGACGCGGGTCAGACGCGGCGCAACAGGTGCCCGAACGCGGGGAGGTGCACCGGGTCGCCGAGCGCCTCGCCGTCGAGGGAGAGCCGCGCCTCGAGCGGATACGGCGCGACGTTGAGCGCGACGAGTGCACGCTCACCGGACGGGGTCGCGACCGTCGTCGCGACGAGCCCGGGCCGCGCGGCGTCCGCGGTCAGCCCCGGCCGCACGTCGACGAGCGCGAGCAGCGCCCGCCACGTGTCGAGGTGCACGGGGTAGTCGCAGCCGAGCACGAGCGCGCGACCGGCACCCGCGCGCACGAGCACGGCGCACGGCGCCTCCGACTCGAACTCGGTGAACACCGTCGCCACCTCGGTCGTTCCCGTCGCCTCGAGCAGCTGCGCCGACCCGACGCGCACGTCGGGCAGCGGGCCGAGCGGCCCGGTCGAGCGCACGGTCGGCCAGTACTCGGAGTCGGGCGTCACCGCATCGACGCGGATGCCCGCCGAGCGCAGCCCGAGGGCATCGGCGAGCACCGAGCAGGGCTGCCCGTCGTCGTCGCGATCGGGCAGGAGTCCCGTGAGCACGAGCCTGCCGCCGGAGAGCACGTGGTCGGCGAGGTACCGCTGCACCGCGGCTCCGAGGGTGCGCCCGGTGGAGAGCACGATCGCGGTGTCGCCGAGCTCCGGCACCCACGCGGCGCCCGCGTGCACATCGGACGCCCCGGTCGCCCACTCCGACTGCGGCGACGCGAGCGCCTGCAGGTCGACCGCGCCGAATCGGAAGCCGGACAGCACGAGGGCGCGACCCAGCACATCCCGGAACCCGGCTCCGCGGTGCCGTTCCGTGTCCATCGCCTGCTCCGCGCGTTCGGCGGAGGCGGGGTGCCGGTACTCGGTGAGGTAGTGGTCGGCGACGAATCCGAACACGAGGTCGTCGTGCTCCTCCTCGCCCGCCGCGAGCACCGGCTCGAGCGCGCGCAGTTCGGCGGCGATCGACGAGATGGCGCCGTACGCGACCGTCTCCTCGCCCTCCGGATCGACGGGGGCGGCGAAACCGTGGCGCTCGCCGGTGAACGCGATCCGCTCGGTGCCGTCGGGTTCGGGCACCTCGATGCGCGGGTTCCGTCCGCCGGCGAAGAGGTAGTAGTTGATGAGCCGCCCGCCCTGCGCGACGGTGAGCAGGGTCTTGAGCTCCGCGGATTCGGGGGAGTTGAGGGCGGAGAGGTCTTCGCCGTAGTTGCCGGTTCCCGCCTCGAACTCGAGCGAGGTCATCGGCTGATCCGGCCCGTTGACGGCGGTCATGATCGCGTTGCTCAGGTAGAGGTCGGCGATGTTCGTCACCGTCAGCTCGCCGAGGTAGTAGTCGCTGCCGGCGAAGACGCCGTCGCGCCCGCGGTACGCCTGCGCGAGCTGGCTCACCCCGATCGGGTAGGTCGTGCCACGCCCGCCCCCCGTGCCGTGCACGTTGACCGCGAGCGGCACCTCGATGCCGTGGCGACGGGCGGATGCGGCGAGCCGATCGAGGTAGCCGGCGAAGCGGTGCCGGGCGAACAACCCGAGTTCGTGGTGCAGCGCGAGCACGTCGAGTCCACCGCCACGCACCGCGGCGGGGTCGTCGGACCCGGTCAGGGAACGCAACCGGTCCGCGCCGACGCGCTCGGCGAAGGCGGCGAGCGCGTCGTCGGTGAGGTGCGGCGTGTTCGAGACCCACGCGAGCATCCCCACCTCGTTGTCGATCTGCACCGCCGTGACCGGTCCGCCGCGGTGGAGCTGCCGTGGCGCGAGCACCGGCAGGATGCGGTCGTACCAGGCCTCCGCCTCGGCGAGGAAGTCGGGGTGCAGGTAGTCGAGGTCGCGCGTCGGCGCGGGGGCGCCGTCCCAGCCGACGGGCACGAGGTGCGGATGCTCGCGGCGGATGCGGTACGGGATCCCCTCGTTCTTGAGCTCGGCCATGACGAAGGGTCCCGGCCGCGCGAAGACGCGCAGTCCGCGCTCGGCGCACAGGTCGAGGAACCCGGCGACGTCGCGCTCGGGCACGCTCTCGCCGGTGAGGTCGATCGAGCCGTCCGGAAGCTCGTGCCAGATCCACGGAATGTAGGTCGCAATCGTGTCGAGACCGGCCCGGAGGGCCTGCTCCAGCCGGTGCTCCCACTCGTGCCGCGCGAGGCGGAAGTAGTGCACCTCGCCGGCGAGCACGAGGCGCGGCTCCCCGTCGATCTCGATGCGGCGTCGGGCGAGGCGGATGTCGCCGGTCATGGGGCCTCCTGTCGGCACTGACGTTCGGGGGTGCTTGTAACCGGTTACTGTAACCGGTTACACTCGGGAACGATCGTACGGCGAGGAGGCCGAGATGGACAGCCCGGGCATGAACGTGAGGCAGATCGCGAAGATCGCCGGCGTGTCCACGGCCACCGTGTCGCGGGTCTACCGCGGCGTCGGCAGCGTCTCGCCCCAGATGCGCGAACGCGTGCAGGCGGCCATCGAGCAGTACGGCTACCGTCCCAGCCACTTCGGCGAGGCCCTCGCCCGCCGGCGCCACGGCGCCCTCGGCATCGTCTTCCCCGGACTCTCCGGCCCCTACTTCGCCGAGCTCATCGACGGCTTCGAGCGCGTCGCGGTCGCGCACCGCATGAGCGTGCACATCGTCGGCACCCACCTGCGGCAGGACGCCGGCGACGAACTCCTCGCGATGACCCGCCGCGTCGACGGGATCGCCGTGCACGGCGGCACCGTGCCGACCGCGACGATCGCGCAATTGGCCCGCAGCACGCCGCTCGTCGTGATCGGCGACCACGACGGCGACGTGCCCGTCACGGTGCGTACCGACAACGACGCCATCCGGCGGCTCGTGCGTCATCTGCTCGACGACCACGGATACCGGCGGCTCGTCTTCGTCGGCACCCCCGACGGTTCCCCCGACATCACCGCCCGGTGGGAGGCGTTCCGGGCCGCCCACCGCGAGGCCGGACTCGAACCGCCCGCGGAGCCGCTGCGGGTCGGGCTCCAGCAGTCCGACGGCGTGCGGGCGGCCGATCGCGTGATCGGCGGCGGATACGACGCCGCGGTCTGCGCCAACGACGAGACCGCGCTCGGCCTCCTCATCGCGAGCCTCGGTCGTGGCGTGCGGGTGCCCCACGACTTCGCCATCGCGGGTGTCGACGACGTGTCGCTCTCCGGACTCGTGCGCCCCGGGCTCACCACCGTCGCCCGCCCCCTCGTCGACCTCGCGTCGACGACCGCTGAACTCCTCCTGGAGCTGATCGAGGGGCGCGACGTGCCCCACGAGACGGTCCTGGAGTCCCACGTCGTCCGCCGGGGCAGCTGCGGCTGCCCCGAACCGGAGGGCGCGAACTGACGGTCGTGCACCCGCACGACCCCGACACGAGGAGGTGTCAGATGACATCACGCAGAAGATGGCGCATCGGGATCGCGGCTACGGCCGTCGTCTCGATCGCCGCCCTGGCCGGATGCACGGGGACGGAGGGCCAGAAGGGCGGCCTCACCGAGGACGGCCTGATCAGCTCGCTGCAATACGGGGACTTCGGCGGTGGCACGAACCCGCAGTCGAACTTCAACCCGTTCCTCGAGGCCACCCGCCTCGCCGCCTGGGACTACGTGTACGAGCCGCTCATGTTCGTCAACGGCTACAGCTGCGAGGCGCAGCCGTGGCTCGCCACCGAGTACGAATGGGTCGACCCGCAGACACTCACCTTCACCCTGCGCGACGGCGTCGAGTTCACCGACGGCGAGCCGCTCACCGCCGCCGACGTGGCGTTCACCTTCAACCTCATCAAGGAGAACCCGGCGCTCGACACCCAGGGTGTCTGGCGGTACCTCAGCGCCGTCGAGGCGACCGATGACGCGACGGTCACCTTCAGCTTCACGGAGCCCGGCGCATCCGCCTTCACGCTCATCAACAACGTGCGCGTCGTCCCTGAGCACATCTGGAGCGAGGTCGACGACCCGGTGACCTTCACCAACGACGAGCCCGTCGGCACCGGTCCGATGACGGTCAAGTCGTTCAACCCGCAGCAGCTCGTCATCGAGCGCAACGAGGACTACTGGCAGGCCGACAAGGTCAAGGTGCAGGAGATCGTCTTCTCGAAGGCGGACGGCGGCGGCCAGGTCGAGCAGCTCAAGCTCGCGCGCGGCGACTACGACACCAACGCGATGTTCATCCCGAACATCGACGAGGCGTACGTGCAGAAGGATCCCGAGAACAACCACTACTGGTTCCCGTCGGCGAGCCCGATCAGCCTGTTCATGAACCTCGAGCAGAAGCCGTTCGACGACGTCGAGTTCCGTCGCGCGATGGCGCACGCCATCGACCGCGACACGATCATCGAGCAGGCCCAGTTCGGCTACGTCGAACCGGCGAGCCAGACCAACCTCGTGCTGCCGGCGCAGGAGGACTTCCTGCCGGAGGAGCTGCAGGGCGACGCCACCTACGTGCCCTTCGATCTCGAGGAGGCCGACCGCATCCTCACCGAGGCCGGGTACGAGCTCGGCGCCGACGGCACGCGCATCGACCCGAGCGGTCAGCCCATGGAGTACACCTTCAAGGTGCCCGGTGGCTGGAACGACTGGGTGCAGGCCGCGGAGATCATCCGCGACAACCTCGGCGAGCTCGGCATCACCCTCGACGTGCAGACGCCCACCCCCGAGAGCATGGAGCAGGACCGCAAGCTCGGTCAGTACGAGATGCTCTTCGGCGTGCGCGGCGGATCGTGCAACATGTTCCGCAACTACCAGGAGCCGCTCGCGAGCGACCAGACCGCGCCCACCGGGCAGGAGGCCGCGACCAACGAGATCCGCTGGCGCGACCCCGAGACGGATGCCCTGCTCGAGCAGCTGCGCGTCGCCGTCGACGAGGAGGGCCAGAAGGAGGCCATCGCCGGTCTCGCGCAGATCATGATGGACGAGGTGCCGTTCGTGCCGATCTGGTACGGCGCCAACTGGTTCGAGTACTCCACCCGCAATGCGGAGGGCTGGCCGAACGAGGACGACCCGTTCGCGCGGCCGACCGACAACCTGCTCATCCTCACGAACCTGCAGCCGGCAGGCCAGGACTAGGAGCGCCCCATGGGCTACTTCCTGCGCAGGTTCGCGTTCTTCCTCGGCACCCTGTGGGCCGCGATCACGCTGAACTTCCTGATCCCCCGGCTGCAGCCGGGGGACCCCGCCGAGGCGATCCTGCGTCGCCTCGGCGGGCAGGACACCGCGATCGACCCCGCCCAGGTGGAGGCGGTGCGCCTCATGCTCGGCATCAGCGGCGAGAACATCCTCGTGCAGTACGGGCAGTACATCGGGGCGGTGTTCCGCGGGGAGTTCGGCGTCTCGTACACGTACTTCCCGTACACCGTGTCGGAGGTCATCGGGCAGGCTCTGCCCTGGACCGTCGTGCTCGTCGGTGTGACGACGATCATCTCGTTCATCGTCGGAACACTCCTCGGCACGTGGGCCGCCTACCGGCGGGGCACCCGCGTCGACTCGGTGTTCACCCTCGGCTCGACGTTCCTCGGCACGCTGCCGTTCTTCTGGATCGCGCTGCTGCTGATCTACGTCTTCGCGTTCCAGCTCGGCTGGTTCCCCGAGGGTGGCGGCTACGGCGGCGGTTCTGCGCCGGGGTGGAACTTCACGTTCATCTCGGACGCGTTCCAGCACTCGGTGCTCCCGGCGCTGTCGCTGCTCATCACCGGTCCGATCGGCTGGATCCTCGCCATGCGCAACAACATGGTGCAGACCCTCGGTGAGGACTTCACCCGCCTGGCGAAGGCGCGCGGGCTGGGCGAGCGGCGCATCGCCCTCACCTACGGTGCCCGCATCGCGATCCTGCCGAGCGTGACCGGATTCGCGATCTCCCTCGGCGGCCTGCTCGGCGGCACCCTGCTCGTCGAGACGATCTTCAACTACCCGGGACTCGGCCGGCTGCTGCTCGAGGCGGTGTCGAACCGCGACTACCCGCTCATGCAGACGCTGTTCCTGCTCACGACGGTGGGTGTGCTGGTGGCCAACCTGCTCGCCGACTTCATGTACGGAGTGCTCGATCCCCGCGTGCGACGGAAGGTGGACGCATGAGCAGCATGACCACGGGAGGCGGCACCGGAGCGCTCGGGCCCACCCCGCAGGGCGAGGATGCGGGCGCGGCGCTCGCCGAGATCGCGAGCAAGCGGCGCGTCCCCGGCTGGTTCGTCGTGCTCTGGCGCGACGTGAAGTGCCGGGTCGGCATGTTCATGGTGCTCGGGTTCGCGCTCATCGCGCTGCTCGCCCCGGTGATCGCGCCGTACGCGCCGAGGGAGACGGTCGGGGCGCCGAGCCTCGACCCGACCGCGGAGTTCTGGCTCGGCACGACCAACAAGGGCGAGGACATCCTCAGCCAGCTCATCTGGGGTGCGCAGACCTCGATGATCGTCGGCATCGTCGCGGGCGTGATCTCCACGATCATCGGCCTCGCGATCGGACTGCTCGCCGGCTACCGGCAGGGGATCGTCGACGACGTGCTGAGCTTCTTCATCAACCTCGGCCTCGTCGTGCCGGTGCTGCCGCTCATGGTGACGCTCGCCTCGTACTCGCCGGTGCGCGGGTTGTGGCTCATCATCATCGTGATCAGCGTCACGGGCTGGGCGTACGGCGCCCGCATCAAGCGGTCGCAGGTGATGACGTTGCGCACCCGCGACTACGTCACCGCTGCGAAGCTCGCCGGCGACGGCACCTGGCGCATCATCGTGCGCGAGATCATGCCGAACATGAGCTCGCTCATCGTGGTCGGGTTCATGGGCGCGGCGCTCGGGGCGATCGGCGGCGAGGCGGGTCTCTCCTTCCTCGGCCTCGGCGATCCGCAGACCACGAGCTGGGGCACGATGCTCAACCAGGCGTCGATCGGCGGGGCGCTGCTCATCGGGCAGTGGGCGTGGCTCGTCGCGCCCGGTCTCGCGCTCGCGCTGCTCATCACGAGCTTCACGCTCATCAACTTCGGTGTGGATGCGCTCAGCAACCCGCACCTGCGGGAGGAATGACCATGGCTCTGCTCGAGGTGCGCGACCTGTCGGTGCGCTACACGCCGCGCGACCAGGATCCCCACGACGCGGTGCGCGGGGTCTCGTTCGACGTGGATCCGGGGGAGTTCGTCGGCCTCGTCGGCGAGAGCGGCAGCGGCAAGTCGACGCTCGGCAACGCGATCCTGCAGCTGCTCGACAAGCCGGCGAAGCAGATCGGCGGCACGGTCCATTTCGACGGACGCGACCTCTCCACCCTCGGCGACGAGGAGTTGCGGCGCCTGCGCTGGGTGCGGCTGTCGACCGTGTTCCAGTCGAGCATGAACTCGCTCAACCCGGTCATCACGATCGGCGAGCAGTTCTCCGAGACGTTCCGAGCGCATCCGGATGCCGAGGGCTCCGGGGACGAGAAGGCGCGGGCGGCCGAGCTGCTCGAGATGGTCTCGCTCGACGCGCACGTGCTGCGCGCGTATCCGCACGAGCTCTCCGGCGGCATGAAGCAGCGGGTCGCGCTCGCCCTCGCGCTCGCGTTGCACCCGCGGCTCGTCGTGCTCGACGAGCCGACGACCGGGCTCGACGTGCTCGTGCAGCGCCGCATCCTCGACCGGTTGCGCGAACTGCAGGGGCGCTTCGGCTTCGCGGTGCTGTTCATCAGCCACGACATCGGCACGGTGCTCGAGATCGCCGACCGGGTGCTCGTGATGTACCGCGGCGAGATCGTCGAGGAGAACGGCGCCCGGCAGCTGCTCGCGGCCCCGCAGCACGAGTACACCCGCAAGCTCCTCGGCGCGTACGCCGCATCGCGGGAGACGGCGCTGCGGCGCACCGCCGAGCACGACGACACGCTGCTCGAGGTGACGGGCCTGTCGAAGCGCTACGCGACCGGTCGCGGGCGCACGAAGTCGACGGTGCAGGCCCTCGACGACGTGTCGCTGCGGTTGCGCACCGGGCGCGTGACGGCCCTCGTGGGCCAGAGCGGGTCGGGCAAGTCGACGCTCGCGCGCATCCTCATCGGCATCGAACGGCCGGATTCGGGTTCGGTCGTCGCCGGGGGAGTGCACGTCGAGCAGTTGCGCGGGCGCGCGCTGCGGGACTACCGGCAGCGAGCGCAGTACGTGTTCCAAGACCCGTACTCCTCGCTCAACCCGACGCGCACGGTCGCGTACACGCTCTCGCGTCCGCTGCTCAACTACGGCGGGGTCACCGGCAAGGACGTGCGCCTCCGTGCCGAGCAGCTGCTCGAGCAGGTCGGACTCACCCCCGCGTCGCGGTTCATCGACAAGCTGCCGCACCAGCTCTCCGGCGGGCAGCGCCAGCGCGTCGTGATCGCCCGGGCGCTCGCGCCGAATCCGGAGATCCTCGTCGCGGACGAACCGGTCTCGAGCCTGGACGTGTCGATCCGCGCGGAGATCCTCGAGCTGCTGCGCAAACTCGTCGACGAGCGCGATCTCGGGATGCTCTACATCACCCACGACCTGCTCTCGGCGCGGTCGCTCGCGCACGAGACGATCGTGCTCGAGAACGGACGGGTGGTCGAGAGCGGCCCGACCGAGCAGGTGACCGACTACCCGCAGCACGAGTACACGCGCGAGCTGCTCGCCGCCATCCCCGACCCCCTGCGCCGCAACATCGCCTGAGGAGCCTCCGGTCCCTGAACCTGTCGGTCCCCGAGCCTGTCGGTCCCTGAGCCTGTCGAAGGGACCACCCCGGACGGCATCGCGCCAAGGGCTCGACGTTCGAACACGTGTTCGATAGGCTCGCCCGCATGAGCATCGCGTTCCAGGCCTCGCTCTTCGACGAGCCGGATGCCCCGGCCACGTTCGGCGAGTTGAGCGCCATGCGTCGCATCGAACTCGGTGCGGGCGCGTGGGTCGACGTGCTGCCGGGCTGGGCGAAGGATTCCGACGGGCTGTTCCAGCGTCTCGTCGAGACGGTGCCGTGGCGGGCGGATCGCCGCGAGATGTACGACCGCGTCGTCGACGTGCCGCGACTCGTGAGCTCGTACGGCGACGGCGATCCGTTGCCCGATCCGGCGCTCACCGAGGCGCGCGGCGCGCTCAACCGGTACTACCGGGCGGGCCGACTCGACGAGTTCGCGACGGCCGGGCTCTGCTTCTACCGCAACGGCAACGACAGCGTGGCCTGGCACGGCGACTACGTCGCCCGCGACAGCATGAACGACACCCGCATCGGCATCCTGTCGCTCGGATCCCCGCGCAGCCTCGCGATCCGTCCCAAGGGCGGGGGAGAGGTCATGCGCTTCCCGGTCGGACACGGCGACCTGCTCGTCATGGGCGGCAGCTGCCAACGCACGCACGAGCACGCCGTGCTGAAGACGGCGAAGGCGGTCGGCCCGCGCGTGAGCGTGCAGTTCCGTCCCGCGTACGCCCGCAGCGGCGCCCCGGAGCGCCGTCCGGGCGGCTTCACCTACGGACGGCCGGTCGTCGGTTTCACCGATCGCACCGCCTGACCCGTCCCAGTCCGGTCCCTGAGCGTTCCCGGTCCCTGAGCCTGTCGAAGGGACCTGCCGTACGACCCGCTTCGACAGGCTCAGCGTGCGGCCCGCGCTGGGCCTCGGCGTCCGTCGGAAATGTGCAAGACGTCGTCGCCACCGCCGCGGCACACTGGCGTCAGGAGGAGGCACATGGGAACCACGAACTACTACGACACGTTCATCGCGATCGCACCGGACTGCCCCGTCGCCTCGGCGGAGGCGCCCGCGGCGCGCGGCGACAAGCCGACCGTCGCGCAGCTTCAGTACGAGCTGATCGCCGCGCATCCGTACGGATCGACCTCCGACGACGTGCTGTTCGCAGTGCACGCCGAACGTCAGGGCATCCCCGAGCCCGAGCGCGCCGTCGAGCGCGAGCGTTTCTTCGCCCGCAGCCAGGCGTGCCTGCGGTCGTCGCCCCTCGGCAAACGGTACGGATGGGGACTGCATCACGACGCGCAGGGACGGGTCGCTCTCGTGCCGGTCGGGTCGGAGGAGTACCGCCGACTCGAGACGGACCCCGCGCTCACCCAGACCCGCGCGATGCGGTCGAAGCGCGCCTGAGGCGTCGCCACCCGGGCCGACCCGGGCTCGAAGCGCGCCCGGGTCAGCGCCGCAGCGACATCGGCCGCGCGTACTCGCCGACGGGCTCGCGCACCCACACGGCGCCCGTCCGGCGCTTCTCCTCGCGCGTGCTGAAACGGTAGAGGTACAGCCGTGCCCGCACCCAGCGCGGGCGCTCGCCGTCGAACGGATCGCGCCGCAACAACCGCAGAGTCGTCCGGTCGGCCTCGAGCAGCTTCGCGAGGAACGGGATGAACCACTGCTCGCCAGGCGAACCGAGCGCGAGGAACCACATGAGCCAGTCGAGCCGCAGGTGGTACGGGGCGAACTGGCGCGGGGTGCGTCGCACGTCGCCCGGTTTGCCCTTGAACTCGTACTCGAGCCACTCGGCCGAGCGCGGGTTCTCGTCGCGGGTGCCCTCGACGACGACCTCGTAGCGCTCGCGCGTCACGCTGCCGAAGGCGCCGTACGCGTTGCCGAGGTTGAGCCGGTTGAACGCCGCGTTCATCAGCTGCCGGCGCGAGAACAGGTTGCGCAGCGCCGGCCACGAGAGCACGAGGATGCCGACCGTCACGATGCCGACGACGATCATCCACCACAGCGGCGACGTGGTGCCGGAGCCCCAGTCGAGCGGGGCGGCCGGGATGACGGCGTGCATGAACGAGTCGGTGATCGGCGCGAACGCGAGCACGATCGTGAGCACGTTGAGCCAGGCGAAGTTGCCGCTGATCACGAGCCACAACTGGGTGGCGATGACGACGAGCGCGGCGATGCTGCCGACCCATCCGGGCACGAAGAGCAGGAACGGCACGACGAGCTGGGCGATGTGGTTGCCGACCACCTCGAGGCGGTGGATGGGCTTCGGCAGCAGGTGCGCGAACCGGCTCACCGGGTTCGGCATCGGCTGCGTCTCGTGGTGGTAGTACAGCGCCGTCAGGTCGCGCCACACCCGGTCGCCGCGCATCTTGATCATCCCGGCGCCGAACTCGAGGCGGAACACGAGCCAGACGACGAGCACGAGCACCGGCAGCGGCGGCGGCACCTGATCGGAGCCGAGGAACGCGACCGTGAAGCCGGCCTCGACGAGCAGCATCTCCCAACCGAACCCGTAGAACGTCTGCCCCACGTTGACGATCGAGAGGTAGAGGAACCACAGCGCGAGGAACGCGAGCATCGGCACCCACGGCGGTCCGAGCTGCGGCAGGCCGAGCACGAGCGAGGCCGCGATCGCGACGCCCGTCCACGCGACGACGAGCAGCATCCGGTCGGAGTACCGCCAGCGGAACAGGGTCGGTCCGCGCAGGTGACGCGCGCGTTCCAGCAGCTCGGGGACGGGCAGCAGCCCGCGCTCCCCGAGGAGGGGGCGGAACTGGGCGGCGGTCGACAGGAAGGCGACGACGTAAACCGCGGCGACGCCGCGTTGCAGCACGAGACGGGCGAACTCGTAGTCGTGCGCGTCGAACCAATGGCTGATCGGCCACTCCATCGCCGCCGCCCCGCTCTCAGTTGCCGGAGACGGCCTTGGTGACGTCGGTGGGGGCGCCGTACTCCTGGTCGGGGAGTGCACGCAGCGCCTCCAACGTCTCGTCGTCGGCGCCGTTGCCCTCCGCGGCCTTCACGAGGTCGTCCTTCGACGCGGGGTAGTCGACCCCGCCCAGGTGCTTCTGCAATTCGATCGGATTCACGTCAGCCATTCGGATGCCCTTTCTGTCGGTTGCGCCGGGTGGCGCGATCAGGCGGCGAGCGATCGGCTCGCCACCTCGCCGAGCACCGCGTCCCAATCCCGCAGGAAGCGATCCAGTCCGTAGTGCTCGAGCGCGTGGGCGCGCGCGGCTGCCCCGCGCGCGGCGGCTTCGGCGGGATCGGCGAGCAGCCGCGCCGCGACCCGGGTCAGCTCGTCCACATCGGTCGAGACGACGCCGGCCTCCGCGGGGACCGCTCGAGCCGCCTCCGTGGACCCGAACGCCACGACGGGCATGCCGAGGTGCATCGCCTCGAGCAACGCGAGTCCGAGCGAGGTCCAGCGATTCGGATGCACGTAGACGCGCCGGCGCGCGAGTTGCGGGTGCATCCTCGAGAGCGGGATGTCGCCGACGTGCGTGAGCCGGTCCGGCCCGAGTCCGACCACGTCGGCGAGCTTCTCGCCGTCGATGCCGAACAGGTCGATGCGGCCGGCTCGCGCGAACCGGGGCAGCAGGTCCGCGCCGGTGACGCGCAACCGCCGGGCGGGTTCGTTGATGGCGACGCCCAGGTGTGGGATCTCGCCGGTGTAGAGGTGGCCGGGGTCCTCGACGCCGTGTTCGATGACGAAGGTCGGGGCGACGCCGTTGTCCCAGAACGCCGCGTTGAAGTGGGTGACGTGCACGATGGGGATGTCGTCGCGGTCGGCGAGCGGATGCCGCATGCCGGTCACATCGCCGCGGGGCGTGTTGTGCTCGATGTACACGGCCGGAACGTCGCGTCCCATGCGCCGGCCGAGCCACGTCTCCGCGAGGTCGAGCTCCTCCATGCGCTGCAGCACCACGACGTCGACGTGCGCGTCGCGCAGGTGCTCCACCGGCGCGTTCTGCGCCTGCGGGGGCCAGTGCTCGTCGTAGCCGCCGCGGCCGCTCGAGAACGGTCCGCCCTCCGCCGTCCAGGGCAGCAGATACTCGTGCTCGCCGCGCACGAGGGAGTTCGCGTACGAGCCGTGCACCGTCCACGTCAGGATCCGCATGACACCTCCGGGTTCTCGCTCCAGCGAACCGCCGTGCCCGCCGCGAGACCATCCCGCGCCATCGATCTCCAGCGAACGCGGAGCGAGGGGTGCGGGGTTCCACGAGGCGGCACGGCGCGGGATACTCCTCGCGGAGGTGCCATGGACGCGACCGGGGATGGCGTAGGCGACTTCGAGGCGGTCGCCGAGGGGCTCGAGGGCGCGGGCATCCGCCGCGGACGGATGATGGGCCGCCCGATGCTCTCGATCGGCGGCCGGATGTTCGCCTGCCTCGTCGACGGAGGGCTCACCCTGCGGCTCGGCGCGGGCAGCGCCTCCTACGCGCGGGCGCTCGCGCTGCCGGGTGCCGTGGTGTTCGCCCCGGGCGCGGACCGGGTGTTCCGGGACTGGGTCGTCGTGCCGGTGGCGCACGCGACGACGTGGCCGGAGTTCGCCGACGCGGCCCTCGCGTACGCGGAGTCGCTGCCGCCCGCCCCGCCTCGCGCCCGACCGCGCGTTCCCCGCCGGGAGCGCTGAAGGTGCGTTCCTCCTCGGGAGCTCAGCCGCGGAGTTCGCGCTGTTGCTCGGCGTCGAGCTCGATGCGCGGCGTCTGCCGCAGCAGCAGCGTGACCTGAGCCGCGGTCTCCAGTTCTTCCGCGAGGTCCACGGCGGCGTCGAGCCCGGCCGCCGCGACGACCGAGCCGTGGTTCGCGAGCAACACCACGGCGTTCGCGGGCGCGAGCCGCGCGACCCCCGCCCCGAGTTCCGCCGACCCGGGTCGGGCGTACGGCGCGACGGGCACGTCGCCCAGTCGCATGACGCGGTACGGGGTGAGGGCGGGGAGCGCCGCCCGTCCGTGCTCGTCGGGCGGGAGGCACGAGATCGCCGTCGCGTGCGGGGAGTGCAGGTGCACGACCGCGGTCGCGTCGGGGCGGGCGCGGTACATCGCGAGGTGCACGGGCACCTCCTTCGAGGGTGCCGGGCCGGGTTCGGCGACGCCGTCGAGGTCGACGATGGCGAGCTGTTCGGGCAGTACCCGCGCGAGACTCGAGCCGGTCGGGGTCATCAGGATGCGGTCCCCGACGCGCACGCTGACATTGCCGGAGCTGCCGGGCGAGAGACCCGAGGCCGCGAGGTGCCGACACGCGGCGACGAGCGGCTCGCGCAGCGCGTCGAGGGTGCCGGTCACGGGGCGCTCTCCCACGCGGTGGTGAAGAGGTCGCGACCGCCGAAATTGCCCGACTTGAGCAGCAGCGCGACGAGGACGCCCTCGCGGTCGGCGACGGCCCACGGCACACCGGGGGCGGCGAGCCGGCCGATGCGCAGCGTGGTCGCGCCGAGCGCGGCGGCGACGGCTCCGGAGGTCTCCCCGCCGGCGACGATGAGCCGGCGCACCCCCGAGCGGTCGACGGCGTGCACGGCGATGCGCGCGAGGGCATCCTCCACGAGGCCGGCGGCCCGCTCGACGCCCAGTTCCGTCTGGGCGCGCCGTACCGCATCCGGTTCGTCCGTAGCCGAGACGAGCACCGCGGCATCGCCCGCGAGCGCCTCGTCGGTCGCCGCGAGCAGCGCGTCGAGCGCATCCGGGTCGCCGGCAAGGGCGAGCGGGTCGAGGCGCAGCACCGTCCCGGCGAACGCGGCGACCTGTTCGCGGGTGCGTTCCGATCCGCTGCCGGAGAGCACGAGGCGGCGTCCCGGTTCGACCGCGGGCAGGGGGGCGGCGGCGGTGGCGGGCAGGGCGCGTCGCGCGAGGGCGGCGGCGAGACCCGCTCCGCCGCCGAGCAGCACGGGGGAGTCGACGTCGTCGATCGCGGCCGCGATCACATCGAGGTCACCGTCGTCGAGGGCGTCGACGAGCACGTGCTCGGCGCTCGCCGACCGCACGGCGTCGACGACCGCCGACGGTCCCCACCGCACGGCGGCGTGCGGGACGAGTCCGACCCGGTGTGCCGACTGGGCGGAGAGCACCCGCACGAGATCGGGGTCGCGCATGGGCGTGAGCGGATGGTCGCGCAGCGACGACTCCGACAGCAGCCGGTCGTGGACGAAGAGGTGGCCGAGGTACTGGGTGCGCCCGGCCTGCGGGGTGGCCGGGGTGCCGATCGACACGGCGTCGCGTCCGAGCAACGCGAGGAGAGCGTCGGCGACGGGACCGATGTTGCCGCGCGGGGTCGAGTCGAATGTGGAGCAGTACTTCTGATAGAGCCGGGCGGCACCGGCGTCGAGCAGCGCGCGGGCGGCGGCCACCGAGTGCGCGACCGCGTCGTCGGGGTCGATCGTGCGGGTCTTCAGCGCGACGACGATGCAGTCCGCGTCCGCATCGAGGTCGCCGTGCGGCGCCCCGAGGTGCACGGATGTCGAGTGCCCGAGCTCGGCGACCGTGCCCGCGAGGTCGCACGCGCCGGTCACGTCGTCGGCGATCACGCCCAGGAACGGTCCGCTCACGCCGTCACCACCTCGGCGCCCCCCGACGCGAGCAGGGCGAGCTGATCGGGGGTGGCCCGGGCATCCGTCACGACGACGTCGACGAGGTCGAGGGTGCCGAAGCGGATGGGGGCGCGGGCGCTGAGCTTGCCCGAGTCGACGAGCAGGATGCGTCGGGTAGCGATGGCGGCCATGCGCCGCTTGAGGGCGGCGTCGAGGGCGTTGGCGCAGAGCAGCCCGGTGGAGTCGACGGCGGTGGCGGAGAGTACGGCGACGTCGACCGAGAGCGTGTCGAGGGTGTGTTCTGCCGCGGGACCCGTGAACGAGCGCGTGTCGGGCTGGTAGCTGCCCCCGAGGCCGATGAGCTCGAGGTCGTCGCGGGCGGCGCACGCCGTGATGACCGGCACCGAGTGGGTCACGACGGTCGTGCCGGGCTCGAGGAGCGCGGGCAGCGGCGCGACCGTGGTGCCGGCGTCGAGGGCGACGGTCGCGGCGTCGGTGAGCAGCCGCGCGCACGCCGCGGCGATCGCCCGCTTCTCGTCGCTCGCCGCGCGGTTCCGTTCGGCGAACGGGATGCCTCCGGTCGCCCCGCCGATCACCCGTCGCGCGGATCCGTCGAGTTGCAGGCGGCGCAGGTCGCGCCGGATGGTCATCTCCGACACCCCGAGCTCGTTCGCGAGGGCGGTGGAGGAGACGTAGCCGTCGATCTCGAGGCGGCGCAGCAGCTCGGCGCGACGCGCGGGGGCCTCGGTGTATCGCACGTCGCTCATCCCAGCATCCAGCCGCGACGTTGTCAATCACCGCACACTCCTTGACCGATGTGTTCGACAACGAACACAATGGGAGCGTGTCCGGCGCCACCCCCACCGCGGATGCCGTGCTCGCGCTCGGCATCGACGTCGGCAGCACCAACACGAAGGTCGCGCTCGTCGCCATCGACGACACGGTGCGCGAGCTCGACGTGCGCTCGGTGGCCACCCCGGCCGACGCGGACGGCGTCGGCGACGCGGTGCGCGGCCTCGTCGACACCCTGACCGCCGGTCGGTCCGTCGCCGCGATCGGCATCGCGTCGATGGCCGAGACCGGCGTCGCCCTCGACGCCTCCAACGTGCCGCTGACCCCCCTCGTGCGCTGGGACGGCGCGCGCGGCGCCGCCGACGCCGCCGCCCTCCTCGACCGCTTCGGGCCGGAACTGTTCGCCCGCACGGGCGTGCCCCCGGGGCCGAAGACGCCGCTCGCGACGTGGGCGTGGCTGCGGCGCACCCAACCGACGACCTTCGGGGCGATGCGTCGCTGGGTGGGCGTGGCCGACCTGGTCGCGCTCGCGCTCACCGGCGAGCACGTCACCGACCACACGCTCGCCGGCCGCACCGGCGCGTACCGCCTCCCCGAGGGCACGACCCCGTCCGGGTGGGACGACGAACTGCTCGATGCCGTCGGGATGCACGCCGGCATGCTCCCCGCCGTCGGGGCGTCCGCGGTCACCACGCGGGGCGTTCCGGTCGTCGTCGCCGGGCACGACCACTCCGTCGGGGCGTGGGCGGCGGGCCTGCGCGCCCCCGGAAGCGTCGCGGACTCCGTCGGCACCGCGGAGGCCGTGCTCCGGATGCTCCACCACCCCGCCGACCGGGCGGCCGTCGCGGCCACCGGCATGAGCATCGTGCGCAGCATCCGCGACGACGCCGAAGTGCTGCTCGCGGGACACTCGGCCGCGGGTGCCCTGCTGCGTCAGTGGTGCGCGGAGGAGGGAGTGCCGGAGCACCGGGCGTTCGCCGACCTCCCCGACGGACCGGTCGAGGTCGCGGTGCTGCCCTACCCGCGTGGGCGGCAGACGCCCGCGCCGGACCCCCACGCGCGACTCGTGTGGGTCGACGCCGCCGGATCCGACCGGCGCACCCGCGCCCGAGCCCTGCTCGACGGGCTCGCGCTGCACGCGCGGTGGATGTACGACGCGCAGACCGCCCTCGCCGGCGACGGTCATCCGGAACGCATCGCCGTGCTCGGCGGACCGGCGCGCAATCCCGAGTTCGCGGCCATCAAGGCCGCCGTGAGCCCCGCGCCGCTCGCCCTCGTCACCGCGCGCGAACCGGTCGCCACGGGAGCCGCGATGATCGCCGTCGAACGCACGCTCGGCCACACCGCGCCCGTGCTGCCCGCGCGGCCCGTCGCCCCCGCCGCCGGCGACTACAGCGCGGCCATCGCCGGCTTCCCCACGCTGGCCCGCATCGCGGGCATCTCGACCACCCCCGAAGGAGCACGATGACCGACACCCCCGCCCCCACGCTCGACGCGATCGCCCGCCCCGGCGGCGGACTCGCGATGGTCGCGATGGACCAGCGCGAGAGCCTCCGCCACATGTTCGACCAGGCCGGCGCGGGCCGGCCCGCCGACGACGTGCTCGTGCAGTTCAAGCTCGACGTCGCCGACGCCCTCGGGCCGCTCGCCTCCGGATTCCTCATCGACCGGCACTACGGCTTCGACCGCCTCCGCGACGAGAGCCGGCTTCCCGGAAGCGCGGGGCTCATCCTCGCCGCCGACGCCCTCGAACAAGCCGACGGAGGCCCCGTCGAGGAGACCGGGCTCGACTCGCACGTACTCGCCCCCGACTTCGACCTCACCGGGGTCGCCGCGCTCAAGCTGCTCATCATCTGGCGCCGCGACGACAACCGCGAACAACGCGTGCAGCTCGCCCGCGACTTCGTCGAGGCCGCCGCCGCCCGCAACCTGCTCTCGGTGCTCGAACCCGTGGTGCGCGCGACGCCGGAGGAGGTCGACGCGGGCACGTGGGACCTCGACGACGCGATCGTCGAAGCCGCCGAGGAGCTCTCGCCGCTCGGCCAGAGCCTCTACAAAGTGCAGGTGCCGCTCGCCGGCGCCGGGGACGCCGACGCACAGCACGCCGCGAGTGAGCGGCTCGGCCGCGCCATCACCGGCCCGTGGGTCGTGCTCTCGCAAGGCGTCGACCGCAACCGATTCCTGCCCGCCGTCGAGGCCGCCTGCCGTGCCGGCGCGAGCGGATTCCTCGCCGGGCGCGCGCTGTGGAGCGACGTCGTCGGCGCGGGGGACGTGCCCGCCCGCCTGCGCGAGGTCTCCGTGCCGCGGCTCGAACGGCTCGTCGAGGTCGTCGATCGCAAGGCCCGTCCGTGGAGGCAGGCGTGACCGGGCCCCGCGTCGGGCTGCTGCACACGGTGCCGGCACTCGCCGCGACGTTCCAGGAACTCGTGACGCAGAGCGTGCCGGGCGCGGACGTCGTTCATGCCGTCGATGCGGGACTGCTCGCGACCGCCATCCGCGAGGGGGTGACGGATGAGGTGCGTCGGCAGGTGCGCACCCACGTGCGCCACCTCGTCGAAGACGGGGCGCACGCGGTGCTCGTGACGTGCTCCTCGATCGGCGAAGCGGTGGAGGAGGCGGCGGCGGAGGCCGCCGTGCCCGTGCTCCGCGTGGACGCCCCGATGGCCCGCGACGCCGTCGCCCGCGCCGGTGAGGGCGGACGGATCGTGGTGCTCGCGACCCTCGAGGCGACCCTCGGCCCGACCGGCCGGCTCATCCAGCGCGAGATCGACGCCGCCGGCAGCGGCGCGACCCTCACGGCGACCGTCCTCGAGGGTGCGGCGGCCGCCCGCTCGGCGGGGGACCAGTCGACCCACGACAGCCTCGTACGCGACGCGGTCGCCGCCGTCGACGGGGGAGAGGCGGCCGCCGACGTCATCGTGCTCGCCCAGGCGTCGATGGCCGCGGCGGTCGAAGGTGCCGAGCCGGGCATCCCGGTGCTCACCTCGCCCTCCGGTGGTGTCGCCGCGCTCGCCGAGGCGCTGCGGTGACCACCCGCGGGGTGAGCCTGCTCGCCTACGCCGACCGCTTCGGCGGCGGCATGACGGGACTGCGCGACCTGCTCGACGGTCCGCTCGCCGAGTTCGCGGGCGTGCACATCCTGCCCTTCTTCGTGCCCTTCGACGGTGCCGACGCCGGGTTCGACCCGATCGATCACGCGACCGTCGACCCGCGCCTCGGCGACTGGGACGACGTGCGCGCCATCGCCGCCCGCCGGGAGGTGACGGCCGATCTCATCGTCAACCACGTCTCCGCGTCGTCGGGGGAGTTCCGCGACTGGCTCGCCGACGGGGAGGCGTCGGAGCACCACGGCATGTTCCTCACCTTCGACACGGTGTTCCCGAACGGCGGAACCGAGCGCGAGATCACCGCGTTCTACCGTCCCCGGCCCGGCCTCCCGTTCACCTCCTACCAGTCGCCGGACGGCACGCGCCGCCTCGTCTGGACCACCTTCATGCCGAGCCAGGTCGACCTCGACGTCGCCCATCCGGCCGCCCACGCCTACCTGCGGCGCGTGCTCGCGGCGCTCGCCGACGGCGGGGTGACGACGGTGCGACTGGACGCGGTCGGCTACGCCGTGAAGACGCCCGGCAGCGACAGCTTCATGACCGAGCACACCCTCGGGTTCGTGCGCGAGATCACCGCGATGGTGCGCGAGTACGGCATGCGGGTGCTCGTCGAGGTGCACGCCCACTACACGCAGCAGCAGGCGATCGCGCCGCTCGTCGACCTCGTCTACGACTTCGCGTTGCCGCCGCTGCTGCTGCACTCGCTCGGCACGGGCACGATCGACCGGCTCATCCGCTGGCTCGAGATCCGCCCGCGGAACGCCGTGACGGTGCTCGACACCCACGACGGCATCGGCGTGATCGACGCGGGCCCGAGCGGTGACCGCCCGGGTCTGCTGTCGACGGAGGAGATGGCGGCGATCTTCGACCGCGCCGCCGCCGCGACCGACGGGCACTCGAGCATCGCGTCCGTCATACCGGCGTGGGCGCCGATGCCGCATCAGATCAACGCGACGTTCTTCAGCGTGCTGGAGGCGGATGCGGGCAGCTACCTGCTCGCGCGGGCCGTGCAGTTCTTCGTGCCCGGCGAGCCGCAGGTGTACTACGTGGGGCTGCTGGCCGGACTCGACGACGTCGAGCTCTTCCGCCGCACCGGTCAGGGGCGGGACGTGAACCGGCACGTCTACACGCGCGACGAGATCGACGCGGCGCTCGCCGGCGAGGTGCCGCGGGCGCTGCTCGACCTCGTGCGGCTGCGCTCGGCGCATCCGGCGTTCGAGGGTGCGTTCTCGGTCCGCGCGGTGAGCGCGACCGAACTCGAGCTCGCGTGGACGGCGGGCGAGCACCACGCCGTGCTGCACGCCGACCTCGCCGCCCGCACGCACCGCATCGACGCCACCCCGATCCCGCGGGTCGAGTAGGCGCGGCGGAGCCCGCCGTATCGAGACCGGTCGTGCGGGCGGGTTCCCTTCGACAGGCTCAGGGAACGGTCCCGTCCCGCCGGTCGAGTAGGCGCGGCGGAGCCCGCCGTATCGAGACCCCCACGGGGCAGAGTCTGCGGTCGGGAGGTCTCGATACGGGCGCTGGGGCGCCCTACTCGACCGGCGGGTGAAACGTCCGTCCCGCTGGTCGAGTAGGCGCGGCGGAGCCCGCCGTATCGAGACCCGTCGTACGGACTGGTTCCCCTCGAGCGGCCCGTCCGCGCTAGACGCCGTAGCGGAGGATCGCGGCGACGGGGGAGCCGTTCGGCAGGTCGCCCGCGTGCACCGGCAGCACCCGGCCGCTCGCCTGCAGCACTCGCGCGGCGATCTCGTCGAGGATCGCGTAGTCGCCGCGATGGGCCTCGTCGCCGAACTGCACCGCGCCGTCGTCGTCGGCCAGTCGCCCGTACAGCTCGCTGTCGAGGTCGATCATGAGCGAGTCGACCGCGCCGAAGGTCGCCGCGCGCGCCGTCTCCGACACGTCCGTCACGGCCCTGCCCTCGTTCTCGAGCTGCTGGAACTCCTCCCGCCACGACTCGAGCTGGCGCGCGTACAGCGCATCGAGGATGGGCACGGCCCGCCGGCCGAGTTCGTCGTCGCTCGTGTTGTCGTGGTTGCCGTCGATGATCTCCTCGACGAAATGCGGGTACTCGTTGATCGCCTGGTAGGCGGGCACGAGCGGCTGGGCCGCTGCGAGGATGAGCGGCAGCCCGCTCGCCTTCACGATCGGCAGGATCGCCTCCTGCGCGAGGCGCGCGTACTTCTGCTGCTCGATCCGGTCACCGGTCGCGCCTTGCGGGCGCGGCATGGCGGCACGGTCGGCGATCGCGGTGCGTTCGAGCACCGACGTGTCCGGCGGCAGTCCGTCGACGTCCACCGTGTGCGCTCCGGCGTCCGCCGCGACGCCGACGAGGCGGGCGTTCTTCTCCGACAGCACGAGCACCCACGCTCCGTAGGGGAAGGCGAGGGCGTGGAGGAGCTGCCCCAGTCGGAAGCGGTCCGATGCCGTCACCTCGGTATGCACGCGATTCGCCATCCGGTAGCTGCGCACGGTCGTGGGGCTGGCGAACACGGCGACGCTGCGGGCCTGGAAGCGCCAGAACTCCTCGTCGTCGATGATGTTGCGGATGTGCGCGCAGGTGGCCTTGACCTGATCTTCGGGCACACCTCGTTCGGTGAGCTCCCGGTCGGCGTCGTTCGCGAGACTCTTCAACGCGACCCGGGCGTTCTGGGCCTGCAGGGCGCCCGGTTCGATGTCGACGTAGAGCGAGATGCACGGCCCCCGTTCCGCGCTGAGCTCCTGAACCTGTTCGATCGTGGGGATGTCGACGTTCTGCACGGAATCTCCTTCGATGAGTCGGTGGGGCCACGTTAATCACGTGCTCGTCGGCGCGCGCCCCCGTCCAGTCAACTCTCGGGCGCTGCGGACCGCCCGCGCAGACGGACCCGTCTACCCACCCTCGTCAGGCCGGCGGGGGCGGCTCGGTGCGGAACCCGATGAGTTTGTGCGTGCCGTCGCAGAACGGCTTGATCGTCGACTTGCCGCACCGGCACAGGGCGACCGTGCGGCGCTCACGGTGGATGGGCGTGCCGTCGGCGTCGACGAGTTGCGCCGGTCCACGCACGAGCAGCGGGCCGTCCGGGTACGCGACGATGCTGACCTCGTCGGGATGCTCACGGGACACGGTGACCTCCTCGGGCGCGCAGGACGCGCGGTGACGAACCGGCGCGGGGGATGCGTCCGCCGGTGTAGCGCGCGCCACCCCTGACGCGCGCGCCCACCGCGAGCCAGGCGCACACCGCACGCTCGAGCACCCACGCAGGGGCCCACAGTGCGGCGGTCGGGGCGAACACCCGCCGGCCGCCGCGGCGTCGCCGGCCGAACTCGGCGACGCCGATCGCGATCGCGGCGATGCCGAGCAGTCGCCCCGGTCGTCGCGCGGCCCAGACGAGCATCGGGGCCAGGGCCAGCTCGGCGACGAGCCGAGCGGGCTGCGCGAAGCCGTCGTACGCCTGGCGCACGCGCTGCTCGCGGAAGTGGCGGGGGGTCGGCGGCCGACGTTCGATGAAGAGGTCGTCGGCGCGGATGATGCGTCCGCCGACCGCGCGGACGGTGCGGATGAGCTCGAGATTCTCGAACAGCACGTCGCCGTCGTACCCGCCGGCGTGCAGCAGCGTCGACCGCCGCACGGCGAGGGTGCCGGGGTGGTCGGATCCGAACGCGCGGTTGATGAGCGACCGGGCGGTGTCCCACCGGGCGTGCCAGGGGGTAGGTCGGAAGAAGTTCTGCGGCACCACGACATCGCCCCCGTCGAGCAGCTCGACCAGTCGCCGCAGCGTCTCCGGGGTGTGTCGCACGTCATCGTCGCCGAGCACGATCGCGTCGTGGCGGGCGTGGTGCACCCCGGTCATCACCCCGGCGACCTTGCCGTTGCGGCCCGGCCACTCCTCCGGTGCGACGTGGCGCACGGCCCCGGCCCACACGCGCGCATGCGCCGCGAAGACCGGGTCCGGCGAGCCGTCGACGACCGTGACGTCGAGGTGCGCGGCGAGGCGCAGCAGGTATCCGGTGAGCTCCGGGAGGCCCGAGTCCTCCGTCCAGCGGACCGGCAGCACGTACTCCGCCGCGAGTCGGGCGGGCGTCCCTCCGGGCGATGGCACCGTCGTCACGCCGTGCGCAGCGACGACCGGCCCGCCTCCCAGGCGTCCAGGATGTGCTGCGCACCCCATCCGTCGACGGCGAGGCACGCGGCCGCTCCGAACACGACCTCGTCGCGCAGTCGCGGTTCCGCGGCGACGAGACCGCCGGCCATGTCGCGCGCCGCGATCTGCTCGTGCACCGCATCCGCTTCGACGTGCTCGTCGAAGTACCAGGTGGCGTCGTCGTCGAAGCCCAAGCGACGCAGGCCGTTGCCGACCAGCCGGCTCGGAATCGACGACGTCATCTCGAACGCGGCGAGGTGGCCCACGATCGCCCCGCGCAGCCGGCGGTGCAGACCGAACAGCGACATCATGTTGGTCGAGGCGAGGATGATGCCCGGAACCACGTCGAGGTAGGCGCCGTACGCCGGATCGAGGCCGGCCGCCCGCAGGGTGCGGACGAAGATCGCGGAGTGGACCCGCTGCGGTCGACCGCCGCCGTACTCGTCGGACTGGATCTCGACGAGCGCGGCCTTCGACCGGCCGCTCAAGCGCGGCACCGCCCAGGAGTGCGGATCCGCCTCCTTGAGCGTGTACATCGTGCGGAGCATGAGCAGTTCGCGCACCTGCTCGAGGGTCGCGGTGCGCGCGACGTACCGGGACAGGCTGGGGCCGCCGTCCTTACCGGTCAGCTCGAAGAGCACGTCGGCCACCGGGCGGTCGTCGCGGTCGGGCACGGCGACGCGCTCGCGCAGGGCGCGCTCGAATGCGACCTCGATGCGGGCGCGCGCCGCGAGTGCGTCGGGATTCCACTCGAGCGCGTCGTCGACCCCTTCGATACCGCCGTAGTGCAGCTCGTAGAGGCAGAACAGCGCGAGCTGCAGGTCGTCGTCGGCGACGATATCGGCCGTGCCGGCGAGGGCGGCGTCGAGCGCCTCGTCGAGGTCCGCCGGTGCGGTGCCGCGCACGAGCAGCTCGAACACCGACTCGCTCACCGGGCCGCGCGGGCGGGGCATCCGCATCGGGCGCTGCTGCACGATCCCGTCGGACGAGGAGGCGTCGGGGGAGGCGGGGGCGTCGGCGATGGTCATATCGGCACGCTAGAAGCGCGCCTCGGTCGCGCGTGGCGCTCTCGAAGATCCCCCAGCTACTGCTCAGCGCTCGTCAGTGTTGAGCGCCGGTCCCGACGTCTTCGACCGTGTTCCGTGGACGGCCGCGGCGGGTCGCCCGACGCACGATGAGCGCGACCACCGCGGCGAGCGAGGCGAGCAGCGCGAGCCAGGGCAGCGCCGCCCCGAACGCGACGAGCACGCCGGAGAAGAAGGCGACGAGGCTCCCCCACCCGACGTTGAGCCCGTCGAGGAACGTTCCGGGTTCGTCGGCGGGCACCGCGTCGGGCGCCGCGATCTCGACGGCGAGGCTCGACATCGCGACCTGATCGGCGAGGGAGCGGCGCTGCGCCTCGAGACCCTCCAGCTCGCCCTGACGTTCGGAGATCGCGGTCTCGAGCTGCAGCAGCACGTCGGTGTCGTCCGCCTGCACGAGCAGGGCGAGCAGCCGATCGACGGAGGCGCGCAGCGCCGTGATCCGTGCGTCCAGATCCTGCGTCTGCGTCGTCACGTCGGTCGCCGACGTCGACACGTTCCGCACGTCGCCGAGCGCGTCGAGGTCGTCGATCACGGCGTCGAGTTCCTCGGCCGGCACGCGCAACACGAGGGAGGCGCGCGCGGAGGAGTCGTCGTCGCCGGCGACGAGCGAACGGGAGTCGACACGACCGCCTGCACCGATCGCGAGGGCGGCCGCCTCCGATGCCGCGGCCGCAGGGTCGTCGGCCGTGAGGGTCATCGTGCCGGAGCGGACGACCTGTCGGCCCGCATCCGGATCCGTTGCTTCGGCGTACGGGATGGTGCCGCCGCCCGCGGCGCCCTCCGCGTCGTCGACCGCGCCCGGGATCGGAGCCGGCGCGGCGGGCGCCTGCTCCGCCGTCGAGCCGCCCGAGTCGCTCGCCCCCATCGCCCCGCATCCGCCCAACGCGAGCACCGCGCCGAGCGCGATCACCGTCATCCCTGTGCGCCTCATGGGCTCACGCTACGGACGGGTCACACCCGACCACCACCCAACGTTCGGCGGCATTCGCTCGTCGGTCAGGTGGCCGTTCTACGCTGAGCCCATGCAGACACGAACGCTGGGTCGCACGGGTGCGACCGTCTCCTCCATCGGCCTCGGAACCTGGCAGCTCGGTGCCGACTGGGGCGAGGTGAGCGAAGAGGATGCCACCGCGGTGCTGCAGGCGTCGGTCGACGCCGGCGTCACCGTCTTCGACACCGCCGACGTGTACGGCGACGGCCGCAGCGAACAGCTCATCGGCCGCTTCCTCGCCGACACCGGTGCCCCGGTCTTCGTCGCCACGAAGATGGGTCGGCGCGTCGACCAGGTGCCCGAGAACTACACGCTCGAGAACTTCCGCGCCTGGACCGACCGTTCGCGCCGGAACCTCGACATGGACACCCTCCCGCTCGTGCAGCTGCACTGCCCGCCGACCGCCGTCTACTCCGACGACCGTGTGTTCGACGCGCTCGACACCCTCGTCGCCGACGGGGCGATCGCGTCGTACGGGGTGAGCGTCGAGACCGCGGATGAGGCCCTCACCGCGATCGCGCGACCGAACGTCGCGACGGTGCAGATCATCCTCAACGCGTTCCGCCTCAAGCCGCTCGACCGGGTGCTGCCCGCGGCGGTGGAGGCCGGGGTCGGCATCATCGCCCGCGTGCCGCTCGCCTCGGGACTGTTGAGCGGCAAGTACACGCGCGAGACGACGTTCGCCGAGAACGACCACCGCAACTACAACCGCAACGGCGAGGCCTTCGACGTGGGGGAGACCTTCTCGGGCGTGGACTACGACTCCGGAATCGCGGCCGCGCAGGAGTTCGCCGACCTCGCCCGTCAGCACGGGCTCGAGCCCGCTCGCGCCGCGCTCGCCTGGGTCGCCCAGCTCGACGGCGTGAGCACCGTCATCCCGGGTGCCCGCAACCCCGAACAGGCGCGCGGCAACGCCGCGGCGGGCCCCGTCGAGCCCCTCGGCGAGGAGTTCACGACGGCGGTACGCGACCTCTACGACCGCTACTTCCGCGAGGCGATCCACCCCCGCTGGTGAACCCGGGCCGTCCGGCGCACCTCACGTCGAGATCGGTTCCGCCGGTCGAGTAGGCGCGGCGAAGCCCGCGGTATCGAGACCTCGCAACCGGTGACCCGAATCCGGGTTCCTGGCCGCGGGTCTCGATACGGGCGCTGCGCGCCCTACTCGACCAGCGGGCCGCGGCTCAGCGGCCGAAGATCTCCCGCAGCGTCTCGAACGGCAGCTTCGGCGTGCGGTCCTCGCGCAGCACGCCATTGACCTCCTGCCGGGTGTCGGTGAACTGCGTGTAGCAGAACCCGGAGAGCAGCTCGCTGCCCTTGACCGCATCCATGATGTCGCGCAGGCGCCGCTCGAAGTCCGCGGCATCCGTCGCGACCGAATACCCCCAGCCGGCGTCGTCACCCTCGGTGTACTTGACCCCGCCGAACTCGGTGAGCATCACCGGGATGTCGGAGGCGGGTGCGCCCTCAAGCCACAGTCGGCGGCCCGCCGGCCCCATGTCGTCGAGCACTCGCGCGAGCAGCTCGCGGGTGTCGTATCGCGCGGCGAGCTCGGCGCCGGTGCTCGCGTAGTCGTGCACCGTGAGCAGGTCGGAGTCGGTGTGCTCCCATCCGTCGTTCGAGACCACCGGGCGACTCGGGTCGAGGGTGCGGGTGAGGGCGGCGAGCGCCCTCGTGTACTGCTGCTGCGCGGTGCTCTGCGGTCCGTGCTGCACCCCCCAGCTCTCGTTGAGCGGCACCCACGTGATGATCGACGGATGCGAGTGGTCACGTCGAACGAGGTCGGTCCACTCGGCGATCAGTCGCTGCACCGCCCGCGGTGAGAACGCGTACGCATTGGCGGTCTCCCCCCAGATGGTGAGGCCCAGCCGGTCGCACCAGTACAGGAAGCGCGGGTCCTCGGCCTTCTGGTGGATGCGCGCCGAGTTGAACCCCGACTCCTTGATGAGCTCGACCTCCCGGCGGAGCGTCTCCGCGGACGCCGCGAGGTGCGTGTCGGGCCAGTAGCCCTGCTCGAGCACGGAGCGCACGAAGAACGGCCGGTCGTTGAGCAGGAAACGGCCGTGGTCGATGGCGACGCTCCGCAGCCCCAGGTAGCTCGCGATCTCGTCGCGGCGGCCCACCGCATCGATCAGCACGACCTCCGCGTCGATGAGCTGCGGGTACTCGGGTGACCAGAGCAGCTTCTCGTGCTGCTGCCCGTTCTCCTGCACCGCGAGCGCGAGCCGCAACCGCACCTCCGTGTCGAGCACCTGCACGGACTGCACCGTCAGGGTCTCGTCGCCGAGAGCGAGACGCACGGTGAGCTGCGCGTCGTCGCCGCGCGTCCATCCGTCGATCTCGGCGAGCAGATCGATCGCGCGACCGGGCACGTCCGGGGTCCAGGCGAGCCGGCGCACGTGCACCGGGGCGACAGCCTCGAGCCACACGGGCTGCCAGATGCCCGTCGTGCGCTCGTACCAGATCTCGGTCGGCTGCTCGCGCCAGTCCTGCTTGCCGCGCGGCTGGGTGACGTCGCGCGGGTCGTCCTGCGCGCGCACGACGAGACGGTGCTCGCCCGCCGCGGCGACGAGGTGAGTGACCTCGAACGAGAACGGCGTCTGCCCGCCCTCGTGGCGCCCCAGGTGCTGCCCGTCGAGCCACACGTCGGCGATGTAGTCGACCGCGCCGAAGTGCAGGATCGCGCGGTCGCCGTCGCCGCGGAACCCGGCGGCCGCGAGGTCGTCGGCGGTGAGTGTACGGCCGTACCAGACGACCGGGAGGAAGCCCGTCTCATGCACGCCCGATGCGGGGGACTCCGGCGGATACGGCACGACGATGTCGCGGTCGAACTCGCGCACACCGGTGAGACGGGACGCGCCGTCGTCGCCGATCGCGAAGCGCCACGTGCCGGTCAGGTCGGCGTGGTTCCGGCGCACCAGCTGCGGGCGCGGATACGTGCCGTCGAGTTCGGTGGCGCGGGGGAGGTCGGTGAGCGGTGCGGACATGACGCCTCTCGGATTACATCGTTGGAATTCAGTCGGTCAAGCCTAACCACGTGCCGCACGCGCTCGGAAGTCCCGCCGCGGTTTGCGTCATCCGCCGACTCGTCCGTACACGCCCGCCGCGACCGGCCGTCGCCGATCCGTTTCCCGTCAGTAGGTGCCCTTACGGATGCGCCACGAGGGCGTCTACTGACGGGAAACCGACCAAGGCGGCAGAGCGCTCGGTGGGGCGGCGGAGCGGGTGGGCGGCGGAGCGGCCGGGCGGGCGGCGGAGCGGCCGGGTGGCCGGTGGGGTCAACCGTGCTGGTCGGGGTGCAGACCCGTGCGGTCGCCCGACTCGAGCCCGGCGATCCGCTGCATCGCGTCGTCGTCGAGTTCGAACCCGAAGACGTCCGCGTTCTCGCGCACCCGCTCGATCGACGAGGACTTCGGGATGACGACGTTGCCGAGCTGCAGGTGCCAGCGCAGCACGACCTGCGCGGGGGTGCGCTCGTAGCGCTCGGCGAGCGCGGCGAGCACCGCGTCGTCGAGCACGCGTCCGCGGGCGAGCGGACTCCACGCCTCCGTGACGATGCCGTGCTCGGCACCGTATTCGCGCACCGCGCGCTGGGAGAGCCACGGATGCAGCTCCACCTGGTTGACGACGGGCACCGTCTCGCTCTCGGCGGCGAGCCGCTCGAGGTGGTGCGGCTCGAAGTTGCTCACCCCGATGGAGCGGACCCGACCGCTCGCCTTGAGTTCCTCGAGCGCGTGCCAGGTCTCGACGTAGCGGTCCTGGGTGGGGGCGGGCCAATGAATGAGGTAGAGGTCGATGTAGTCGAGACCGAGCAGCCCGATGCTCTCGTCGAACGCGCGCAGCGTGCGGTCCCGGCCCTGGTCGTCGTTCCACACCTTGGTGGTGACGAAGAGCTCCTCCCGCGGCACACCGGAGGCGCGCATCCCGGCACCCACCCCGCGCTCGTTGCGGTAGAGGGTCGCGGTGTCGATGTGGCGGTAACCGGCCTCGATGGCGCTCTGCACCAGTTCGCCGGCCGCGGCATCCGCGACCTTGTAGACGCCGAGGCCGAGCTGGGGAATGCTGCGGCCGTCGTTAAGTTGAATCCGGGGGATCTCGTTCACGACTCCCATTATTCGGTCGAAAGGGAGTTCGGATGACACGTCTCATGATCATCGTCGGCAGCGTGCGCGAGGGGCGGGTCGGCCTGCCGGTCGCGCAGTGGGTGCGGGCGGAGGTCGAACGGCACGGCGGCTTCGAGGTGGACTTCGTCGACCTCGCCGAACTGGCGCTGCCGCTCATGGACGAGCCGAACCACCCCGCGAAGCACGAGTACACGCGGCCGTACACGATGGCGTGGAGCGAGCGGGTGACGGCCGCCGACGCCTTCGTGTTCGTGACGCCTGAGTACAACCACAGCCTCTCGCCCGCGCTCAAGAACGCCGTGGACTATCTGTTCCGGGAGTGGGGCCGCAAGCCGGTCGGCTTCGTCAGCTACGGCGGCGTGTCGGGCGGAAGCCGCTCGGTGGCGGCGTTCGAACCCGTCCTGACGACCCTCGGGCTCGTGAAGACCGGCTCGAACGTCGAGATCCCGTTCGTCGGCGGTCGCCTCGTCGACGGAGCGTTCGCGGCGGAGGATCGCGAGCGCGGACTCCTGAACCGGATGCTCGACGAGCTCGGCCCGCTCAGCGAGGCGCTGCGCCCGCTGCGCTGACCGCGGCGCGCGCTCGCCGGCGTTATGTCCACTGGCGGCAAAGGCCCCGTGAGAACGCTGGATGAAGGGCTTTCGACGCCACTGGACGAGGGTGCGCGGCGCGGGCGACGGATGGGTCAGCTCGGCTGCACCGGCACGGGCTCGGTGTCGGGGATGGGGCTCGCGTCGCGGCCGCGGAGGTCCGGATGGGCGCGTTTGAAGACGGCGGAGACGATGACGCCGAGCAGCGCGATCGCCGCCGCGGTGAGGTACCCGCCGGTCGCGCCGTAGCCGTCGATGAGGAACCCGGCGACGGCGGAACCGAGGGCCGCACCGATCAGCTGACCGGTGCCGACCCATCCGTACGCCTCGGCGGTGTCGCTGAACTTCACGCTCGAGGAGACGATCGCGAACATCACCGCGAGCGCCGGCGCGATGCCGATGCCGGCGATGAGCAGCCACACCGACAGCCACCAGAAGTCGAGCCAGAACACGACGCCGGCCATGCCGATGAAGACGATGAGCATGCGCCGGGTCATCGCCCACGGCCCGACCGGGATGTGGCCGAGCGCGAGGCCTCCGGCGAGCGAGCCGATCGCGAAGATCGCGAGCACGATGCCGGATTCGGGTCCGCCGTGCCCGAACGTCGCGACGACGGCCGCCTCGACCGCCGCGCAGGCGCCGATGAGCAGGAATCCGACGACGGTCGACAGCAGCACCGGCGGGCGCCGCAGCACGACGCCGAACGCCCGCTTGCTGCGGGGGATGCGCACCCGCCCCACCTCGGGTGAGGCGATGAACCACGCGCCGCCGCCCACCATGAAGACCATCGCGACGACGATCGCGAGCACCGTCGAGATCTGCGTGGCGATGAACGTGGTCACGACGGGCGCGGCGACCCAGATGATCTCCTGCGCCGACGCATCGAGCGAGAACAGCGGGGTGAGCTGCCGCGAGGTCACCATCTTCGGGTAGATCGTGCGCACCGCCGGCTGGACGGGCGGGGTGGCGAGACCGCCGACGAACCCGATCGCCATGTAGCCCCACACCTCGAGCGGCAAGAAGGCGATGCCGGCCATCGACAGCACGCACACCACGAGGGTGAGGCTGAGCACGGGACGCATACCCCAGCGGCCCATCCACCGGCTGGTGAGCGGTCCGGCGATCGCCTGGCCCACGCTCGTCGCGGCGAGGACGAGTCCCGCGGCGCCGTACGATCCGGTCGCGCGTTCGACGTGCAGGAGGTAGGCGAGCGAGAGCATCCCGTTGGGGAAACGCGCCGTGAGCTGCGCCGCGATGATCCGCGCGACGCCCGGCGTCTTCAACAGATCCGCGTAACTACTCACAAGCAGTGGAGTCTATCGCCGCCGCAGGCCCGGGATCCCGCGTCGGAGGCGGCGGATAACGTGTGCATAAGCCCGCGAACTTATGCACAGCTGTGGACGACACGCCCACTACATCTAGGGATGACACCGTGTCGGTGGCCCGATATATAGTGTTCTCACGCCGCCCGGGGGATCGAGGCGGACAACAGATTTCGGGGTCGCGCGGGTACCCGCCGCGCAAGAGGAGGAGCCGACAGTGGCCATCACGGTAGTGAAGCGGAACGGCGAGCGTGAGCCGTACGACGCGAACAAGATCAACCTCGCGATCGAGCACGCCAGCGCCGGTCTCGACGACAACATCACCTGGGTCACCCAGATCGCGTCGGAGCTCGAACTCACCCTGTTCGACGGCATCACCACCCAGCAGCTCGACGAGGCCGTCATCCAGGTGGCGCTGCAGAACGTCAAGGACGACCCCGCCTTCGACACCGTCGCGGCCCGCCTCCTGCTGAAGACCATCTACAAGCGCGTGCTCGGCGACTACGAGACCGCCGACGAGCTCAAGTCGCTGCACGAGCAGCACTTCGAGAAGAACGTGCGCCGCGGCGTCGAGGAGGGTCTGCTCGACCCGCGCCTGACCCAGATGTTCGACTTCGACCGTCTCGCGGCCGCCCTCGAGCCGGCCCACGACGAGCTGCTCAAGTACATCGGCGTCGTCACCCTCAACAACCGCTACGGCATCAAGGGCCGCAACGGCGACGCCCTCGAGGTGCCGCAGTACTTCTGGATGCGCATCGCGATGGGCCTCTCGCTCAACGAGGCCGACCCCACGAGCCACGCGATCGCCTTCTACGAGAAGATGTCGAAGCTCGAGTACCTCGCCGCCGGGTCGACCCTCGTCAACGCAGGCACCATCTACCCCCAGCTCGCGAACTGCTTCGTCATGGAGATGCAGGACGACATGGAGCACATCGCGAAGACGACCCGCGACGTGATGTGGCTCACCAAGGGCACCGGCGGCATCGGCCTCTCGGTCACGAAGCTCCGTGCCCAGGGCTCGCCCATCCGCTCGAACAACACCACGTCGACCGGCCCGATCCCGTTCATGCACACGATCGACTCGATCCTGCGTGCGGTCAGCCGCGGCGGCAAGAAGTTCGGCGCGCTGTGCTTCTACATGGAGAACTGGCACCTCGACTTCGGCGAGTTCCTCGACCTGCGTCAGAACTCCGGCGACCCCTACCGCCGCACCCGCACCGCCAACACGGCCGTGTGGATCAGCGACGAGTTCATGAAGCGCGTGCAGAACGACGACGACTGGTACCTCTTCGACCCGCTCGAGGTCGCCGACCTCAACGAGCTCTACGGCAAGGCGTTCTCGAAGCGCTACGCCGAGTACGTCGAGAAGGCCGAGCGCGGCGAACTGCGGATGTTCAAGAAGATCCGCGCCCGCGAGCAGTTCAAGGCGATCCTCATCTCCCTCCAGTCGACCAGCCACCCGTGGCTGACCTGGAAGGACACGATCAACAACCGTGCCCTGAACAACAACACCGGCACCATCCACCTGTCGAACCTCTGCACCGAGATCACGCTCCCGCAGGACATCGACAACGTCTCGGTCTGCAACCTCGCCTCGATCAACCTGTCGCGGCACCTCGCGAACGGCCGCCTCGACTTCGCCAAGATCGAGGAGAGCGCGCGTCTCGCCGTGCGTCAGCTCGACAACCTCATCGACATCACGCGGTCGAGCGTCAAGGAGGCCGACTACTCCAACCAGCAGAACCGCGCCGTCGGCCTCGGCGTCATGGGCTTCACCGACGTCGTCGAGAAGCTCGGTCTGAGCTACGAGAGCGAAGAGGCGTACGACCTGATCGACGAGATCATGGAGCACGTCTCGTACGCGGCGATCGACGAGTCGGCGAACCTGGCGCAGGAGCGCGGGGCGTACCCGAACTTCCAGGGCAGCCGCTGGTCGCAGGGCATGGTGCCGCTCGACTCGATCGACCTCACCGAGGCCGACCGCGGCGTCGAGGTCAAGGTCAACCGCACCTCGCGACTCGACTGGGACGCGCTGCGCGCCAAGGTCAAGGGTGGCATGCGCAATGCGACGCTCATGGCGATCGCGCCCACCGCATCCATCGGCCTCGTCGCCGGCACCACCCCGGGTCTCGACCCGCAGTTCTCGCAGATCTTCAGCCGCGCGACCTCGAACGGCAAGTTCCTCGAGGTCAACCGCAACCTCGTGACCGACCTGCAGCGCCTCGGCCTCTGGGACTCGGTGCGCGAGGCGATCCTGCGCAGCCAGGGCGACATCCAGAACATCGCGGCGATCCCGGACCACATCAAGGCCGTGTACAAGACGAGCTTCCAGCTCTCGCCGTACGCGTTCCTCGAGGTCGCGGCCCGCGCGCAGAAGTGGATCGACCAGGCGATCAGCCGCAACATGTACCTCGAGACGCGCGACATCGACGACATGATGGACATCTACACGTCGGCGTGGGAGCGCGGCGTGAAGACGACGTACTACCTGCACATGAAGCCGCGCCACACGGCCGAGCAGTCGACGGTGCGCGTCAACAAGTCGGAGCAGATCGGCGAAGGCACCAAGCGCGGATTCGGCGCGGCCACGCCCGGCACGCCCGCCCCCGTCTCGGCCGAGCCGGCCGCCGAACCCGCCGTCGCGGCGCCGGCCCGCAAGGGCTTCGGCTTCGGCGGCCTCACCGCGAAGGACAACTGATGAACGGCCAGACCACAGCATCCGCGAGTACGTTCGACTACTACGTGCCCGAAGACCCCATGGACGCACTGCAGTGCGATTCGTGCCAGTAGGAAAGGACTGACGTGTCCGGCATTCTCGGCACCGGCATCCAGGAGGGACTCCTCCTCAAACCGGTCACCTACAAATGGGCGATGGACCTCTACGACCAGGCTGTCGCGAACACCTGGTTCCCCAACGAGGTGCAGCTCGGCGAGGACATCGCCGACTTCAAGAAGATGACCGATGAGGAACGCCACGCGATCACGTTCCTCATGAGCTACTTCAACCCGAACGAGCTGCTCGTCAACAAGGCGCTCGCGTTCGGCGTCTACCCCTACATCAAGGCTCCCGAGGCGCACCTCTACCTCGCGAAGCAGATGTGGGAGGAGGCGAACCACTGCATGTCGTTCGAGTACGTGCTCGAGACCTTCCCGATCGACCGCGATCAGGCCTACAACTCCCACGTCGACGTGCCGTCGATGGCCCGCAAGGAGGAGTTCGAGGTCCGCTACATCAAGCGGATGACCGAGGAGACCCTCGACATCACGACGACGGAGGGCAAGAAGGACTTCATCCGGAACCTCGTCGCCTACAACATCATCCTCGAGGGCATCTGGTTCTACTCGGGCTTCATGGTGGCGCTGTCGTTCCGTCAGCGGAATCTGCTGCGCAACTTCGGTTCGCTCATGGACTGGATCGTGCGCGACGAGTCGCTGCACCTGAAGTTCGGCATCAACCTGATCCTCACGGTGCTCGACGAGAACCCCGACCTGCAGACGCCGGAGTTCGCCGCCGAGATCAAGCAGATGATCCTGGATGCGGTCGAGATGGAAGAGGCGTACAACCGTGACCTGCTGCCCAACGGCATCCTGGGTCTCAACGCCAACTACATCAACCAGTACGTGAAGTACCTGGCGGACCGGCGTCTCGAGGAGCTCGGCTTCGAGGCGGAGTACAACGTCGCGAACCCGGCCAAGTGGATGGCGACCGCGAACGACACGCTGCAGCTCGTGAACTTCTTCGAGTCGACGAACACGTCGTACGAGGTCAACTCGGGAGTGAAGGTCGGCGCCAAGGCCGAGTGACACCCCACCGCACGGAACCCCTCGCGCTCGGCGCGGGGGGTTCCGTCGTTCCGTCATGGTGCGTTCCGCGGGCCCGCCGGTCTGGTGCCCGTCGATCCCGTGTCCGTTCCCCGAGCGGCCTGCTTTCCCTGGGGGCCGGTCGCGCTGCCCCGCCGCGCATGCGCGCCAGGAAAACGAGTAGCGCGAGACGGAAGCAGTAGCGCGGGCGCCCGTTCCCTCAGCCCGTCGAAGCGAACCCGGTACGAACGGGCTCGGAGGAGTGCGCGGAGGCGGTCTAGGCTCGATCGGTGACCGTCGAGATCTCCCGTGTGCCCTGGTCGGATGAGCGGGGTGCCGTGCTGCGGCGCCTCATGTCCGAGGAGATGAACGAGCGCTACGAGGGCAGTCACGACCACGACCCGGACTTCCCGCGCAAGGCGGCGATCGCCTTCACGATCGACCCGGCGACGGTGGTGACGTGCGTGCTCGCGACCGACGACGGCGAGCCGGTCGGGCACGCCGCTCTGCGTCGCGTCGACGACTACTTCGAGCTGAAGAACGTGATCGTCGTGCCGTCGCACCGCGGACGGGGGCTCGGGCACGCGCTGCTCGCCGAGATCGAACGGGCGACGATCGACGCGGGTGGCGACGCGCTCCTGCTGCAGACCGGTGACCGCCAGCCCGAGGCGGTGGCGCTGTACGAGAAGCTCGGCTACGAGCAGATCCCGCCGTTCGGCAACTACACGCTCATCTCGAACTCGATCTGCTTCCGCAAGCGGCTCGAGATCGCGTCCGGCCCCGCGGCTCGCTGACCGCGCCCGCGGTCACGCGTCGCGTGCCCCGCGGCCGGGAAACCCGGACGCCGCCGCCGCGACGAGCATCGCGGCACCGGCCAGCACGGTCGTCGCCGCAATGACCGTCTCGGTCCACGGGGTGGTGTCGTGCGATTGATAGCCGGCGATCGTGGGCGCGATCAGGAACATCGCGAACAGATAGCCGGGCAGCGTGCCGCCCAGCAGGAGCACATATGCGAGGGAGGTCGCGCGCGACACGCGCCACGAACGCGCAGCGAGCGCCACGAGCCCCCCGACCTCGACGAGGGCCGGTATCCACATCTGGATCGGGTACTGCAGAACGGAGGGGGCGTCGAGCGCGGCCGAGATGAGAGCATGCGCGCCATCGATCCCGAAGGCGACGGCGACGACCGTCGCGAGCATGCCGTCGAGTCGGTTCTGCGCTGTCGCCCGTGCCGCGGCGAGCACGCCGCCCGCGAGGAGCAGCAGTCCGACGCCGAAGAGCGCGGCCGTGATTCCGAGGCTCTCCCACGGATCCGCGACGATGTAATAGTCGAAGAGGTGGTCTTCGACGGAGATGTCCTGGCGCGTCCACGACTCGCGGTAGACGACCCATCGCTCCAAGGAAGCCAGCACCTGCAGCGTCCCCGAGCCGAGGAGCAGCGCCGCGGCGGCGAGTGACCAGCCGGCGCGGACGCGGCGCGCGCCGCCGCTCTGCTCGTCTTCCGTGTGGATCACGCCGATCGTCATGACCGCAAGGTAAGGCCATGGGGAAGCCCGTCCGTGAACGGGGAGGGAACCGGCGCTGTGAGGCGGACGAACGGCGGCGGACCGGCGGTCGAGATGCACCATTCGGCCGGCGAATCACCCGACGCGCGCACGCAATAGTGCAACGTTCCCACACCGTCGGAGACGATACTGGATCGCGTGTCGACGCCGCTGCCCACCGCCCGCAACGGCGGTGGAGGCCGCCCGCCAGGGCCTGACGGGCCGCCCGGGCCGCTGCAGCGGATCGACGGCGACCATCCGTTCCGCTCGCTGTTCCGCATCCTCGGGATGCATCGCGGCCGGTTCGCGCTCCTGACGGTCGCGTACGTCATCAAGGACTCGCCCACGTGGCTCATGCCCGTGCTCACCGCGGCGATCATCGACACGGTCGTCGAGCACCGCCCGCTGCCCGAGCTCGCGCTCTACGGCGGCCTCGCGTTCGGGGTGCTGCTGCAGAACTACCCGGTCGGCATCTTCTACAACGACCAGTTCAGCCGCGTGTACCGGCAGGTCGGCGCCGACCTGCGCAACGTGCTCGTGGAACGCCTGCAGAACCTCTCCATCGGTTTCCATACACGGGCGAGCGCGTCGGTCATCCAGACCAAGGTCGTGCGTGACGTCGAGACGATCGAGCAGATGCTGCAGCAGTCGTATCCGCCGACGATGACGGCCGTCGGCATCCTGGGCGGCGCGATCACGATGACGGCGATCCAGGTGCCCGCGTTCCTCATCGTCTTCCTCGTCACCGTGCCGCTCGGCGTCGCGCTGCTGCTGTTCGTTCGCAAGCTGTCGCACCAGCGCAACGAGGCGTTCCGCCGGCAGGTGGAGCAGTTCTCGGCACGCGTCGGCGAGATGGCCACGCTCATGCCGATCACCCGCGCCCACGGTCTCGAGGAGCATGCCGCCGACCGGGTCGCGGGCAGCGCGGAGAACGTGCGCAGCGCCGGTCACGCCCTGGACCGGGTGACCGGGCGGTTCGGGGCGGTGTCGTGGCTCTCGTTCCAGCTGCTCGCGGTCGCGTGCCTCGTGCTCGCCGCCGGCGCGGCGCTCACCGGCTTCCTCGACATCACGCCCGGCCAGGTGGTGCTGTTGAGCACCTACTTCACGCTCCTGACGACCGGCATCGTCGCGCTGCTCAACCTCATGCCGGCCCTCGCGCGGGGGCGTGAGTCGATCCGCTCGATCGCGGAGGTGCTACAGGATCCCGATGTCGAGCAGAATGCCGGCAAGCGTCGCGTCGACGGGGTGCAGGGCCGTCTCACCTTCGACAACGTCTCGTTCAGCTACGACCGCGACGAGCGCCCCGCGCTGAGCGGCATCGACCTCGACATCGCGGCGGGGGAGACCGTGGCCTTCGTCGGTCCGAGCGGATCGGGCAAATCGACGATCGTGAATCTCGCGCTCGGGTTCCTGCGTCCGACCTCCGGACGGATGGCGCTCGACCTGCAGAACATGCAGAGCCTCGACCTGCGCAGCTATCGCCGCTTCGTGTCGGTCGTGCCGCAGGAGTCGGTGCTGTACGAGGGCTCGATCCGCGACAACGTCACCTACGGGCTCGGCCCGGTCGACGACGATCGCGTCACCCGCGCGCTCCGCGATGCGAACGCCCTCGAGATCGTCGAGCAGCTTCCCGAGGGCTGGAACACGATGGTGGGCGAACGCGGCGCCCGGCTCTCCGGCGGCCAGCGTCAGCGCCTCGCGATCGCCCGCGCCCTCATCCGCGACCCGCGGGTGCTGCTGCTCGACGAGGCGACGAGCGCGCTCGATTCCGCATCGGAGGCGCTCGTGAAGCAAGCCCTCGATCGCCTCATGGAGGGACGCACGACCCTCATCGTCGCGCACCGGTTGTCGACGATCCGCTCCGCCGACCGCATCGTCGTGCTCGAACGAGGACGCATCGTCGAGATCGGGGCGCACGACGAACTCCTCGCGCAGCAGGGCGCCTACGCGCGCCTGCACGCAGCCCAGGCGTTCTAGCGCGGCGCCATCCGGATGCCGCCGTCGAGGCGGATGACCTCGCCGTTGAGCATCGGATTGTCGACGACGTGCAGCACGAGGGCCGCGAACTCCTCGGGGCGTCCGAGGCGCGACGGATGCGGCACCTGGGCGCCGAGCGATTCGCGGGCCGCCTCGGGCAGCGCCGCGAGGAGAGGCGTGTCGAAGATCCCCGGCGCGATCGAGACGACGCGGATGAGGTGGGCGGCCAGCTCTCGAGCCATCGGCAGCGTCGCACCGGCGACTCCGGCCTTCGCGGCGGCGTAGGCGACCTGCCCGATCTGCCCGTCGAACGCGGCGACGGATGCGGTCGTCACCAGCACGCCGCGCTCGCCGTCGACCGGGTCGGTGCGGGCGATGCGCTCGGCGGCGAGCCGCGCGAGGTTGAGCGTGCCGAGCAGATCGACGCGGAGCACTCGGTCGATGCGATCGAGGGGCAGCGGACCGTCGCGGCCGAGCAGCTTCGCCGGCGGGGCGATGCCCGCGCACGCGACCGCGATCCGCAAGGAGCCGAGCCCCTCCGCGAGGTCGAGCGCCGCCGAGAGGGCGTGCTCGTCGGTGACGTCGCCTTCCGCGAACTCCGCGCCCGCGTCGGCCACCCGTGCCGCCGCTTCCGCTCCCGGCAGGTCGACGGCGACGACGCGCGCGCCGGCGGTGACGAGGGCCCGCACGGTGGCGAGGCCGAGTCCCGAGGCGCCGCCCGTGACGAGCGCCGCGGCGCCTTCGAGGCGCATCAGACGCGCTCCAGCACGAGGGCGTTCGCCATGCCGCCGCCTTCGCACATCGTCTGCAGTCCGACCCGGCCGCCGGTCGACTCGAGGGTGCCGAGCAGGGTGGTGAGCAGGCGGGTTCCGCTCGAACCGAGCGCGTGTCCGAGCGCGATGGCACCGCCGCGGGGGTTGAGCCGATCCGGGTCGGCGCCGAGTTCGCGCTGCCAGGCGAGCGGCACCGGGGCGAACGCCTCGTTCACCTCGAACGCGTCGATGTCGTCGATGCCGAGACCCGCCTTCTCCAGCACCCGCCGAGTCGCCGGGATGATCGCGGTGAGCATCTCGACCGGGTCGGAGCCGATGACGTCGAATGCTCGGAACCGCGCTCGCACGGGCAGCCCGAGTCGTTCGGCGGCGGTTTCGCTCGCGATGAGCACCGCGGAGGCACCGTCGGTGAGCGGCGAGGAGTTCCCCGCGGTGATGCGCCAGTCGATCTCGGGGAACCGTTCCCGCATCCGCTCGTCCTCGAAGGCGGGACGCAGGCCGGCGAGGGCCTCGACGGTCGTGCCGGGGCGCACGGTCTCGTCGCTCGCGTGACCGTCGACGGGGAGGATCTCGCCGGAGAAGTCCGCCGCCGCCGCGAGCGCGTGCGAGCGCGCGGCGTACGCGTCGAGCTCGTCGCGCTCGAGGCCCCACCGCGCGCTGATGAGTTCGGCACTGATGCCCTGCCCGACGAGTCCGCCCGGGTACCGCTCGGCGATGCGGGGGCCGTACGGGTCCTCGCCGAGGGTCGCCGCGCCGATCGGCACGGTGCTCATCAGTTCGACGCCGCACGCGATGACGAGGTCGTACGCGCCGGCGGCGACGCCCTGGGCGGCGAAGTGCACGGCCTGCTGGCTCGACCCGCACTGCCGGTCGATCGTCGTCGCGGGCACCGTCTCGGGGAACCCGGCCGACAGCACCGCATTGCGGGTGACGTTGACCGCCTGCTGCCGGATCTGACCCAGGCATCCGCCGATCACGTCGTCGATGAGCGCCGGGTCGAGGCCGTGACGGTCGACGAGTGCGCGGAGCACCCGACCCAGGAGATCGGCGGGGTGGTGGTGCGCGAGGGCGCCGCCCGGTTTGCCGCGACCGGATGCGGTGCGCACGGCGTCGACGATGACGGCGGTGACCATGGGTCGATGCTACGTCGCCGACGTGTCGCCGCGGGAGGGCATCCGGCCTGCGGACCGCCGCGGTTCAGCGCACCCCGTGTTCGAAGTCGGTGCCGAGCTGCCCGGCGATCCCCGCGAAGGTGAGAGCCAGGATCGGCCACCACTTCTCCTGCAGCAGCCACGCGTACAGCACAGTGAGCACGATCACCCCGGCGAACAGGACCAGCAGTGCGACCGTGAGCTGCCCGGCCAGCGGCGGTCGCGGCGCGTCCTCGAGGGGCACCAGCAGGTCGACTTCGTCGTGTGTCATGAGAATCCCCACCGCCCGACCGGGCCGTTCACCGTGTGGTTGCATCGCGGTGCTCCGAGCCTAGCCACGGCAGCCGACCGCCCGGTGGGAGAGTCGGGCGGGGATCTCCCCGAACTCAGGGGTCGTCGAGGTCGATCGCCACGAGGTGGTCGAAGAACGCCGACTTGCGCGCCTCGTATCCGGGCCCATCCGGCCCGTCGTCCGCTCGCTTCATGGCGTTGTACTCGGTGATGAGCTCCGGATGCGCGCGCAACAGCGTCCACGAACGGGAGAACCGCTCGTCGTGCTCCGAGCCGAGCGGCGTGACCGCGACCCCGACCGGCGGCATGCCGATCCGCTCGAAGGCGGCGAGGGTCGGTTGCCAGATCTCGCGCTTCACGTCGACGTAGAGGTCGTACATCAGCTCGACGGTCGCGTCGAACTCGGCGACCGGCACCCGCAGGTGCAGGTCGATGTCGCCGTGGGTGAGCGCCCCGGTGACGCTCGATCCGCCGACGAGCTCGAGTTCCCCGCCGATGCCGGCCGCGTCGAGGCGCGCGCGCTCCGCATCCCGGATGCGCGCGGCGGCCTCGACGTCGGCCGGCTGGAGCGGCATGGCTCACACGGTCGAGACGTCGAGCTCGACGACCGCCCACGAGAGCGCCGGGAGGGTGAGCTTGAGCACGCCCTCGTCGATGCCCACCCCGTCGAGCGGGCGGAGTCCGACCGGCTGCGACTGCTCGGTGTTGGTCGTGAAGCGGTCGCCGCCCTTGGGGATGTCGAGCACCTCGGCGCGGCGCACGCCCGAGGCGCCGAGCCCGCGCAGCACCACCTCCACGTCCGCCGCGTCGTCGAGGCCGCGGTTCGCGAGGAAGAGCGCGACGCGGCCGTGCTCCTCGTCCCACGTGGCGCTCACGTCGACCAGGTCGGCGTCGCCGAACTTCTTCGTCGCGACCTTGTCGGAGTCGACGGCGACGCGCAGGATCTGCCCACGGGCGAGCTCCGACATGCGCGCGAACGGCCAGAAGCTGGTCTGCCGCCACGCCGGTCCGTTCTCTTCGCTGCGGATCGGCGCGATCACATTCACGAGCTGCGCCTGGTTCGCGATCGTCACCCGGTCGCCGTGCCGCAGCAGCGAGTTGAGCAGCGTGCCGACGACGACCGCATCGGTCACGTTGTACTCGTCTTCGATGAGCCGCGGGTACTCCCGCCACCCCTTCGACACCTTGTGCGGCTGGTCGTCGGTGTCGAGGCCGCGCTGGTACCAGACGTTCCACTCGTCGAAGGAGATGTTGATGAACTTCTTCGCCTTGCGCTTCGCCCGCACCGCGTCGGCCGTGGCGACGACAGACTCGATGAAGTAGTCGGTGTCGAGCGAGGTGGCGAGGAAGCTCTGCGCGTCGCCGTCCTCCTCCTGGTAGTAGGCGTGCATGGAGATGTAGTCGACTTCGTCGTAGGCGTGGCTCAGCACGGTGTGCTCCCACGAGCCGAAGGTCGGCATGGCCGAGCTCGAGCTGCCGACCGCCACGAGTTCGAGATCCGGGTCGACGAAGCGCATCGCCTTGCCGGCCTCCTGCGCGAGGCGGCCGTATTCGTCGGCGGTCTTGTGGCCGATCTGCCACGGACCGTCGAGCTCGTTGCCGAGGCACCACAGGCGGATGTCGAACGGCTCCGCGGTGCCGTGCTGCTTGCGCAGATCGGAGAGGTAGGTGCCGCCCGGGTGATTCGCGTACTCGACGAGCTCGCGTGCCGCATCCACCCCTCGCGTGCCGAGGTTGATGGCCTCCATGATCTCGGTGCCCGCCTTCTTCGACCAGCGCACGAACTCGTGCAGCCCGAACGCGTTGCTCTCGACGGTGTGCCAGGCGCCGTCGAGGCGGCGCGGGCGCTGCTCGACCGGCCCGACGCCGTCCTCCCAGTTGTAGCCCGAGACGAAGTTGCCCCCGGGGTAGCGGATGACGGTGGGACCCATCTCCTTGACGAGTTCGAGTACGTCGGTGCGGAAGCCCTCCTCGTCGGCGGAGGGGTGACCGGGCTCGTAGATGCCGGTGTACACGCAGCGTCCCATGTGCTCGACGAACGAGCCGAAGATCCGGCGAGGCACCTCCCCGATGGTGAAGTCGCGGTCGAGCGTGATGCGGGCGTGGGACATGGTTCTCCTGTTTCCGTGGTGAGGGAGGGACGGTGCGGCGGCCTCGCGGCCGCCGCACCGCTGACGCGTGCGGCCTACTGGCCGCCGAATCCGGTGGTGGCGATGCCCTTGATGATCTGCCGCTGGAAGAACAGGAACAGAACGATGAGCGGCAGCGCGGCGAGGATCGACATCGCCATCGTCTGCGCGTACTGCACGCCGAATGCGCTCTTCACCGTCTGCAGTCCGACCGGCAGGGTCATGAGCGAGGTGTCGTTGATGATGAGGAAGGGCCAGAGGAAGTTGTTCCAGGCCTGGATGAACACGAAGATCGACACCGCGGCGAGGATCGGTCGGGACAGCGGGAGCACGATCGACCAGAACACGCGCAGGCGGCTGGCGCCGTCCACGCGTGCCGCCTCCTCGAGTTCGATCGGCACGGCGTCGAAGAACTTCTTGAGGATGAACACCATCGCCGGTGCCACCACCTGCGGCAGGATCAGCCCGAGGTAGGTGTCGACCATGCCGAAGGCGAGCATCTCGTAGAACAACGGGATGATGAGCACCTGCGGCGGGATGATGATCGCGGCGATGATGGCGAAGTACAGCCAGCGGCGCCCGGCGAAGTCGAGGCGCGAGAACGCGTACGCGGCGAGGGCCGACGTCGCGACGGTGAGCGCCGTGATGATCACCGAGGTCAGCACGCTGTTGAGCGTCCACAGCCCCACGTTGCCCTCGGCGAGCACCTTCGCGTAGGCCTCGAAGGTGATCCCGGACTCGCCGATCCAGCTGACCGGCGCCGATCCGGCATCCGCTTCGGACTGCAGGGAGGTGGCGACGGCCCACAGCACGGGGATGAGCCAGGTGATCGCGAGAAGGGCGAGGATCGCGAAGGCGACGACGCGACCCACGCCGAAGCGCTTCTCCCCGGGTCGGCGACCGGTGGAGCGCAGTTGGCGTGCGCGGGTCGGAGTGAGAGTTGCGGTGGCCATGGTCATGCACCCCTTCGTGCGGTGACGCGGAACTGGACGAGCGAGACGATGAGCACGATCGCGAAGAAGATGTACGAGATCGCCGACGAGTAGCCGAACCGGTAGCCGGTGAAGCCCACATCGAAGATGTAGATCACCGCCGACTGGGTGGCCGGCGTGACCAGCTGATTCATCATCTGGTAGATCTGGTCGAAGACCTTGAGCGAGGCGAGCACCTGCAGGATCACGATGAGTGCCGTGGTCGGGCCGAGCTGCGGGAGGGTGATCCCGAAGAGCTGCCGCCACTTGCCGGCACCGTCGATCGACGCCGCTTCGTACTGCTGCTCCGGGATGTTCTGCAGCGCCGCCAGGTAGAGCAGGAAGTTGAATCCGACCGTCCACCACACGGTCGCGATGACGATGGAGATCATCGACACCGAGGGATCCTGAAGCCAGGGGACCGGCTCGAGTCCGACCGCCTGCAGGACGGTGTTGAACAGACCCAGCTGCGGGTTCATCATCCAGATCCAGATGAGCGAGACCACCGTCGAGGCGAGCAGGAACGGCATGAAGTACGACAGTCGCCAGAGCCACTGTCCGGGGAGCCCCTGGTCGACGAGCAGCGCCATGACGAGTGCCACGAGCACGAGCGGCACGGTCGACAGGAGGGTGAACCAGATGGTGTTCCAGATCGCCCCCCACATCTCCGCATCCGCGAACGCCTCGAGGTAGTTGTCGATGCCGATGAGCGCGCCACCGCTGCCGGTGAGGGACTGATCGGTGAGGCTGAGGTAGATCCCGTGGATCATCGGCCACACGAGGAAGAGCACGAAGAACACGAGGAAGGGGGCGAGGAACGCCCACGCCGTGGCGTTGTTGCGGCGGCGGTGCGAACCACGTCGGATGCTGGTGGCGTCGTCGGCGGCCGGGGCCGCCGTCGCGACGGCGCGATTGCCGACTGCGGAGGTAGTCATGCGAAACTCCTTCGTTTCAGACCGGGTTGGGCTTGGACAGGAGCGCGTTGAGGCGCTGGCGGAATCCGCTGACCGCCGCGGCGGGGTCAGCGCCGCTCAGGAGCACCGGCTGCGCGAACTCGCCGAAGATGTTCTGGAAGTCCGACCCCGACCCGGTGAACCATGCCGGCGGGTCGTAGTTGATGATCTCCGCAGCACCGGCGTAGTCGGCCTGCGGTGAGAGCTCCGCGTATGCCGGGTCTTCGGTGATGGGCACGTACGCCGGGATGTGTCCGGCCCCCGCCCAGTCGAACGAGCCCTTGAGGATCTCCGCGACGAAGCGGTACGCCTCGCGCCGCTTCTTCTCATCGGGCTGCGTCTGATGGGGCAGCACGAAGGCGTGGGAATCGGCGTAGGCGGCCGGAGTGCCGAACAGCGTCGGGATCGGCGCGCCGCCGACGGGCAGTTCGGCGTTCTTCATCGTGGGCAGCTCCCACACCCCCGTGAAGAAGATGCCGGATTGTCCGCTCACGAACTCGGCGACGGCGGTCGCGTAGTCGTTGCGCGAGGTGGCGATGTCGTCGTCGAGCAGCTGCTGCATGAACTCGAACGAGCGGACCGCGGGTTCCTCATCGATGCGCGCCTCGCCGCCCACCGGCAGCTCGATCTCGCCTTCCATCTGCCGGTAGAACGTGTACCAGAGCCGCCACATCTGCGCCCCGTCGTTGAGGTACCCGTACGAGAGACCCCGATTGCCGGATGCGCCCTGCATGGCGCGGGCGACCTCGATGAACTCCTCGGGACTCGTGGTCTCCACGAGCTTGCCGTCGGAGTCGAGCACTCCCGCCTGCTCGGCGTAGTCGGTGTTGTACATCATGACGAACGGATGCGCGTCGAGCGCGATCGAGTACAACCTGTCGTCGATGAACCCCTTCTCCCAGATGCGGGCGGGGAAGCTCTGTTCGGTCACGCCGAATTCGCGCAGCAGCGACAGATCCCACGGATCGAGCAGCCCTCCCGGCGCGTACCCGGGGATGCGCGACGCGTGCATGACCGCGAGGTCCGGCGCGCGACCTCCCGCGGACGCCATGGCGAGCTTCGTGTAGTACGGCGCCCCCCACGTCAGCACGGTCTGCGTGGCGTGGAAGGTCGTGTTGGCCTCGTTGGCCGCCTCGACGAGTCCGGCCATGACGACGCCGTCGCCGCCGCTGAGCAGGTGCCAGAACTTCAGCTGTGCCACATTGCTTCCCGGGCCGGTCGCGCAGCCGCTCAGCAGGGTGCTGCCGAGGGCCGCACTTCCGAGCGCTGCTGCCGAACCCAGCAGCATGGATCTCCGGCTGAATGCTGGAGACGGGCGGGTGTTCCGCAATCGATCCATCGTCACTCCTTCGTGATCGCTCGATCATTACATCGTTGTAACGGGGTATGCAACCTCTTGCGGGGGACACTACTCGGAGCGCGGGTCGGATGTCAGCATCCGAGCGCGCGTCGCGGGCGCTCTCGCAGAGAACGAGATCAGCGGGTCGTGCTCTCCCGCACGACGACGCGGTGGGGGATCGAGATCAGGCGCGGCTCGCGGTCCCGGTCGAGGAACCGCTCTGCGAGCAGCGACAGTGCGGCCGTGGCGAACTCCCGCTTGTCGAACGCGACCGTCGTGAGCGGCGGGACGGCGAAGCGGGCCGCGTCCACATCGTCGAAACCGGCCACGAGCATGTCGTCGGGCACGCGGATGCCACGGCTCCAGAGGGCGTGCAGGGCGCCGAGGGCCATCGAGTCGGTGAAGCAGAAGCACGCGTCGACCTCGACACCGGAGTCGAGCAGCGCGCCGAATGCGCGCGCGGCGTTCGCGGTCGTCCAGTCCTGGCAGCCGACCTCGAGCCGCGGGTCGTGCGGCACGCCCGCCGTCTCGAGCGCCGCGCGGTAGCCGGCCGTGCGCTGCCGCGCCGTCGACGAGTCGAAACCGCCGCCGACGGTGCCGACCACGGCGATCCGGCGGCAGCCCTGGTCGAGCAGGTGTTGCGTCATCTTGCGGGCGGCGTCCACGCTGTCGACCCACACCTGATCGGTGCGGTGCTGCTCGACTTCGCCGATGAGCACCACCGGCGGGAGGTCGGCGCCGTGTCCGACGGCGCTCTCGTCGAGCCGTACCGGGTTGAGCACGACCCCGTCGATGAGGTGGGCACGCGCCCGGGAGATGAGCTCCCATTCCCGCTGCGGTTCGGCGCCGGTCTCTTCGAACAGCACGGCCATGCCGCGTTCGTGCGCGACCTCCACGAACGCGTGCGACATCTCGGACGAGTACGCGGTGTCGAGGGCCGGAAGGGCGAGTGCGACGATGCCGGAGCGTCCGTTGCGCAACCCGCGGGCGCTCAGGTTCGGCACGTAGTCGAGCTCCAGCATCGCGGCCTCGACGCGTTCCCGCGTGTCGGGGCGCACGAACACGACGCCGTTGAGCACGTTCGACACCGTCTTCGGCGACACTCCCGCCCGCAGAGCGACGTCCTTCACCGTGGCACGCACGGCGCGATCGGTCGGGGCGGACATGCGATCAGAGTAACGGCGGCCGACCGGATGCGATGGGTCAGCGCACGACGAAGCCCGCCGACAGCAGGTCGCTCGCGCGCGACGAGCGACCGACGAGCAGTTCGAACTCTCCGGGCTCGACCACCCGTCTCCCCTCCGCGTCCACGATCGTGCACTCCGACACCGGCAGCTCAAGGCGCACCCGCGCGTGCTCGCCGGGGGCGAGGTCCACCTGGCGGAACGCCTTCAACTCGCGGTCGGTCCAGCTCACGCTCGTGACCGAGTCGCGCACGTAGAGCTGCACGGTCTCGCGCGTCGGCCGGGTGCCGGTGTTCGCCACGGTCACGTGCGCGACGATCGTCTCGGCTCGTCCCAGTGCGACCGACTCGAGGGTGAGGTCGCCGTACTCGACCGTCGTGTACGACCGTCCTTCGCCGAACGCCCACGCCGGCGCCTGGGTGAGGTCGGCGTACCGGTCGCCGTGCTGGCCACGGATCTGGTTGTAATAGGTGGGCTGCTGCCCGACGTGGCGGGCGAAGGAGATCGGCAACCGGCCCGACGGCTCGACCGCGCCGGTGATCACGTCGGCGAGGGCGCGACCGCCCTCCATGCCCGGATTCGCGGCCCACACGACCGCCGCCGCATCCGCCACCGAGGGCGGCAGCACGAGCGGCTTCGAGGCGAGCAGCACGACGATCACCGGGGTGCCGGTCGCGATGACCGCGTCGAGCAGGGCGATCTGGCCGCCGATGAGCTCGAGCGTCGCGGTGGATCGGCCTTCACCGACCAGTTCGATGCGGTCGCCGACGACGGCGACGACCACATCCGCCTCCTCCGCGGCGGCGACCGCCTCGGCGATGAGCTCCGAGTCGGGCGGGCAGGCCCGCAACAGCGGCGGCCGCGGCTGGCCGTCGGGAAAGGTGGGGCCGGCCGGGTCCGGTTCGAGGGTGAGGATGTCGGCGCCGCGCGCGTGCACGACGTCCCACCCGGCGACCTCGCGCAGACCGTCGAGCACGGTCGTGATCATCTCGCGCGGCTGTCCGTCGAGCCAGCCGGCCTGGCCGGATCCGCCCGCCCAGTCCCCGAGCTGCGTCTGCGCATCGTCGGCGAGCGGGCCGACCACCGCGACACGGGTTGCTCGCCCCGCGTCGAGGGGCAGCACGCCGTCGTTCTCGAGCAGCACGAGCGAGCGCCGCGCGACCTCGAGGTTGAGTTCCCGGTGCGCGGCGCTGCCCACGACCGCATCGCGCTCCGGGGCGGGCAGCCGTGGGTTCTCGAAGAGCCCGAGTTCGAACTTGAGGGTGAGGATGCGGGCCACGGCGTCGTCGAAGGCGGTGTCGTCGAGCATCCCGAGTTGCACGGCCTCGATCGCGCCCTCGAAGAATCGCGGCGTGGTCATGACCATGTCGTTCCCGGCCCGCACCGCGGAGGCCGCGGCGTGGGCGTAGTCGGGTTGCACACGCTGCTCCCAGACCATCCGGCCGACGTTGTCCCAGTCGGTGATGAGCGTTCCGGTGTAGCCCCACTCGCCGCGGAGCACATCGCTCAGCAGCCAGTCGTTCGTCGTGATCGGCACCCCGTCGGTCGTCTGGTAGCCGAGCATGAACGTGCGGCAGCCCTCCCGGGCCACCCGCTCGAACGGCGGGAGGAACCACGAACGGAGCTTCCGGCGGGAGATGTCGGCCTCGCTCGCGTCGCGACCGCCCTGCGTCTCGGAGTAGCCGGCGAAGTGCTTGGCCGTGGCGAGGATCGCGGTCGGGTCGTCGAGTCCGCTTCCCTGGTAGCCGCGCACCATCGCGGAGGCGAGTTCGCCGATGAGGAACGGATCCTCGCCGAAGGTCTCGTCGACCCGTCCCCACCGGAGGTCGCGGGCGATGCAGAGCACCGGCGAGAACGTCCAGTGGATGCCCGTGACGGCGACCTCCTCCGCGGTGGCGCGAGCGACCCGTTCGGTGAGTTCCGCGCTCCAGGTCGCGGCGATGCCGAGCTGGGTCGGGTAGATCGTCGCCCCGGGCCAGAAGGAGTGACCGTGGATGCAGTCCTCGCCCACGAGGAGCGGGATCTGCAGCCGGGTGCGCTGGGTCAGCTCGTGCGCCTGGAACAACCGCTCCGGCGAGGTGTGGAGGATCGAGCCGACGTGACGGCGCAGGATGTGGTCGTCGAGGTCGTCGCGGGCGTCGAGCTGCAGCATCTGCCCGATCTTCTCCTCGACGGTCATCCGCTCGAGGAGGTCGGCCACACGCGCGGCGACGGGCAGGGCGGGATCGCGGAAGGGCAGGGTCTCGACCTGCGTGTCGATCGTCATCGGGTGGTCGACTCCTGAGGTGCGGTGCGGACCGCGGTGACGGCGTCGTTCACGTCGAGGCCCTTCTTCTTGAGGGCTCGCGCCCGTTCACCGGCGGAACGCAGGCGCGGGTTGACGTACTCGTCGATGCCGAAGTTGATGAGCGACAGGGCGACGCCGAGGAACGCGATGCACAGACCCGCGGGGACGTACCACCACCAGTAGTCGGGGAAGGCGCCGTTCTGCTGCGCCCAGAACAGGATGGTGCCCCAGTTCAGGTTGCTGATCGGGATGACGCCGATGAACGCGAGCGTCGTGAGGCCGAGCACAGCGGCGGTGACGGTGCCGACGAAGCTCGACGCGATGATGGCCAGCAGATTCGGAAGCATCTCGACGAAGATGATCCGCCGCAGCGGCTCGCCGTTGGCCCGCGCGGCCTGGATGAAGTCGCGGTTGCGCAGCGACATCGTCTGCGCGCGCAGCACCCGAGCACCCCACGCCCAGCCGGTGAGCGCGAGGACCGCCGCGATGAGCACGAGGGGCGGATCCTCGAACTGCGACGCGACGATGATGATGAGCGGCAGGCCGGGGATGACGAGGAACACGTTCGTCAGCGCCGAGAGCGACTCGCTGCGCCAGCCGCGCGTGTAGCCCGACACGACGCCCATGATCACGGCGATCGCGGTGCCCATGATGCCGGCAAGGAATCCGACGACGAGCACACCGCGCGTGCCGTAGACGATCTGGCTGAAGACGTCTTCGCCCATGTGGGTGGTGCCGAGCAGATGCGACCACGACGGCGCCTGCCGCAGCGCGGTGTAGTCCTTCTCGAGCGGACCGTACGGCGCGATGACGTCGCCCAGCAGGGCGACCACGACGAAGACGCCGAGGATCGCGAGACCCGCGATCGACTTGCGGTTGCGGAACATCGCGAACGACGAGCGCAGTTGCGCCGAGAACGTGCGCCGCGAGGGCGCGGCCGGGGGAGCGGCCGGGGGAGCGGCCGGTGGGGTGACGAGAAGACCTGTGCCGGCCGGCGAACCGTCGGGGAGGGTGCTGTTCGAAGTCGTCATGTCAGGCCTCCGTCTGGCGGGTGCGCGGGTCGAGCACGGCGTGCGCGATGTCGGCGAGGATGTTCGCGAGCAGCACGGCGAGCGTGATGATGAGGAACAGACCCTGCATGAGCGGGTAGTCCTTCGCGGTGGTCGCGTCGAGCAGCAGCTTGCCGACGCCGGGGTAGGAGAAGACCATCTCCATCACGATCGTGCCGCCGACGATGAAGCCGAGCGACAGGGCGAAGCTCGACAGCTGGGGCAGCATCGCGTTGCGGGCGGCGTAACGCCACAGCACGCGATCGTTGGGCATCCCCTTCGCCTGCGCGACGGTCACGTAGTCCTCATCGAGCACGGTGAGCATCATGTTGCGCATGCCGAGGATCCACCCGCCGAGCGATGCGACGATGATCGTGAGGGCCGGGAGGGTGCCGTGCGCGATCACCTGGGCGACGAAGTCGAAGGTGAAGGCGGGCCGGGCGCCCTTGTCGTAGGCGTGGGAGGCCGGGAACCAGCCGAGCACCGATGAGAAGACGGCGATCGCGATGAGGCCGAGCCAGAAGTACGGCACCGTGCTGAAGAACGTCGAGATCGGCACGATGACGTCGGCTCGACTGCCGCGGCGCCACCCGATGAGGGCCCCGGCGGCAGTGCCGAGCAGGAACGACAGGATCGTCGCGAACCCCACGAGACCGAGCGTCCACGGCAGTGCCGAGGCGATCACGTCGGCGACGGGGGCGAGCCCGTTCGAGAACGACCGGCCCAGGTCGCCGCTGAAGAGCAGGCCCCAGTAGTCGAGGTACTGCTGCCACAGCGACGTGTTCTGGTCGAGACCGAACAGGATGCGCAGGGCCCGCTCGGCCTCCGGCGTGATCTGGCCGGCGTTCTTCTGCATGTACGCGGTGACCGGATCGCCCTTCATCATGCGCGGCAGGAAGAAGTTGATCGTGATGGCCGCCCACGCGGTGAACAGGTAGAAGGCGGCGCGACTGACGATGAAGCGGACGTTGGTCTTCATGCGATGTCTCCGAACGGACGCGCGGACAGATCCGCGAAGTGCTTCTCCGGGTCCGGGGACGCGGCGCGGAGTTCGCGGGTGTACTCGTGCTGCGGGTTGAGGATGACGTCGTCCGCCGGGCCGTGCTCGACGACGCGGCCGTGGTGGAGCACCATGATCTCGTCGCTGAAGTGCCGCGCCGTGGCGAGGTCGTGGGTGATGTACAGCACACCCAGTCCCTCCTCCCGCTGCAGGTCGGCGAGGAGGGTGAGCACTCCGAGCCGGATGGAGACGTCGAGCATCGACACCGGCTCGTCGGCCACGAGCAGGGACGGTCGGGAGGCGAGGGCCCGAGCGATGGCGACGCGCTGGCGCTGCCCGCCCGAGAGCTCGTGCGGGCGGCGATCGATGACCGAGTCGGCGTCGAGACGCACGCGCTCGAGCAGCCGGCGCACCTCGGCCTCGGTCTCGTCCTTCGGCACGACCCGGTCGAGCCGGAGCGGACGCTCGAGGTGGTAGCGGATCGAGTGGGAGGGGTTCAGTGAGGCGAACGGGTCCTGGAACACCATCCGCAACTGCTGCCGGTAGCGACGCAGGCCGCGTCCGCGCTGCGGGATCGGCGCCCCGTCGAGGAGCACCTCCCCGGCGCTGGGGGTCTCGAGCTGCGTGAGGATCTTGGCGATCGTCGACTTACCACTGCCGGACTGACCGACGAGGGCGATCGTCTGCCGGTCGCGGAGGGTGAAACTGACGTCGTCGAGGGCGAGGATCGGGGCCGCGCCGCGCAGGCGGTAGCGCTTCGTGACGTGGCGGAATTCGAGGGTCGTCATCGGACCAGCACCCCCCGCTCGCCGGTGAGCCGGGGGAAGGAGGCGAGCAGCTTCCTCGTGTATTCGTGCTGCGGGTGCTCCCACAGCTGGCGGGCGGGCGCGAGTTCGACGATCTCGCCGGCGCGCATGACCGCGATGCGGTCGCTGATCTCGAGCAGCAGTGGGAGGTCGTGGGTGATGAAGATGACCGAGAAGCCGAACTCGTGACGCAGTTGGGAGATCTGGCGGAGGATCTCGCGCTGCACGAGCACGTCGAGCGCGGTCGTCGGCTCGTCCATCACCATGAGCTGCGGGCGCAGCGCGAGCGCCATCGCGATCATGACGCGTTGACGCATCCCGCCCGACAGTTCGTGCGGGTAGGCGCGCAGTCGTTCGCGACCGACCGCGACGATGTCGAGCAGCTTCGCGCACGCCGCACGCCGCTCGAGACGGCTCATGTCGGGACGGTGCACGAGGAAGACGTCGTCCAGTTGTGCGCCGATCGTGGTGACCGGGTTGAGGGCGTTCATCGCCCCCTGGAAGACCATGGAGATCTTGTCCCAGCGGAACCGCCGCATCTGTTCGACGTCGAGGGCGTTCAGATCGACGTGCTCGCCGGAGGCGTCGTGGAAGACGACGCTGCCGGAGGTGATGACGGCGGGGGCGCGGAGCAGACGCTGGACGCCGTAGGCGAGGGTCGTCTTGCCGCAGCCGCTTTCCCCGGCGAGGCCGAGGATCTCGCCCCGCTGCAGTTCGAGGGTGACGTGCTTGACCGCCTCGACGGGCGGTTCGACGTCGTACACGACCGAGAAGTCGCGCACGGTGAGTAGAGGATCGGACATGGTCCTTCGCTTTCGTGGCGTCCGGGCGCGGCGGGGACGGGCGCGCGGTGTGCGCACCCGCCCCCGCCCGGAACGATTACTCGGCCGGCTTGAGCTTGGTGAGGATGAGCGGGACGGTGACCTGCGTCGGGTCGGCCGTCGCGTACTGGTCGTCCTCACCCGGCCACCCGACGTATCCGCGGGTGTTGTACTCACCGAGGTACGGGTGCGTGCCGACGGGGATCACGGGGACCTCCTCGACGAAGATCTTCTGGATCTCCTGCAGGGCGGCCGTGCGCTCCTCCTCGCTCGCGGAGGTGGCGTAGGTGTTCAGCAGCTCCGTCGCCCGCGGGTTCTCGTAGCGGCCGAAGTTGTAGTCCACCTCGTCACCGACGAGCAGCCAGCGACCGTCCATCGTGTCGGAGTAGAGGTCGTACGGCGTGGTGCCGCTGTCGGTCCAGTGCATGATGGCGTCGAAGTCGCCGGAGCGCTTGTTGGCCCACCACGTGTCGGCGTCGGGGGTGTCGACCTTGGCGTCGGCACCGAGGGTCTCCTTCACCTGGTCGGCGATGAGGCTGATGCCGGTGACGTAGTCGTTCCAGCCCTGCGGCACCTGGAGGGTGAAGGTGACGGGCTCGCCGTCGGGGTCGATGAGAGCGTCGCCGTCCCACGTGTAGCCGGCGTCCTCGAGGATCGTGCGGGCTCCGTCGACGTCGAGCTCGAACTCGACGCCCTCGTATTCGGGCGCGATGTACTTCTCGCCGACGGGGGTCGGGAGTCCGGTCACCGAGGTGAGCACCGGGCCGGCGTTCTCGCGCGCGATCTCGGTGTGCGCCTCACGGTCGATGACCATGTTGACGGCCTGACGGAAGGCGAGGTCGTTGAAGGGCTTCTTGGTGTGGTTGACGAACAGCACGTCGGGTGCCAGCACGTTCGCCGCCCAGAAGACGTTGTGCTCCGGGTCCTTGTTCACGAAAGCGTCCTGCACGTTCGGGATGAACGCCTGCGCCCAGTCCGCGTCCCCGTTCGCGAGAGCGGTCGTGAGTGCCGTGTTGTCGTTGTACGAGATGTAGTACAGCGTGGGCACGGCGAGGTCGCCGCCCCAGTAGTCGTCGCGCGCCTGCAGCGTCACCGACTGGCTGCTGAAGCTGTCGAGCGTGTACGGGCCGGTGCCGACGGGCTCCGGGTTGGCGAAGGTCGTCGGGTCGCCGGCGTCCTTCCAGATGTGCTCGGGCACGATCGCGATGTGCAGCACCTGGGCCTGCTTCACGAACTTCGACTCGGCGAACTTCAGCACGACGTCGTCGCCGTCCTTGGCCACGTCGGTGAGCTGCAGGTTGCCGGTGTCGAGGGCCGGGGTGTTCCGGATGAGGTCGAACGTGAACACGATGTCGTCGGCGGTGAACTCCTCACCGTCGTTCCAGGTGACGCCCGAGCGCGGGGTCACGCGCAGTTCGGTGTAGTCGGCGTTCCACTCGACCTTCTCGGCGAGCCACGGGGTCGTCTCGTTGTCGCCGACGAGGTTCACCATCGCGAGCGGCTCGAAGAGCACGTTCTTGTATCCGAGCCGGTTGGCCGACGAGTCGCCCACCCAGGGGTTGTTCGACTCGGTGGTGATCGCGCCGTCGGGCTTCGCGATCGTGAGCGCGGGGGAGTCGCCCCCGTTCCCGCCGGTGTCGCCGCCGCCGGCCGAGCATCCGGCGAGAACCGAGACGCCGATCGCGACGGCCGCGGCCGCTGCGACGAGAGGTTTCCTAAGCTTCATTGCTTCTCCTTGGGGCACTGGTCATTGTGCTGTGGGACCGGGCGGCATCACCCGGCGGTTCCATCACTTACTGTCGAGAAAGTAAGCTGCCGCGAGGTTACCGACAAGTAAGTAACATCGCAAGCGGGTCGTGGGGTCCCGTTACACTCGCCCGCAGAGAGGAGACGCCGTGACCGACGAAACGTCGAACGGAGCGCGCGTGCGACCTTCGACCGCGCACAAACGCACCGAGATCCTCAAGGCCGCCGTCGAGATCTTCGGCAACAAGGGCTACGCCAACGGCACCCTCGCCGACATCGCCGAACAGGTCGGGATGACGCACGCCGGGGTGCTGCACCACTTTGGTTCGAAGCAGAAGCTGCTGCTCGAGGTGTTGAGCTACCGCGACCAGGCCGACGTGGCCGACCTCGAGGAGAAGCACATCCCCGGTGGCCCGGACCTCTTCATCCACCTGGTGCGCACGGCGTTCGCCAACGCCCGCCGGCCCGGCATCGTGCAGACCTACACGGTGCTCTCATCCGAGGCCGTCACCGACGGGCATCCGGGCAGGAGCTACTTCGAGGAGCGGTACACGACGCTGCGCCGAGAGGTCTCGAATGCGTTCGCCGAGCTCTGCGCGAGGCAGGGCGTCACCGATCGGAGCACGGTGGCGGTGGCCTCGGCGAGCATCCTGGCCGTGATGGACGGGCTGCAGCTGCAGTGGCTGCTCGAACCGGAGGTCATGGACCTGGGGGAGGCCAACGAGTTCGCCATCCGCGCGATCGTCAACGCCGTGCTGCAGCCCGGGCCGGAACTCGAGTCCTACGTCGGCTGACCGCGCTCGTCAGGTGTCGGTCGACGGGATGAGGCGCGCGACGAGCAGTCGGAGAATGCGACGAGCGTTATCGGGAGCTGTGTAGCCGGCCAGCATGCTCTGCGCCAGGCCTGTGGAGGCGAGCAGGAGGGCGTCGGCGATGGCGGCGGTGTCGTCGGGCGAGGGCTCGCCCGATGCCGCGTCGGTCAGAACAGGCAGCAGTTCGCGATGCAGGATTCGGAGCGGTTCTGTCGTGTGGCGAGTCTCCACGTCGGCCGTCGTCAGGGTCGCGGCATGGAACGACGCGAGCACGATCGCGTCGGCCCGCTGCGCGGCCGTCATGGGCAGGAGTGCTTCGAGGATCGTCAGGACGGTCTCTCGGGGATCGCGACGGGTCGTCGCGCCGTCGAAGGCGGTCGTGGGGAATCGAGCCGCGATGTCGCCGATGACCGCCTGGAAGACGGCGTGCAGCAAGGACTTCTTGTCTCCGAAGTAGTACTGGATGAGGCGCACCGAGACACCCGCTTCGGCGGAGACGTTCGCGAAGCTGGCGCTGCTCAGACCGTCCCGCGCGATGAGTGTGCGAGCGGCCCCGGTGATCTGACGGCGGCGTGCGCCGTGATCGGCATGACGGGGCATCTGTTCCCTTCCATCGCTTCCGACCCTATTATGGTATGGACGTACCAAAAAGGAGAGCGATGCCGAAACCAGCCGTCGGAAGGTTCGTCGACGAGAAGGCCCGCGACACCTACATCACGGCGTATCGCGCGATCGAGAGGGAATTCTGGCCCGGTGAGACCGACGAGACCGTGGTGGAGACGTCGTTCGGCCCGACCTTCCTTCGGCGCTCGGGCGGCGGGACCGGTAGGCCGCTGGTCCTGCTCCATCCGCTCGCTGCGAACGGTATGTCGTGGCATCCGCTGGCGGCCGATCTCGGCGAGAATCGCACCATCCTCGCCGTCGACACCATCGGCACGGCCGGCCGAAGCGTCCAGACGGCGCCCGTGCGCGGCCGCGCCGATTTCGCGCGGTGGTTCGACGAACTCATCACCGGTCTGCGCCTCGAGACGCCGCACGTTCTCGGCTACTCGAACGGCGCATGGCACGCGGCCTCCGTTGCCCTGCACTCTCGAAGGGACCTCGCGTCGCTGACGCTGATCGAGCCGAGCGGCGTTCTCACGCGAGTGCCGCTCACCACGCTCGCCGAGTTCTTCGCGGTGGGTGCGCGGCCCAGCCCCAAGGCCGTCGCGCGCCTCGAGCGGTTGACTTCGCCCGGCTACGCGGTAGACCCGCGCGAGAAGCACCTGGCCACACTTGCGATGCGTGATTTCCGGGCTCGGCTCCCGTGGCCGAAGACGCTGACTGACCAGGACCTGCAGCGCCTCGCCGTGCCCACCCACGTGATCCTTGCGGGCAGGTCGGCATTGCTTCGGCCGGAACGCGCCGCGCGGCGCGCCTCGGCCATGATCCCCGACGCTCACGTCACGGTCTTCGACCGCGCTGGACACGCCCTGCCGTTCGAGTTGCGCGAGGAGGTCGTGCCGTCGGTGCTCGGGTTCCTGTCCCGACATGATGGAGACGCGCGCTGAGTCAGCTCGCGAGGGCCTTCGCGATGCGCTGCAGCGACGCGGGCTCCGCGGTGCCCAGGTGCTGCGCGAACAGGCCGATCCGCAACTCCTCGAGCAGCCAGCGTGCCCGCACGAGCCGCTCGGGCGCATCCGGGGGCGGCGGGATCCGCCCGCCCGCGTCGCGGAAGCGCGTCGTCGCGGTCTGCACCTCCGTCATCCACACCCGGTCGCGGGCGACGTCGGTGGGGAGCCGCTGCACCCGGTGGGCCACCCCGCGCAGGTAGCGCGGCAGGTGTCGGAGACGGTCGAGTCCGGTCGCGGAGACGAACCCGGGGAACAGCAGCCCGGCGAGCTGCTCCCGGGCGTCGGTGAGCGCCGGCAGCACGGCCATGCTCGTCGACTGCTTGAGCGCCTTCTCCGCCTCGCGCGCCGCGCCGAGGATCGTCGTCACGGTCGAGACGGCGCCGTACAGCGCGTCGACGAGCCCGGCCGAGATGTGGTGGCGGGCGGCCTCGAAGTCCTCCCGCGTCCAGAGCAGGCCGTCGGGGTGCAGTTCCCGCACGCCGGCGTCGACGCACGCGATGAGGCAGTCGTCGAAGAGGGCCTGGATGCTCGGGTACGGGCTCGTCGCGAGCAGCAGCTTCTCGTTCTGGCTGAGGTGCTCCCGCACGTAGCCGAGCGGTGACGGGATCGTCAGGGCGAGCAGCCGGCGCACGCCCCGCGCGTGCGCCCGGGCCTGCTCGTCCGGCGTCGGCAGCACCCGGATGGCGACGGAGGCGCCCTCGTCGACGAGCGCCGGGTAGCCGCGCACGACGTTCCCGCCGGTGCGGGTGTCGAGCACCCGGGGGAGGGCATCCAGATCCCATGACGTGAGGCCGGCGCGCTCGATGGCGTTCGGCGTGCGCTCCGTCACGGCGGCGACCGAGTCGCGCACGCGGGTGCGGAGCTTGTGCTGCAGCGCCTCGAGGTCGGTGCCGCGGGCGAGCACGCGACCCCGCTGGTCGGCGACGGCGAAGCCCATCCTCAGGTGCGGGGGCAGTCGTTCGAGGTCGAAGTCCTCCGCCGCCACGGGCGTGTGGGTCATCCGCTGGATCTGCACGGCCAGGAACTCGGTGATCGACTGCTCCGTGACATCCGCGTCGGCGGGCACCGCATCGAGCAGGCGCTTCGCCCAGTCGGCGGCGGGAACGACGTTGCGGCGGATCGCCTTCGGCAGGCTCTTGATGAGCGCGACGACGAGGTCTTCGCGCAGGCCGGGGACGAGCCAGTCGAACCCCGCGGGGGAGAGACGCGCGAGCAGCGGCAGCGGCACGGTCACCGTCACCCCGTCGTCGGCGGCACCGGGTTCGAAACGGTACGACAGCCGGAGGGTCTGATCACCCTGATGCCACTCGGCCGGGAACGCGTCCTCGTCGATGGTCGGTTCGTCGTCGCCGAGCAGGTCGCGTTCGGTCATCGTGAGCAGATCCGGCTGCTCCTTGCGCGCCTGCCGCCACCACGATTCGAACCCGCGCACGGAGGCGACATCGGCCGGGATGCGCCGGTCGTAGAACTCGACGATCGCCTCGTCGTCGACCAGGATGTCGCGGCGGCGGGTGCGTTCCTCGAGCTCCTCGAGCTCGGCGCGCACCCGGCGGTTGGCCCGGTCGAAGTCGTACAGCCGGTCGCGGGAGATCTCGCGCGGCCAGTCGCCCTCGACGAGCGCGTGGCGGATGAACAGGTCGCGCGCATGCACCGGATCGATGCGGGCGAACTGCACCCGGCGCCGGGCGATGATCGGCACGCCGTAGAGGGTCACCCGCTCGTACGCGACCGCGGCGCCCTGGCGCTTCTCCCAGTGCGGCTCGCCGTAGGTGCGCTTGACGAGATCGCCGGCGAGCGGCTCCGCCCACGCGGGATCGATCGCCGCGGCCGTGCGGGCGAACAGGCGGCTGGTCTCCACGAGTTCCGCCGCCATCACCGCCTCCGGCTGCTTCTTCGCAAGGCCGGAGCCGGGGAAGATCACGAAGCGCTGGTTGCGGGCCCCGATGTAGTCGCGCTTGACCGCATCCCGCAACCCGATCTGGCTCAGCAGACCGGCGAGCAGCGACTTGTGGATGCCGTCCGGGTCGATGCGCGGCTCGCCGACCTCGAGTTCGAGCTGCTTGGCGGTGCGGGTGAGCTGACGATAGACGTCCTGCCACTCGCGCACGCGCAGGAAGTTGAGGTACTCGGTGCGGCACAGGCGGCGGAACTGATTGCCGGAGAGCTCCGCCTGCTTCTGTTGCAGGTGGTTCCAGAGGTTCAGCAGCGACAGGAAGTCGCTCTTCGGGTCGGTGAACCGCGCGTGCGCGGCATCCGCCTGCGGCCGCTTCTCGAGCGGTCGCTCCCGCGGATCCTGGATGGAGAGGCCGGCGACGATCGCCATGACCTCGCGCGTCACGCCGTGGCGCTTCGACTCGATCACCATGCGGGCGAAGCGCGGGTCGATCGGCAGGCGGGTGAGCTGGCGTCCGACGCGGGTGATCTCGCTGCCGCCGCCGTCGCGGGTGCTGCGGATGGCACCGAGCTCGCGCAGCAGGTCGAGTCCGTCCTTCACGCCGCGCGGATCCGGCGGCTGCAGGAACGGGAACTCGCGGATGTCGCCGAGCTTGAGCGAGATCATCTGCAGGATGACCGCGGCGAGGTTCGTGCGCACGATCTCCGGGTCGGTGAACTCGGGTCGCCGCTCGAAGTCCTCCTGCGAATACAGGCGGATGGCGATGCCCGGGCTCGTGCGGCCGGAACGTCCCGAGCGCTGATTCGCCGAGGCCTGCGAGATCGGCTCGATCGGCAATCGCTGAACCTTCGAGCGCACGCTGTAGCGGCTGATGCGCGCCGTGCCGGCGTCGATCACGTACTTGATGCCCGGCACCGTGAGGCTCGTCTCGGCGACGTTCGTCGCGAGCACGATCCGGCGCCGGATCCCCGGGGTCGCGGTGCGCTGGAAGACGCGGTGCTGGTCGGCGGACGAGAGGCGTCCGTAGAGCGGCAGCACCTCGGTGCCGGGGAGGTTGCGGCCGCGGATCGCGTCCTCCGCGTCGCGGATCTCGTTCTCGCCGCTGAGGAACACGAGCACGTCGCCGGGCGCCTCGCGGGCGAGCTCGTCGAGCGCGGCGTTGATGCCCTCGATCGGGTCGAGGTCCCGGCCCGGGGTGCCCTCGTCCTCTTCGGCGTCCTCGTCGGCGGGGGCGCGGTCGGCCACGAGCGGCCGGTAGCGCACCTCGACGGGGTAGGTACGGCCGCTCACCTCGATCACCGGGGCGGGCGTGCCGTCGGCGGAGGCGAAGTGACGGGCGAAGCTCTCCGGGTCGATCGTCGCGCTCGTGACGATGACCTTGAGGTCGGGGCGGCGGGGGAGCAGCCGCTTGAGGTAGCCGAGCAGGAAGTCGATCGTGAGGCTGCGCTCGTGCGCCTCGTCGATGATGATCGTGTCGTAGCGCTTGAGGTCGCGGTCGAAGTTGATCTCGTTGAGCAGGATGCCGTCGGTCATCAGCTTGATCCGCGTCGAGGCGCCGACGCGGTCCGTGAACCGCACCTGGTAGCCGACGAGACCGCCGACCTCCTGGTCGAGCTCCTCGGCGATGCGTTCCGCGATGGTGCGGGCGGCGATGCGGCGCGGCTGGGTGTGCCCGATCGACTCGCGGCCGAGCTCGAGGCAGATCTTCGGCAGCTGGGTCGTCTTGCCCGACCCGGTCTCCCCGGCGACGATGACGACCTGGTTCTCGCGGATGGCGCGCGCGATGTCGTCCCGCATCTGGCTGACCGGCAGGTCGGGCGGGAACGAGATCGCGGGCAGGGTCGCGGACATGAGCCCTCCATGGTACGTCGCCCCGGGCATCCGCTCTGCGTCGTCCCGCCGCTCGCCGAGCGCGGGTTCGCGGACGGCTGATCCGTCGAGCGTGCCCTCATCCGACGTTTCGGGTCGGAGGGGGCCGGTTCCGCGTCGGATGGAGGCACGCTCGACGGCACCGCGAGCATGCAAAGTGCTAGACATGACAGAGTGGTTTGCGATACAAAGTACGCGTGAGTGTGACGACGGCGGCGATGGCGACCAGCACCGATGGGGCGAGCGGGCTGCGCGAGGCGCTGCTGTGGTGCGCGGCCCGCGTCGTCGCCGTGGCGCTCGCCGTCGCCGCCGCGACCGCGCTCGTAGCCGCGATCGGCCTCGAGACGGCGTTCCCGCCCACGCCGCTCATCGCCTCCCTCGCGCTCATCCCCGTCAACCTGATCACCCTGTGGGCCGTGCGTCGGCGGGTGAGGCGCGACGGCGGGACCCTGCGCACGCTGCTCGGCTTCGACCGCAGCCGCCTCGGCCGGGACGCGCTCTGGGCGGTGCTGTGGATCGCCGTGCTGTACGTGCCCTTCTGCCTCGCCGTCGTGGGCACGATGTTCGCGCTGCACGGTGCCGACGCGTTCGACCGGTTCGAGACCGTCTTCGTGCCGACGGTGACGCCGGGGTTCCCGACCGCCGTCGCGGTCGTGCTCGGATTGGTCGTGGTCGCGACCTTCGCGCCGCTCAACGCCCCGGCCGAGGAGGCGCTCTTCCGCGGGGTCGCACAGGGCGCCCTCGCCCGCGCCGGACGTCCGGTGCTCGCGGTCGCGCTCCCCGCCGTCGCGTTCGGCGTGCAACACCTCTTCTTCGCACCCGGGCCCGACGCGATGGTGGTCTACGCCGTCGCGTTCCTCTTCTGGGGCATCGGCTCCGGGCTCATCGCGGCGCGCCAGCGCCGCCTCATGCCGCTCGTGCTCGCGCACGCCCTCGTCAACCTGCTCACCACTCTGCCCGCGGCCCTGCTGCCGCTGCTGATCCCGGAGGCCTCATGAACGCCCGACCCGCACCCGACGACGACGCGCCCCTCGACCCCGCGGCGATGCTCGCGCTCATCCAGACGCAGCAGTCCGAGATGGAACGGCGGATGGCCGCCGCGACACCGTGGATCGTGGCGGCGTGGGGCATCGCCTGGGTCGTCGGATTCGGCGCGCTGTTCCTCATCGACGGGGCGCGTCCCGGGTTCGCGATCCCCCTGCCGGTCGCGGTCGGCACCTTCATCGCGCTCATGATCGCCGCGGTCATCGCCTCCGCGGTGCTCGGGGCGCGCATGGGGCGCGGGGTGAAGCAGACGAAGGAGGCGAACTTCAACGGCGCCGTGTTCGGCGTCACCGGGTCGGCGTCGTTCTTCGCGATGTACGTCTTCGCCGTCGGTCTGACCCGCAACGGCATGGACCCGGACCTGCTGAACATCTTCTTCCCGACCTCCTCCGCCCTCATCGTCGGGATCTTCTACGCGCTCGCCGGCGGCTTCTGGCGCATCGTGCCGATGATCTGGATGGGCGCGTGGATCGCGCTCGTCGGACTGGTGGCGCCGTTCTTCGGCTACCCCCACCACTACCTGTTCTTCGCGCTCGCCGGCGGCGGCGGGTTCCTCGTGGGCGGGATCGTCGCCGCCGCGCTGCTGCGCTCCGGGCGCTGGGTCGTCTGATGGTCGACCTCGATCCGGTCATCCACGCCCAGGCGCGACTGCGCATCACCGCGGCCCTCGCCACCCTCGCGGACGGGGAGAGCATAGCCTTCCCGCGCCTGCAGGAGTTGCTCGACATGACGGCGGGCAACCTGTCCACCCATCTGCGCAAGCTCGAGGACGCCGCGTACGTCGAGGTGGAGAAGACCCACCAGGGACGCACGCCCGTCACCTACCTGCGGCTCAGCCGTCTCGGACGCCGCGCGTTCGAGGACTACACCGACACTCTCCAGAACCTGCTCGGAGGCACCCCGTGACCGCACCGCTCGCCCGCCTCGACCGGGTCACCCGACGATTCGGGGAGGTGACCGCCGTCGATGACGTGACCCTCGACATCCGGCCGGGGCAGATCCTCGGTCTGCTCGGGCCGAACGGCGCCGGCAAGTCGACCGTCATCTCGCTGCTGCAGGGGCTGCGCCGACCCAGCTCCGGGCGCGTCGAGCTGTTCGGCGGCAACCCCGCGGAAGCGGCGCGACGACAGTCGCTCGGCAGCACGCCGCAAGAGACCGCGCTGCCCGCGACCCTCACCGTCGGCGAGGTCATCGACTTCGTCGGCGCCCACTTCGAACGTCGGGTTCCCCGCGGGGAACTCGCGGCGGAGTTCGGCCTCTCCGACCTGCTCAAACGGCAGACCGGATCGCTCTCGGGCGGCCAGCGCCGGCGGGTCAGCGTCGCGCTCGCGTTCGCCGGTGATCCGCGACTCGTGCTGCTCGACGAGCCGACGACCGGGCTGGACGTCGACGCCCGGCACGCGCTCTGGGACGCGCTGCGGCGCCAGCACGAGCGCGGCGCCACGGTCGTCGTGACGAGTCACTATCTCGAGGAGATCGAGGCGCTCGCCGAACGCGTCGTCGTACTCGGTGGCGGGCGGGTGCTCGCCGACGACCATCTCGACGCGGTGCTGGGTCGGGTGCGCGTGCGCCGCGTGCGCCTGGTGACGGATGTCCCGGAGCGGATCGCCGCGCTCGGCGCCGAGAGCTGGGCGCCGAGCGGGGAGGCGACCGAGTTCTCCGTGCGCGACTCGGACGCGTTCGTCGGCGACCTCGTGCGGTCCGGACTGCCGTTCCGCGACCTCACCGTGCGGGGCGCCTCGCTCGAAGAGGCGTTCCTCACTCTCACCGCATCCGATCGGAAGGTCGCCTGATGTCCGCCCTCGCGCTCACCCTCGTGCACGCCAAGTACTCGCTGCTCGAGACCGCCCGCGTGCCGATCGCCATCATCGGGTCGCTCGTGTTCCCCGCCCTGTCCTTGCTGTTCTTCGTGGTGCCGAACCGCGCCGTCGCCGACGACCCGGTGTTCGCGACGCAAGCGGTCATCTCGCTGAGCGTCTTCGCCGTGCTCGCGAACGGCCTGTTCGGCTTCGGCTTGACGATCGCCGAGAACCGCGAGAAGCCGTGGGATCCGTACCTGCGCACCCTTCCCGCGCCCGGCATCTCGCGCGTGCTCGCGCACGTGCTGTCGACCGGCGTGCTCGCGCTCGTGTCGATCGTGCCGGTGATCGTCATCGGCGGCGCCTTCACCGCGGCCGAGGCGTCGTTCGGTCGAGTGCTGCTCGGCATGCTGGCGCTCGCCGTCGCGGCGCTACCGTTCATGTTCGCCGGCATCTGCATCGGCTACGCCATGCCGGCGAAGGCCGCGATCGCGGTCGTGCAGGTCGTGATGTTCGGGCTCGCCTTCGGCGGCGGCCTGTTCCTGCCCCCGCAGCTGTTCGCGGAGTGGCTCGACATCCTGTCGCGGTTCCTGCCGTCTCGGCACGCCCGCGAGTTCGTGGTGTGGGCGGTGCAGGGTGGTGACCTCGAATGGTGGGTCGTCGTCGGCATCGCGGCGTGGACGATCGTGCTGCTCGCCCTCGCGCTCGTGCTGTTCCGCCGCGACGAGGGTCGCCGCTACCGCTGACCCGCCTCACGCATCCGCCCCGCTTAGGCTGGGCGGGTGCGTGAACACGAGGTCAGGACCCACCGCAGCGACGAGAACCTGCCCCGCGAGCAGCAGCTCGCCTGGCGCATCGCGGAGGTCGCCGCCGAACGCGTGCCGGTGACGGATGCGGTGACCGACATGGTGATCAACCGCGTCATCGACAACGCCGCCGTCGCGGTCGCCTCGCTGCGCCGTGCCCCCGTCGAAGCGGCACGTGGCCAGGCGCAGCGGCATCCGTTCACTCCCGGTGCGACGGTGTTCGGCGTGCTCGACCGGGTGAGCCCGGAGTGGGCGGCGTGGGCGAACGGCGTGGCCGTGCGGGAACTCGACTATCACGACACCTTCCTCGCCGCGGACTACTCGCATCCGGGCGACAACATCCCCGCAGTCCTCGCCGTCGCGCAGCACACCGGCCGGAGCGGTGAGGACCTGCTGCACGGCATCGTGACCGGGTACGAGATCCAGATCGACCTGGTTCGGGCGATCAGCCTCCACAAGCACAAGATCGACCACGTCGCCCACCTCGGCCCGAGCGCCGCCGCCGGTATCGGCACGCTGCTCGGCCTCGACCGCGAGACGATCTTCCACGCGGTCGGGCAGGCGCTGCACACGACGACCGCGACCCGGCAGTCGCGCAAGGGGGAGATCTCCACCTGGAAGGCGTACGCCCCCGCCTTCGCCGGCAAGATGGCGATCGAGGCGGTCGATCGCGCGATGCGGGGGCAGACGAGCCCCACCCCGATCTACGAGGGGGAGGACGGGTTCATCGCCTGGTTGCTCGACGGTCCCGCGGGCCGCTACTCGGTGCCGCTGCCCGAGGCCGGCGAGCCCCGCCGGGCGATCCTCGACAGCTACACGAAGGAGCACTCGGCCGAGTACCAGGCGCAGGCGTGGATCGACCTCGCCCGGCGGCTCGGCGCGGCGCGCCCGGACCTGCGCGATCCGGCCAACGTGCGCTCCGTGGTGCTGCACACGAGCCATCACACCCACTACGTGATCGGCTCGGGCGCGAACGACCCGCAGAAGTACGACCCGACGGCGAGCCGGGAGACGCTCGACCACTCGATCCCGTACATCTTCACCGTCGCGTTGCAGGACGGCGAGTGGCACCACGAGCGCAGCTACGCGCCGCAGCGCGCCGCCCGCCCCGACACGGTCGCGCTCTGGCGCTCGGTGACCACGGCGGAGGACCCGGAGTGGACCCGCCGCTACCACTCGACGGACCCCGCCGAGAAGGCGTTCGGCGGACGCGTCGAGATCGAACTCGCCGACGGTTCCCGCGTGGTCGACGAGATCGCGGTCGCCGACGCGCATCCGCTCGGTGCCCGGCCGTTCGAGCGCGCCGACTACGTGCGCAAGTTTCGCACCCTCGCCGAGGGGGTGGTGCCGGATGCGGAGGTCGAGCGCTTCCTCGCGGCGGCGGAGCGTCTGCCGTCGCTCTCGGCCGACGAGCTCGGCGCCCTCACCGTCGACATCGGCCTGCCGCCCGTCACCCGCGGCGGCATCTTCTAGGAGGACCCGTGCTCTATTCGACCCGCACCGCATCCGAGAAGCGCCGCCTCCTGCGCGAGCGTCTCGCGTCGGGGGAGCTGCTGCAGTTTCCCGGCGCGTTCACGCCGTTGAGCACCGCGCTCATCCAGCAGAAGGGCTTCGACGGGGTCTACGTGTCGGGCGCGGTCGTGAGCGCCGAGCTCGGGCTGCCCGACATCGGTCTGACCACGCTGAGCGAGGTCGCCGGACGGGCGCAGCAGATCGCCCGGATGACCGACCTGCCGGCCCTCGTCGACGCCGACACCGGCTTCGGCGAGCCGATGAACGTCGCGCGCACGGTGCAGACGCTCGAGGATGCCGGGGTCGCCGGCCTGCACATCGAGGACCAGGTGAACCCGAAGCGCTGCGGTCACCTCGACGGCAAGGCCGTCGTCGACGCCGACACCGCCGTGAAGCGCATCCGCGCCGCGGCGGATGCGCGCCGCGACCCGGACCTGCTCATCATGGCCCGCACCGACATCCGCGCCCTCGACGGCCTCGCAGCGGCGGTCGACCGGGCGAAGCAGCTCGTGGACGCCGGCGCCGACGCGATCTTCCCGGAGGCGATGGCCGATCTCGCCGAGTTCGAGGCGATCTGCTCCGCGGTCGACGTGCCGGTGCTCGCCAACATGACGGAGTTCGGCAAGAGCGAGTTGTTCACCACGCAGCAGCTCGCCGACGCCGGCGTGCGCATCGTCATCTACCCGGTCACGCTGCTGCGCCTCGCGATGGGGGCCGTCGAGCGCGGCCTCGACGAGCTGCGGGCGAGCGGCACGCAAGCGGCGACGGTGCCCGACATGCTCACCCGGAAGCGGTTGTACGAGCTCATCGACTACTCCGGCTACACCGCGTTCGACTCGGCCGTGTTCGACTTCGAGGTGCCCGGCGCGCACTGAGCGCCCACGCCGGCCCCGGCTACCCGGATGCGCGGGCCTCGCGACGCTCGTGGCGGGCGCGTGCGGCGTGGTGGGCGTCGCGCAGCAGCCGCTCGAGCGTCGCGGATGTCGCCGGCCCCGGATCGATGACGGCGAGCCACCCGAGCGCGCCGTAGACCGGGTGGGGCATGAGCATGTCCTCCGCGGCGTGATCCCAGTGCGACCCGAGATCGCGGGGGTTCTCGCCGGTCAACTCGACGAAGGTCGCGCGGCCGACGTGGATGTTGACCCTCCATCGGCCGTTCCCGAGTCGGGACGCGGTGTCGTCGGGATAGTCCTTCGTGACGACCGTCGCGTAGGGCTGCTCGTTCGTCGGCATCACGCCATCGGGCGCGTGGTAGAAGAAGGCGTCGCCCCACGCGAGCTCGGGTGTGCCGTCGCCGGGGCCGGGGGTGACCACGAGCGATCCGGGAAGTGATCGCACCAGTTCGATGATCTCGTCCATACTCATGGTTCAAGCGTCCACTTGAAGTGCTTATGTGGACTCGGGGGAGGAGAGTCATGCGGCGCACCGTCGACCTGGCGCGAGCCGTCGGGTACTCGGTGCAGCAGATCCGGGACCTCGAGCGGCTCGGCGTCATCCCGCCCGCGCGGCGCGAGGCGAACGGGTACCGGTCGTACTCCCGCGTTCATGAGGTCGCGGCCCGCGCGTACCGGGGGCTTGCCGCGGCGGTCGGCCCCGTCGAGGCGCGGCGACTGCTCGCATCGATCTGGTCGATGTCGGTCGCAGATGCCGCGGCGGCGGTCGGTGCCGCGCACGTACGTCTGGAACGCGAGCGCGACGACGTGCGGCACGCGCTCCGCGCGCTCGCCGTGATCCGCGCCGAGCGCGCCGATCTCGATGGGGCGGATGACGCGGCGATGACGATCGCGGAACTGGCGGACGCGCTCGGGGTGCGGGCGTCGACGCTGCGTCACTGGGAGGCGGAGGGGCTCGTCGTGCCGGAACGCGTCACCTCGCTCGGCGCGCGTCGCTATCGTCCCTCGGACGTGCGGGAGGCGCGCATCGTCGCGGCGCTCCGCGCGAGCGGCTACGGCGTGCCGGCCGTCCGCGAGGTCATGGCGGGCCTACGCGGATTCGGCATCACCGCGGATGTGGAGGCGGTGCTGCAACGGCGACTCGGCTCGATCGCCGCCCGCAGCGTGGCGCTCCTCCGCACCGGCTCCGACCTGGCGGAGGTACTCGACGCGCTCCGCGACGGTGACGCCGCGGGGGTGCGGGCCGAGTAGTTCAGCGCAGCGCGAGCTCCCAGGCGACCGGGTCGGCGGTCGTGGCGAGTCCGGCGGCGATGCGCGCGCACGCGACACCCTGGTCGAACAGCGACTGGCGCACGCTCGGGATGCCGAGTGTCGCGGCGAGCGGGCTGTCGTCCCAGCCGCAGACCCGCGCGGAGTCGCCGAGCACGTCGATCGCGCCGGCGGCGATCTCGTCGCCCATTGCGATGACGGCGTCCGGATGCACGTGCCGGAGCGCGTCCTCGATGGCCTGACGCGCATCGTCTCGGGAGTTGCGAGCCACGACCGCGACCGGTAGGTCGCCCCACGACCGTCCGGACGCCTCGACGGCATCGCGGTACCCGGCGAGGCGGGTGGCGGTGATGGGGAACGGCACCTCCGGCGACGGGCCCCGCAGCAGTCCCGGTCGCCGTTCCCGGTCGAGCGGGAACGACAGCACGAGCGGCGTCGTGGCGCCCTCCAGCAGGTGGGCGGCGATGGCGGTCGCGGCGGTGCGGTCGTCCGGGCCGACGACCACGATGCCGGGGGCGGCGGGGCCGCCCTGGATCGCCGCGGGTCGGCCGGTCGCCGCGACGGCGGCGAGCACGGGGTCGTCGTGGACGGTCGTCCACAGTACGAAGCCGTCGACGGCTGCTTCGCGGACGCGGTCCACATCGGTTTGTTCACCGGTGCTCGGGATGAGCACGAGACCGAGCCGGTTCTCGACGCAGACCCGGGACACCCCCGCGAGGAACCGCGCCGCCTGCGGGTCCTCGAACGCGTAGGTGAGGTGCTCGCCGAGCACGACCCCGAGGTTCGCGGTCGATCCGCTGCGCAGCGAACGCGCCACCGGATCCGGCCCCCGGTAGCCGAGCCGCTCGGCCGCGTCGAGCACCCGCGCCCGGGTGGCCGGCGCCACGCGGTCGGGCCGCGTGTACGTGTAGCTCACGGTCATGGGCGCGACGCCCGCCTCGGCGGCCACCTGCCGCATCGTCACGCGCTCGGGCTTCACAGCACGAGCATACCTGTGTACCGTTACACAAATGCGATCCTCGACCGCCTCCCATTCCGCGTTCGCCGCCTTCGGCCTGTTCTGGGGCACGTGGGGCGCCGCCCTTCCCGCACTCCGCGACGCTGCGTCGGTCACCGACGCGGAACTGGGAACGGCCCTGCTCCTCGTCGGGCTCGGAGCACTGCCGGCGATGATGCTCACCGGGCGCGCCGTCGATCGCTTCGGCGCCCGCATCGCGGGCGCCCTCATGCTCGCCCTCGCGCTCTCGGGCCTCGTCATCGCCATCGTCTCCCGCGACTTCGCCACGCTCGCCCTCGGCATGCTGCTCGTGGGCGCCACCTCGGGCGCGGCCGATGTCGCCTCGAACGCCCTCGCGGGACTCGCCGAGCAGCGCTCCGGCGGTCGCGTCATCACGATCTCGCACGCCGTCTTCTCCTCCTTCGTCGTGGTGGGCAGCCTCGGCACCGGCGGGTTGCGAGCCCTCGGCGCCGATGCCGTCGCCGTGTTCGCAGGCGCGGCCGCCCTCATGGCGGTCGCGAGCGTCGCGGTGCTGATGCTCGGCGATCGGCCGCACGCGGCCACTCCGACCGTCGCGGTGCGGCGTCGGGAAGCGATGCGGCTGGCCCTGCCGTTCGTCGCGGTGGGACTCGTGGGCGCGGTCGCCTTCGCGACGGAGAACGCGCACCAGAGCTGGAGCGCCATCTTCCTCGCCGACGAGCTCGACGCGTCCGTCGGCCTGACCGCCATCGCCCCCGCCACCTTCGCGGTCTTCGCCGCGCTGACGCGCTTCGCTGCGGGGATCTTCACGCGGGTGCCGGCCGGCCTGCTGCTCCTCGCCGGCGCCGGCGCCGCTCTTCTCGGCACGCTCGTGCTCGCGACGGCCACCGTCGTGCCCGTGGCGCTCGGCGGCCTCGCCCTCGCGGCCATGGGTACCTCGGTGCTCTTCCCGACTCTTCTCAGCCGCGCCACCGAGGGCGTCCCGGCCGATCGCCGCGGCCGCGCCACCTCCGCCGTCGCGACGACCGCATATCTCGGATTCCTCGTCGGACCGGTCTACGTCGGGCTGCTCGCCGACGGGTTCGGCTTGCGCGGCGCGATGATCGGCGTCGCCGTGCTCGCCGCGCTCTTCGCCCTGCTCGCCCCGCTCGTGACCCGTCGCCGGAACGCGAACACCGAGGCGTCCGAACCGGCGCCTGCCACGATGGGGGCATGACGGAGCGCGAAGTGCTCGCCGGCGGCGGCATGAACGTCGTCGAGCGGATCGGCGATCGGGTGCACCGCCCGGCCGGACCGTGGACGCCGACGGTGCACCGGCTGCTCGCCCACCTGCGTTCGCGGGGCATCGATTGGGTGCCCCGACCGCACGGCGTCGACGGCGACGGCCGCGAGGTGCTCGACTTCCTCCCCGGGGAGTCGCCCGATCATCCGATGCCCGAGTGGTTGTGGAGCGACGCGCTACTGCGCGAGGCCGGGCTCCGGCTCCGCCGCCTCCATGGCGCGACCCTCGGCTTCGACCGCGCCGGTGCGGTGTGGCGGATGCCCGCCCATGAGCCGGCCGAGGTGATCTGCCACAACGACTTCGCGCCGTACAACTTCGTGGTCGACGCGCAGCGCCGGCTCACGGGTGTCATCGACTTCGACACGGCGTCCCCGGGTCCGCGGAGGTGGGACCTCGCTTACCTCGCCTACCGCCTGGTTCCGCTCGGCGTCGGCGAGGTCGACCCCGGCTCCCCGATCGACGGCGCGGAGCGCCGCCGCCGGCTGCATCTCTTGTGCGCCGCGTACGGTGACGCCGATCCCGACGACGTCTTGACCGCCGTCGTGCCGCGGTTGCGGGAACTCGCCGACTTCTCGGAGCTGCGCGCGCCACAGGAAGGCGCTCATCTGCTCGGCCACGCACGCCTGTACCGCGACGACGCCGACGCGGTCGCTGCACTGCTCGACCGCTGACCTCGCACGATCGACCCGTGGCGTCGCGCCGAGCGTCGGTGCGACGTTCGCCCTGCGCGGAACCATCTGCATTGCATTCTGCAAGTCAGGGGACTACCGTGCCCGCATGACCTACGAACAGCTCCGCGTCACGCGGACATCCCCCGCCCTGTGGCGCGTAGCGTTCGACGCCCCGCCCATCAACCTCATCGGTCCGCAACTCGTCATCGAGCTGCGCGAGCTGGTGCACGAACTCGAGACCGACCCCTATGTGTCGGTGGTCGTCTTCGAGTCGGCGATCGAGGACTATTTCCTCGCCCACTGGGACATCGCCGCCGACCCCCGGGTGCTGGCCGCCCTGCCGGTCGGCCCGACCGGCTACAGCCCGTGGATCGACGTGCTCATCCGGCTGAGCAAGGTGCCGGCGATCACCGTCAGCTCCATCCGGGGCCGCACCCGGGGGGCGGGAAGCGAATTCGTGCTCGCCACCGATATCCGCTTCGCCAGCCGGGAGAAGGCGGTGCTCGGGCAGTTCGAGGTCGGCGTCGGCGCGGTTCCCGGAGGCGGCACGCCGTCGCGCCTGCCGCGCTTGATCGGACGCGGTCGCGCACTCGAGATACTGGTCGGCGCGGACGACTACGACGGCGAGCTGGCCGAACGTTACGGATACGTCAACCGGGCCCTTCCGGACGGGGAGCTGGACGACTTCGTCACGGCGTTCGCGGAGCGGGTGTCGCGGTTCGACTCGCGAGCACTGCAGGAGGTGAAGGCGTTCGTCGATTCGGCGTCACTGCCCCCGGATGAGGAGTTCCCGCCGCAGATCGACGCCTTCCGGAACTCGGTAGGTCGTCCCGAGACGCAGCAACGGATCGGGCAGCTCGTGGCACGTGGTCTGCAGCAGGCCTCGGCCACGGAGTCGGAGCTCGGAGCGGCCGTCGCCGAGCTCGACATCCCCGTGCAACCGCCCCGCGGGCGCGCATGACTCCCGCCGAGCGATCCAGCCTAGGCTGCTCCTCATGAGTGCCGAATCGCGGGTCACCACCCCCGCCGAGGATGCGTTCTGCTCCATCGAGCGCACCCTCGGCATCGTCGGTGAGCGGTGGACGCTGCTCATCCTGCGGGAGGCGCTCACCAACGGCGCGACCCGCTTCGACGAATTCACCGAGGTGCTCGGCATCGCGCCGAACATCCTCGCGACGCGATTGAAGACGCTCGTCGAGTCGGGAGTGCTCGAGAAGCGCGAGTATCGCGTCGAGGGCTCCCGAGCACGGATGAGCTACCACCCGACCGAGGCGGGCACGCAGCTGCTGGTCGTGCTCGGGGCGCTCGGCCAGTGGGGCGACGATCACGTGCCGCCGGCGCGCGGCGTCACGGCCACGCGGGAGGCCGCCGGCACACCGCTGCGGGTCGGCTTCGTCGACGATCCCTCGGTGCTCAAGCCCGTGGACGAGGTGCGGTTCGTCCGCACGCCGTCTCACCCGCGCTACGACGCGGCCTGATCGGGCCGACCCTCCCGCGTCAGCGGGTCAGCGGGTCAGCGGTGCGGCGAGTAGCGCGGAACATAACGGGCGAGGATCGCGGCGCCCGCGAACCCGAGCACTCCCATCACGCCCGCGGCGACGGCGATCGAGCCCAGCCCGGTGACCGCGGCGACGACGATCGGGGCGCTCGCCCCGCCGAGTCCGCCGGTGAAACGCCACGCCCCGAGGAACGGCGCGGGGTCGCCGGGATCGGCGAGATCTGCGCCGAGCGTCATGAGGATCCCGCTGCCGATCCCGTTCGCCACCGACATGACGATCGCCGCCACGATGAACCAGGTGACCGCATCCGGCACGTCGTGCGTGAAGGCGAGCACGAGGTGGCCGACGCCGAGTCCGATCATCGAGGGCAGCGCGCTCCACAGCCGCCCGAAGCGGTCCATGATGTGGCCGCTCACGTAGAAGAGGGCGAAGTCGACCCCGCCGGCGACGCCGATGATGAGCGCGGTCGTCGCCCCGTCGAGCCCGAGGTTCACCGCCCACAACGGCAGGATCACCTGCCGGCTCGCCCGCATCGCCCCGACGAGCGCGGCTCCCGCACCGAGCCGGGCGAGCACGTCACGACGGCGGCGCAGGGTGCGGAACAGACCGGCCGTCGTGCGTGCCGCCCCCGCCTCGGTGCGCCGGCCCGGGTCGGGCAGGGCGAGCAGCAGCGCGATGGTCGCGAGGCATGCCACGACGTGGATCCAGAAGGCGGACTGCGCGGAACCGGCCCAGCCGATCACCGCGGCCGCGATGAACGGGCCGATGAAGACACCGCCGCGGTACACGCCGCCGAGTGTCGAGAGGGCGCGCGCCCGATAGGCGAGCGGCACCGTCACGGTGAGGAACGCGTGGCGCGCGAGCGCATAGGCGGCGGCGGAGAGCCCGATCAGCAGCACACCGATGCCGAGCATCCACGGTGCCGTCGCCATCACGCACACCGCGAGTCCGGCGAGCGACAGCACGGCCGCCCCGATCATCGTCGGGCGTTCCCCGATCCGGCTCACCAGCCATCCGCTCGGCACGTTGCCGAGCAACTCGCCGACGGTGAGCGCAGCGGCGACGAGGCCGGCGATCGCGAGCGTCGCTCCGAGGTCGTCGGCCACGAGCGGGATCGCGGGGATGATCGCGCCCTCGCCGATCGAGAACAACAGCGCCGGTGCGAAGACGGGCACGGCCACCGAACGCCAGCGGAAGGGCAGCGCGTCGGTCACCCGCTCGACCCTACCCGCGCATCCGGGCATCGCCTCCGGAGGTGGATGCCGCCGGTAGGCTGGTGACGCCATGATCGATATCGACCTCGCCGCCCAGATCGCCGAACTCCGCAGCACCTTCGCGGACATCCTCAGCGTCATCGGGGTGGAGCGACTCGAGAAGGAGATCGCCGACCTCAACGAGCAGGCCGCCGCGCCGAACCTCTGGGACGACCCCGAGAGCGCGCAGAAGGTCACGAGCGCCCTCAGCCACCGGCAGTCGGAGCTCAGCCGCGTCACCGCCATCGGCCGGCGCCTCGACGACCTCGAGGTGCTCATCGAGATGGCGAACGAGGCGCAGGACGAGGAGAGCGCCCAGGAGGCGAAGGAGGAGCTCCTCGCCATCCAGAAGGTGATCGGCGACCTCGAGGTGCAGACCCTCCTCGACGGCGAATACGACGACCGTGCCGCCGTCGTCACGATCCGCTCGGGTGCCGGCGGCGACGACGCCACCGATTTCGCCGAGATGCTCATGCGCATGTACCTGCGCTGGGCGGAGAAGCACAAGTACCCGGTCAAGGTGATGGACACCTCCTACGCCGAAGGCGCGGGGATCAAGTCCGCGACCTTCGAGATCGACGCGCCGTACGCGTTCGGCACGCTGAGCGTCGAGGCCGGCACGCACCGCCTGGCCCGCATCAGCCCGTTCGGCGGCGCCGACAAGCGCCAGACGAGCTTCGCGGCCGTCGAGGTCATCCCCGTGATGGAGGAGGCGCAGCAGGTCGAGATCCCCGAGGGCGACATCCGCGTCGACGTGTTCCGCTCGTCCGGTCCCGGTGGTCAGTCGGTCAACACGACCGACTCGGCGGTGCGGCTGACGCACATCCCGACCGGCATCGTCGTGTCGATGCAGAACGAGAAGTCGCAGATCCAGAACCGTGCCGCCGCGATGCGCGTGCTGCAGACCCGCCTGCTGCTGCTCAAGCGCGAGCAGGAGGCCGCCAAGAAGAAGGAGCTCGCCGGCACCATCACGGCGAGCTGGGGCGACCAGATGCGCTCCTACTTCCTCTACGGGCAGCAGCTCGTGAAGGACCTGCGCACCGGCTACGAGGTCGGCAACCCCGCCACGGTGTTCGACGGCGAGCTCGACGGGTTCATCGCCGCGGGCATCCGCTGGCGCAAGCAGTCGCACGACGACTGAGCGCCACTTGCCCTGAGCCTGTCGAAGGGCCCGTCCTGAGCCTGTCGAAGGGAACCGCCGAACGTGCCACTTCGCGACAGATTCGGCGCGAATCACGCCATTTCTTGTCGCCAACGGGCACGCTCGGCGGCTAGAGCCCGCTACTTCGCGGCGATGAGCCCGAGGGTGTCGACGACGCGGTTGGAGAAGCCCCACTCGTTGTCGTACCAGGCGACCACCTTGATATGGCGGCCCTCGACGCGCGTGAGTGCCGCGTCGAAGATCGACGACGCGGGCTCACCCGTGATGTCGCTCGAGACGAGCGGATCCTCCGAGTAGTCGAGGATGCCGGCGAGCCGCCCCTCGGCGGCGGTGCGGTAGGCGGCGAGCACCTCATCGCGGGTCACGTCGCGCGCGACCGTCGTGTTCAACTCGACGATCGACCCGACGGGAACGGGCACGCGGATCGAGTCGCCCGAGAGCTTGCCGTCGAGCGACGGCAGCACGAGGCCGATCGCCTTGGCGGCACCGGTCGTCGTGGGCACGATGTTGACCGCCGCGCCGCGGGCGCGACGCGGGTCACGGTGCGGGCCGTCCTGCAGGTTCTGCTCCTGCGTGTAGGCGTGCACGGTCGTCATGAACCCGTGCTCGATGCCGGCCAGGTCGTCGAGCACCTGAGCGAGCGGGGCGAGTGCGTTCGTCGTGCACGACGCGTTCGAGATGATGACGTGCGAGGCCGGGTCGTAGGCCTCGGTGTTCACGCCGTAGGCGAGGGTGACGTCGGCGCCGGTGGCGGGTGCGCTCACGAGCACGCGCTGCGCGCCCGCGTCGAGGTGGGCACGCGCGGCGTCCGCGGAGGTGAAACGGCCGGTCGCTTCGAGCACCAGTTCGACCTCGAGCTCGGCCCACGGCAGGTTTGCCGGCTCGCGCTCGGCGAGCACGCGGATGCGCCGGCCGTCGACGACGAGTGTGTCACCGTCGACCTCGACGGGGCGGCGGAGGCGGCCGAGGGAGCTGTCGAAGCGCAACAGCTGCGCGAGGGCCTCGGGCTCGGTGAGGTCGTTGATGGCGACGACCTCGAGGTCGGTGTCGCGTTCGAGCAGGGCGCGCAGCACGTTGCGTCCGATGCGGCCGAATCCGTTGATGGCGATGCGGGTCATGGTGGTTCCTTTCCGGCGTCTACGATCCCTGTCTGCGCGACCGGGCGGGAGGTGGCGGAAAGACATCGCCCGAAAGGTTCGTGCCAGCGGTGCGGTGCGCGTTTCAGGCGGCCGGACGCACGAAGGTGCGCCGGTACTCGCTCGGCGAGGTGCCGAGGATGCGCTGGAAGTGCATCCGCAGATTCGCCCCGGTGCCGAGGCCCACGCGATGGGCGATGGCCTCGACGCCGAGGTCGGAGCGCTCGAGCAGCTCCCGGGCGAGGTCGACCCGGGCGCGCAGCACCCACTGCATCGGCGTGTACCCGGTGTCGTCGACGAACCGGCGCGAGAAGGTGCGGGGCGAGACGCGGGCGTGGCGGGCGAGCGAAGTGACGGTGAGCGGCTCCTCCAGGTGGTCGAGCGCCCACTGACGGGTCGCGGCGAACTGGTCCCCGAGCGGTTCGGGCACGCTGCGCGGAACGTACTGCGCCTGCCCGCCGCTGCGGTACGGCGCCGCGACGAGACGGCGGGCGACGGTGTTCGACAAGCCGACTCCGTGGTCGCGGCGGATGAGGTGGAGGCACAGGTCGACGCCCGACGCGGCGCCCGCGGAGGTGAGCACGCTGCCCTCGTCGACGAACAGCACGTTCGCGTCGACACGCACCCGCGGGTGGCGGCGGGCGAGGATGCCGGCGTAGTTCCAGTGCGTGGTCGCGCGGCGGCCGTCGAGCAGCCCGGTCGCCGCGAGGGCGAACGCGCCCGTGGAGATCGCGGCGAGGCGCGCGCCTCGCGCGTGGGCGCGGCGCAACGCCTCGATGACGGCGGCGGGCGGGTCTTCCCGCGCGGGCTCCCGGTAGCCGGGGATGAAGACGGTGTCGGCGCTCTCGAGCGCCTCGAGCCCTTCGGCCACGTGGTAGGCGAGTCCGTCGCCGCCGGTCACCAGCCCGGGAGCGGCGCCGCACACCCGCACCTCGTAGGGCATGCCCGTGCGGGTCGTGAACACCTGGGCGGGGATGCCGACGTCGAGCGGCTTCGCACCCTCGAGCACGAGCACGACGACCCGGTGGTTTCGCTGCGGCATACGACCTCCTGCTGTGCGCCGCAGGAATCGTGCCCCGCGAGGGACGGACGCGACCAGTGGCGCGAACGCCACGATACGCAAGAAAACCGCCAGGCGTCGGTTACCTTCGACGGGTGTTCCTGCGGAATCGTCCGAAACAACCCCTCTCCGCCTGGTGGCTCGTCGTCATCGGCGTGGCGCTCCTGGCGGTCGGGCTCGTGTGGTTGGTCGCCGCGCAGGGGGACGTGCCTCGACGGGTCGATGTCCTCCCCATCGCCGGGCTCGTCTGCATCGTCTTCGGGGTCGTTCTCGGCATCCGCGGCGAGAAGTTGAAGTAGCCCGCGCGTCGCGTCAGGCGGTGAGCGCGCGCACGCGGGCGCGGGAGCGGGTCCAGCGCACGAAGAAGACGGCGAGCAGCACGAGCTCGACGCCGTCGCCCACGGTCCACATGAGCCGGGCGCCCTCGAGTGCCTCGCCGGGAGCGACGCCGGCCGGCGGATGGACGGCGATCCACTTCGCGAGCGCGGCGTGCGCCGCGGCCGTCGCCACGAGCACCGCTCCGCGCAGGAGGGCCGGGTGCGGGTGCCGCGTCGGCTCGAGCTCGAGGGTGCTGCCCGCGAGCAGGTAGCCCGCTGCGACGAAGTGCCCGAGCAGCAGGGTGTGCAGCACCGCATCCGAGAGCACGATCGTGCCGAGCGGGGTCGTGTACAGCAGCCACAGCGGGACCGCCGTGAGGGCGCCCGCGACGACCGGATGCGCCACCACCGCCACGGGACGGCTGCCGAGCACGCGCGCGAGCCGTCGCGCGGGCACCGGGGAGAGGGTGCGCAAGGCGAGGGTCGCCGGACGCGCGAGCGCGAGGAGTGTCGGCGCCACCATCCCGACGAGCACGTGTTCGCGCATGTGCTCGACGAAACCGCCCGGGGAGCCGGACGCGCCGAGGAGGGCCGGGGCGGCGAGGGCCGCGCATCCGCCCACCCAGCACGCCGAGCGGACCACCGGCCATCCGCGGCCCGATCGCGTGCTGCGGACGGCTGCCGCGAGATAGGCGACCACGGCGACGGCGGCGAGCCCCACGAGCAGAGCCGTGAGGGCGCCGGGTGCCGCAGGATGCGCGTGCATCACGCGCGACGGCGCGCGAGCACGAGCGCGACGCAGCCGGCGAGCAGGAGGAGTACCCCGCCGCCGATCCACGCGAGGTCGTACGGCACCAGGTCGACGTCGTAGCGCACCTGGTGGAGGCCGAGCACCTTGTGGTGCACGACGCCGTCGAAGACCTGGAACCCACCGAGCCCGATCAGAGCGCCCGCGACCGCATGACGACGATCGAACAACCCGATCCGCCGGGCGTCCACGAGCAGCACGACGCCGGCCACGATCGCCACGAGCTCGACGGCGTGGAGCACGCCGTCGGAGAGCAGACCCACATCCGTCGTCGAGCGGTCGACGAAGTGGTGCCAGCCGAGGATCTGGTGGAAGACGATCTCGTCGATCGCCGCCATCGCGCCCGCACCGGCGAGCACGGCCGCCCAGAGGGAGCGCCGAGCGGCGGAGGGCCGCGCCGTGCGGCGCGACCCTCCGGGAGTCCCGGTCACTCCTTGTTGAGCTTGTCCTGCACGGCTCCGGCGATCTTCTCGACCGTGTTCGGCAGCTCGGTCGTGCCGTAGAACCGCGAGTCCGGGTGGGTCGGCGGGGGAGTGGGCACCGTCTTCGTCGTGCCGGGCGCCTCCACGTAGGTGAACTCGCCCTTGCCGTCGGGGGTCGGGCCGCTCGCCCAGGTGCCCTCGGCTGCCGCAGCGCCGTCGGAGAAGTTGATGTACTCGTACGACACCGGACGGTGCTCCTTCTTGAGGGGGAAGTTGCTCGGCACCGGGAAGTCCTCGAGGCCCTCCGCGCGCAGCTCCGCGGCCGCCGCCATCCACTGGTTCTGGTGCATGGTGTCGCGCGCGAGCAGGAACGAGAGCAGATCCCGGATGCCGTGGTCGTCGGTCATGTGGTACAGCCGCGCCACCTGCAGGCGGCCCTGCATCTCCGCGTTGGCGTTCGCCGTGAAGTCGGCGAGCATGTTGCCGCTCGCGGTGATGTAGCTGCCCGACCACGGGTTGCCGTTGCTGTCGACGGCGCGGGCGCCGGCGCCCGCGACGATCGCGTGCTGCACATCCATTCCCCCGACGACGGCGGCAACGGTCGGATCGTCCTGCACGGCGTCGCCGGTGATGCCGAGCGGGGCCTTCTCGAGCAGCTGCGCGATCATCGTCGCGAGCATCTCGACGTGTCCCATCTCCTCCGCCCCGATGCCGAACAGCAGGTCGCGGTACTTGCCGGGGATGTGCGCGTTCCAGGCCTGGAAGTTGTACTGCAGTGCGACGGTGATCTCGCCGTACTGACCACCGAGCACCTCCTGCAGCTTGCGGGCGAAGACGGCGTCGGGCTTGTCGGGAGTCGACTTGAACTGCAACTCCTGGCGGTGAAAGAACATCGATGGAACCTCCAGTCGGGGATTGACTATGACGGCGCGGGTCTGTGGCGGCTCGCCCATCGTGGATGTCGGCCACGGTAGGAACCGGGCCTGGGAACGAGAAGGTCTCGGCTCCGGGTGCCAGGCGACGTTCAGGCTCTACCACGGGCGAGTCGCTGCCGCGATAATGCGACGACCGACCTACGCTCGATCCGTCATGATTCGATTCGACGAGGTCACCAAGCTGTACTCGCGCAACCCGCGTCCGGCGCTCGATGCGGTCACGCTCGAAGTGCTGAAGGGGGAGTTCGTCTTCCTCGTCGGCGCGTCCGGGTCCGGGAAGTCCAGCCTCCTGCGGCTCATCCTCAAAGAGGAGCGGCCGACCAAGGGCAAGATCCACGTGCTCGGGCAGGACCTCGGCCGGATCTCGAGCCGCAAGGTGCCGTACTTCCGCCGCAACCTCGGCGTCGTGTTCCAGGACTTCCGGCTGTTGCCGAACAAGACGGTGTTCGACAATGTCGCGTTCACGCTCCAGGTGATCGGCAAGAGCAAGGGCTTCATCCAGGAGGCCGTGCCCGACACGCTCAAGATGGTGGGCCTCGGCAGCAAGGCGCAGCGCTTCCCGCACGAGTTGAGCGGTGGTGAGCAGCAGCGTGTGGCGATCGCCCGCGCCGTGGTGAACAAGCCGGCCGTGCTGCTCGCCGATGAGCCCACGGGAAACCTCGACCCCACGACGAGCGCCGGCATCATGACGCTGCTCGAGCGCATCAACGCCGGCGGCACGACCGTCGTCATGGCCACGCACGACGCCGGCATCGTCGACCAGATGCAGCGCCGCGTCATCGAACTCATCGGCGGACAGGTGGTGCGCGACGAGCGTCGCGGCGGCTACCTGACGCAGACCATCCCGGTGCAGACCTTCGGACTGCAGTCGGATGCTTCCGCCCAGGGGGTGACCCGATGAGGTTCGGACTCGTGATGTCGGAGGTCGGGCAGGGCCTGCGCCGCAACATCTCGATGGTGATCTCGGTCATCCTCGTCACCTTCATCTCGCTCACCTTCGTGGGCGCCGCGATCCTGCTGCAGATGCAGATCGGGCAGATGAAGGGCTATTGGTACGACCGCGCCCAGGTCGCCGTCTACATGTGCAACGGCTTCGCCACCACCCCCGCCTGCAACGGCACGGCGGCCACCGAGGAGCAGGTCGCGCAGGTGCAGCAGCTGCTCGACTCGCCGACCCTCGAGCCGTACATCGAGCGGGTCGAGCTCGAGACGCAGCAGCAGGCGTACGAGAACTTCCAGACCCAGTACGCCGGCAACGCGATCGCCGACATCGTCACCCCCGAATACATGAACCAGACGTTCTGGGTGAACCTCGTCGATCCCACCAAGAGCGCGGTGATCCGCGAGTCGCTCGCCGGTCAGGCCGGAGTCGAACAGGTGCAGGACCTGCGGGAGTACCTCGACCCCATCCTCAGCGCCCTCAACGCCGCGAGTTACACGGCCATCGGGATCGCGGTGCTCATGCTCGTCGCCGCGGTGCTGCTGATCGCGACGACCATCCGGCTCAGCGCCTTCTCGCGGCGACGCGAGCTCGGCATCATGCGCCTCGTGGGCGCGTCGAACCGCTTCATCCAGACGCCGTTCATCCTGGAGGGCGTGTTCGCGGCCCTCATCGGATCGGTGCTCGCGGGGGCGGCGATCACGCTGCTCGTGCGGTTCTTCGTGCAGGGCTACCTGAGCGAACAGGTGTCGCAGACGCAGCCGTTCGTGTCGATGGACGACGCACTCATCGTGGTGCCGATCCTGTTCGTGATCGGCATCCTGCTCGCCGCGCTCTCGGCCAACGTCGCGATACGCCGGTACCTGAAGGTGTGACCCCTCCGTCGCATCCCGCGCCCTACCGCGGCGGGATGTGACGCTCGTCGCCCCGCGGCACAGTGGCGACATGACCCGCCACATCGTGCACGCGCCGCGTCGCCGCATCCGGTTGTTCCTGCTGCTCGCCTTCGGGTTGAGTTGGATCCCGTGGACCGTGCTCGGGGTGCTGCGCGTGGATGTGACGTCGGGTGCGGTGCAGCTCGTGTTCGGACTCGCGGCCGCCGGTCCGTCGCTCGCGGCGCTCGCCATGTGGTTGAACGATCCGGTCAAACGCGCGCGACGCACCGTGCGTCCGTCGCGTTGGCTGCCGCTCGCCGTGGTGCTCGGTGTCGCACCGGCGCTCGCGACGGCGCTCGTCTTCCACCCGGCTCCGGGGATCGCGGCGCACGCGGGCGACATGGTCGCGTCACTCGGTGGTCCGCTCGTGGTGCTCGGCTTCGTGCTGCTCGCCGGTCCGATCGCTGAGGAGTTCGGCTGGCGCGGATGGCTGCAGCCGCGACTGCGGGCGACCCGCGGGCGGCTCTCGACGGCGCTCGTCGTCGGGGCGATCTGGGCGGTGTGGCACGTGCCGCTGTTCGCCCTCGAGGGCACCGGGCAGAGCCGGATGCCGCTCGAGGAGGTCGCCGTCTTCTTCGTCTCCTTCCTGCCGCTCAGCGTCATCGCGCTCGCGGTGAGCGAGCGGTGGCGGGGCGGCGCGTGGGCGGCCGTGGCGCTCCACGCCGGCGTCAACGCCGCCGATGGGCTGCTGCCGACGAGCGGGCTGGGCGGCGCGCTGCTGCAACTCCTCCTCACCACCGCCGTCGCCGCAGTCGTACTCGCCACGTGGCGGGAGGCGGAGCCGCCCTCGACCACCTCGTGGACCCGGCCGAGCCGTCGGGCGACCGGCTGAATCCGTAGGCTCGGTGGATGGCGATCGACCTGCTGTGGACCGGACCCGACGACGCGCCCGTGCTCGTGCTCGCGCACGGCGCCGGCGCGGCGATGGACTCCCCGTGGATGGACCGGATGGCCGGGCTCCTCGCCGACCGCGGCATCCGGGTCGCGCGGTTCGAGTTCGCGTACATGGCGGCCCGGCGCAGCGGCACCCGCAAGCCGCCGCCGCGAGCCGAGACCGTGATGGGGGAGTACCGCGACGCCGTCGCGCGGATCGTCTCGGATGCGGGAGGGGCGGTCGTCATCGGCGGCAAGTCCATGGGCGGCCGGGTCGCGAGCATGGTCGCGGACGACCTGCATGCGCAAGGCGCTGTCGCGGGGCTCGTGTGCCTCGGCTACCCGTTCCATCCGCCCGGATCGCCCGAGAAGCTGCGCACCGCCCATCTCGAGCACCTCGCGACGCCCGCGCTCATCTGCCAGGGCACGCGCGACCCGTTCGGCACGCGCGACGAGGTGCCCGGGTACTCGCTCGGTGCGGGCATCCGCCTGTTCTGGCTCGAGGACGGGGAGCACGAGCTGAAGCCGCGCACGAAGGTGAGCGGTTTCACCCACGCCCAGCACCTCGCCACGACGGCGGATGCCGTCACCGCGTTCGTGCGCGAGGTCGCCCGCTAGACCGTCTCGGGCTGCAGCAGGTCGGCGTGCTCCCGCGCGTACCGCCGGGCTCGACGGATGCGCACGACGGTGAGCGGTACGACGACCGCGAGCATGAGGACGAGCAGCACGAGGATCGCGAGCTGCATCGGGGAGCCACCGTCGCTCCCGAGCAGCGTGATCACCTGCTGGATGACCAGGCCGGCGTAGAGCAGGCCGAGGAACGCGAGCTGGATGCCGAGGGCGATGGGGATGCCCGCCGCGTACCGGGCCGCGGCGACCTGTTCGGTGTCGTCCAGGGACTCCGGCTTGCCCCGCAGCACGACACGCATGAGCTTACGGAGCGTGCCGATATCGCCCGCCGCCGCCTCGCGCAGATTCTTGGACACGCGCAGACCGGCGAGTGCGCAGGCGAGTCCGGCGCCGAAGAACGCGAGCGGGACCGCCAGGAGGACCGTGTCGCCGAAGAGGTCCGGGTCGACCGTCGCGGCGAGCACGGCGGCGCCGACGACGCCGACGAGCAGCACGGCGGCGAAGGTGATGGCGGTGATGCGGACGACGCGCACCACGGCACCGGGCCCGGTCGGTGTCCAGTGCTCCGCCGAGGGCTCACGATGCCGGTCCGCGGAGCGGCGCACCCGGTCGCCGAGGGGCACGGCCACCGCGAGCAGTACGACGCCGGTCGCGATGACGATCGCCACCGCCCACGGGGCGGTGCCCGACAGTACGCCGCCGACAACGACGAGGGCCGCCCCGACCGCAGACGCCACTGCGGTCCAGATCAGCCAGAGGCGGTAGTAGCGGCCGGCGTCGCTCGCGTCACGCATCCGCCACCAGGCGGCGACGCTGCCGAGCATGAGTGGCCCGTAGACCATCACGCCGAGACCGGCGCCGGCGATGCCGGTGGTCCCCGGCTCGCGGTGGGTGGAGGTGAGGAGCAGCAGCACGGTCTCGCCGACCATCACAGCGGTGACGAGCAGAACGGTCAGGACGTACGCGACGACTCTCATGGTTCGGGTCCCATCTCGAGGTGAAGCACACTCAACTCGATCGACGGATCGGTCTACCGCGCCATACAGGGAATGCTCAGGTCAGTGACGGCGACGTACGCGTCAAGCGGTAACGTCGGGCGCGTCGTACGAGGACGGTCGTCTGGCACACCAGGCCGATGAGGACCAGCCCGACTGCGCCGGTCAGCACCACGGGCATGACGGCACCGGGTTCACGAGTCAGCGTCGCGGTCTGGTTGAGTCCGGCACTGAGCACCAGCAGGCCGTAGGCCACGAGCCGCGCCACCGCGATGGTCGGATAGGCGCGGGCGAAGCGGGCGGCGATCTCCGACTCGTACTCGTCGAGCGTCTCCGTCTTGCCGCGGAGGACCGTCCGTCGCACACGTCGCACGACCGGGCGATCGCGGCCCGCGAAGTCGTTCTCACCCGCGATGAGGCGCCATCCGCCCAGGCTCGCGCCGAGGAACCCGGCCAGGCAGACGCCCGAACCGATGTACAGGAGCGCGCGAGCGACCCTCGACGGATCCCCGGAGGTGAGGGCCGGGAGGCCGAGGAAGACGCCGACGACGGCACCCACCGCAATCGAGATCACGATCGCGATCGCGAGTCGCCGCACCTCCGCGGCCTCGATCGGTGCCCACGGTTTCGGAGCGGCGGTGTAGTCCATGAGAGATCCTCCTCACGACAGGCTAGGCGACCGCGCTCGCGTTCCCCAGCGACGCTGCGCTAAGCTGACAGGCTGCTCGGCACCCGCCGAGCGCGTCGAAAGGAACGTGTCGTGCCCAGGGAACGTGGTCAGAAGGTCGTGGCCACCAATCGCAAAGCCCGCCATGACTACACCATCGAAGACACCTATGAGGCCGGAATGGTGCTCTCGGGAACCGAGGTGAAGTCGTTGCGGGCCGGTCGCGCGTCCCTCGTCGACGGCTACGCGTACATCGATGGCGGCGAAGCATGGCTCGACGCCGTGCACATCCCCGAGTACAACCAGGGCACCTGGACGAACCACCCCCCGCGCCGCAAGCGGAAGCTGCTGCTGCACAAGGAGCAGATCCTCAAGCTCTCCAGCAAGGTCAAGGAGGGCGGGTACACCCTCGTGCCGCTGCAGTTGTACTTCAGCGACGGTCGCGCGAAGGTCGAGATCGCCCTCGCGAAGGGCAAGCGGGAGTACGACAAGCGGCAGACCCTGCGCGAGCGGCAGGACCGCCGCGAGGCCGACCGCGCGATGGCGGCCCGCCGCTACCTCGGCGAATAGGCCGGCTCACCCCTCCCGCTTCGGCGAGGTCTGCACGCGCAGGTGGATGCGCTCACCCTCCGTGTCGAACAGGCTGAGCAGGTCGACGCGGCCGCTTCCGTCGCTGCCGAACCAGTGGGGGAGGCGCGTATCGAACTCGGCCGTCTCGCCCGCCGCGACCGTGATGTCCTCATCGCCCAGCACGAGGCGCATCCGCCCCGAGAGCACGTACAACCACTCCCGCCCGGCGTGCACGCGGGGTGTCGGATGCACGTCGCTCGCCTCGATCGTGATGCGATGGGCCCGATGCGTGCGCAGGGTCGGCCCGAGCGCCGTGTAGGTGCGCGTGCCGTGGCGTTGCACCTCAGGAGTGGAGACCGTCGGGTCGGCGACGAGTTCGTCGAGGCTGACGCCGTAGGCGCGGGCGAGGTCGATCGCCGTCTCGAGGGGCACCCGGCGCTCCCCGGTCTCCATCCGCGAGAGGGTGCTCACCGACAGGCCGGCGCGCTCCGCCGCGACGGCGAGGGTGAGGCCGGCGCGGCGTCGACGTTCGCGCAGTCGCGCGGGCAGTTCCATGCCTCCGAGTTTGCCAGATCCGCAAATTCGCTCGCGAGGAGGGAACCGGCTTCCTACCGTGCGGGCATGGACAACTACGACGTCATCATCATCGGGGGCGCCGCCGCAGGGTCGAGCGCCGCGCTCACCCTCGGCCGCGCCCGGCGGCGGGTACTCGTCATCGACGGCGGGTCGCCGCGCAATCGCTTCGCATCGGGAGTGCACTCCTACCCGGGCCGGGAGGGGGCGAACCCGCTCGAGCTCGTGGCCGACATGCGCATCGAGGCGAGCGCCTACGGGGTCGCGTACGTCGACGACACGGTGGCGTCGGTGACCGGGGCCGTGGGCGACTTCACGGTGACGCGCGCATCCGGCACGAGCGCCCGCGCCCGTCGTCTGATCGTCGCGACCGGGCTCACCGACGTGCTGCCGGACATCCCGGGACTCACCGAGCTGTGGGGCGAGAAGGTGCACCACTGTCCGTACTGCCACGGATGGGAGGTGCGCGACCAGGCGATCGCGGTGCTCGCCGTCAAGCCGGGGTCGGGGCACCAGGCGCTCCTGCTGACCCAGTGGACCGATGACCTCACCGTCGTCGGCGAGGCGGAGCTCGACCCCGAGCAGGTGCGCGGTGTCGAGGTGCGTGGTGGACGCGTGCTCCGCACCGCCGTGACCGCGGTGCGTCGCATCGGCGACCGCGTCGCCCTCGACCTCGCGGACGGCTCGGTGCTCGAGCGCGACGCCGTGTTCGTGGCGTCGGATCCGCGGCCGAACGACGCCCTGCTGCGGGCGCTCGGCGCCGAGACCGTGCTCGAGCCGAACATCGGCGTCGAACTCGTGCGCGTCGACTTCACCGGCGCGACGTCGGTGCCGGGCGTCTCCGCCGTCGGGAACGTCGTCGAACCGATGGCGCAGGTGCTTCCCGCCGCGGCGGGGGGTTCGCGTGCGGCGGCGGCTGTGAACATGATGCTCGTGCACGACGACGTCGCCCTCGCGTTCGCCGAGGGCGCAGCCTGACGGATCGGGCGTGGATGGTGCGACTCGCGGTCGCGCGCTAGCATGGAGGGCTGCACCGGAAGGTGCGGTTGACAACTCCACAGCGCGCGACTGCGACTCGCACTCGAGGGGATGATCGGTTTCGACATCGCCTGCGAAACTGCGAGAAGCGGGCCGAGGATGCAGGGTTATCTCGTTAACGATCTCTGCAAAACATAGGTGCCAACGTTAAGCGCACCGACCTCGCTCTTGCTGCGTAAGTAAGAGTCTGAAGGTCCGTCAGGCCGGGTGATGCCTCCGACCCGGTTCTGGCGTTATCTAGGAGGCTTGCTGCGACGTCACGCCTGAGGGCGTCGTGGGACTTGCACTCGGGCTGGGCTCGTCGACCTGGGTGCCTGTGACAAAGGTCGGAGCCGAGTAGAACGCTTCCATAGGCTACGCCCGTAGAAGGCGCAGGCTCACAGCGATGGACGGGGGTTCGATTCCCCCCATCTCCACCATCGCGAGCCGCAGTCGCGCGACAGACACGAAGGCCGTCCCCCGGGGCGGCCTTCGTGCGTTCTCACCAGTCGAGCCGGCGCCGGATCGCGGCCACCGCTTCCGTCGGCCACTCCGACCACCCGGGCGCGAGTCCGCGCTCGGCGATCTCGAGCAGGGCGCGGGCAGCGGGCTCGGGCTCCGAGCTCGATGCCGCCGCGAGCTCGGCGGCCGCGGCCGGGTAGACCCGCTCGAACCGACGGTGCACATCGAGCCGGTCGAGATGCTCCGGGTGCTCGGCGTCCACGCGGGAGCGCCAGACGGCGAGGAGGGCTTTGAGGGCGTGCCCGCGCACGGACTCGCCCGCGGTCAGCAGCTCACCGCGTCGCGCGCGACCGGTGCCGATGAGCAGCTGGGCGAGGAAGAGGCGGATGTCGCGCGCCGGGTCGGGCTCGGGAAGCAGCGCCGAGCGCGCGGCGGCGGCACGGATGACGGGTTCCACTTCGCCGCGATCGAGCACGACGCGCCAGTGGTTGGTGCCGAAGCCGGCCACCTCGCCGAGGGTCGCCACGGCGAACTCGAGCACGTGCCCGTCGTCGTAGACGACCTTGAGTCCGTGCTCCGTCTCGCGTGGCGCGAGCACGATGCGCTCCGCGTCCGGCAGCCAGGAGAGGTCCAGGCGGTAGTCCTCGGCCGCGCCGTCGTCGACGACGAGGTAGAAGTCGTGGTCGCTCCACTCGTCGATCCGATGCGGTTCCGCGCCGGACCCGAGCAGCACGAGCCCGAGCACGTCGGCCCGGGACGCAACGGAGGCGACGAGAGCGTCGGTGTAGGCGTCGAACGCGGCGAGCGGGTCGTCAGTGCAAGCGCTTGCAGTCACGCGGCGAGCCTAGCGCGCCTCGGGCGGCGAGGATCAGCGGGCGGCACCCTCGAGCGTGCCGGTCGTGCGCACGGGCTCCCCGGTCTCGGGGTCGAGGGCGTAGATCGTGCAGAGGATCTCGCGATCGTCGCGCTGCTCCCAGCTCTCCTGGGTGGGGCTGTAGTAGCCGAAGTTGAGCGTGCTCTCCTCGAACGCGATGCCCGCGAACGCGGGGAACTGCGCGGCGCAGATCTCCTCGGCCGACGCGGCCACCGCCTCCTGGCCCGGGTACTCGCCGTCGGGCAGGTCCTCCGAGTGGAAGGCCTCGCTGTCGTGCTCCTCGTCGCACGGCACGATCGGCAGGGTCATCACCTCGGTGTCGGTCTGCTCGCCGTCGTTCAGACAGTCGCCGACCATGATGGCGAAGACGTCGGCGTCATCCTGCGCCTCGGTCACCTGGTTCTGCTCGTCGCGCTGCGGAGCGGAACCCGCGCCGCCGAACTGGCTCAGCAGGCTGCAGCCGCTCAGCGTGACGCCCGCGAGGGCGATGGCGGCCACCGCGAGGGTGCGGGCAAGGGGAGAGGACGACATGACGGCTCCGGGTGCTGTGCGGGTGCTGAGCGGCGCGATCACGCCGCTGCGAGCCTAGCGAAACGGATTCGCTCCGGTCACCCCTTGACGATCGCCAGCGCGGCGGTATGCAATGCGCCGTTGGTGGCGAGCGCGCTGCCGCCCCACGGGCCGGGCGTGCCGTCGAGGTCGGTGAACCGGCCCCCGGCCTCCTCGATGATCGGGATGAGCGCGGCCATGTCGTAGGGCTGCAGCTCCGGTTCGGTCACGACGTCGAGGGCGCCCTCGGCGAGCAGCATGTACGACCACATGTCGCCGATGGCGCGGGAACGCCAGGCGGCGCGGGTCAACTCGAGCACCGCGTCCAGGCGGCCCTTCTCATCCCAGCCCTGGATGCGGTTGTAGCTGATGTTCGCCTCGGCGAGGTCGCCGACGCTGCTGACCCGCAACGGGTGCGGCTCGCCGTGCTGTTCCGACACCCAGGCGCCGTGCCCGCGGGCGGCCCACCACCGTCGCTGCAGCGCGGGGGAGCTGACGGCGCCCACCACCGGCACCCCGTCGACCGCGAGCGCGATGAGCGTGCCCCAGATCGGCAGGCCGCGCAAGAAGTTCGCCGTGCCGTCGATCGGGTCGATGATCCACTGCCGGGTGGAGTCGCCCTGGACGCCGTACTCCTCGCCGTAGATGCCGTCGCCCGGGCGGGCCGCCTCGATGCCGGCACGGATGGCGCGTTCGACCGCGGTGTCCGCGTCGGTGACGAAGCTGCTGTCCGGCTTGAGCGTCACATCCAGGTCGCGGGCGCGGTACCGGTCGTACGAGATGAGATCGGCGTCGGCGGCGAGCGTGAGGGCGAGAGCGAGGTCGTCGGCGAGCGAGAAGTCGGTCACCGGTTCAGCGTAGCCCCGTGCTCGGGCACGAGGGTCGTCAGCAGTCGCTGCAGCGAATCGACGCGATCCGCACTCAATTCGCCCCGGGCGACGGCCTCGTTGAGTTCGCAGTCCGGCGCATCCGGCAGGTGCGTGCATCCACGCGGACATTCCGCCGCGACCCGCGCCAGGTCGTCGAAGCCGCGCAGGATGTTGTCGGTGTTGACGTGCCCGAGGCCGAACGACCGCACGCCGGGAGTGTCGATGACCCAGCCGCCTCCGGACAGGCGCAGCAGCACGGTCGACGACGACGTGTGCCGTCCGCGGCCGGTGACCGCGTTGACCCGACCGATAGCGCGGTGCGCGCCCGGCACGAGGGCGTTGACGAGCGTGGACTTGCCGACCCCCGAATGCCCTACGGCGACCGTCACGCGGCCGCGGAGGGCGGCGGCGAGCTCCGTGACATCGTCGTCCTGGCCGCGTCGGAACACCTCGAGGTCCAGTCCCGCGAAGTTGGCCAGGAACGGCTCGGGATCGGCGAGATCGGTCTTGGTGACGCAGATGATCGGACGGACACCGGCGTCGAACGCGGCGACGAGGTAGCGGTCGACGAGTCGCGGCCGCGGCTCGGGATTCGCCGCGGCGATCACGATGAGCATCTGCTCCGCGTTGGCGACGATGACGCGCTCGACCGCATCCGTGTCGTCGGCGCTGCGGCGCAGCAGCGTGCTGCGCTCGGCGACGCGCACGACGCGGGCGAGGGAGCCGACCGTGCCCGTGGTGTCGCCGACGAGCTCGACGGTGTCGTTGGCGACGATCGCCGTGCGGCCGAGTTCGCGAGCACGAGCGGCGAGCACGGTGCGCTCCTCGGCGGTGTCCTCGCCGACCAGCACGGTGAACCGCCCCCGGTCGACCGTGAGCACCCGGCCGGGGATCGCGTCCTCGTGGCCGGGGCGGGTCTTCGTGCGCGGCCGGTTGCCCTTCGGGTTGGGGCGCACACGCGCGCTCGACTCGTCGTAGTCGGAGTACTCGTCGTCATCCTCGACGTCGGTGAGCCAGCTCATCGACTCACACCGCGTCGGCGGACGCCGCGAGCCCGCGTCGCAACAGCCCCTGCGTCCACAGCTCGGGGAACTGCGGGAGGGTCTTCGACGTCGTGGCGATGTCGTCGATGGCGACCTCGGGCACGGCGAGACCCACGATCGCACCCGCGTGGGCCATCCGGTGGTCTTCGTAGGCGCGCCAGGCGCCGCCGTGCAGCGGGCGCGGGGTGATCGCGAGCCCGTCGTCGAGCTCGGAGACCTCGCCGCCGAGGGCGGTGATCTCGGCCGCGAGGGCCGCCAGGCGGTCGGTCTCATGTCCGCGGAGGTGCTCGACGCCGGTGATGCGGCTGGGACCGTCGGCGAACGCGGCGAGGGCCGCGAGGGCGGGGGTGAGCTCCCCGCCGATCGAGAGGTCGAGATCGACGGCCCTCGGTGCGTCCCCGCCGATCACGCCGCGTCCGCCGTCGACGATGAGGTCGTCGCCGTCGCGCTCGACGCGGGCACCGAAGAGGGGGAGCAGCCGCTCGAGTTCCGCGCCGACCTGGGTGGTCGCCTCCGGCCAGCCCTCGATGCGCACCGTGCCGCCGGCGACGAGCGCGGCGACGAGGAACGGTGCCGCGTTCGAGAGGTCGGGTTCGATGTCGACGTCGAGGGCGCGGATGGGGGCGGCCGGCACGATCCACACGCCCGGTTCCGGCGTCTCGACACCCACCCCGCGGGCGGCGAGGGCGGCGATCGTCATCTCGATGTGCGGCATGCTCGGGAGGCGCTCGCCGGTGTGGCGCAGCGTGAGCCCGAGCTCGAACCGCGGGGCCGCGAGAAGCAGTCCGGAGACGAACTGGCTCGACGCGGAGGCGTCGATCGCGACCTCGCCGCCGCGCACGGAGCCGGTGCCGTACAGGCTGAAGGGCAGGGCGCCGCGGCCGTCGTCGTTGACGTCGACCCCGAGCTGACGCAAGGCGTCGATCGTCGTGCGCATCGGGCGGCGTCGCGCCGCCTCGTCGCCGTCGAACGCGACGGGACCGAGCGCGAGCGCGGCGACGGGGGGCAGGAAGCGCATGACCGTGCCGGCGAGCCCGCAGTCGATCGTCGACCCGCCGAACAGCTCCGCCGGGGTCACGAGCAGATCGCGACCGAACCCGCGGTCGTCGCCGACCTCCTCGACGCCGACACCGAGGGCGCGCAGCGCCTCGACCATGAGGGATGTGTCGCGCGAGTGCAGCGGGGCGCGCAACGTCGACGGGCCGTCGGCGAGGGCGGCGAGCACGAGCTCGCGGTTGGTCAGGCTCTTCGATCCGGGCAGTCGCAGCCGGGCATCCAGGGGCCCCGTCGCCGTCGGCGCGATCCAGCCGGAGGCATCCGGATCGTCGACCGGACGATTGTCGCCGTACGGATCGAACTCGGGAGCGGAATACCTGGTGATCTGCATCGGTTACCAGAGTATCGGCACGGGAACGAGGAACGGAGGGGTGCGCATGCTCGTCATGGAGGCACCCGTTCTAGACTCGACCGCGATGGACGAGACACCGGACGACACCGAGCGCGAGCAGCCGGATGTGCGCAGCCTGTTCGAAGAGCAGGCCCTGCCGTACATGGACCAGCTGTACGCCGCCGCCATGCGGATGACGCGGAATCCGAGCGACGCGGGCGACCTCGTGCAGGAGACGTTCGTGAAGGCGTTCGCCGCGTTCGGCCAGTTCCAGCAGGGCACCAATCTGAAGGCCTGGCTCTACCGCATCCTCACCAACACCTTCATCAACGGGTACCGCAAGAACCAGCGGAACCCGTACCAGGGCACGATCGACGACCTCGAGGACTGGCAGCTCGGCAGCGCCGAGTCGGCCACCTCGTCGGCGACGCGTTCGGCCGAAGCGGAGGCCATCGACCATCTGCCCGACAGCGCGGTGAAGGATGCGCTGCAGCAGGTGCCCGAGGACTTCCGGTTGGCCGTCTACCTGGCCGACGTGGAGGGGTTCTCGTACCAGGAGATCGCCGACATCATGAAGACGCCGGTCGGCACCGTGATGAGTCGTCTGCACCGCGGCCGACGACTGCTGCGCACGCTGCTGACCGACTACGCACGGGATCGGGGGATCACCGTGCCCGCCACTGGGAGAACGAAATGACCGACTGCGGCTGCGACAAGGCGAAGGCCGAACTCGAGGAGTACCTGCACCGCGAGCTGAGCTCGCAGGACGTGCAGGACATCGAGGAGCACCTCGCGCACTGCACCGACTGCAGCGCCGAGCACCTCGTGGGCCTCACCCTCACCGAGAAGGTGCGCAAGGCGTGCCAGGAGACCGCCCCCGCGCACCTGCGCGACGCGGTGCTCGCCCGGCTGAGCACCCCCGCGTAGACCCCGACGCATCCCCGGCGCGACCGCCGGGACACCGGCGACGACGCCGCACGACGACGAAGGGCGCCGGGATCCCTCCCGGCGCCCTTCGTCGTACCGTGGCTCGCTAGAGCGCGAGCGCGCGTTCGATCAGGTCGACCTGCTCCTTGGCGCTGCGCTTCGTCGATCCGGTCGCCGGAGACGCCGCCGCGGGACGCGACGACAGCGTGAGGCGACGGTCGCCGAGGTGCCGGTTGAGCTCGAGGCACAGGAACGGCCACGCGCCCTGGTTCTCCGGCTCCTCCTGCACCCACATGAGGTCGGCGTTCGGGTAGCGGTCGAGCACCTGCTGCAGGTCGGCCACCGGCAGCGGATGCAGCTGCTCGAGTCGCACGAGCGCGAACTGGTCGGCGACGCCGCGCTTGTCGATCTCGTTCTTGAGGTCGTAGTGAAGCTTGCCGGAGTGCAGCAGCACGCGCCGCACGGTCGACGGGTTCTCGTGCGGCTGGTCGAGCACCGGCAGGAACCGGCCCTCGGTCAGCGCGGACACGTCGCTCGTCGCGCCGCGCAGCCGCAGCATCGCCTTCGGGGTGAACACGATGAGCGGACGGCGCGGGCGGGCGTACGCCTGGCGGCGCAGCAGGTGGAAGTACGACGCCGGCGTCGAGGGACGCGCGATCGTCATGTTGTCCTCCGCCGCGAGCTGCAGGTACCGCTCGATGCGGGCCGACGAGTGGTCGGGACCCTGTCCCTCGTAGCCGTGCGGCAGCAGCAGCACGACGCTCGAACGCTGGCCCCACTTCTGCTCCGCGCTCGAGATGAACTCGTCGATCACGATCTGGGCGCCGTTCGCGAAATCGCCGAACTGGGCCTCCCACAGCACCAACGCATCCGCCCGCTCGACCGAGTAGCCGTACTCGAACGCCATCGCCGCGTACTCGCTCAGCAGCGAGTCGTAGATCCAGAAGCGCGCCTGGTTGTCGGTGAGGTTGTTGAGCGGGATCCACTCCTGACCGTTCTCGCGGTCGTGCAGCACCGCGTGACGCTGCACGAACGTGCCGCGACGGCTGTCCTGCCCGGCAAGACGCACCGGGGTGCCCTCGACGAGGAGGGAGCCGAGGGCGAGCAGCTCGGCGAACGCCCAGTCGATGCCGCCGTTGCGGGTCATGTCGACGCGCTTCCTGAGCAGGGCCTGCAGCTTCGGGTGGATGGTGAACCCGGCGGGCGGGTTGTCGTGCGCGTCACCGATGAGGTCGACGACCGACTTGTCGATGCCGGTCGACGCGGGCTCGCCGGTGCGGTCGTCCTGCTGCGAGTCCGGGCGCTCCAGGTCGGAGACGGCGTTCTCGTCGCTCGAGATGACGGGCATCGAGCCGGTCTGCGCGGCGTGGGTCTCCGCGAAGGCGCGCTCCAGGCGGTCCTGGAAGTCGCGGTGCGCGGCCTCGTACTCCTCCTTGGTGATGTCACCGCGGCCGACGAGGGCCTCCGTGTACAGCGTGCGCACGCTGCGCTTGGCCTCGATGAGGTTGTACATGAGCGGCTGCGTCATCGACGGGTCGTCGCCCTCGTTGTGGCCGCGGCGGCGGTAGCAGACGAGGTCGATCACGACGTCGCGCTTGAACTGCTGCCGGTAGGCGAACGCGAGCTCCGCGACGCGCACGACGGCCTCCGGGTCGTCGCCGTTCACATGGAACACCGGCGCCTGAATGGTCTTCGCGACGTCGGTGGAGTACACCGAGCTGCGGCTCTCCTCCGGCGGGGTCGTGAACCCGACCTGGTTGTTCACCACGAGGTGGATCGTGCCGCCGGTGCGGTAGCCGCGCAGCTGCGAGAACTGCAGCGTCTCCGCCACGACGCCCTGGCCGGCCATCGCCGCGTCGCCGTGGATGAGGATCGGCAGCACGTTGAAGGTGCCCGGCGGGCGGCGGTCCTGCTTGGCCCGCACGATGCCCTCGAGCACGCCGTCGACGGCCTCGAGGTGCGAGGGGTTCGCCGCGAGGTAGACCGGGATCTCCTTGCCGGAGGTGCTCGTGAAGGTGCCCTCGGTGCCGAGGTGGTACTTCACGTCGCCGGAACCCTGCACCGTGCGCGGGTCCTGGGTGCCCTCGAACTCGCGGAAGATCTGTCCGTAGGTCTTGCCGGCGATGTTGGTGAGCACGTTGAGACGGCCGCGGTGCGCCATGCCGATGGCGACCTCCTCCATCTCGTGCTCGGCCGCGCCGCGCAGGATCGCATCCAGCAGCGCGATGGTCGACTCGCCGCCCTCGAGGCTGAAGCGCTTCTGGCCGACGTACTTGGTCTGCAGGAACGTCTCGAACGCCTCGGCCTCGTTGAGCTTGCCGAGGATGCGCATCTGCTCGTCGTGGGTCGGCTTCGTGTAGGGCCGCTCGAGGTGCTCCTGGAACCAGGCGCGCTGGGCCGGATCCTGGATGTGCATGTACTCGATGCCGACGGTGCGGCAGTAGGAGTCGCGCAGCACGCCGAGGATGTCGCGCAGCAGGGCGGCGCGCTTGCCGCCGAATCCGCCGGTGACGAACTCGCGGTCCAGGTCCCAGAAGGTCAGCCCGTGGCTCTCGATCTCGAGGTCGGGGTGCGAACGCTGCCGGTACTCGAGCGGGTCGATGTCGGCCATCAGGTGGCCGCGCACGCGGTAGGAGTTGATGAGCTCCTGCACGCGGGAGGTCTTGCTCACCCGCTCCGACAGGTCGACGTTGATGTCGGGGTTCCAGTGGATGGGGGAGTACGGGATGCGCAGCGCCGCGAAGATCGCCTCGTAGAAGCCGCGCTGGCCGATGAGCAGCTCGTGCACCTTCTTGAGGAACTCGCCGGAACCTGCGCCCTGGATGACGCGGTGGTCGTAGGTGCTCGTGAGCGTGATCGTCTTGCCGATGCCGAGCTCGACGAGCGTCTTCGGGGAGGAGCCCTGGAACTCGGCCGGGTACTCGAGGGCGCCCGCGCCGATGATGCAGCCCTGCCCGCGCATGAGGCGCGGGACCGAGTGCACCGTGCCGATGCCGCCCGGGTTGGTGAGCGAGATCGTGTTGCCCTGGAAGTCCGACGCGGTGAGCTTGTTGTCGCGGGCGCGCTTGACGACGTCCTCGTAGGCGGTGAGGAACTCGCCGAAGCCCATCGTGTCCGCCCGCTTGATGCCGGGCACCACGAGGGTGCGCGTGCCGTCGGGGCGGGGGAGGTCGATCGCGATTCCGAGGTTGGTGTGCGCCGGGGTGACGACCGAGGGCTTGCCGTCGACCTCGTCGTAGTAGACGTTCTGGCTCGGGAACTCCTTGATTGCCTGCACCATCGCCCACGCGATGAGGTGCGTGAACGAGACCTTGCCGCCGCGCGCCCTCTTCAGGTGGTTGTTGATCACGATGCGGTTGTCGATCATGAGCTTCGCCGGCACGGTGCGCACGCTCGTCGCGGTCGGCACGGTGAGGCTCGCGTCCATGTTCGCCGCGATGGTCTTGCTCACGCCGCGCAGCGGGGTGACCTTGTCCTGCTCGGGCTCCTGCACCGCGACGGGGGCGGTGACGGGGGCGTCGGCGGGGATCGGCTGGGGCTTCGGCTGCACCGACGTGGTGCGCGCCACCGGCTGGCTGCCGGTCGTGGGGCCCTCGTCCGACTTCGCGGGGGCGGGTGCCGCGGCGCCGTCGGCCTGCGCGGCGGGAGCGACGTCCTGCGCCGGAGCGACCTCGGTCGGGATCTGCGGCTCGCCGCCGGTCGCCTGCTGCTCCGCGCCCGGCTGCGCCTGCACATCCGTCGACTCGGCCGGCTGGGGCTGCGGCGGCTGGGGCGCCGGCGCGGTGGCCTGGGGAGCACTCGGCGCGCTCTGCGGCGGCGCGCTCTGCGGCGCCTCCTGCTGCGGGGCGCTCGGCGCGTCTCGCCGGGGGCTCGCGCCCTCGCCATCGGCGGAGACGACCGGGATGCTGGTGGTGGGAGTGGGATCCGCAGCGCGGTGGTACTCCTCGAGGATCGGCCACCAGGAGCGGTCCACCGAGTCCTTGTCGTTGATGTACTTCTCGTACATCTCGTCCACCAGCCACTCGTTCGCGCCGAATTCCGCCGACGACTCGTCGCCAGGGGTTGTTCCGGTCACTTGGCTCGACACAGCCGACCGCCCACTCTCGTCTCTCGCTCGTGCACACACGGCATCCACCGTCGGACGCCCTGTCAATCTTAAGCACTTCGCTCGGCTCCCGCTGGGCATGCCCGGTTACCGTTGACCCATGCGCTTCACCGGCGGGTCCGCCCCTCACGACCTCACCTACTCCGACGTCTTCCTCGTGCCCAGCAGATCGGACGTCACGAGCCGTCTCGACGTCGACCTCGCACCCGACGACGGGACGGGTGCGCGCATCCCCATCGTGTCGGCCAACATGAACTCGGTCACGGGTCCGACGCTCGCCGCCGCCCTCGCCCGGCGGGGTGGACTCGGGGTGCTGCCGCAGGACATGCCGCTGCAGCAGCTGGATGAGGCGATCCGGTGGGTCAAGCGCCAGCCCACCTGGTTCGACACGCCGCTCACCCTCGCCGCGGACGACACCGTGTCGCACGCGCGCACCCTCATCCCCGCCCTCGACGGGCACGGCGTCGTGCTCATCGGCGCCGACGGCGAGTACCTCGGCTGCATCGCCGCGACCCGGCTCGGCACGGCGCTGCCGGATGCGCGACTCGGCGACCTGCTGCACGGTCCGCTCACCTCCATCGACGTCGACGACATCGAGACCCCCCGCGCGGCGTTCGACCTCCTCGTCGCCGCGGACCTGCAGTTCGCGCCCGTGCTGCACCACGGACAGGTCGTCGGAACGCTCAGTCGCCGCAGCGCCCTGCGTTCGACGATCTACCAGCCCGCCGTCGACGCATCCGGACGCCTCCGCGTCGCGGCGGCGCTCGGCATCAACGGCGACGTCGAGCGCAAGGCGCGCGCGCTCGTCGAAGCCGGCGTCGACACCCTCGTCATCGACACCGCGCACGGTCACCAGGAGTCGATGCTCCGCGCCATCCGCATCGTCGCCGACCTCGGCCTCGGTGTGCCCATCGTCGCGGGCAACATCGTCACCGCGGAGGGTGCGCGCGACCTTGTCGAGGCGGGGGCGGACATCCTCAAGGTCGGGGTGGGCCCCGGCGCGATGTGCACGACGCGCATGATGACGGCCGTCGGTCGTCCCCAGTTCTCCGCCGTGCTCGAGACGGCGCAGGCCGCGCACGAGCTCGGCGCCCACGTGTGGGCCGACGGGGGCGTGCGCTACCCGCGCGACGTCGCCCTCGCGCTCGCCGCAGGCGCCGCATCCGTCATGATCGGCTCGTGGTTCGCCGGCACGATCGAGGCGCCCGGCACTCTCGAGACGGATGACGACGGCCGCGTGTACAAGCAGAGCTGGGGCATGGCGTCGACGAAGGCGGTGCAGGCGCGGTTCGGCCGGCTCAGCCCCTACGAGCTCGCGCGCAAGGAGCTCTTCGCCGAGGGCATCTCGAGCTCGAAGATCTACCTCGACCCGCTGCGCCCCTCGATCGAGGATCTGCTCGACATGATCACCTCGGGCCTGCGCAGCTCCTTCACCTACGCGGGCGCCCGCACGGTGCCCGAGTTCCGCGAGCGCGCCGTGGTTGGCCTGCAGAGCGCCGCCGGGTACGAGGAGGGCAAGGCGCTCCCCGTCTCCTGGTAGCGGCGACACAGGCGAGGTACCCGGGCGGCACGGGTTCCTCATCGCGGCCGGGCCCGGGCACCCGGGCGGCACGGGCTCATGCCCCGCAACCGGGCCGCGGTCGGCCGGGGCACCCCTCAGAGCGGTCGCGCTACGGTTTCGCGCCTCGGCCACCGGAAACACTGCAGCTGGAACGCGGAAGTGTCGCGCGACGGCCGGGCTTGGGTACTCGGTAGGCCCACGTCGGACAGGATGTCGAAGAGCGACGCCGGCCGCAGCACGTCGACCGGTTCCCATCGGGCGAGACCGCGGAGCACCCGGCGGAGGCGGTTCTCGCGATTCTTCTCCGCGATGACCACGTCGGCGGGATGCCGCCCGCTCAACATCATGGGATCGCGGTACTTCGCGCGCCCGTCGCATTCGCCGCCGACACCGACTCCGGCCCAGTAGAAGTCGAGACGGAAGCGCTCGCCCTCCGCGGTGCTGACTTCGTGCTGCAGCGTCGGCGCGGGGAAGCCGAGTTCCCTGATCACCAGTCGGCTGACCGACTCCGCGACCGATTCCGCGCCGACGGCCGCCGAGCCCAGCGCGGCATGGGCGCGGGCAATACGCCGTTCCGCCGCCAGGTCGGTGACAACGGCGCCGATTTCCTCCGCGGTCGCGAGTGGCCCGCCCTCGCGGTGTCGGAGCGCCGAGTCCATCGCGACGACCGCGTCACCGAACGGCAGCACCCGCGCCAGATCCACTGCGGTGCGTGCCGCGGAGGTGACCACGAGTCCGTCCCTCTCGGCGAGGTGCTCCGCCGGCGGGATGCCGAGTGCGCGCCGCCGCAGCCATCCGGTGCTCCGTCCGCCCGAAGCCCGATCGACCGTCACGTCGACCGTCGTCGGCCAGTCACGCAGCAGCTCCATGCCGTGCACCGCGGCCGCCGCGTGATGCGAGTAGACGTACCCGACGTGCGTTCGCTCTGCGATCGCCGCCACGCGGAGCCGATGTCGCTGCCGATCATCGAGCCTTCGCCACAGCTCCGCGTCCAGGAACGAACCGGGGACGACTCGCACGAGCCGTCCCCGCTTCGCCTGGGTCCGGAGATACCCGGGATGTGCTCCCATGGACTCGAAGTCCTGGCTTGTGATGAGTGCGGGATGTTCGGACACGCATCAGCCTGCGCCGCGCGCCTTCCCGCGTGCCCGTCGCGAGGCGAGGATGCGCGCAGCGGCGTGGCCAAGGCCAATGTGGAGGAGTCGCGGCGGCGCGGCTCGCGCGCCACTTCCGCGCTAGCGCAGCAGAAGAAACGATGGCGGGAGCGCGTTTCAGTAGCGTGACGAAGGGTCGGCTGTAGCGGGAGCGCGTTGTTGTGGCGCGACGGGGCGTGGACGGCTGGTCAGAGTGCTCTCCGCGGGGGGCGAAGGCGCGCTTCTGTAGAACGGCGTTCGGGAGTGCGTCCCCGGCGGGCGGCGGCGAGCAGTCGGGGCGGATGCGGCGGGCGTCCAGCCGCGGGCGGGCGGGGCACCCGTATACTCGACGCCACAATGGATGACCCTCCGTCTAGTACGTCAGCGCCCTCCCATAGACCCTCGCCGGTGATCGGGGGCCCTCGTCGTGTATGAGCTGATCATGCTGGGCGTCGGGCTGCTCCTGACCATCGGCACCGGGATCTTCGTCGCGAGCGAGTTCGCGCTCGTCAATCTCGACCGCTCCGACCTCGAAGCGCGGCAGGAGCGGGGCGAGAGCAACCTCGGCCCCACCATCAGCGCGCTCAAGATCACGAGCACCCACCTCTCGAGTGCGCAGCTCGGCATCACCCTGACCACGCTGCTCACCGGATACACGATGGAGCCGGCGCTCACCGCGCTGCTGTCGGGTCCGTTCGGGGCCGCCGGCGTTCCCGAGGGGGCCGTCGAACCGATCGCGACCGTCGTCGCGGTGGCCCTCGCGACCCTGCTGTCGATGATCGTCGGCGAGCTCGTACCGAAGAACTTCGCGCTCGCGCTGCCGCGTCACACCGCCAAGCTCGTGATGCCCGCACAGTGGGCGTTCACGATCGTGTTCCGCCCTGCGGTGAGCCTGCTGAACAACACGGCGAACCTCCTCCTGCGTGCCGTCGGCATCGAGCCGAAGGAGGAGCTCTCCGGCGCGCGCACGGCGGAGGAGCTGAGCTCCCTCGTGCGCCGGTCCGCCATGGAGGGCAGCCTCGAGGCCGACACGGCGACGCTCCTCGCGCGCAGCCTCGCCTTCAGCGATCACAGCGCCCAGGACGTGATGACTCCCCGCCCGCGCGTCGTCGCCGTCGCCCGCACCGACAGCGCGGAGAGCGTCATCGACCAGGCCCGCCGCACCGGCTACTCGCGGTTCCCGGTGACCGACGACGGCATCGACGACGTCGTGGGTCTCGTGCACGTCAAGCAGGCGGTCGCCGTGCCGCGCGAGCGTCGGGCGGATGTGCCCGTGTCGGCTCTGCAGACGGATGCCCTGCGCGTGCCCGACACGATGCCGCTCGACACGCTCCTCGGCGAGCTGCGCGGCCGCGGATACCAGATGGCCGTCGTGCTCGACGAGTACGGCGGCACGGCCGGCGTCGCGACGCTCGAGGACCTCGTCGAGGAACTCGTCGGCGAGGTGTCGGATGAACACGACCGGCGCCGCGTCGACGTCGTGCGCAGCCGCGACTGGCTCACCTTCCCCGGCATGCTGCGCCCCGACGAACTGCGCGAACGCGCCGGTGTCAGCGTTCCCGAAGAGGGTCCGTACGAGACCGTCGGCGGCTGGATCATGAGCGAACTGGGCCGCCTTCCCGTCGTCGGGGACACCGTCGAGGTCGCCGCGGGCACGTTCCGCGTCGAACGGCTCGACGGCCGCCGCGTGGACCGCGTGCGGTTCACCCCGCGCCGTGAGGACGAGAGCACGGAGGCCGCCCGATGAGCGACGACGTCTGGGGCATCATCTGGTTGTTCGGTCTGCTCGCCGCCAACGCGTTCTTCGTCGGCGCCGAGTTCGCGGTGATCTCCGCACGCCGGTCGCAGATCGAGCCGCTCGCCGAATCCGGATCCCGCGCCGCGAAGACGGCGCTGTGGGCGATGGAGCACGCGACGCTCATGCTCGCAACGAGTCAGCTGGGCATCACCGTGTGCTCGCTGCTCATCCTGAACGTGTCCGAGCCGGCGCTCCACCACTTGCTGGAGGCGCCGATCGCCCTCACCGGCTGGTCGGAGGAGGTCATCAGCACGGTCTCGTTCCTCATCGCGCTGGTCATCGTCTCGTTCCTGCACGTCGTGCTCGGCGAGATGGTGCCGAAGAACCTCTCGTTCTCGATCCCGGATCGCGCGGTGCTGCTGCTCGCGCCGCCGCTCGTGACGATCGGGCGGGTGTTCGGCCCGATCATCCGCGCGCTCAACGCCATCGCGAACGGCGCCGTGCGATTGTTCCGGGTGGAGCCGAAGGATGAGGCGACGAGCGCCTTCACCCTCGACGAGGTCGCGACGATCGTGGCGCAGTCCACCCGCGAGGGCGTGCTGACGGATGCGAGCGGCACGCTGTCGGCGACCTTCGAGTTCACGAGCAAGCGGGTGCGGGATGTGGCGATCGGTCTGGAGAAGATCGTCACGCTGGGGGAGGATGCGACGCCGGCGGAGGTGGAACGCGCGGTCGCACAGCGCGGCTTCAGCCGGTACGTGCTCGTCGACGAGCGGGGGGAGCCGACCGGGTACCTGCACCTGAAGGACGTCATCGACCTGCCCGAGGACGAGTTCACCGACCCGGTGCCGCCGAAGCGGATCCGTCAGCTCGTGTCGGTGTTCCGCGACATGGAGCTCGAGGACGCCCTCGCGACGCTCCGTCGCACGGGTGCGCATGTGGCGCGCGTGTTCGACGAGCAGGGGGCGACCCGCGGGGTGCTGTTCCTCGAGGACATCATCGAAGAGCTCGTCGGCGAAGTGCAGGACGCGACCAGGCGCAACTGATCGCTTCGACAGGCTCAGCGACCGTTCGATCCTGAGCCTGTCGAGGGGGACCGCCGCGCTGACCGCATCGACAGGCTCAGTGACCGTTCGTTCCCTGAGCCTGTCGAGGGGGACCGCCGTGCGACCGTCAGGCGAACGGCAGCGCCCGGGCGTACTGGCCGGGCCAGTATTCGAGGGTCTCGCCGAGCTCCTGCGCCCAGCGCATCGCGAGGTGAGGGTCGCGCAGGAATCCGCGCCCGACCATCACCGCGTCCGCCTGCCCGGCGGCGACGATCCGTTCCGCATGCTCGGCGTCGTCGATGAGCCCGACGGCGTTGACGGGCACGCCCGACGTGGCTGCGACCTCCTCCGCGAACGGCACCTGGTAACCGGGGCCGGTCGGGATCTTCGCGAGGACGAGTCCGCCGGTGGACACGTCGACGAGGTCGGCGCCGGCGTCGCACGCCCAGCCGGCGACGGTGGAGGTCTGCTCGACGTCCCAGCCGCCCTCCGTCCAGTCCGTCGCGGAGAATCGCACGAACACCGGCACGTCGTCACCGACGGCCGCGCGCACGGCGCGCACGACCTCGAGCACCAGTCGGGCGCGGTTCTCGAGCGACCCGCCGTAGGCGTCGTCGCGGAAGTTGCTGAGCGGGGAGAGGAACTGGTGCAGCAGATAGCCGTGTGCCGCGTGAACCTCGACGACCTCGAACCCGGCCTCCACCGCGCGGCGTGCGGCCGCGGCGAAGGCCTCCACGATGCCGGGCAGTTCGTCGGACTCGAGAGCGCGCGGCGCGGCGAAGCGGGGGAACGGTTCCGCGCTCGCCGACACCGTCGACCAGCCGCCCTCTTCGGCGGGCAGGGTGCCGCGCCGGCCGCCCTCGCCCCATTCGCGCACCACGGACGCCTTGCGTCCGGCGTGTGCGAGCTGGATGGCGGGCACCGCGCCCTGATCGGCGATGAAACGCGCCACCGGGGCCCAGGCGGCCGCTTGCGCGTCGTTCCAGATGCCCGTGTCCTCCGGGCTGATGCGCCCCTCGGGCACGACCGCCGAGGCTTCGGCCATCACGAGGCCGGCGCCGCCGCGGGCCATCGAACCGAGGTGTACGAGGTGCCAGTCGGTCGGCACCCCGTCGCGTGCAGTGACGGTGTACTGGCACATGGGCGAGACCCAGACGCGGTTGCGGATGCGCGTGCCGCGCACCTCGAACGGCGTGAAGAGCGCGCTCACGCGGCGAGACCCTCGAGGAAGCCGCGGAGGCCCTCGACGCCCTCGAAGTGGTGCGCCACGACGCCCAGAGCACGGGCGCCCTCGACGTTGACGAGCTTGTTGTCGATGAACACCATCTCGTCGGGTCGGATGCCGAGCTCGGCGGCGACCTCGGAGTAGATGGCGGGGTCCGGCTTGATCGCGTCCATCTCGGCGCTCACGAACATCCGCTCGAAGAATCGACCCATCGGCGAGTACCGGAAAGGGCTCGAGTAGTCGAAACCGGCGTTCGACAGCAGCGCGATGCGGGTGCCGCCGGCGTGCAGCCGTTCGATGAGGTCGATCACGGCCGGGTCGACGCTGATCCAACCGCGGAAGTCGGCGGACCAGAGCTGCTGGATGCGAGAGGTGCTCCAGTCGGCGCCGGTCTCGGCCGCGACGGCGCGCCAGTACTGCTCGATCGTGACCGTGCCCTGATCGAGGCCGTCGCGGTGGGCCCAGTAGGCGGCCCAGAAGGGCTCCTCGTCGACGCCGGCGAGCGCGAGGATCTCGGCCCGATCCGCATCGGACGGGGTGACGGAGATGACCTCCCCGTAATCGAAGACGACGACACGACCGGGGATGCTCAGACTCACCCGCCCAAACTATCGTGGCCGGATGACCGAACTGTTCGGGCGGGACGACGCGGCACGCCACATCGCGGTGCCGCGCGAGGACGACGACAAGTACCGGCGCGGCGTGCTCGGGGTGCTGACCGGCTCGACCCGCTACCCCGGGGCGGCGGTGCTGGGCGTCGAGGCGGCGCTGCACACCGGCGTCGGGATGCTGCGCTACCTCGGGCCCGAACGCGCCGCCGACTTCGTGCTGCAGCGGCGGCCCGAGGCGGTCACCGCACCGGGCCGCGTGCAGGCGTGGCTGCTCGGCAGCGGCATGGATGCGGCGGACCGGGAACCGGAGGCGGCACGGCGGCTCGACGAGGCGATCGAGCAGGGGCTGCCCACGGTGTTCGACGCCGGCGCGCTCGACCTCGCCGAACGGGCGGGCGGTGTCGCCGTGATCACTCCGCACGCGGGGGAGCTGGCCCGGATGCTCGGCGCCGATCGCGCGGACATCGAGTCGGATCCGGCGGACTGGGCGGAGCGCGCCGCCGACCGTTTCGGTGTGACGGTGCTGCTGAAGGGACACACGACGCACGTCGTCGGGGGCGGGGTGCGACTCACGGCGCGCAGCGCGCCCGCCTGGCTTGCGACAGCCGGGTCCGGCGATGCGCTGGGCGGCATCCTCGGGGCCCTGCTCGCGACGCACGCCGACGGCGTCGCCGACGACCCGACGCTCCCGGCCCGCCTCGCCGCGACCGCCGCGGTGCTGCACGGACTCGCCGGCGAGCGTGCATCCGGCGGGGGACCGGTCACCGTGCTCGGTCTCATCGCGGCGTTGCCGGCGACGATCGCCGAGCTGCTCGCCGAACGCTGACCAACCGCCCCTGAGCCTGCCGAAGGGAGCCGCACGCTCCCTGAGCCTGTCGAAGGGAGCTGACGGGCGGCGCGTCAGGCGGTGAAGCGGGCGAGGAACTCGCGGGTGCGGGGCTCGACCGGATCGACGAGGATGCGCTCGGGCGGGCCCTGCTCGACGATCACGCCCCGGTCGAGGAACACCACCCGGTCGGCCACGTCGCGCGCGAACGCCATCTCGTGCGTCGCCATGACGATCGTGGTGCCCTCGTTCTTGAGGTCGCGTACGAGGTCGAGCACTTCGCCGACGAGCTCCGGATCGAGGGCGCTCGTGATCTCGTCGAGCAGCAGCAGCTCCGGTCGCGTCGCAATCGCGCGCACGATCGCGACCCGCTGCTGCTGACCACCGGAGAGCCGGTCGGGGTAGTCCTTCGCCTTGTCGGCGAGTCCGATGCGGGCAAGCAGTTCACGACCCCGGCCTTCCGCCTCGACGCGGGGAACACCCTGCACGTGCCGCGCGGCGAGCGTCACGTTGTCGAGGACCGAGAGATGCGGGAAGAGGTTGTAGTGCTGGAACACGACCCCGATGCGCGAACGCACCGCATCCGCCCTCACCCTCGGGTCGCTGATGTCGTCGTCGCGCAACAGGATGCGTCCGTCATCGATGCGCTCGAGCAGGTTCACGGTGCGCAACAGCGTCGACTTGCCCGAGCCGCTCGCTCCGATGAGGGCGACGACCTCGTGCTCGGCCACCGCGAGGTCGATGCCGCGCAGCACCTCGGTGTCGCCGAACGCCTTGTACACGCCCTCGAGGCGCAGCACGGCGGTCATACGAGCGACCCGATCTGCTCGCGGGCGCGCAGGCGCGCCGTGTACCAGTCGGTGAAGCGGATCATCGGCAGAGCGAGGGCGACGAACAACAGACCGGCGAGCACGTAGGGGGTGAAGTTGAACGCCTGCGCCGTCTCGATCTGCGCCGCGCGCACCGCATCCACCGCCCCGAGCACCGAGATCAGCCCGACGTCCTTCTGCATCGCGACGAAATCGTTCATGAGGGCGGGCGTCACCTTCCGCACCGCCTGCGGAACGACCACGAGCCGCATCGTCTTCGCGTGGCTGAGCCCGAGCGACCGCGCGGCGAGACGTTGCGACGGATGCACCGACTCGATGCCCGCGCGGAACACCTCCGACACGTACGCCGAGTACACGAGCACGAGGGCGATCGTGCCGAGCACCTCGGCGGGGATGCGCGAGTCGGTGAAGCGCAGGCCGGGGATGCCGAAGCCGACGAGGTAGAGCACGATGATGAGCGGCATGCCGCGGAATAGGTCGGTGTAGCCGGCCGCGAGGGCCCGCAGCGGGAAGAACACGGGTCCGCGCAGGGTGCGCAGCGTCGCGACGAGCAACGAGACGACGAGCACGCCGAGGGCGGCGACGACGAGCACCCGCACGTTGAGCAGGAAACCCTCGATCACCCGCGGCCACGCATCCGCCAGCACGACGGGGTCGAAGAAGGTCTGCTGCACGCGGGCCCAGCCGGGCGTGTTGATGATCGCGAGATACACGACGACCGCGAACACGATGGTGGAGGCGGCGCTGACCAGCACGGAACGCACGCCCTGCCTGCGGCGGTACGTGCGCCGTTCGAGCTCCAGCTCGCTCAGCGTGCGGGATGCGGGTGCGGTCACCCCGAGAACGGTACTACTGGAGCACGGGCGCGTCGCCCGCCTCGGTGAGCCACTGGTCCGCGAGCTCCTGCAGCGTGCCGTCCTCTCGGAGCGCGTCGACCGCCTCGGTGACGCGCTCGGTGAGCGGGCTGTCCTTCTCGAGCACGAAACCGAACTCGTCGCCCGTGCCTTCCTCTTGCGGCAGCTGGCCGACGATGACCCCGTCGGTGAGCTCGGCCGACGTCAGGTAGAACGCGGTCGGCAGGTCGACGACGATCGCGTCGACCTGGCCGGCCTCGAGCGCCGCCTTCGCGTCGTCGTTCGTGGTGAAGGCCTGCGCGGGCTGGTCGGGCGCGATCGAGGTCTCGATCGCGGTGAAACTCGTCGTGCCGGTCTGCGCGCCGATCAGCAGCGGCTTGAGGTCGGCGAGCGAGGTGGCCTCGGCCGCGGGAGAGGACCCCGTCGCGATGACGACCTGGGTCGTCTCGTAGTACGGCGAGCTGAAGTCGACCGCCTGACGGCGCTCGTCGGTGATCGAGAACTGCTGCAGGTTCACGTCGAAGTCCTTTGGGCCGGGCTGGATCGCCTCCTCGAACCCCGTGCGCACCCACTGCACGTCACCCTCGTCGAACCCGAGCTGCTCGGCCACGGCGTACGCGACGGCCGCCTCGAACCCCTCGCCGGTCTCGGGCGCGTCGTCGACGACCCACGGACCGTAGGCCGGCTCGCCCGTCGCGACCGTGAACTTGCCCTCGGTGACCCACTCCGAATCCCCGGACCCGCCCGCATCCGTGTCGCCGCCGGCGGTGCAGGCGGCGAGGGTGAGCGTCGCCGCGGCGGCGGTGAGGCCGACGAGGGCGCGGGAGCGGCGGAAGGGCATGACGGGACTCCTCGGGTGCGGTGTCCGTCCATTGTGGGGCGCGGCGCGCGTCGTGCGGGCGACGGTTGACGGATTGTTACGTCGGTACGCTGAACGGCATGACGCACGCGCCCGCCGCCGAGCGCATCCGTCACCCCCTCGCGCCGCTCGTTGGCCAGCGGGCCGCCGCGTGGGCGGCATTCTGCGTGCTGCATCTGGGCTACGGGCTCGTGGCGCTGTTCCACCCGAGCCTGCCGATGGGGGATGTGACCCTCGTCTACAAGTACTGGGTCGAGCAGGCGTTCACGAACGACTTCTGGGTCGGCGTCGACGGCCCGTGGGTGTACCCGATCGGCGCCCTCGCGCCGATGCTCGTCGCGCACGCCTTCGGGCCGGCGCTGTACGCGAGCACGTGGCTCACGATCGTGCTGCTGCTCGACGCGGTGGCGCTCGCCGCGCTGCTCGGTCTGCACGGGCCGCTGCGGCACGGCCGCGCGGCGTGGTGGTGGCTGGCGTTCCTCGCGCTGCTCGGACCGATCGCGCTGTCGCGCATCGACGCCGTCACCGTGCCGCTCGGCATCGTCGCGGCGACGCTCGTGCTGCGGCATCCGCGGGTCGCCGGCGCGCTCTTCGTGCTCGGCGCGTGGGTCAAGGTGTGGCCCGCGGCGCTCTTCGCCGCGTTGCTGGTCGCCGCCCGGCACCGTGCGCCGCTGCTCGGCGTCGCCGTCGTCACGAGCTCGCTCGTGGTGCTCGTGCCCGCGCTCTACGGCGCCGGAACGGAGCTGTTCAGCTTCATCACGACCCAGACCGGTCGCGGGCTGCAGATCGAGGCGCCCGTCAGCACGTGGTGGATGTGGCGGGCGTGGGCGGTCGATCCGTCGCTGCTGTACTACGACCGCGACATCCTGACGTTCCAGATCCGCGGTCCCGGTGTCGACATCGCGAGCGCGCTCACCACCCCGCTCATGCTCGTCGTCGTCGCGGGCATCGTCGTGCTGGGCATCCGCGCCGCCGCCCGCGGCGCCGCACTCGCCGACCTCCTCGCGCCGCTGTCGCTCGCGCTCGTGACGGCACTCATCGTCGTCAACAAGGTCGGCTCGCCCCAGTTCGCGTCGTGGCTCGCCGTGCCGGTCGTGCTGTGGCTCGTGACCGGATGCCGCGGCGCACGCGTGCCGGTCGTGCTCGTGCTCGCCATCGCGGCGCTCACGCACGTCGTGTACCCGTACCTGTACGGGCACCTGCTCGCGCTCGAGCCGCTCATGCTCGCCATGCTCACCCTGCGGAACGCGCTGCTCGTCGTGCTGCTCGGGTGGGCGGTGGCGCGGCTCGCGCGGGTGCGACCGCGGCACTGAGCGCGGCTGCGCGCGGGTGCGACCGCCTCACTGAGCGCGGATGCACATGGATCCGTTGTGGCACTGAGCGCGGATGGACCGCGGCCGCGGCCGCGCGTCGTGCCGCTTGCACCGGTGTGTCGCGGAGGAGTTCCGCTCCCGCTGCCGCCGACAGGGGGCCGCCGCCGCCCGAGGCCCGGATCGACAGGGGCCCCGGGATCCGTTCCGCCGTACCCTGGAGACGACCTCGACGACGGGAGCAGGACATGATCGTGGCCTTCTCGGTGGCCCCCAGCGGCGGCTCCGGATCCGACTCGGTGCACGACGCGGTCGCGGCCGCCGTGCGGGTGGTGCGCGAGTCCGGCCTGCCGAACCGCACCTCCTCGATGTTCACCGAGATCGAGGGGGAGTGGGACGAGGTGTTCGACGTCGTCAAACGGGCCACGGATGCGGTCGCCGCCTACGGCACGCGGGTCTCGCTCGTGCTGAAGGCCGACATCCGCCCCGGCCGCACGGGAGAGCTCGACGGCAAGCTCGAGCGCCTCGAAGCGGCACTCGAACGTCGGAACGACTGATCGCGCGTCTCGGCTGGGGCGAGCCGGGTCCGATCGGGGAGGTCTCGATACGGCGGGCTTCGCCGCGCCTACTCGACCGGCGAGGAACTCCGTGACTGCGGATCGCCGGTCGGCCGGAGCCACCTCGACCAGCGGGGAGGGGCGTGCGACGCGGGTAGGCTGACGACGCTCGACGGCGAGTCCCATCCACCCTTCGAAGAACGGTCCGCTCGTGGAGACTCTCACCCCCGGCCGGGTGCGCCTGGCCCTGCTGTCGCTCGCCCTCGGCGGATTCGGCATCGGCGCGACCGAGTTCGTCGCCATGGGTCTGCTGCCCGACCTCGCCGCGGACCTGCTGCCGCAGCAGTACGACGCCTCTCCCGAGCACGCGATCGCCCAGGCGGGGCTCCTCATCTCCGCCTACGCCCTCGGGGTCGTCGTCGGCGCCCCGACGATCGCCGCGACGTCGGCCCGATTCCCGCGCCGCACGCTGCTGCTCACGCTGCTCGCCGCCTTCACCGTCGGCACGATCGCCTCCGCGCTGCTGCCGAGTTTCGGATGGGTGCTCGCGGCGCGCTTCGCCGCGGCGCTGCCGCACGGCGCCTACTTCGGCATCGCATCCCTCGTCGCCGCCGAACTGATGGGCCCCGGCAAGCGCGCTCAGGGTGTCGCCCTCGTGCTCTCCGGACTCACCGTCGCCAACGTGATCGGCGTGCCGTCGATCACCCTGCTCGGGCAGGTCGCCGGCTGGCGGATCGCCTACCTCGCGGTCGCCGCGATCTTCGCCCTCACCTTCGTCGCGGTGCTCGCGTTCGTGCCGTGGCAGGCGGGCGACCCCGGTGCGACGATGAAGCGCGAACTCGGCGCATTCCGTCGCCCGCAGGTGTGGCTCGCCCTCGCGGTCGGGGCGATCGGCTTCGGCGGGTTCTTCGCCGTCTACAGCTACGTCTCGCCCGTCGTCACCGAGGTCACCGGGCTCGACAAGACGCTCGTGCCGGTGGCGCTCATCGCCCTCGGCCTGGGCATGACGATCGGCAACTTCGCTGGCGGCTGGCTCGCCGACCGCGACGTGCTGCGCTCGATGTTCGTGTTCTTCGCGCTCTTCGCCGTCTCGCTGCTCGGCTTCGCGCTCACCGCCCAATGGGCTGCGACGCTCTTCGTGTTCCTGTTCGCGATCGGCGCGACCGCATCCGCCCTGTCGCCCGCGGTGCAGACCCGGCTGATGGATGTCGCCGGCGACAGTCAGACCCTCGCGGCGGCCGTCAACCACTCCGCGCTCAACATCGGCAACAGCCTCGGCGCGTGGCTCGGCGGCATCGTCATCGCCGCCGGCTGGGGCTACATCGCCCCGGCGTGGGTGGGGCTCGTGCTCTGCGGTCTCGGCGTGATCGTCGCCGTCATCAGCGCGGTGAGCTCACGGCGCGTGCCGCACACCCATCCGGCGACCGACTCCATCCCGCTGCCCTAGGCGGCCGGACGCGGATCAGAAGTCGCGCGGCTGGCCGGTCTCGAGCAGGATGCCGTCCTGGATGGCGCGCTTGCGCAGCGCGACCTTCGTGCCGACGTCGAAGCCGGCGACCCGGTACTTCTCGCGGATGCGCTTGAGGTAGCTCTTCGCCGTCTCCTCGGAGATCCCGAGCTGGTAGGCGACCGCCTTCACGGGCTCGCCGCCGCCGTAGAGCGCCATGACGCGTCGCTCCTGCGCGCTGAGCTTCGGCGAGCCGCCGACGTCGTTCGCGTTGAGGGCGAGGTCGAGCTCGGCCGACACGAACGACTCGCCCGCGTAGGCGGCGCGGATGGCCTCGACGATCATGCTCGCGTCCTCGCTCTTGACGAGGTAGCCGAGTGCGCCGGCGGCGAGCGCCTCGCGCACCACGTTCGGCTCCGAGTAGGTGCTCATGAGCACGACCTTCACGCCCGTCGTCTTGAGCGTCGAGATCTTGAGGGCGACCGGGATGTTGTCCTTGAGGTCGAGGTCGAGCAGCACGACGTCGACCGGGAACTCGGGATGGGTCAGCAGCTCGGGCCACGTCGCCACGGCGGCGACCATCGAGATGTCGTCGGCCGCGCCGCGGATCCACTCCGTGAGCGCGCCGAGCAGCATGCGGTGGTCGTCGACGAGGGCCAGACGGATGCGCGGCTGATCTGCCATGTGCTTACCTTCCCTGGGAGCTGTGGGTCGAGGCCACCTCGGCGGGGCTGTCCACGGCGCAGTCGATCTGCACGCGGAGGCTCGCATCCTCGGTCGAGTCGTCGTATGGCCCCACCTTACCCAGCGCATCCCAGACCGCCGGATCGACACGATTGCGGGGGAGTCCCGTCGTCTTCATGACGATCGGCACGAGGATGCGGCGGTCGGGGCGACCGGTCGGCCGCACCGGGCCGAGGGTGATGTGCACGGAGCGGTTGGGGTTCGTCGTCGCGCCGTCGCTGATGACGAGCCAGACGGCGGAGAGCAGACCGTCGCGCTGCGACGGATCGAGCAGTCCGGCGAGGCTCGACGGGTCGGTGAGGGTCACCGACTGGCCGAGCATTCCCGACTCGGTGATGGCGTGGTAGAGCCAGGTCTCCCGGCGGCCCTCGATGAGGTGCAGGCGCAGCTCGGTCGCGAGCGACGCGGCCACGGATGCGGTGCGCGGGTCGAGGGGGAGCGCCACCTCGCCGTTCGCGACGGAGTCGAGCAGCTTCTCGGCGTCGAGGTCGAGCCGGGCGAGCTCCTCCGACGCGAGCATGCCGACCGCGAAGCGCGGGGCGGAGACGGTGCTCTGCACGAGCACGCGGTCGAGTTCGATGCGCACCATGCGGCGGAACCCGCGGACGACGACGACGCCGATCACGGCGGGCAGCACCGCGAACGCGAGGGTGCTGATCTGCTGGGCCAGGTGCTCGACGAGCGGCCGCGTGTTCACCGCCATGGCGACGGCGAGGGCGAGCCCGATGGCGCCCGCGGCGGCGATGATCTCGCCCGAGGAGCGGAGGGTGAGCACGAGCAGCAGCACCATCCCGGCGCTCACGGCGGCGGTCGCGTAGCGTCCGACGTCGTGCAGTCCCCAGATGGCGATGAGGTCGAGGGCGACCGCTCCGCCGAGTGCGGCGAGGAAGAGCCCGAACATCCAGTCGGCCATCCGCTCGCCGGTCACCCGGAAGAGCACGACCGCGGCGATGCTCACGGCGAGCAGCACCGCCCACGCCGAGAGGGCCGCGAGGGGCACGGGGTACTCGTCCCAGTAGACGACGAACCAGGCGAAGCCGTAGAGCAGGCGGATCGCGACGACGATCGCGGCGCCCGCGGCGAGGAAGGTGGTGCCGAGGCTGCCGCGGTGCGCGGTGCCCGGGCGGGCGAACCGGCGGGCGACCTCCGTGGCGCGGCGGCCGCTGCGCGTGATGGGCGCGCCGAGGGTGTTCTCGTCGGGGCGGGAGAAGCTCATCGCGGTACCTCCAGCACGACGGTGGTGCCCTGGCCCGGCGCCGAGAACAGGCGGGCGTTGCCGCCGACCTCGCGCAACCGGCCGACGACCGACTCCTTGAAGCCCAGCTTGTGCTCCTCGACCCCGTCGAGGCTGAATCCGACGCCGGAGTCGGTCACGAGCGCGCGCACCGTGGTCTCGTCGTCGGTGATCGTCACGTGCGCCTGCGTCACCCCGGAGTGGCGGCGCACGTTCTCGAGGCACTCGGCGAGCGACAGCAGGAATGCGTCGAGCACGTCGCTCGGCAGCAGCACCTGCCCGGTGCCGTGCCAACTGACCTCGAGGCCCATCCGCCCGAATCGCTGCTTCACCGACTCGAGGGTCGTGCCGAGCACGGTCTCTTCGACGGGCTCGGTCGACACGGGACTCGTCGGCGGCGGCACGGGCGTGCCCCCGAGCCGCAGCTGGCGCAGCAGTCGGGCGTCGTCGCCCGCCTGCTGCTGCAGCGCCTCGGGGGAGACGCCGACGCCGGAGTGGGCGAGCAGCGTGAGGGTCGCGAGCACCGTGTCGTGCAGCAGCCGTGCGCCCTGACGGCGTTGCGCCTCGAGCTCGCTCGCCTGCCGCTCCGCGCGGTGTGCGCGTCCGATACTGCCGATGCGCTTCGCCGCCCGCGGCACGGCCGCGCACACCCACAGGCCGATGACCGTCGGCAGGCCCCAGCCGAGGGCGAGCAGAGCGGCGGTGCGCAGCGGGTCCTGCAGGTCCCACGTCGCGATGAGGGTCGTTCCGGCGATGAGCACGAACAGTCCGACGAGCACGACGATGCGGCGCGGGCTGACGGTGAGCGGGGCCGCGAGCGCGCCGAGCGACCCGGCGGCGAGCTGCATGACGGCCGTGATGCCGTTGGCCTCCGGAGGCGTCGCCGAGAGCAGGGTCGTGAGCACGACGGCGATCAGGCCGGAGGCGGCGGCCGTGAGGATCCAGGCGGAGGAGGTCGCCGCGCCGATCCGCCAGAACGCGACGCCGAGCAGGACGTAGAAGGGGGCGGCGAGCACGAGCGCCGTGGTGTCGACCGCGCCGGGGATCACCAGGCACAGCAACGACACCACCGCGAAGCTCAACCCGTACACCCGTGAGGTGCGGTGGAGCAGTCGGTCACGCTCTCTGGTGATCAGTTCCATGCCGTTCGAGGATCCCCCTGTCCGCAACGCCGCACCCATTCTGACAGTTATCACCAGAAGTGGGGGTAACCCCGGCTCCCCGCGGGGTGGAACGGCCGGTACAGTTCTACTCGGAACAAGAGGGGCGATCCACCACGGTGGAGCCACACAGAATCATGTTCCGGGCCTCACCGACCTAGCGGGGAGGACCGGAACGGTGCCGGAACCCGGACACGGCACTGGGGGAAGCGTCTCGACGCGACCCGTATCGGGGGATCGGCCAGGGGCCGCGTGATCGCGCGGCCCCGGCTCCGTTTAAGGGCCCGTCAGGCCGCAGTACTGGGCGTAGAACGCGTAGAGGTCGTGACGCAGTTCCTCCGAGGCCGCCCGTTCGTAGACCGCGCTTCCGCGGGTCGTCGTCACGTCGAAGCCGAACAGCGTGCCCTGTTTGTCCTCGGCGAGCGCGTGCGCGTCGCACCGCGAAGGCGCGATCGGCACGGCCCAGCGTCGCGTGGCGTCATCCTCCGTCGATCCCTCCGCCGGCGTGGGCTGAGGCAGGTCGGCGAGCGCCACATCGGTCGCGCGTGCCCCGCTCGCGTCGAGCACGGTGAACAGCACGGTCGAACGGATGCGTTCGAGGGTCGCCTCGGTGTCTCCGGTCGGGCGGGCGCTCACCTCGAGCAGGGCGGGCACGCCGGGGCCGCCTCCCACGAGGGGTCCGAGCTCGACCTCGGTGGCGCGCTCCACGTCGGCGCGCACGCAGTCGGCGAGGGTGAGTTCCGGCAACTGGTCGAGCGGGTCCGCCGGCTCGACGGTCGCGACGGCACGGCGCCCCTCGACCTCGAACGAGATGGCGACGGAGGCGCGGGCCTCCTCGGTCGCGCAACTCGCCTCCGGCAGCTCCACCGGCAGATCCCGCGCGGTGCCGGCGGGCACCGTCGTGCCGCGCTCCCACACCGCCGGCTCGACGAACGCGGCGGAATCGAAGGTGACCGAGTTGACCTCGAGCGGCACGTCGAGGTCGTTGACGACCTTGATCTGCAGTCGTCGGGGCACGACGTCACTGCGGTTCTGCACGACCTCGACACTCACGCCGTCGGGAAGCCCGTCGAGCGGCGGCACGACCTCGGCAGGCGCGCCGCACCCCGTGAGCAGCCCGAGGACGGTCACGGCGATCGCGCCCGTCAGGGAGACCGGTCGTGCGCGCATCCCGTCATCGTAGAGCGGCCCGGCTGGGCGCCGGGCGCGCTCAGCGCGAGTCGGGAGCGAGCCATCCCTCGCGCACGGCGTGCCGGCGCAGCAGGATGCGGGTGCCGATGTCGACGCCGACCTCTCGGTACTTGCGTCGGGCACGCTTGATGTACGACTTCACCGTCTCCTCGGTGGTGCCCATCTCGGCCGCCACTTCGCGCACGTTGTGTCCGCGGGCGTAGAGCACCAGCGCGCGCTGCTCTCGGCGTCCGAGGTTCGGGTCGGCGGTGCTGCCGGCGGCCTGCACGCGCTCCGAGAGCTCCGGCGCGAGATACTCGCCGCCGTCGGCGACCGAGCGGATCGCGGCCAGGAGGTCGTCGACTCCGGCGGTCTTCGGCACGAACGCCTTCGCTCCGGCGCGCAGGGCCGTGGCGACCGCGCCCGGATCCGCGTGCCTGCTGATCACCACGGCGCGGCCCCCCGCCGCGGCGATGGTGCCGAGCTTCGCGGTCACCGGGATGTGGTCGTCGAGATACAGGTCGAGCACGGTCACGTCACCGGGAAAGCGCGAGTGCGCGACGAGCTGCGACCACGTCGTCTCGACCGCGACGAGCTCGATGCCATCGGCGTCGCGCAATCGCGCCTCGAGGCCGTCGAGCACGAGCCGGTGGTCGTCGACGAGGCTCACTCTGATGTGTTCCCGGTCAGCGACCGATGGGTTCGGGTTCCCCATCTGATCACCCCCGCTGACGAGTGTACAGACTCCTGAACAACACTCGATTGTCCCGATTCGGGGGTCAGTAGGCGAGCAGCTCCGACAGGCGCGTGCCGACCGCCGCGTGCTCGATGAGGAACCCGTCGTGCCCGAACGGCGATTCGATGACGACCGCCTCGTCCCCATGCACGGTGCCCGGGATGGCGCGGGCGATGCGGTGCTGCCCCGAGACGGGGAACAGCCGGTCCGAGTCGATCCCGACCACGAGCGTGCGGGCGGTCACGGAACGCAGCGCGGCCTCCACGCCGCCGCGACCCCGACCGACGTCGTGCGAACTCATGGCGTCGACGAGGGTGATGTAGCTGTTCGCATCGAACCGGCGGGTGAACTTGTTGCCGTGGAAGTCGAGGTAGCTCTCGACGGCGAACCGACCACCGCCGCCGAGCGGACTGAGCCCGCTCTGCCACGACGTGCCGAACCGGTCGTTGAGCTCCGCCGGCGCGCGGTAGTTGAGCAGCGCCATCCGGCGGGCGAGCGCGAGTCCGCGGTGCGGTCCCTCCCCGTCGGGGGCGTCGTAGTAGTCGCCGTCGCGGAACGTCGGGTCCATCCGGATCGCCTCGAGCTGCACCGAGTTGAGCGCGATCTGGTCCGCCGTCGACGACGGCGGGGCGGAGAGCACGGCGAGCCGCTCCACGCGGTCGGGGAGCCCCGCCGCCCACTCGAGCGCCTGCATGCCGCCCATCGAACCGCCGACGACCGCCGCCCACCGCTCGATGCCGAGCGCGTCGGCGAGCGCGGCTTGCGCCGCCACCTGGTCGCGGATGGTCAGGTACGGGAACCGGGCGGCCCACTCCCGGCCGTCGGGGGCGAACGACGCGGGACCGGTCGAGCCCTGGCACCCGCCCAGCATGTTGGGCGCCACGACGAAGAAGCGGTCGGTGTCGATCGCGCGACCCGGTCCGACGAGGTCCGGCCACCAGCCGCCGGTCGCATGCCCCGGACCGGGCGCACCCGTGACATGACTGTCGCCGGTCAGCGCGTGCAGCACGAGCACTGCATTGCCGGCGTCCGCGTCGAGCTCGCCCCACGTCTCGTATGCGAGGCGCACGGCGGGGAGCCGGCCGCCGCCCTCGAGGGCGAGCGGACCGAGCGCGGCGAAGCGGCGGTCGCCGACGGGATCGCCTTCGCGCCAGGCGCCGGTCGCCGGGGGCTTGCCGAGCAGGGAGCGCACGTTCGCCTCGGTGACGAACGCCGACGGCACGGCGTCCTCGGGGGTCTGCCAATCCATGGTGCAGCCAGTATGTCGGGCCGGGCGGGAAGCCCGGCGCAGTGTTACGTGCGGAACGGCACAGGGCCCCGACCCCGCGCGGACGCGGGGTCGGGGCCCTGGGAGCGGATCAGGCCGAGGCGGCCGCGCGCGACACGTTGCGCGCCGCGGTGAAGCCCGCCTCGAGGTCGGCCTTGAGGTCCTCGACGTTCTCCAGTCCCACCGACAGGCGCACGAGGCCCGGCGTGACGCCGGCCGTGAGCTGCTGCTCCGGGGTGAGCTGCGAGTGGGTCGTCGACGCGGGGTGGATGATCAGGCTGCGCACGTCGCCGATGTTCGCCAGGTGGCTGAACAGGGTGACGCTCTCGACGAGCGCGCGACCCGCATCCACGCCGCCCTTGAGCTCGAACGACAGCACCGCGCCGACGCCGAGGGGAGCGTACTTGTTCGCCGTCTCGTACCAGGGGCTCGAGGGAAGGCCCGAGTAGTTCACCGACGCGACGTCGTCGTGGCCCTCGAGCCACTCGGCGATCGCCTGGGTGTTCTGCACGTGACGCTCGATGCGCAGGCTGAGCGTCTCGATGCCCTGCAGCAGCGTGAACGCGCTGTCGGGGGCGAGCGCCGCGCCCGTGTCGCGCAGCAGCTGCACGCGCGCCTTGATGACGTAGGCGATCGCGTCGCCGAGCACACCGGTGTAGCTCGCCCCGTGATACGAGGGGTCGGGCTCGGTCAGCCCCGGGAACTTGTCGACGTGCTGCGACCACGGGAACTTGCCGCCGTCGACGAGGACGCCGCCGATGACCGTGCCGTGCCCGCCGAGGAACTTCGTGGCCGAGTGCACGACGATGTCGGCACCATGCTCGAACGGACGGATCAGGTACGGCGTCGCGATCGTGTTGTCCACGATGAGCGGCAGGTCGTTCGAGTGGGCGACCTCCGCGACGAGCTCGATGTCGAGCACGTTGATGCGCGGGTTGCCGATCGTCTCGGCGAACAGCAGCTTCGTGTTCGGACGCACCGCGCGACGCCACTCCTCGGCGTCGTCCTGGTTCTCGACGAAGGTGACCTCGATGCCGAGCTTCTGCAGCGTGTACTTGAAGAGGTTGTAGGTGCCGCCGTAGATCGAGCTCGACGAGACGATGTGGTCGCCGGCCTGGGCGATGTTGAGCACCGCGTAGGTGATGGCGGCCGAGCCGGAGGCGACCGCGAGAGCGGCGGTGCCGCCCTCGAGCGCGGCGACGCGCTTCTCGACGACGTCCTGCGTCGGGTTCATGATGCGGGTGTAGATGTTGCCGAACTCCGCGAGGGCGAAGAGGTTCTTCGCGTGGTCGGCGTTGTTGAAGACGTACGAGGTCGTCTTGTAGATCGGGGTGGCGCGGGCGTTCGTCACCGGGTCGGGCGCGGCGCCCGAGTGGATCTGCTTGGTCTCGAACTTCCAGTCGGTCATCGGGTTCCTCCGGGGCTGTCGTCGCGGCGCCGTCGTCGCACCGTCACCGGGCCACGCTAGGCATCGCGCCCGTCGCGGTCAACGCCGGGTGACACACGCCGTAACGCGGGTCAGCCCCGGCGCCGCGACCCGGTCGGATCGACCTTGCTGGTGCGCCCGGCGTCCCTGTCGACGAACAACCAGTCCGGCTTCGGCTCGATGATCGGCCGGAATACGCGCCGCACGAGCGGACTCGCGAGGGCGATCGAGATGGCGATGCTCGCGAACACCATCGACAGCAGCCACACGTTCGTCGCGTGCGCGTCCTTCAACAGCCCGGTCTCGCGGATGGGGTAGAGCACGAAAGAGTGCAGCAGGTAGATGTACATCGTCGCCTGACCGAACCCGGTCATCCACGTCTCACCGCGGGGAATGAGCACGAGGAAGCACGCCGAGAGCAGCACGGCGAGGGCGATGACCGCGAGGCGGACGATGCCGCCCCACCACTGGTCCTCACCGATGCCGACGTAGGAGCGGTCGTAGAAGAACCAGTACCGCAACTCGATCTGCCGCCAGAAGGGCAGGTACGCGACCACGACGACGAGCCACGCCGCACCGACGACGACCGCGGCGAGACGCAGCCACCACGCCTGGGCGTCCATCAGCCGGTACTTCTCGACGAGACCCCACTCGCGGACCTTCCAGCCGAGCACGAAGAACGGCAGGATGCCGATCGCCCGCGAGAGCGAGAACGTCGTGTCGATGTTGTCGAAGTATCCGGCGCCGATCGACAGGGCGACGGCCCAGAACAACGGCCAGCGGATGAGGGCGAGGTAGGGCAGGATCAGCCGGAAGATGCCGAGCGCGAGCAGGAACCAGAGCGTCCACGACGGCTGGGTGGGGTTGAACTCGCGTTTGCCTTCCACGAGGAACTGCACGGAGGTCCAGATGGTCTCCATGATCAGGTAGGGCAGCAGGATGTCGGTGAGCACCTTCTTCATCTGCCGCCCGTTCGGCGCGCCCGACTTCGAGAAGTAGCCGCTGATGATCGCGAACGCGGGCATGTGCCACGCGTAGACGAACAGGTAGACGATGAGGGCGTTGTCGCTGTCGCTGATCTGCCGCTGGATCGCGTGCCCGATGACGACGAGGGTCACGCACACGAACCGGGCGTTGTCCCACAGCGGAACCCGGCGCTGAGCGGCGGCGGCCGCCCCCTCCGGCAGCGTGGTCGTCATCCGGTCAGCCTACCGACGGCCGGGCCGTGCTCCCGGCGCCGCTAGCGTGGTGCCGACGGATCGGAAGGGAGCGCGGATGACGCGGCGGGCTGTGGTGACCGGGGCGAGTTCGGGGATCGGGGCGGCGACCGCCCGGGAACTGCGTCGACGGGGCTGGGAGGTCGTCGCCGTCGCGCGACGCGCGGACCGGCTCGAGGCGCTCGCCGACGAGATCGGCGCCGAGTTCGTGGTCGCCGACCTGACTTCCGCCGCCGACGTCGCGCGGTTGCGCGACACGATCGCGGGCGGGGCGCCGCTGCACGCGCTCGTCAACAACGCCGGCGGCGCGTTCGGTCTCGCCTCGGTTGAGGACTCCGACCCGGAGGACTGGCGGCGCATGTACGAGGTGAACGTGCTCGCCACCCAGCGGGTGACGGCTGCCCTGCTGCCCCAGTTGCGACGCGGCGCGACGGATGCGGGGGTCGCCGACATCCTCACGGTCACCTCGATCGCGGCCCACGTGGTCTACGAGGGCGGCTCCGGCTACAACGCGGCGAAGTTCGCCGAACGTGCACTCGTCGAGGCGCTGCGGCTCGAACTCGCGGGGGAGCCGCTGCGGGTGGTCGAGATCGCCCCGGGCATGGTGCGCACCGAGGAGTTCTCGCTCGTGCGCTTCGGCGGCGACAGGGAGCGCGCCGACTCGGTGTACGCGAACGTGCCCGGACCCCTCGTCGCCGAGGACGTCGCCGAGGCGATCGCCCACGCGCTCGACCTGCCGGCGCACGTGAACATCGACTCCCTCACGATCAAGCCGGTGGCGCAGGCCGCACCGCACAAGGTCATGAAGGGCGAGCTCCGCGTCAAGCAGTGACCCGACCGGGGTCGGGCGCATCGGGGGCCGGGTCGGCGAAGGCGAGCCGCGGCACGAGGAACAGCAGCACCGCCGCGATGAGCGCGCCGACGCCGCAGATCGCGAACACCGCGAGGTAGCCGGCGAGGCTCGACGCGGTCGCGGTCACCGCCTCGGCACCCGCGGCGACGAGCAGCACCGCGAACACGGCCGAGGCGAACGACCCGCCGATCGTCTTCGTCGTGTTCGTGAGCGCGGTCGCCACTCCCGTCTGCCCACGCGGGGCGGCGGCCGCCGCGGCCGCCGGCAGGGCGCCGACGAGCGCTCCCGAGCCCATGCCCGCGACGATCATGTTGACCGTCACGTGCAGCACCGAGTCGTGGAAGGGCACGAACGCGAGGTAGCCGCCGGCGACGAGGAAGGCCGCGGCGATGAGGGCGACCCGGGGCGAGAAGCGGGTCGACACGAGTGGGAACAGCAGCGCGCCGACGATCATGGCCACGAGGTAGGCGCCGATGACGTTCGAGATCTCGTCGGCGGCCAGCCCCAGCCCGTAGCCGTTGACGGGGTCGGTGCCGGCGAACGTGCTGAGCGGCGCCTGCGCGCCGAGGATGCTGATGCCCACGAGGCCCGCGGTGAGCTGGATCGGCCACATCGACGGCTGCCGCAGCACGCGCACGTCGATCGCCGGATCGGGGTGCCGCAGCTCCCGCCGCACGAAGGGCACGACGAGCGCGACCCCGCCCGCCATCAGCAGGTACACCCACCACGACTCCGGACCGGAGAGCCGCAGGAACGTCAGCCCGCTCGTGATCGTCAGCAGCGCCAGGGTCAGGAGCACGAATCCGCCCGTGTCGAGCCGCCGGCCGGGCACCGGGGTCGACTCGGGCACCCCGAACAACACGGCGAAGAACACGAGCGTGACGGCGACGGCGGGCACCGCGAGGGTGGGTGTCACCTGCTCGCCGAGGGCGCGGAAGATGCGTCCGCCGCCGAGTGCTCCGATGATCGCCCCCGCCTCGAGTGCGACGACGAGCAGCCCGGCCGCGCGCCGCGTGGCGCTCGCCGCCGTGCCCGTCGCGCGACCGCGGTCGAAGATGAGGGCGACCTCGAGCGGCAGCCACACGACGTAGAAGCCCTGCAGCGCCCACGCGAGCAGGAAGGAGGTGAAGTCGCCCGTGAAGGCGAGCCACCAGCTCGCCCCGGCCGTCAGCGCGGTGGAGGCCAGCAGGATGCGCTTGTGACCGAACATGTCGCCGAGCTTCGCGAGCACCGGCACGACGATCGCCGAGAGCAGCAGCTGCGCCGCCTCGAACCAGTTGAAGTCCGCATCGCGGATGCCGAGATGCTCGACGAGGTCGGGGATGAGGGGCACGTAATAGCCCTGTAGCACGCCGCTGACGATCTCGACGAGGAAGAGGTAGCCGACCAGCCGGAACGTGACCGCGCCGGCGCGCGTGCGGGCCGACGCCGACGTCATGCCGCGATGCTAGGGCATCTAGGCTTTCGGAATGAGCATTCACCTGGTCGGCGGTGGATGGGATGCCTCGGTCGCCGACGACCTGTACCGTCCGTTCATCGCCGAGGCCGAAGCGCGCGCCGCCGGCGCGGGGCGCGTGGTCCCGCGCATCCGGGTCGTCATCGTCACCGACGGCCCGCTCGACGACGGCGCGGAACAGCTGGAACGCTGGACCGGCCTGTTGCGCTCGACCGCGAGCTGCGATCCTGTCGCGACCGTGCTCCACCCCGGCGAGGAGCTGCCCTCGTCGGCGTTCACCGCCGTGGACGCCCTGCTCGTGGGCGGCGGACTCACCCCCGCCTACCTCACCGCGATCGCGCCGCGGATCGACGAGATCCGACTGCTCGTCGCCGACGGGCTGCCATACCTCGGGTTCTCCGCCGGCGCGGCGATCGCCGCCGACCGGGCGATCGTCGGCGGCTGGCGGATCGCGGGCGTGCCGGTGTGCCCCGAGGAGGCCGGCGAGGACCTCGACGAGGTGACCGTTCTCGAGGGGCTCGCCCTCGTCGACATCGCGGTCGACGCCCACGCCGCCCAGTGGGGGACCCTCGGGCGGCTCATCGCCGCGACCGAGGCCGGTCTCGTCGACGGCGGTGTCGCGATCGACGAGAGCACCGTGCTCGTCGTGAGCGACGGAGGCTTCCACGTCGCCGGCCGGGGGAGCGTGTGGCAGGTCTCCGACGACGGAACGGGCGTGCTCGTGGCGACGCTCGGCGCCGAGTGACCGGGTCCGCATGACGACGGGGACGCGTCGTCCGCTCGCGGAGCTCGTCGACCCGGACTGGGCCACCGCCCTCGAACCGGTCGCGGGCCGCATCGCGGAGCTCGGGGACTTCCTGCGCGGCGAGACGGCCGCGGGCCACGGATACCTCCCCGCGGGCGAGAACGTGCTGCGGGCGTTCACCTTCCCCCTCGCCGAGGTGCGGGTGCTCATCGTCGGGCAGGATCCGTATCCGACGCCCGGGCATCCCATCGGCCTGTCGTTCGCCGTCGACGCGCACGTGCGCCCGATCCCGCGCAGCCTGCAGAACATCTACCGCGAGCTGCGCGATGACCTCGGCATCACCCCGCCCGAGCACGGCGACCTCACCCCGTGGGCGCGCTCCGGTGTCATGCTGCTCAACCGCGTGCTCACCGTGCGGCCGGGCGCGAGCGGCTCCCACCGCGGCCGCGGGTGGGAAGAGGTGACCGAGCACGCCATCCGCACGCTCGTCGCGCGCGACACCCCGCTCGTCGCCGTGCTGTGGGGCCGGGATGCGGCGACACTGCGGCCGATGCTCGGCGACGTGCCGGTCGTGCAATCGGTGCATCCGAGCCCGCTGTCCGCGTCGAAGGGGTTCTTCGGCTCACGACCGTTCAGCCGGGTCAACGCGCTGCTCGCCGAGCAGGGATCGGCTCCCGTGGACTGGTCGCTCGGCGCGTGAGCGCCGCGCCGGCCGCCTAGAATCGCACGCGACGACAGGAGGGGCTCGGTGCTCGAAGAGGAATACTCCCCGCGACGGCAACTGCCTCCTCACCTGCGGAAGAAGCCCGAGCCGGAGGCGCCCTTCGCCTTCAGCATCCGGCCGGCCACCGAGGCGGACCTGCCCGACATCCGCGAGATCTACAACCACTACGTCGCGAACTCGACGGTGACCTTCGACGAGAAGCCGACGACCCTCCGCGCGTTGCGCTCGAAGTTCGCGCACGTGCGCAAGCTGGGCTTCCCGTGGCTGGTCGCGCAGAGCCCCAGCGGGCAGATCCTCGGCTACGCGTACGTGTACCCATGGAAGGAGAAGGCGGCCTACCGGTACACGGTGGAGAACTCGATCTACCTGCGCGCCGCTTCGACGGGCAAGGGGCTCGGCACGGCGCTGCTCGCCGAACTCATCGAGACGAGCCGGGAGGCCGGCGTGCGCGAGATCATCGCCGTGATCGCGGATCGCGGGGCGGAGGCGTCGATCGCCATGCACCAGCGCTTCGGTTTCGAGCAGATCGGGCACATGGGCAAGGTCGGCTACAAGTTCGACCGCTGGCTGGGCACGGTGCTCATGCAGAAGTCGCTGAAGAAGCGCTGACGACCCCTCTCCGTCCTGTTCGGGACTGGCCTGTGTCGGTGCGGACTGCCAGGCTCGGATCATGACCGCACGACAACTCCGCCTCGTCGTCGAGACCGAGGACTACGACGCCGCCGTCGCCTTCTACCGCGACGTGCTCGGCTTGCGCGAACAGGGCGCGTTCGCCGCCGGCGGCGGCGCGCACGTCACGATCCTCGAGGTGCCCGCTGCGACCCTCGAGATCGCCAATCCTGCCCAGATTCGCTACATCGACGATGTGGAGGTGGGCCGACCGACCGCGCGACCATATGCGTTGAGCATCCGGGTCGCATTCGAGGTCGATGACGCCGCCGAGACCACGCGGCGCCTCGCCGACGGGGGAGCGGAGGTCGTCGCCGAGCCGGTCGAGACGCCGTGGCGCTCGCTCAACGCGCGCCTCGAGGCACCCGGTGGGCTGCAGATCACCGCGTTCCAGGAGCTCGACGATCCCGGTCAGGACGAGTAGGCCAGTTCCGTCATCTCGTCGCAGATCGCGATCGCGTCGTCGTAGGCGGCCTGGCCGCCGGTCGCGCTCAGCACCGACATCCAGCTGTCGCTGCGCAGCACGTTGACGATCGCGGGGAAGCCCTCCGTGTCGCCGATGACCTCGTAGACGACGGCGTCGCCCGCCTTGCGTTCGTTGAGACCCTGCGCGACGAGGTCGCCGACCACCTGGGCGCGATTCGCGGGCGACATCGGTGCCACCGACAACACCATCGTCGTGCCGTCGTTGCCGTCGACACCCCAGATGCAGGTGATCCCGCCGGACTGCTCCTCCGGGGTCGGGTCGGCGAAGTAGTCGGTGCCGTAGACGCCGCCGGGGCCGCCGAGCAGCGTCAACCCCGTCTTCTCGAACGTGGTCAGGCGGCTCTCCGGCACGAGCTCCTCGCACGACTCCGGCTGCTCGAAGCGGGCGGGTTCGGAGGTGGCGGCCGGTTCCGGCGTCTGACCGGTCTCGGGCGGGGCGCTGTGCGCGGGGGCGTCGTCATCCGGGGCGGCTTCCGCGGAGCAACCGCTCACCACCGCCACGAGCACCGCCATCCCGGCCAGTGCCGTCGCACGTCCCCGCATGTCGCCCCTTTCCCGGGGGAATCTAACACCCCTCGCGACGATCGGAATCCGCCGCTGGGAGGACGACGAGCCGCTCGCCTCCGCGAGGCGCGCGATGCGGGCCGCGGGAGCGCGCCGGCCGTTCGAGGCGCCGCCCGGAGCGATCTAGGCTCGACGCGTGTTCGAGCTGCACCACCTCACCGCCCAGGAGCAAGTCGAATGGTTGCGCCGGGGGGAGGTGTCGCCGCGGGAGCTCGCCGAGCACTATCTGGAACGCATCGCGCGCCTCAATCCCGTGCTCGGGGCGTTCACGACGGTCTCGGCGGAGGGCGCGCTCGACCGGGCGGACGCGATCGCCCGCTCGGCCTCCCGCGCGGCCACGCTGTGGGGGCTGCCGCTCGCCGAGAAGGACCTGACCCGTCGTGCCGGTGCCCGCACGACCTTCGGTTCGCGGTTGTTCCGCGATTTCGTGCCGGCGGAATCCGACGAGCTCGTGCACGTGCTCGATGCGGCGGGCGCCGTGAGCCTCGGCGCGACCGCCGCGCCCGAGTTCGGACTGCCCAGCTACACGGAGGGGCTCGCCGCGCCTCCCGCCCGCAACCCGTGGAACACGGCCCTCGGACCCGGTGGGTCGAGCGGCGGCGCCGCCGTCGCGGTGAGCGCCGGTCTGCTGCCGGTCGCGCCGGGCAGCGACGGGGGCGGATCCGTGCGCATCCCCGCCGCGGCGACCGGCCTCGTGGGACTCAAACCGTCGCGCGGTCGCATCCCCGCGGGGAGCGGCCTCGACCGGCTGGCCGGGCTCGTGGTCCCGGGCCCGCTCGCCCGCACGGTCGCCGACGCCGCGCTCCTGCTCGACGCCATGAGCGAGGGAGCGTGGGAGTTCTCCACCCGCGCTCCCGCATGGGACGGGGGTGCGCTGCTCAACGCCGCCGTTCGCGGCGAGGGTCGCTTCCAGCTCGCCGTCATGACCTCGAGCCCGTGGGACGAGGCGTACGAGATCGCGCTCGATCCCGCCGCGCGCGACGTGCTCGACACCGCGCTGCGCGAACTGGACGCCCTCGGGCACGGCATCGAGGAGCTCGACTTCGGTCCGTCACCCGAATACGCGCCCGCCTTCCGCACGATCTGGCAGGCCGGCGCCGCGGGAATCCCCGCCGAGGGCGAGCAGCTCGACCTGCTCGAGCCCCTCACCCGCTGGCTCGTCGAGCGCGGACGTGCCCTCTCCGCCCGGGAGCTCGCGGAGGCGCTCGCCGTGCTGACCGGGTTCGAGCGGCGGGTCATCCGCTCGTTCGCCCCGTTCGACGCCGTCATCACCCCCGCGCTCGCGCAGACGCCGCGACCGATCGGATGGTGGGATGCGGAGGACGGCGAGCGGAACTTCGCGCAGCAGGTGCAGTACACCCCGTTCACGAGCTTCGTGAACGTGAGCGGGCTGCCCGCGATCACCCTGCCGGTCGGTGAGACCTCGGCCGGCCTGCCGATGGGTGTGCAGCTCATCGGTCGCCCGGGCCGGGAGGACGTGCTGCTCGCGATCGGCGCCCAGCTCGAGCGCCGGCTGCGGTGGCAGCGACGGCATCCGTCGATGTGGTGAAGCTGCGAGCCGACCTCCTGACCGTGACGGCTTAGGTTAGGCATGCCATACTTGGCGTGATGTCGCTCCCCACCACCCCGATCACGCTGCCCACGCGCGTCGAGTACGCCGTGCTCGCGGCCGAGGTCGCCGCGGTGACGCCGGTGGGACGACACCTCGTGCGCGTGACCTTCCGCGGCGACGAGCTGCGCTCCGTGCACGCGGCGGGCTTCGACCAGCGCATCAAGATCGCGGTCCCGCATCCGGTCACCGGGTCGCGCCATATCCCCCGGGCCACGGACTGGTTCGCCGCGTGGCGGGCGATGCCCGAACAGGAACGCTGCGTGCTGCGCACCTACACGATCCGCGCCGCCCGACCCGAGGTGGGCGAACTCGACGTCGACTTCGTCGTCCACGGCGACGAGGGTCCTGCGACGCGTTGGGTGCGTCGCGCCCGCGTCGGCGAGATCATCCACCTCGTCGCGCCCGAGGCGATCGGACCCGTCGCCGCCGACGCTCCGGCCCCCGGCGTCGAATGGAACCCCGGCGACGCCGCCCGCGTGCTGCTCGCCGGCGACGAGTCGGCCGCGCCCGCGATCTGCAGCATCCTCGAATCCCTTCCGCGCAAGGCCCGCGGTCGCGCGTTCATCGAGGTGCCGAGCGAAGCCGACGTGCAGCCCGTGGCCGCACCCGGGGGAGTGACGGTCACCTGGCTCGCCCGTGAGAGCCGGCCGGAACTGGAGCACGGCGTCGCCCTCGACCGGGCCGTGCGCGCCTACGTGAGCGAGATGGTCGTCACGGACGACGGGGGCGAGGGCCTCGACGAGATCGACGTCGACGCCGACGCGCTGTGGGAGGTGCCCGCTGCAACCCCGTCGCGCGAGCTCTACGCCTGGCTCGCCGGCGAGGCCGGCTGCATCGCCGGGCTGCGTCGGCACCTCGTGCGCGAGGTAGGACTGCACCGCTCCGACGTCGCGTTCATGGGGTACTGGCGCCGCGGCCGGTCCGAGCTCGGCTGAACCCGCCTGTACCGTCGCTCGTCAATCGACGGGCAGGTGCAGCAGCTCGGCACTGCGCGCCCAGATGCGCGCCGCGAGCTCCGGGTCCTTCGCCCGACGCTGCGCGCGCCCTTCCGGCTGCAATTGCGAGAAGTAGCCGCCGTTCTCGCCGGGCACCTCGTCCGCTGTCGCGAGCTGCACGAGCGGCGCCGCGCCAGACTCCGGCGAGATCTGCGCCGACTCCACGAGGTTCGTGAAGCGGCGCAGGATCGGGGACTCGGCGCCGAACGACGTGCGCACGTAGCCCGGATGGAACGAGTAGCTCTCGAGCCCGGTGCGCCGCGCGAGCTCGCGGGCGAAGAGGATCGTGACGAGCTTGCTCGTGCCGTACGCCCGCCAGCCCCCGCCCCAGCGGCGGTCGCTCCAGTCGAGGGTCTCGAACCGGCGCCACGCGACGAGGTTCGCCACGCTCGCCGTGTGGAGCACCCGCGCGCCGGATGCGGTGAGGCGCGGCTGCAGCAGCCGGGTCAGCAGGTACGGGGCGAGGTGGTTCAGCTGCAGCGTGCGCTCGAACCCGTCGACCGTGAGCTCGCGCCGGTGCATGAGACCGCCCGCATTGTTCGCGAGCACGTCGATGCGCGGCAGGCGGGCGAGTTCGTCGGCGAGCCCGCGCACCTCGTCGAGTCGAGAGAAATCCGCGAGCAGGGCGGTGCCGCCGCATTCCGCGGCGACCGACCGGGTGCGCCCGGCGTCACGGCCGACGACGATGAGGTCGTGGCCGCGCCGCGCGAGCTCGCGGGCGGCGGCGGCGCCGATACCGGAGCTGCCCCCGGTGATGACGATGGTGCTCATCGGTACCCTCCCTCTCGCAAGCCTGCCTCGACCTCGAAGCGGTTGGTGTGCGGATCGACGCCGGCCGCGAAGTACAGCACCGGGAACACGAGGCCGTATCGCCGCCACTGCGCCCGGTGCACCGCCTCGTGACGCAGCACCGCATCCGAGACCGTGTCGCGCGTCAGGTACACCGCGCCGATCGTGGTGCCCCCGCGGCCGAAGGCCCATCGCGGCAGGCCGGCGCAGACGACCACCCCGCCGCGCCGCCGGTAGCGGAAACCGCCGAGCAGCCCGCCCCAGAGGGCTCCGCACGCGCTGGCGAGCCAGTACCCCGGTCGTGCGACCGCGGGGTGCAGCAGCACCGCGCGCAGCGGACGCCGCCGCGACGCCCAGGCCACGGCGCCGCGCAGGGCGATCGGAACCCCAGGAGCCGCCATGCTGCGCACATTACAGTGACGGCATGAGCGTGCTGCCGAGAGTGGCTCTCGTGTCGATGCCGCATCCGGACGCCCCGGAGGTCACCGCACCGGATCCGATCCTGCTCGGTACGGCGCGCGCTCTCGCACGGCTCGACGTGCCGGTCGAGGTCGTGTCACCCGGGTCCGGCGGGGTGCGCACCGTCGACGGCGTCACCCTGCGCGACCTGCCCGTCGCCCTCGGCGACGACCCGTCGACCGCCGTCGACGAGTTCGGCGAGGCGATCGCGGTGTTCGCCCGCGCCGGGTCCCCGCGCTACGACGTGCTGCACGCCCACTCCTGGACGAGCGGGCTCGCCGCCCTGCCGGTCGCGATCGAGCTGGGGCTGCCGCTCGTGGTCTCGTTCGCGAGCCTCGCCGCCGTACTCGACGCCGACCGCCCGCCCGGGGTGCCGTCGCCCTCCGAACGGCGCCGGCGATCCGAGACCTTCCTCGTCAACCAGGCCGACGCCGTCGTCGCGTCCTCGTCGGCGGAGGCGACCGCGCTCCTCGACCAGGTGGGGGCCCCGGCCGACCGGGTGTGGGTCGTGCCGCCCGGCGTCGACACCGAGCTGTTCCGCACGGCGGACGAGGCGGAGGCCGAGGCGGTGCGCCTCGACCTCGGCATCGACCCGTCACGGCCCCTCATCGTCATCCCCGGAGCGGTCACCCCGTGGAGCGGGCACGAGCTCGCCGTGCTCGCGCTCGCCGAACTACACGCGTTGCGCGGGTGGGTACCGGTGCTCGTGGCCCCGGGCGCGGGGGACGCGACCGGGATGCTCGAGCTGGCGCGCCGACTGGGCGTCGGCGCCGACGTGCGCCGCGTGAGTCCCCTCGGGGACCGCGCGCGGGCCCGCCTGATGGCGGCCGCCTCCGTGGTTCTCGTGCCCTCGTGGGGCGAGCTCTTCGGGGCCTCCGCGCTCGAGGCCGCCGCCGTGGGGGTGCCCGTGGTCGCCGCACGCAGCGGCGGACTTCGCGAGGCCGTCGCCGACGGCGCGTCCGGCGAACTCGTCGACGGTCGCGATCCGCGCGCGTGGGCGGCCGTACTCGACCGCGTGCTGGCGGCCGATCGATCCGGCGCCCGCCCTGCCGCGCTCGAGCATGCCGCCCGCTTCGGCTGGGCGACGACGGCGACCTCGCTGCTCGGCGTCTACGCCGGCGTGCGCGCCTCCGCCCCCGGGCGACCGTAGGCCTCGAGCAGCCGCAGCCAGACCTCGTTCACCGTGGGATAGGCGGGCACCGCGTGCCAGAGCCGCTCGATCGGCACCTCGCCGACGATCGCGATGGTCGCGGCCTGCAGCATCTCGCTCACGTCCGGCCCGACGAAGGTGACGCCGAGCAGCACGCCGCGGCTCTCGTCGACGACCATCCGAGCCGTTCCCGCGTAGTCGTCGGCGTGCACGCTCGCCCCGGCGACCCAGCCGATCTCGTAGTCGACGACGCGGGTGTCGTAGCCGGCCTCCTCGGCCTGGCGCGCGGTGAGCCCGACGGAGGCGACCTCCGGGTCGGTGAACGTCACCTGGGGCACGGTCGCGTGATCGGCCGTGGCGACATGGGTGCCCCACGGCGCGTCGGACACCGCGAGTCCGCGGGCGCGCGCGGCGATGACGTCGCCGGCCGCACGGGCCTGGTACTTGCCCTGGTGGGTGAGCAGGGCGCGGTGGTTCACGTCGCCGGTGGCGTACAGCCAGTCGAAACCCTCGACCTGCAGCGTGTCGTCGACGCGCAGCCAGTCCCCGGGGGTGAGTCCGATCGTCTCGAGGCCCAGGTCGCCGGTGCGCGGCGTGCGGCCCGTGGCCACGAGCACCTCGCTCGCCGTCACCGACTCGCCGGTGCCGAGTTCGATGTGCACGCCGTCCTCCGAGCGCGTCACGCGTTCCGTCGCGGTGTGCAGGCGCACGTCGACGCCGAGTTCGCGCAGCGACCGCTCGACCGCCTCGCCGGCGAACGGCTCCATGCCCTCGAGCAGGCCGCTGCGGGCGATGAGGGTGACCCTGCTGCCGAGGGTCGCCCACGCGGTGGCCATCTCGGAGGCGACGACACCGCCGCCGAGGATCGCGAGGCTCGCGGGCACCTCCTGGGCGCTCGTGGCCTCGCGGCTGCCCCACGGGTTCGCCTCGGCGAGACCGGGGATGTCGGGGATCTTCGGGTCGGTGCCGACGCTCACGCAGACCGCGTGGCGGGCCACGAGCTCGGTGACCGTGCCATCCTCACCCGTCACCTCGATGCGCTTCGGGCCGGTGAAGCGGGCGTGTCCGCGCACGAGGTCGATGCCGGCGCCGCGCACCCAGTCGACCTGTCCCGCATCGGACCAGTTGCTGGTGAACGCGTTGCGTCGGTCGAGTACCGCGCGCACGTCGAGGTCTCCGGTCACCGCCTCACGGGCTCCGGCGACGCGGCGCGCGGCGCGC